>JAFXAZ010000050.1 GCA_017521985.1 Lachnospiraceae bacterium
CTATACGTCTCATAAATCAGAAGATTTTAATACAATTGCGGTGGGTACCTTAGCCGTGGATGATAAATATGCAATGAAAGAAAGTTTGGGCAAGAATGGTAGGTTGCAAGCCTATGCCAATTCTATTATTGCAGCGGTCAATGTAAGCAAAGGTGAAAATGCGGATAATATTGCAATCAAGTTAGTATCGAATGCTAAGACAAAAGGTAATGCTCTTTGTCAGATTGACCTTGAAAGTAGTTTTTCGTATAAGAAGGTTAAAATCAATTACAGTATTTATGTGAATGATATACCTTCGATAGCGGATAGCTCAGCTTTTCCTAAAATTACGAATCGCGATAGTAGCGTCAGTGCATATCCGATAAAGCTTACCGTTGCTACAGATACTGATGGTGACGGTGTAAAAACTGGTCAAATACAGTACCTTAATCAGAGCGGCGAATATCAGGATATTCAAGAGTATAGTACGAATGCTTGGTATGATTTTTCGTTTGTATTGAATCTTACGAGCCAGACATATGACTTATATATTAATAATCAGAAGATGCTAAATGAGGTGCAGCTTGTAACAGCGCAAGGAAATAGTATGGACTATATCAGAAATATTGCTTTTCAGATTAGTTCGGATGATGATGCCTCAACTTCATCCACATCCATCCTGCTTGATGATTTAAGTGTAGAGGTTCCTGCGACTAACGAATAGCTTAGAGAGGAAGTGCTGCACTAATAAAAGGACATGCATGCCGGATTAGCAGCGGCACGTGAAGGCATGAGGCCATAGGCGGCCTTGTATGAATCGTAAGAAACATCAAGACCGTTGGCTTTTTTGGAAAAGGTAGACAGGAAGGAAAAACAACATGGAACTTATCAAAGATATTATTTACGGAACAGAAAAACCGGAGATTCAGAAATTAAATTTATGTTTGCCGGATACTGCGGATGCTGACGTATTCATATACTTTCACGGCGGAGGTCTGGTAAACGGCAGTAAAGATAACTGTACTTCGTTCGACAGACTTGTGGCAGCTGGCAAAGCGGTAATTTATGCAAATTATCGTAAGTATCCGAATGCCGCTTTTCCGGATTTTATAGAGGATGCTGCAGCAGTAGTTGCCTGGGCAAAAGAGCATATGCATGAATATAAAAAGATAAACAAGCTTTTTGTGTGCGGTACTTCTGCAGGTGCATGGATTACGGCAATGCTTGCTTTTGCGCCTGAGTATTTGGCAAAGCACCATATTGCAACCACAGACATTAACGGGTATATCATCAACTCTGCACAGACCACTACACATTTCAATGTGTTGCATGAAAGAGGAATCAATACCAAACGAATTGTGGTGGATGATGCGGCTCCAATACATTTTATAAATGAGAATACGGTCTTTCCAAATGTATTTATTATTGTATCCGATGACGATATGCCTTGCCGATTAGAGCAAAATTTGATGTTTATGAAAACGATGAAAATGTTTGGCTGTCCGGAAGAAAAGCTTACCTACAAACTTATGGAAGGCTTTAAGCATTGCAAATATAATGATACAGAAGCTTTTCAAGACATGCTTATTGATTTTATGGATACTACGAGCTAAAAGGAAGGAAAATTTATGAAAATTATAGCATTGAATGGCTTGTTGGGCTATGGTTATACCGAAAAAGCCTTGGAAAATGCCTTTGCAAATTGTCCGGATTATATTGGTGTGGATGCCGGTTCTACTGATCCCGGACCATACTACCTCGGAAGTGGAAATTCCTTTACAAACCGCAATTCAGTAAAGCGTGATTTGGAATTAGCATTACCCACAGCGGTAGAAAGAAAAATACCGTTTATCATCGGTACAGCCGGTGGTTCGGGGGCAAAACCGCATGTAGACTGGCTTTGCAGTATTGTAGACGAGATTGCAGAGGAACATCAATTATCCATGAAGGTTGCAGTTATTTACGCAGATGTCTCAAAGGAATATGTTATGAAAAAGTTCCGGGACGGAAAAATTAGCGCTATGGGACCATTGGATTCTACGGAAGAGAGCATTGCACAAAGCAATCGTCTGGTAGCCCAGTTGTCTGTTGAACCGGTTATTCATGCATTGGAAAGTGGTGCGGATCTGATTATTTGTGGTCGTCTGTGTGATACAGCTATTTATGCGTCACCGGCAATCATGCATGGCTTTGATCCGGGGCTTGCCTTCCATATGGCAAAGATTATGGAATGTGGAAGCATGTGTTCGGAACCGGTAAGTGCATCGGATGTAATGCTGGGAGAAATTACGGAAGATAGTTTTACGTTAACACCTATGAATCCAATTCGACGTTGTACTGTGCGAAGAGTGGCGGCACATACCATGTATGAACAGAGTGACCCTGTACATATATACGAACCAGATGGCGTAATAGACCTTACGGAGAGCCAATATGAGCAGATTACAGAACGGAGTGTAAAAGTCAGAGGCAGTCGTTTTATACCAGCCCCGGTGAAAACTCTGAAGCTGGAAGGCACTCGCCTTGCAGGGTATCGTACCATTGCCATAGCAGGGATTAATGATCTTCTCACCATTGTTTCTATAGAAACGATTGAGCAGGGAGTGCGTGAGTTTTTAAAAGAGAATTTTAAAGCATATAGCGAAGATGATTATCGGATAATTTTTAGAAAATATGGTCCGACACCAGAGGATGTGCATGAGGAATTTGCAGGTAATCTGGGCCTGATTATAGACGTAGTTGCAAAGAGTGAGGAAATTGCTGATGCAGTATGTGCTGTTGCACGTTCCCGTGTTTTACACTATGACTATGCAGGCAGAAAATCTACGGCAGGAAATTTGGCATTTCCTTATTCTCCGTCTGATATACATATGGGAGAGGTATATGAATTTAGCATGTACCATCTTTGTCAGGTGGATGATTTTGCAGAATGTTCACAGACTGTCTGGAGGGAGTATAACCATGGAAAAGTTAATTGATTTAGCGGCAATATTGCGTTCTAAAAATGCAGGCCCTCTTTACTATACTTTTGATGTGATGTTTGATAGTGAGGAAATGTTTCGTAAGGTAATGGAGTCCGGTTGTATCACGGAGCAAAAGATTGCTTCCCTGTACGAGGTTTTACCGGAAGAGGTATCGATTATACCTTATGAGCAGGTTTTTTCCTTCAAGGTGACAATACCTCGCCACTGGGTTAGTGGTGCTGTACAGGAGGATGATGTGTATGGTTGTCAACAGCATCGCAAACTCGGTAACATTATGATACAGCTTTAGCAGGAGGAGAAAAGAAGATGATAACACAAGAAGTATTGTTTGAAGCGGCTTTTCAAGCGATTGTTAAGGGAGCTACTTATATTAGTGATGATGTGTACAAAGCATTAAAAGATGCCTGGGAGAAAGAAGGTAATCCGGCAGCAAAAACCGGCTTGGGTAATACCGTAAAAAGTCTGGAAATGTCCAGAGAAAAAAGCTTGCCGGCCTGTTCAGATACCGGCTGGCCTCTCTTTTTTGTGAAAATAGGAAATGAAGCAGAGCTGGAAGGCGGTATGTTACATTTACAGGAAACGCTTTGCCGGGCGGTAGAAAAAGCCACTGCAGAAGGATACTTGCGTAAGACAATGAAGCATCCACTCACCGGATTTGATCCCGGATATAATGTAGGAGAAAATGTACCTTGGATTACATGGAAATTTGTACCCGGAGATAAGGTACAGATTACGTATGTTGCAAAAGGCGGTGGTTCAGAGGTGTTTGGCGGTGCCCGCACGCAAATGGTTGCCTTTGCAGACGGATTAAAGGGCATCAAAAAATTTGTAGTAGATTCCTTTGCGGAAGCTACCTATGCCGGTGCGGTTTGTCCACCTTCCATTATAGGTGTGGGTATTGGTGGTACTGCAAATATGGCTGCCGACCTGGCAAAAGAGGCTGCCTGCCTTAGAAAGGTTGGAACCCATCATCCGGAAAAAGCTTTTGCAGAATTGGAACAGGAATTGTTTGAGGCAATAAATTCATTGGGAATTGGTATCCTGGGAATCGGAGGAAATACCTCCACGTTGGGGGTAAATGTAGAATATGCCTATACCCATATCGCGGGTATCGCTGTTGCCATAAGCTGTAATTGTATGGTGGCCAGAAGAGGAACTTACCTGATTCATGCGGATAATAGCATGGAATATCAGGCAGACCCGTTATGGTTTGAAAATCGATGAAAGAAGGAGAGGAAGACATGAGTGAATACCATTTACAGAGTCCTTTGCAGGAATCTGATATTCGAAAATTGCGGGTAGGAGACACTGTTTTTTTGTCAGGAAAGGCATTTACCTGCCGCAGCAAGCTACAACGCAGTGTGTTTGATGAAGGATTAGCAATGCCAAAAGAACTGCTTGACAATGATATCCTTATTCATGCAGGTCCTATTATTCTGAAAGAGGGAGATTCCTGGCAGCTTGTTTCTATTATGCCTACTTCCAGCGTCCGCTTTGAAAAATGGGGAGCAGATTCCATAAAAGAATGGGGATTGAAAGTTATTGTAGGCAAGACTACTATGCGGGAAAAGACAGCTGAGGCAATGCAGAAATATGGCTGTGTTCACCTTTCCCCTCAATCCGTCAGCCCGAACTTATGGCATGACCAGATTGATATTCAGGGTGTTTATCTTTTTGATGAGATGGGGTCCATTGAGGCCCCATGGCAGTTTGAATTAAATGAATTTGGCCCCTTCGTGGTTGACATGGACACGGAAGGGAACAGCTTATACGAACAGGTAGACGATAAAGTTAGAGAAAACTTAGTGTCAGCACATACTCGTATGGGAATTGAACCGGATTTTAAATATACACAGTTATATGGTGGAAAAGGAGAATAAATCATGATTTATGAACAATTAAAAGAAAAGAAACTGAAGGAAAAAGTTATTGCACAAACAAGCAAAGAGGATTTTGAGGCATTTTGGCAGGAACAGGTTAATATGTTAAGAAGCATTCCTGTAAGCTATACCCGTGAAAAATTGGAACTTCCTTATGATAAGTCATTTGAAAGCTATGAGATTGTGTTTAATACACATGACGAGACAAAAGTACATGCCTATTTTTCTGTTCCGCTCAACCGTGGGGAAGAGAAATTACCTTGCGTGGCATATTTTCGTGGCGGTGGGGGAAAAAAGGAGATTTGGCCGGATATTTTAGCAACAAGAGTATGCTGTTTTACTATGGACATACGTTCTCAGGGAGGTACCACAGCAGATAAAGCAGTATATTCTGTAGAAGCCAGTTATCATGGCCTTATGACAAAAGGCGTCACGAATAAAGAAACTTTTTATATGAAAAATATTTACCTTGACGCAGTGCGTGCAATGGATGTTATTGCATCGCTTCCGGAAGTGGATCCTGAAAGAATTGTAACATTTGGACAGAGTCAGGGTGGGGCGTTGTCTATTGTTGCTTCTGCGTTAAGTGGTCATTCTAAGAAATGTTTTACCTGTGAACCGAGTTATAATTGCATTTGGAATAGAATTGAAGCAGGAAGCGGTGTTTTTGGTGCAATTAAAAAGTTTTTAAGAAGCCGTCCGGAACTTACCGATGCTGTGTTTGATACCGTAACTTATTTTGATGTAAACAACATGGCACCTATGTTAAAGATTCCTACAGATGTCAGTATAGGTTTGGACGACCAAACCTGTCTTCCGGAATTTGTATATTCTGTGTATACGCATATTGCTGGTGAAAAGGAATTGAAAATGTATCCGTTTGAACAGCATGTTATACCGCAAGGCTATCGCATGTTTTTTTTAAATGAATTAAGTAAATTATGATATGCTTTAGAGGAGCTGTTGAGTATTGCGTGCTTAGGAGGATAAAAGTATTATGAAAATTTTAATGATTGGAGCACATCAGGATGACAATGAATTCCGATGCGGCGGATTGGCACACAGATTGACCAAAATGGGACATGAGGTGAGATTTCTTTCTTGCTGCAACGGTTGTGGTGGTCATCATATTATGACACCGGAGGAAACCGTGAAAAGACGTGCAGGAGAATCCGCAGCAGTGGCAGAGTTATTAGGTATCCAATATGATGTGTGGGATATTGATGACTGCACTTTGGTGGCAGATTTGGCAACACGTAGAAAATTAATTCGTTACATACGTGAATTTGCACCGGATTTAGTGATTTCACACAGACAAAATGATTATCATGCAGATCATAGAGCAGTAGGACTGCTGGTACAGGATGCTTCGTATATGTTGACAGTTCCACATGAATGTCCGGATGTAGCTGCTATGCGCAGAATGCCGGTTATTATGTATAACGAGGACGGTTTCCGTAATCCGGATTTTCGTGCGGATTTGGTATTTGACATGGATGATGAGATTGAGACAAAGCTGCAGATTGCGCACCTTAATGTGTCACAGGTATATGAGTGGCTGCCATATACTCATGAAGAAGCGGTGCCGGAAGGCGAGGAAGCTCGGTTTGCGTTTTTAAAGGGTATGGAAATTATGGAAGATACCACGGATGAGGAAGTGATGGCAGCTTCCCGTGGCTATAGTGTACGCTTTGCAAAGACTGCAGCACGCTTCCGTAAAGAATTGATTGGGCAGTACGGTCAGATGCGCGGAAGTAAGATACGTTATGCGGAGGCTTATGAGGTTTGTGAGTATGGAGCACCTTTGGCTGGGGCTGTGAAAGAAATGTTGGAGAGTGTCAGATAAAGAATAGGTAGTCGGGAGAAATACTAATGAAATTAGTAAAAATAAAATTCAGTTATGCATGGGTCATTATCATGTTGTGCTTTCTGATGGTGTTTATATGTTTGGGTTTTTGTAGCTCTAATAGGTCTCTGTATCTGGCACCTATAACGGAAGCGTTGGATATGAAAAGAAGTACGTACTCCCTAAGTGACAGCCTTCGTTATATTGCAACAGCAGTGGTAAATTTGTTCTTTGGTACGCTGATAAGCAAATATGGCACCAAAAAGCTGATAGCAGCAGGTTTTGTAAGTCTTATTGTATCTTCGCTTGTGTATGCGTATGCAGCTAATGTATTTATGTTTTATATCGGCAGTATTATGCTTGGTATCGGTTTGTCCTGGACTACCACTACTATGGTGGGTTGTATTGTGAATAAGTGGTGCAAAGAAAAGCAGGGTACCATTATGGGAGCTGTTTTGGCTGCCAATGGTTTTGGCAGTGCATTTGCTACACAGATTGTTACACCGATTATTTATGAAGAAGGCAATCCTTTTGGTTATCGAAATGCATATAAGCTGATTGCATTAATTCTTTTTATCACAGGGGTATTTATCCTGGTTTTCTTTAAGGAAAACCCTGTGAAAAAGGCACAGGATACTGAGGAAAATAAAGGGAAGACATCAGGTAATGACAAAAAGAAGGTTCGAGGTCGCAGCTGGGAAGGGTTGGATTATGTCGTTATAAAGAAGCAGCCTTATTTTTATCTGACAGCAGTATGCATATTCTTTACCGGCTTCGTATTACAGGGGATAACGGGAGTTTCATCTGCTCATATGAAAGACATAGGGATGGATGCAGCGTATATTGCCACCATAGTAAGTATTTATTCTCTTGCATTGGGTGTTTTCAAGTTTCTGATAGGAGCGCTTTATGATAAATGCGGACTTCGTTTCGTAGCCACCATTTGTGATATAGCATCACTTGTTGCGATATTGTCACTGGCACTGCTTACCGATACAGTTACAGGCAAAATCCTAGCGATGGTATACGCAGTAATCGTTTCTTTGGCATTGCCACTGGAAACAGTAATGCTGCCTATTTTTGCAAGTGATTTATTTGGACGGAAATCCTATAACAAAATCCTGGGATTGTTTGTTTCTGTTAATACTGCAGGATATGCTTTAAGTGCTCCGGTTATGAACTGGGTATTTGATGTATGGGGTTCCTATAAACCGGTATTTTTGGTATGTTGTGTCATTATGGCGGTTGTAACAATGACTTTTCAGTTTGTTATAAATTCTTCTGAAAAACAACAATTAAATTAAAAGCATAAACAAACAACCGCAGTAATGTTTTGTATGCTTCCATAAGGAGAAAATATGAATAGAAAAGAGTTACTTAAACATGTCGGAAGCGTGGAGCAGATTGGCGGTATCAGGGACTTTACTTTTCATGATGGGAAAGCAAAAGGTGTTCGTGCCATAGAAGTAAATACCGGTAACCTGCGGTTTACTGTTCTGCCCGACCGTTGTATGGATATTGCACAGGCAAGCTTTAAAGGACAGGCAATCAGTTGGATTTCAAAAACAGGAATAACTTCTCCGCAATACTATGAAAAAGACGGTAAAAACTGGTTAAGAGGCTTCTACGGAGGTCTCTTAACAACTTGTGGCTTGCATAACATTGGGGGACCGGTTGGGGAATATGGACTACATGACAGGATTGCGCATACGCCTGCCCAGAAGGTGAGTGTATTTGCTGACTGGGTGGAGGATGAGTATGTAATGCAAGTTTCCGGAGAAATGCGGGACAACATGGTGTTTGGATCCAATCTGGTATTGAAACGAACCATTACCGCGAAGCTTTTCTCGGATGAGTTTACGGTAGAAGACACTATTGTGAATGAAGGATTTAGCAGCGAGGATATTGCGCTGTGCTATCATTGTAATTTTGGATATCCTCTGGTACAGGAGGGAGCAAAGATTGTCAATGTTCCGGCAGAAGTTGCTGACATAACCGCACCCGTGCATGATAAGGAAGAAGAATGTATTCCTGTTGATTATTCTGAGAAAATAGTGACGGTAGGAATTGAGAATGGAAACATGGGTGCATATCTGACATATGAACGTGATACACTTCCGGATTTTTTGATATGGAAAATGCTGGGAGAAAGTGAATATGTAATAGGACTGGAGCCAAGAACTACTTCCTATGGCGGGCAGGATATTATTGACCGTAAGAAGTATGTCAGGTTAGAGCCATTCTGTGAATATAAGACAAGGTTAAAATTTGAAGTGAAGTAAAGTAATATTTATAGAATACTATGAGAGGTAAAATTATGCAAGATATTAAAAATGTAAGGCCGCAAGTAAAAGATTTAACTTTAAGAGAAAAAATCGGACAGACGGTCATCTTCCGCCACAAGCTTCTGGAAAATATTACAGATGTTGAGGGGTATTTCACCAACAACCCAATTGGAGCAATATGGAATATGGGAGGACAAAAGGAAAGCTATCGTACGATTGAAAACAAATTAGGAAATTCGGAATTAAAAGGTCGCAGAGATGATATGTGGATTAATTGTATCAATACAATTAATCGTTATATTCGCATCCCTACTATGCCTGTTATTGATGCTAAGAATGGTATTGAAGCTAATAAATTTGAAGATCATGCAGAGCTGCCAACCCATGGTGGACTGGCTGCAACAAAAGATCCTGAACTGGCTTTTAGGTATGGCAAACAGCTGGGTGAAGATTTGCATGCAACCGGCTTTCGATGGCTCTGGAGTCCGGTCGCTGATAATGCGGGACGTTATCGTACTACAAGAGCAATGTCTTGTGATTATGAAAATAATCACAAAATGCTCACTGCATTTATTCATGGTGTACAGTCATCCGGTGTTGCTACTGGTGCGAAGCACTTTCCTGGACCGGATCCTTACGACGATCGAGATTCTCATTTTTGTACGACTGGCTATAGGCAGAGCTTCGAGACTTGGAAAAATACACAGGGACGGGAATTTCAGGCTTGCATAGATGCAGGTGTGGACAGTGTGATGGTAGGTCATTTTACGTTTAAGGATGTGGATGACACTTGTGTGAATGGTGTGCTTTTGCCAAGTACTCTTTCTCACAAGATTATCACAGGACTATTGAAGGAGCAAATGGGTTTTAAGGGGGTTGTACTAACGGATGATGCAGACATGAAAGCACTGGCAGCTATTTATCCTCAGGATAAGCTTTACGTAGAACTCTTGCGTGCCGGTATCGATATGGTACTGGGACCTGTTCGTTTGGACTATATTGATATCGTGGAGGCAGCAGTGTTGAACGGTGATCTGCCTGAGAGCCGTATTGACGATGCATGCAGCCGCATATTAGATATGAAGGAAAAATATGGTTTATTTGATAAACAGGAGATTCCACATCCTACAGAAGCTCAGCGAGAGACAATTGCAGAATCCATACATGCTGTTGCAAGGGATATTGCGGCGAAAGGACTAACCATGACGGTAAACCGTACAGGTATCGTTCCGGTAGACGCAACTAAAATACGAAGGGTTAAAATAGTTTATATTGGTTATTCCCCTATCTGTTATGACAATTTGAAGTATGTTGTGCAGGAATTTGAACGTCGTGGAGCACAATGTGATATTCAGGATAGTTTTGAAGCATCTGATAATGAGACACTTCATCAATATGATTTAATTCTTTATGCTACATACATAGGACATTTTGCACCGGCAGGCGCGCCATACTTTTTTGAAGAAAAAAGCAGAATGATGCGTCAAATTATGACCACGTGCGTAGATAAATCCATTGGTGTGTCTTTTGGCGACACAAACATCTTTTTTAACTATTTTACGGCAGCATATACATTTATAAATTGCTACAGTTATAATCCTGAAACTATGGAGGCACTTGTAAAGGGGATTTACGGTGAACTGCAGTTCACAGATTACAATCCGTATCCACTTAATCCTATTACTCGAACAGATGACGTTTACGCGTAACAAAAAGTTTGTGAGTATGGAAATACAGAAGGAGCAGAAGAAGGGAAAAGCACCTTTTTTTGCTCTATTTCTGTTTTGGAGGATGGTTTCAAAATGAAGATTTACAAGAAAAAAACGGATAATCGAAGTTCATGAGGGTTTGCCAAACTTTATAAGGGTGTTTCGTGAGGGGCTGGCTGTTGAAGCCAGTCCCTCTTTAAAGCGAAGCATTTTATCCATAAAGTTTATCAGCTATGTCTTCATAAGCTTCCCATAGTTGTTCGTTCTCCAGGAGTTGTTCCTGCAGTTTGTGTTGCAGATGCCAGATTGTTTCTATTGCATCATTATAATCATTGACCAGATATTTTAGTGAAAGCTGGTTGGCTTGTTCAATGGTGATCATTTCATAAGATTTCATGTTGAGTTTCATCCTAGAATTCATCATCTTCATAATACGTAACAGGGTTATAATTCGACATACCGTTTAATACAGGACTATTTCTGGAAGTATATAAAAAACGATTTCTGAAATGTTCAAAATTTCGGAAGCCTCTGCCGAGTCGTTTTAAATCCTTTACTTTCCGGTTTAGGGATTCGATGGGGCCGTTAGACAGCCGGCTGTCATAAATCTTCCCATATCCATGTTTCTGTACCATAATGAAGGAATTAATGATAGGGTCTTCGTATTTTTCCAGAAGGAAGCCGAACTCCCTGAAAATTTCATGCTCGGAAGCTTTATACAATCAGGCATTGCCAATGGGAGCTGTACCTATTGGTCATGAGTCAATTATAGATTTAAAAGATGTTCCTTGTGAAGAAGAGGACATGGGTGAGACATATGCATGTCACTTTACTTTATCTGAAGCTACAACATATCCTTCATTAACGGAGGATGATAAAAAGATTTTGGATATAGTTATTGATAAGCTTGGAAAAATGACGAAAAATGAAATTATACATTTCATGCATAAAGAGCAAGCATATGTAGAGACGGCTCCAAGGGATATCATTTCATTTAAATATGCAGATAGTTTAAAACTTTAGTTTTAATAGAACAACTGCCGGAACCTCGCGAGAATCCGGCAGTTTTTGCGTTATTTAAAATCAAACGAAATCACAGTCACTTCTTCTGTATCGCCCCAGGTATCAATCGGTATCAAAATCAGTTTATCAAAGGTTTTTTCTAATTCTAGATGATAGGAGCGTTTGCGGTTATCGGTAACATGTAAAAGCTCAACCTGCTGTCCTTTTAATTCGCCAATAAGTCTGAATTCTTTGCACAGTGTTTTTGGCATGTGCATCAAAGGGCTGTCCAGTTTCTGGCAGGCACGGGTGGTGTGGTGGCGTTCACATTCAGAACCAGGTAATGTGTTGCGGTTTAAGTCGCTGCAGAACACCAAATGTACGGAAGAAACATTGGTTTCTTCAAATTCATAGCAGATTTCGGATTGTATTGGTGCCTTGTAGTAGCAGGTGGCTTCGTTGGTATGATAGATACGGTGTGCAC
The DNA here is from genome assembly GCA_017521985.1 of Lachnospiraceae bacterium. Taxonomy (GTDB): domain Bacteria; phylum Bacillota; class Clostridia; order Lachnospirales; family Lachnospiraceae; genus RGIG6307. Next base: position 12,170 of record JAFXAZ010000050.1, read on the forward strand.
GGTCCTGACCATTACGGAGCATATTTACAGCATCCTGTGATAAAGCAAGGGTATCGTTTGTAACCTTAAGCAGAGCATTGCGACAGGTGTCGGACACCTGGCGGGTTTTGGACGGCAGGAAGCAGTCCTCGTTTAAAAGCAGCTCTTGTAAGGTGTCTAGGTGGCTCAGATACACGTCGTGTGGTGTGCATGCATTCTTTGTTGCAAGGAAAGCTGCCTTTCCAACTGCTTCACCCAAGAGTGCACAGGTAGCCATGACACGGATGCTGCTCATGGCAGTATGGGTCATGCTGATGTTTCTGCCTGCAAAAAACAGATTTTCCACATTTTTAGAATACAGGGCACGGTATGGCAGGGAGTAAGGTGCAGGGGTCTGGAAATCGGTATTTGGTACTCCGCGGTGATAAAAGCCACCCGGGAAGTGGTCGTCGATAGGCCAGCCGCCAAAAGCAATTTCATCTTCAAACACATGATTTTCCAACACATCCTTTTGGGTAACCATGTATTCACCACACATTCTACGGGATTCACGTTTGCCAGGAAGGAAGCCGAGAAAATCTAAATCCCAATTTTCTGCATGGAATTTTCCGGAGTTTTTCACATAATCCCAGGTGCCCAAAGCCAGCGGTATTAATTCGTCGCGGAGGGTTTCGGTATCTCCGATGGTGTCTCGATTGCCGCCCAGTTCCAGATACCAGAAGTTTTCAGTATCATCATATATATCCGGCTTTCGGTTTTCAAAATCTTCATCCGTTAATTTGGTACTCCACTCCGGAGCAATAAATTCAACCCGGCGGTTGGTTTCACGGCCATATGGGAGGCAGGACATACCCATAGTCATATTGTCTGACAGTGTCATAGTCTCTCCCAGGTCAGAAGAGGTTTCGTCTTCACGTCCGATGCGGAAGTCTGCACCACAAAGCGGAGCCAGAATACTGTCACCTGAGCTATCGCAGAAAAGGCCGGCTTCTATTTCGTAAAAGCGTTGGGTAGTCATTTGATATCCGGTAACTGTTTTGATTTTGGTATCTCTGCCGTAGGCAAAGGTACCTTTTTCTACAGAGGCATCCATGCAGGTACAGTTTAAGAGTAGGGTAATATTTCTCTCTCGGCGTACAAAGTCATAAAGCACGGTGTCCCATATAGCATAGCTCTTAGTTGGGTTGCGGTAGAAATTCTCCAAAGCAATTTCTTCCAAAATTCCGGTTTCGCGATTGTCTTTTCCTTTAGCACCACAAATCCACATACGAATTTCGGAAGAAGCGTTGCCGCCTAAAACCGGTCTTTCGTGCATAAGGACAACCTGTAAGCCTTCACGTGCAGCAGAAATAGCAGCAGCGATGCCTGCCATGCCACCACCTACAACGCATAAATCACAGTGTAACTTGTTTGTTTTTAACATAATGTATCCCTGTTCCTTTCCTAACATTTCGTTTGGAATTTGTATTGACCAAACGTGATTTATACAATATAATTTATCATAATTCACAAACAGAAACTTGTGATTTGCTGCTTAAAAGTATAAAGAAAATGCAAATTTGTGAGGATGTCATGTATAAGATACTAAAAAATATAAATGCATATATTACCTATTTGAATCAGAAATGTGATTTGCATACATCGATTCATTTTGGTGAAAAAAGACTGGGAAATATACCGGAGCAGTATCTTGCCATACTTTTAGAATACAATTCGCATGTGAATCCTTATTGTATGAAGGTAAAGAGTGTAACTGGAAATCATCAGAAGTGCGTGTTGGCACAGAAGTCTGTTTTGGAAAGTCAGAGAACAGAGAGCTTTTGCAGAGTCTGTCATGCAGGCATTTATGAATTTATCGATCCTATATGTGAAAATGGAAGAGTGGTGGGATTCGTGGCAGTCAGTGGATACAAGGACGAAGCCCATATACCGGTAGAACTGTGTGAGGTATTAGTTCCGCCTTTATGTAGTATGGTGGAGCAGTTTTTGGTTCGCTGTGTGGAAGCCGATAGCAGTGAGTACAATTTGATGCTGCAATATTTGAATGAGTATCACACCAATGTATCGCTGGAGGATTTAAGCAAGCATTTTGGCAGGAGCAAGTCTTACATTAGTCATATGTTTAAAAAGTCAGCAGGCGTTTCCATTCGGGAATATTGTAATCATTTAAAATTGGAAGATGCAAAGAGGATTTTATTAAGCACGGATAAGCCTGTTACAGAAGTGACGTATGATGTTGGATTTCATGATGTAAGTTATTTTGTACATCTTTTTAAGGAAAAGTATGGTGAATCGCCTTTGCAGTATAGAAAACGATATAGGGAAGCGTAAAAAGTGCCGGAAAGCGGAGTAAATCTGCTTCCCGGTACTCTGTCGTTTCTTCAAATTCTTTGCCCGTTTCGTCGCGGATGTGATTTCCTTGCCTGTATTTGACTTCTTACAACAACTTCTCCATCAAATACTGATAAATCTGCTGGTTCTTTCTTTCCCAGTTTTCACACATCTGTCTGGCCATGTCTTTATCCGGAACGGAAAGGGTCAGGTCAACTAAAAGCGTATCCTTATCGCGGGCAACCATGCGGACTTCGTATTCACCACTGGTGGATTTGTAGTAGTCTGCATGGATGTTGACTTCGCTGCGCAGTGTAATTTCATTCTGGGCAAAGTATTTGGCAATGTCATCACGAATGGCATCGCTGATACGGTTGCCAAAAAAGTTTAAGGTTTCCGTACCTTCCCTGGTATTCGTCAGGCGGGTACGGTTTCTTACTGTCTGACAGTCGACAAGGCCGGCTTCCGTAAGTTCACTGAGCGCCTGCTGCAGGGTAAGGTAGTTGGTATAGCCCTGGTCCAGAATAAACTCCGTAATATGCGCTGTCGTAAGTGGAAAATCCACCTGCTCCAGCATATATAATATAATTAATTTATAAAGTGTTAATGGTTCCTGATTCATGAAAATCCCTCCCTTGATAAATCTGGTTGTCTTTTAAGTAATGATGTAGGTGGTTAAGGACTCCACGCTTGTTGGTGCTCCATAAAGGGGCTATAAGCAAGTCTTTTGGACCGTCACCGGTTACACGGTGAAGTACGATATCCGGGCGTAGTTTTGCAATGCATGCGCCCAGTATTTCTAAATAAGCATCTTCTGTCAAGGCTTGGAAAGTGCCTGTTTCAAAATCTATAGCCAAATCCGTTCCCTTTAATATGTGTAATAACTGAAGTTTTACACCGAAAGGTCGAACTACATTAATATAATCAATGGTTTCCAGCATCATTTCGCAGGTTTCTCCCGGAAGACCTAAAATTACGTGTATAATAAACGGAATATCCAGTGCATGCAGCGCATTTGCGGCCTCTGTAAATACGGCTAAATCGTATCCTCTTCGAATGTAGCGTGCCGTTTTGGCATGAATGGTTTGTAAGCCTAGTTCTACCCAAATGAATTTGTGGGAGTAGGTCTGTTTCAGTTCCTTCAAAAGTGCCAGTACATCTGAACCAAGGCAGTCCGGCCTGGTGGCAATCGAAATACCTATAATATCCGGGGCATCTAATGCTTCTGTATAAAGGCGACGCAGCTTACTTACTGGACCGTAGGTATTGGTAAAGGCTTGAAAATATGCCACAAATTTATTTCCGGTCTTTTTGTCGCCCATAAGGCTAAGACCTGCATGAATCTGTTCGGAAACAGAAGGGTGCTCGTGGATAGGCGTGCTGAAGTCACCACTGCCGGAGCCGGAGCAAAAAATACATCCGCCTACACCTATGGTGCCGTCTCTGTTTGGGCAGCTAAACCCACCATCCAATGCAATTTTATAACATTTCTCTCCAAAAGTGTGCTTGAAGTAGGCGTTAAGAGAATAGTAGGGTTTGTCCAGCCACAGGGGGTTCCTTTCAGTCATAAAAAAACCTTCTTTTCGTATTATTATGAAGTATGTTATGATTGTAGAACATTTTTACAAGAAAGGCAAGTCACTGAACAAAACAAATATTTTGGAAATTTGTCGTAAATTATAGTATTTTTTTCCAAAAAAAGGTATAGTTTTTAGTGACAAATATATAATTCTTGTGTATAATCAAAATAAGTTTAGAGTTCTAAGGCGGGGTTGTTCATCCTGCCCATTTCCCAAAATGATTTATGAAAGAAATATGTAATACATAGAAAGGAAGACCTATGAGAGAAAAATATGAATCCCTAGGACTTACAGATTTAAGGGCAATTGCCAAGCATAGAGGTATTAGGGGAACCTCAACCATGAGAAAAAGTGAAGTGATTGAAGCAATGCTTGCGCTGGACGAGCAGGAAAAGAACGGAACAAAAGAAGCAAATAACATGGTGAAAGATGTCTGTGGGACAGAAGAAGTTAAGAAGCCGGTTGAGGAGAAAAAAGAAATCAAACAACCGACTGAGGAGAAAAAAGAAACAGAGCCTGATGACAGCAGGGAAACAAAAGAACGCACCATACCTACCAACTTGGATAGCGGTATGGAGGCACATGGCATCTTAGAAGTACTTGCTGATGGTTTTGGATTTATCAGAAGCGACAATTACATGCCGGGAGAGCAGGACGTGTATGTTGCGCCAAGTCAGATCCGTCGTTTTAATTTAAAGACAGGTGACATTGTACGCGGTAATACCCGCATTAAGACGGAGAAAGAAAAGTTCAGTGCCCTTTTATACATAAAGAGTGTAAACGGCATGGATGCGGAAGAAAATGCACGTCGTTTTAATTTTGAAGATATGACCCCGATTTTCCCCAACGAGCGTATGGTGATGGAGCGTCCCGGATGCAGTGTGGCAATGCGAGTCATGGATTTATTAAGCCCAGTTGGTAAGGGACAGCGTGGTATGATTGTATCTCCGCCAAAGGCCGGCAAGACCACCCTTTTGAAGGAGGTTGCCCAGTCCATTCAGCGTAACCACCCGGATGTTCACTTGATTATTTTATTGATTGATGAAAGACCGGAAGAAGTTACTGATATTAAGGAAGCTATTCGCGGTGATAAGGTTGAGGTTATTCATTCTACCTTTGATGAATTGCCGGAGCATCACAAACGTGTAGCAGAGATGACCATTGAGCGTGCTAAGAGATTGGTAGAGCATAAGCAAGACGTCTGCATTTTGCTGGACAGTATAACAAGACTTACCAGAGCATATAATCTGACCGTTTCACCAAGCGGTCGTACCTTGTCCGGTGGTTTGGACCCGGCAGCACTGCATATGCCAAAGCGTTTCTTTGGTGCAGCCAGAAATATGCGTGAAGGGGGAAGTCTCACCATTCTTGCTACGGCACTGGTAGATACCGGCTCCAAGATGGATGATGTGGTGTACGAAGAATTTAAAGGCACCGGCAATATGGAAATTATTCTGGATAGGAAGCTTTCCGAAAAACGCATATTCCCGGCGATTGATATTCCAAAATCCGGTACCAGACGAGAGGATTTGCTTTTGCACCCTTATGAAATCGAGGCAGTAACCATGATGCGTCGTGGACTAAATGGTATGAAACCGGATGAAGCGGTGGACAAGATATTAGATTTATTTGCAAGAACCAAAAATAATCGCGAATTTGTACATATCGTACGAAAGCAGAGATTATTTTAGTTTAATAAAAAAATTTACAAAAGATGTGCAGGACAATCTGCCTTACACAAGATTAGGAGTACGTGATGAAAAAAATACTATGTGGAATGTGGAAAAAAGCAGCAGCTTTCTGTGTAAAGAAAAACGTAATTGTATCAGCCAAGCGTTACGGCATCGATGCTATGGGGGCTATGGCACAAGGCTTATTTGCCTCTTTGTTGATTGGAACCATTATCGGTACCTTGGGACAGCAGTTTGATATCCCTGTTTTGGTAGAAATCGGCAATTATGCCAAAGCGGTAGACGGACCGGCCATGGCGGTTTCTATCGGGTATGCCTTGCAGGCTCCGCAGTTGGTGCTGTTTTCCCTTTTAACGGTGGGAAGTGCCGCAGATATTCTGGGTGGATCTGGAGGACCGTTGGCTGTATTGATTATAGCCATTCTTGCAGCAGAGTGTGGTAAACTTGTTTCCAAGGAAACCAAAGTAGATATTTTGGTAACACCGTTTGTAACCATTTGTGTAGGTGTGCTTTTGGCTATGTGGTGGGCGCCGGGCATCGGTGCGGCGGCAAGCTACGTGGGTAACTTAATTAGGTGGGCAACAGAACTGCAGCCGTTCTTCATGGGTATTATTGTTTCTGTGGTTATGGGTATTGCATTGACCCTTCCTATTAGTAGTGCAGCCATTTGTCATACGTTGGAGTTGACCGGTCTGGCAGGAGGAGCCGCATTGGCAGGCTGTTGTGCACAGATGGTAGGCTTTGCATGTATGAGCTTTAAAGAAAACAAAGTCAGCGGATTGATTTCTCAGGGGATTGGTACCAGTATGCTTCAGATGCCGAATATCGTGAAAAATCCACGCATCTGGCTTCCGGCAATTTTGACCTCTGCGATTACAGGACCAATTGCAACCTGTGTATTTGGCATGGAGATGAATGGTGCAGCCATTTCATCCGGTATGGGTACCTGTGGTTTTGTGGGTCAGATTGGTCTCTACACCGGTTGGGTACAGGATGTGGCAACCGGCGCAAAGGAGGCTATTACAGCCTTTGACTGGACCGGCATGGGACTGGTTTGTTTTGTGCTTCCGGCGGTACTTTGTACTTTGTTTGGAGTGTTTTTCCGTAAGATTGGCTGGATTAAAGAAAATGACTTAAAACTTCCGGAATAATTTAAAAAAAAGTCTTGAAAAATATTGGGAATAGTGTTATCATGTAATAGCTGTCTATGTACAGATGGCGCGGATGAGAACAACAAACGTTATTATGATATAGAAAGGTGATTGTACAATGAAAGAAGGAATACATCCTAATTATTATCAGGCGACTGTTACTTGCAACTGTGGCAACACATTTGTAACAGGTTCCACTAAAAAGGAAATTCACGTAGAAGTTTGCTCTAAGTGCCATTCATTCTACACAGGTCAGCAGAAAGCAGCTCAGGCTCGTGGACGTATTGATAAATTCAACAAGAAATACGGTGTTCAGTAAGACATTAAAGGTTGAGGTGTATATCTCAACCTTTTTTAATCATTTAGAATTTCTTTTACACATTATAAGGAGGCTAATATGGCCAAGAAAAAACAGTGTTATTCCGGTATCGGAGGTCAGGCAGTCTTAGAGGGGATTATGATGCGAAATGGTGACAAAAGCGCAGTTGCCGTTCGTAAGTCAGATGGTACTATTGATGTACAGAGTATGGAGTATAAAAGCGCTATACCAAAGAATTGGTTTACAACCTTTCCTTTTATAAGGGGTGTGGTAAACTTTATAGATTCCATGATGATGGGAATTAAGAGTATTAATTATTCGGCGGATATCACCATGGAAGAAGAGGATGATGAACCGGGTAAGTTTGAACTGTGGGTTAAAAAGCATCTTGGTGATAAAGCCAATGATTTACTGCTTACCATTACCATGATTATTGCAATCGTTATGTCTGTGGGACTTTTTGTGGTGCTGCCGTATGCATTGTCAGCTCTTATGGGTATTTGGATTCACAATAAGCTGGTGCTGTCTGTTTCAGAAGCAGTGATGCGTTTTGTGATTTTTATCGGATATGTGGTGTTAATCGGCCAGATGGAGGATATTAAGCGTCTTTACATGTATCATGGCGCAGAGCACAAATGCATTGATTGCATTGAAAAGGGCAGACTTCTTACCGTAAGTGATGTTATGCGCTCCAACAGACTTCATCCAAGATGCGGTACAAGTTTTATGCTCTATGTTATGGCGATTTCCTGCATTTTGTTTTTCTTTATTAATGTAAGCAATCCGTTGCAGAGGCTGGGACTTCGTCTGCTTTTGATTCCGGTGATTGCAGGTATTTCCTATGAGTTGATTCGTCTGGCAGGTCGTTTTGATAATCCGCTTACCAGATTGTTGTCTATGCCGGGCATGGCTCTTCAGAAATTGACTACCAAAGAACCGACAGAGGATATGGTAGAGGTTGCTATTAAAGCAGTGGAAGCAGTTTATGACTGGAAAGCGTTCTTAAAGGAAAACTATGGTTATGACGTAAAGGACGAGTGGCTGAAAGAGAACCAAGAAGAAGATTACGACGAAGATGCAGTAGAAGAATCAGCTGAAGTGGAACAGGAAGAAAAAGAATGACGTACAGAGAATGTTATACGTATGGTCTTGATGTTCTTAGTAAAGCAGGAATTGCAGATGCCAGAATCGATGCCAGATTGTTGCTGGAATTTGTATGCAAAACATCGCAGCACGACCTGCTTCTACATGGTAATAGGGAAGTTGATGAAACAGAGCTGGCGATATATAAGGAATGTATAGCCAGACGCAGCCAGCGTATTCCTTTGCAGCATATTACCGGGGAGCAGTCCTTTATGGGATTTGACTTTACGGTAAATGAGCATGTACTGGTACCCCGTCAGGATACGGAGCTTTTGGTGGAAGAGGCACTTAAGGTGTTAAAACCGGGGATGCGTATTTTAGATATGTGTACCGGAAGCGGATGTATTTTATTAAGTCTTTTGGCACTGAGCCAGGGGTGCGAAGGCGTAGGCGCAGACATTTCTAAGGAGGCACTTCAGGTTGCCTGTCAAAATCATTTGGGGGTGTCAGAGCAGTGTGGTAAAGAGCTTGCGGTTACCTTTGTGGAAAGTGATTTATTTGCCGTATGGAAAGGGACATATGCAAGTGCCGGAGATAGTCATGCGTTTGATGTAATCGTGTCAAACCCACCTTACATTGCAAGTGCGGTTATTGAGACCTTGGAGCCTGAGGTAAGGCTTCATGAACCTATTGGTGCCTTGGATGGAACCGCAGATGGATTATATTTTTATAGAAAAATTGTAACAGACTGCAAAGCTTTTTTGAAAAAGGGCGGTGCGCTGTTATTTGAAATAGGTCACGACCAGGGAGTGGCGGTGTCAGAGCTTATGAAGGAGGCCGGATTTACCGGTGTCACAGTAAAGCAGGACTATGCGGGACTTGACCGGGTGGTGCATGGATATTATGAGGAGGAAGCCTAAATGTTTGATAAATTAGAAGATTTGCTCATTCGCTTTGAAGAAATAATGGGTGAGTTAAATGAGCCGAATGTTACCGAAAATCAAAAGCGCTTCAGAGCATTGATGAAGGAGCAGAGCGATTTAACTCCGATTGTAGACGCATATAAGGAGTATAAGCAGCGCAAGCAGGATGTGGAAGACTCTATTGCAATGCTTGAAATGGAAGATGACGAAGATATGCGTGAGATGCTTAAGGAAGAATTAAGCGATGCAAAAAAGCGTATTGAAGAGTTAGAAAACGAATTAAAGATTTTGTTATTGCCAAAAGATCCTAACGACGACAAAAACGTTATCGTGGAAATCCGTGCAGGTGCAGGTGGCGACGAAGCTGCATTATTTGCTGCTGAAATTTATCGTATGTATGCACACTATGCGGAAACACGCCGTTGGAAAATCGAAGTTATGGAAATGGATGAAATCGGCATTGGCGGTTTGAAGAGTGCCAGTTTTATGATTTCCGGTCAGGGCGCTTATTCTGTTATGAAGTATGAATCCGGTGTACATCGTGTTCAGCGTGTTCCGGAAACGGAGTCCGGCGGACGTATTCATACCTCTACCATTACCGTTGCGGTAATGCCTGAGGCAGAAGAAGTGGACGTTGTAATCAATGACAATGATATTCGTATTGACGTAATGCGTGCTTCCGGAAGTGGCGGTCAGTGTGTTAATACCACCGACTCCGCAGTTCGTCTGACCCATATTCCAACCGGCATCGTGATTTACAGCCAGACCGAAAAGAGCCAGATTCAGAACCGTGCAAAGGCCTTTGCGCTCCTTCGTACCAAGCTTTACGATTTAGAGCAGCAGAAGGCACATGATGCAGAAGCCGAGCTTCGCCGAAGCCAGGTAGGTACCGGTGATCGCTCCGAAAAGATTCGTACCTATAACTTCCCACAGGGACGCGTAACCGACCACCGTATCGGTCTGACCCTGTACAAACTGGAAAAAATCATGGATGGTGACATTCAGGAAATCATTGACGCATGCATTGCAGCAGACCAGGCAGCGAAGTTAGCGAAGATGAATGAGAATTAGTAAATAATAGATAAATGCGCCCCGGTACTTTGTTTGTGAAAAGCAGACAAGGTGCCGGTTTTTCTATAGACTTTTTATCTAAAATATGAGCGCGAATTCGCCATAATTAGAAGTACAAGACGACATGGTAGAGTTTGAAACTGTTGCCAATAAAAATTGTCAAAAAAATTTACAGTATTGATTTCTTACATGGAAAAATATATTAATGAGACCAATCCGCAACTCAAAGTTGCACAAAAATCAAACTATTGTATATTGAAACCCTTGCCTAAAAGTTGTATGATGAAAAGAGTGAATAAGAACGCAAAGGAGAAATTTTATGACTTTAGGTGAAAAGATTATGCATCTCAGAAGTGTGGCAGGGATGTCTCAGGAGGTTTTAGCAGATAAGCTGTCCGTTTCCAGGCAGTCTGTGTCCAAGTGGGAGATGGATCAGGCACTTCCGCAAATTGACAAGGTGCTGCAGCTCTGTCAGATATTTAATGTGTCCACGGATGAACTGCTTTATGACAAAATCGTGATAAATCGTTCCAAAGAGGGAAGAACCAATAAATATTTTGGTACGGATGGCTTTAGAGGCGAGGCTAATTTAAATCTTACCTCTATGCAGGCATATAAGGTTGGTCGTTTCCTGGGATGGTATTATTCTTCACCATTGTCCGGTTGTAACAATTCCGGTTACAGGCCGAAAATCGTAATCGGCAAGGATACCCGTCGTTCCAGCTATATGCTGGAATATTCCGTGGTGGCAGGTATTACGGCTTCCGGCGCGGATGCATATATGCTTCATGTTACGACTACTCCAAGTGTATCCTATGTAACGAGACAGGATGAATTTGACTGCGGTATTATGATTACAGCGTCTCATAATCCTTTTTATGACAATGGTATTAAGATTATTAATAAATACGGTGAGAAGTTGGACGATAAAACGACCGCACTGATTGAAGCTTATATCGACGGTAATTTAAGCGAGCTGGGAATTTATGGGGATGATTTGCCATTGGCTCACAGGGAGCGTGTAGGCTGTATCGTGGACTATGTGTCCGGCAGAAACCGCTATATCGGTTATTTGATTTCCGTTGCATCCCACTCCTATCGAGATTTAAGGATAGGTTTGGATTGTGCCAATGGTGCTTCCTGGATGATTGCTAAGGCGGTGTTTGATGCTTTGGGGGCACAGACGGTGTTAATAGGCAACAAACCGGATGGTTTAAATGTAAACAGCGATTGTGGCTCTACACATATGGAAAAGCTGGTGGCGCTTGTAAAGGAACAGCACCTGGATGTGGGTTTTGCTTTTGATGGGGATGCAGACCGTTGTCTTGCCGTGGATGAAAATGGCAAGATTATAGACGGTGATGCCATTATGTATATTTTGGCACAGCGCTTAAAGGACCGTGGTGCGCTCAACGATAACACTGTGGTAGCTACCGTGATGTCCAACAGCGGTTTTGTGGCATCTCTCAAAAAGGCAGGTATTCAATGTGTGCAGACCAAGGTGGGCGACCGTTTTGTGTATGAATGCATGCAAAATAATAATTATACCTTAGGCGGAGAGCAGTCCGGCCATATCATTATGAAAAAATATGCAACCACCGGTGACGGCTTGCTTACCGCTATTATGATTACAGAGGAAATGCGGGACCGCAAGAGTACGCTTTCTGCTTTGTCAGAGCCTGTAAAGCTCTATCCTCAGTACCTGGTAAATTTAAGGGTAAAGGATAAGGCTTCAGTTATTTCTGACAGCGATGTTTTGGCAGCAGTGGCAGAGGTGGAGAAGCTAATTGATGGTAATGGCAGAGCGTTACTGCGTGAGAGTGGTACAGAGCCGGTTATACGTGTGATGATTGAGAGTGAAACAGATGAACTTTGCCGTGCTTACGCGGATAAGATTGCGGATGTTATTAAGGCAAAGGGACATTGTGTGGAATAAAGGTGTCAAAGGATAAGAAAATTCCCCCGATTTGGGGGGATTTTTTTACAAATATTGCTTTTATTTTATTCGGATTTCGGTTAATATACAAGAAGAAATATAAAGGTGGGCGTGAAAGATGAAAGAAATAATTATTGAAAACATCGGTTATATCGATTTCAGAACCTTGGCTATTTTATTTTGTTTGATGGCAGTAATGGCGGGGCTTCAGAAGATTGGGCTTTTTAAGTATGTTGCAGAAAAGCTTTTGGAAATGGTACATCATATCCGGGGAATTATCCTTATTTTAATTATGCTGTGCTTTTTCAGCAGTATGTTTATTACCAATGATGTAGCGCTTATTACCTTTGTACCGTTTACCTTTATTGTGCTACAGATGATTTTAGGAAAGGGTGCAGAAAAGCTTATGGTGCCGGTGATAGTGATGCAGACTATTGCAGCCAATTTGGGCAGTATGCTGACACCTATCGGAAATCCTCAGAATTTGTACTTATATGGTAAGGCTGATATGAATTTGGTGGAATTTATTGGTTTTATGTTGCCATACACCATAATCACCTTTGTATTGCTGGCAGGTTGGTGTCTTATGTTTCCGTACAAAGGTGCAAAGGAGGTTGCCTTTAAGCTGGAGGAAAAAACCAGGCTTTCTACATACAAAAAAGAGCTGGTAGTTTATGGAGTTTTATTTGCCTCTTGTTTACTTACGGTGGCACATATTATTCCATATGGTGTCACACTGGTTATTGCGTGTGCGGTTGTTTTATGGTTGGATAAAAGTGTTTTTGGAAAGATTGACTATGGATTACTTTTGACCTTTGTAATCTTCTTCATTATTGTAGGAAATATGGGAAGAATACCCGCATTTAACAGATGGCTTCAATCTATAATAGAGGGCAATGAGGTGTTAACCGGAGTTGTAATTAGTCAGTTTATGAGTAATGTTCCTGCAGCACTTCTTTTGTCCGGGTTTACCAAGCGATACGATTTACTTATTGTAGGTACCAACTTAGGGGGCTTGGGGACTATTATTGCATCCATGGCCAGCTTGATTTCTTTCAAATATATAGGCAAGGATTACAAGCATTTACGAGGCAGGTATTTGGTGTATTTTACGGTGGCGAATATACTCTTTTTGACAGTGCTTTTGGGGTACTTTATCGTGTTCTGCGGGTAAGGTGTGACTTGACATTATAGGCAAAAAAGAGTAAGCTATTGATAGTGGTTTTAATGGAGGAGTGCTTAATGAAGAAGGTTTTAAGTGTTTTATTAAGCATATGTATGATGTCACTTTTGTTTGGCTGCAGTGCTGAGTCAAAGGAACAGAGTGCTACATATGTACTCACAGAAGAAGAAGCCGGGATGTTTGCTATGACCGATACGCAGACCCTTCATGCCAGGGGAGATGAAGTATATGAGATACTTGAGACTACCACATTGGAGTTTGCGGAATTGGACAAGGCCACACTGGAGATGCTTGTGGCATATTATGACGATATCGTGGCCAATATGCAGGCAGCTGCTCCGGAGGGAGTAGAAGTATCATCTTCTTATGAAGGAAATGTGTATACGCTGGTAATGAATTTGTATTTGGAGCATGCCGACATAGAGGCACTGATGGATGGAGGGTATCTGCTGGGTCTCACAGAAGAGGAGCAGGAATCTATCACATACATTTCCTATAAGCGGACGTGTGAAGGGCTTAAGGCATCCGGTTATACCTTAAAAGATTAATCAATAAAAGAAACGACAGTAGGAGGTTTTATGAAGGACGTTTATATTGAGTGGATGGTTAAAAAACAGCGGGGGTTTGTGGACAAGCTTATCAGAGCAGTGAGCGTAATTTTCTTAGTGATTTGTATATTACTTTTCTTATTAACAGCAAATATTGTAATGTTTATTGCTACCGTAGTTGCCGGAGTACTTATCTATTTTGCGTTTACTCATACAGATGTTGAGTATGAGTATGTTTATGTTACCGGTGAGTTCAGTATTGATAGGATTTTATCCAGATCCAAGAGAAAACGCATTGAAAGATTTGATGTGGGGCGTATTGAAATTGTTGCTCCTTTAAATTCTGACAGACTGGGTGGTTTTGCACACAAAAATTATCGTGAATACGATTACACAAGCGGTGTGAGAACACCGGGCAGTCACATTTTTGTAATGTATTGTGAAGGCAAGAAAATTCTTTTCGAGCCAAACCGCGACTTGGTAGAAGCACTGAGAAATACATTACCACACAAAGTGCATATGTATTAAAATATGGCGAAATTTGTCATTGACTTTGTAGATGACTTATTTTATACTAGTGAGAAATACTTTTTTGTTATTTTAATATAAGGAGAAGAATTATGGGTCAGATTATTGGTGAAGGCATTACATTTGATGACGTACTTTTAGTACCAAGTTATTCACAGGTAATTCCAAACGAAGTAGATTTATCTACTTATCTTACAAAGACAATCAAGTTAAACATTCCAATGATGAGTGCGGGCATGGATACCGTTACAGAGCATCTGATGGCAATTGCTATGGCCAGACAAGGTGGTATCGGTATTATTCACAAGAACATGTCTATTGAAGCACAGGCTGAGGAAGTGGACAAGGTAAAGAGAAGTGAGAATGGTGTTATTACCGATCCTTTCTATCTTACACCGGAGCATACTTTGGCAGATGCTGACGAGTTGATGGGTAAATTCCGTATTTCCGGTGTGCCTATCGTAGAAGTTGGCAGCAAGAAGCTAGTTGGTATCATTACAAACCGTGACCTTAAGTTTGAAACAGATTTCACACAGAAGATTAACGATTGTATGACCAGCAAGAACTTAGTAACTGCTAAGGAAGGCGTTACCTTGGATGAAGCTAAGAAGATTTTAGCAAAGGCAAGAGTTGAAAAGCTCCCAATCGTTGATGATGATTATAACTTAAAGGGCCTTATTACTATCAAAGATATTGAAAAGGCTATTAAATATCCAAATGCTGCAAAGGATGCACAGGGCAGATTACTCTGTGGTGCAGCCGTTGGTATTACAGCTAATGTTTTAGATCGTGTAGAAGCTTTAGTTAAGGCACATGTTGACGTTGTTGTATTGGACTCCGCACATGGTCATTCAGAAAACGTACTTCGTTGTGTACGTATGATTAAGGCGGCATATCCTGATTTACAGGTTATCGCCGGTAACGTAGCGACAGGCGAAGCAACAAGAGACTTAATTGAAGCCGGTGCAGATGCTGTTAAGGTTGGTATCGGACCTGGTTCTATTTGTACCACACGAGTTGTTGCAGGTATCGGTGTTCCACAGATTTCTGCTATTATGGACTGTTATGCAGTTGCAAAGGAATATGGTATTCCGATTATCGCAGATGGTGGTATTAAGTTCTCCGGCGATATGACAAAGGCTATTGCAGCAGGCGGCAGCGTATGTATGATGGGTTCCATGTTTGCAGGTTGTGACGAAGCTCCTGGCGATTTTGAATTATATCAGGGTCGTAAGTACAAAGTATACCGTGGTATGGGCTCCATCGCAGCTATGGAAAATGGTTCTAAGGATCGTTACTTCCAGTCTAATGCAAAGAAGTTAGTTCCGGAAGGTGTGGAAGGCCGCGTAGCATACAAGGGCTTGTTAGAAGATACTGTATTCCAGTTAGTTGGTGGTATCCGTTCCGGTATGGGTTACTGCGGTACACCTACTATTAAGGATTTACAGGAGAAGGGCAGATTTGTTAAGATTTCTGCAGCATCCTTGAAGGAAAGTCATCCACATGACATCCAGATTACAAAGGAAGCACCAAACTATACTACAGATTAATTTCTGACCCCCAATTTCATATATAATCCTGGATGTAACTGGCGGAAACATATGCGTATGCATATGAATGGGATTACCCAGAGGGAACATCAAATAAGGAATCAAATGCCGACCGCCTGGGCGCCTAAAGGGTGGCCTGGGTTTGGTCGGCATCTTTAGTATCAGCAATAGCTGATACTAAAGATGAGCGCTCCGCTAAGGATGCGCACTCAGCACAGTGGAAATTAACTGCTAAAGCAGTTGTGCTTCGGCGCAAGAGTTCTGCAGGCAGAACTCTATTTAAAAATATAAAGGAGAAAAACATGCAAAAGTTAAATTTAAAAGAAGAATTATCCGGAAACACATATCCTGGACGTGGCATCGTAATCGGTAAGACTCCGGACGGCACAAAGGCTGTAACTGCTTATTTTATTATGGGCAGAAGTTCCAATTCCCGTAATCGTGTATTTGTGACAGAGGGCGAAGGCATCCGCACAGAAGCGTTTGACCCAAGCAAGTTGGAAGACCCAAGCTTGATTATTTATGCTCCGGTAAGAGTATTAAATGAATATACCATCGTTACCAACGGTGATCAGACTGACACTATTTATGATGGTATGGCAGCAGGTCAGACTTTTGAACAGTCTTTAAGAATTCGTGAGTTTGAGCCGGACGGTCCAAACTTTACACCTAGAATTTCCTGTGTTATGCAGATTAAGGATGGCCAGTTCCACTATGCAATGTCTATTTTAAAGAGCAACAATGGTAATCCGGCAGCTTGCAACCGCTACACCTTTACATATGAAAATCCGGTAGCAGGCGAAGGACATTTCATTCATACCTACGCACAAGACATCAATCCATTACCAAGCTTTGAAGGCGAACCAAAGTGGGTGGAAATCTTAGACGACATGGACGAATTTACAAACATGCTCTGGGAGAACCTGAACGAAGACAATAAGGTTTCTTTGTTTGTTCGTTATATCGACATCGCGACAGGTAAATATGAAACTAAGATTGTGAACAAGAATGTTTAGACATAGTTCAATTTTTTGAAAATAGTTAAGAGTAGAATTTATGATTAAGGGATGTGTGTTGTATTTGTTTATGGAACCATTGAAATACGTCGGTCCTTAATGAAGCAAGGCGTGAGCCGAAGCTGAATTTAGTACCGCTACGTATTTCGTTGAGCGCAAGCGCGTTCCAGAAGCAAATACAGCAACACATCCCATGATAAGAAAGGAATTATCATGAACGAATTAGAATTAAAATATGGTTGTAACCCAAACCAGAAGCCAAGCCGCATTTTCATGGAAGACGGCAGCGAGTTACCAATCACCGTATTAAACGGCAAACCGGGCTACATTAACTTTTTAGATGCATTCAATGGCTGGCAGTTAGTAAAGGAATTAAAAGAAGCAACCGGTCTTCCGGCTGCCACTTCTTTCAAGCATGTATCTCCGGCCGGTGCAGCAGTAGGTCTTTCTCTGTCTGAAACCTTAGCAAAGATTTACTGGGTAGACGATTTGGGCGAATTATCTCCTTTAGCTTGTGCTTACGCAAGAGCAAGAGGCGCGGACAGAATGAGCTCTTTTGGTGACTTTATTGCCCTTTCTGACGTGTGTGATGCAGATACCGCACGTCTGATTAAGAGAGAAGTTTCCGACGGTGTTATTGCTCCGGGCTACACAGAGGAAGCTTTAGAATTATTAAAAGCAAAGAAAAAAGGTAACTACAACGTTATCCAGATTGATGAAAACTATGTTCCTGCTCAGCTTGAAAGAAAGCAGGTTTACGGTATCACTTTCGAACAGGGTAGAAATGAATTAGATATCAATGGTGATTTGTTATCCAATATCGTAACTGATAATAAGGACATTCCTGCAGAAGCTTTAATTGATATGAAGATTTCCTTGATTACTTTGAAATACACACAATCTAATTCTGTTTGCTATGTAAAAGACGGTCAGGCAATCGGTATCGGTGCGGGCCAGCAGTCCCGTATTCACTGTACACGCCTTGCTGGTCAGAAGGCTGACAACTGGTATCTTCGTCAGGCACCACAGGTATTAAATCTGCAGTTCCACGACAAGATTGGCCGTGCTGACAGAGACAATGCAATCGATTTATACATTGGCGATGAATACATGGACATTCTTGCAGATGGTACATGGGAAAACACCTTCAAGGTAAAACCGCCGGTATTCACCAGAGAGGAAAAGAGAGCATGGTTAGACGGTATGCAGAACGTAACCTGCGGTTCCGACGCATTCTTCCCATTCTTTGACAATATCGATAGAGCAGCAAAGAGCGGCGTGAAATATATTGCTCAGCCGGGTGGCTCTGTAAGAGATGACTTAGTTATCGAAAGAGCAAATAAACACGGCATGGCAATGGTATTTACAGGTATTAGATTGTTCCATCATTAATCTTATATTTATAATTTTTGAGGAGGGCTTAGGCCCTCCTTTTTGAATTAATTTTATATAGGGTATTATAGGCGCTTATAAGTAATTATAGGGATTTTGCGACGGAAGAAAGCGAATTGTATTGACACACGCATATGCGTGTGCCATAATAGATTTGGAGGTGATTTAATGTTTAAGGTGAACCCATATAGACCTGGTGCAGGATTAATGCCTACTTATTTAGCCGGTCGTGATGAAGATATTGAGAATATCGAAAGATTATTTGATGCGTTAAATATGAATATCCCTACACAATCCATCATTTTTAGCGGATTGAGGGGTGTTGGAAAAACTGTACTAATTAATAAACTCCAAAAAATTGCTGAGGATAAAGAAATTTTTTGCACACATATAGAGGTGGAGGAGCGAAATGATTTCATTGCTCAAATAGCCGCGTGTGCACAAGCATTTTTAAGAAAAGTCAGTGCGAAAGAAAAATTCAGAAATTTGATTCAAAAACCGCTGGATGCTATTAAGTCTTTAGTGGTATCTTTTGATCCAAATGAAAACACATTCTCTTTATCTATGCAAGAACGGGAATTATATAAGTCAAATAGCTTAACACAAAGTTTGACAGAAGTTTTTATTACTATAGGCGAAACGGCATATAAAACAGAGACCCCTATATGTTTTTTTGTAGATGAAATACAGTATATGAAGTCAGAAGAATTGGGAGCGTTGATTTCAGCGCTACATCGTACAAATCAATTAGGATACCCAGTGATGATCGTTGGGGCAGGTTTACCCAAGATATATAAGATGCTGTCAGATGAAAAGTCTTATTCAGAGAGGTTATTTATATATAAGGAAATAGGGTCTTTGACAGAAGAGCAATCATACCAAGCAATCACAATACCAGCCGGGAAGTTAGGCGTAGATTATTCTAAAGAAGCGGTAGAGCGAATTGTAGCAGTGACAAAGGGATATCCGTTTTTCATTCAGCAGATGTGTCAGATTGTATATAAGGAATCCGAAGGTAAGTATATAGATAGTGCTCATGTTGAAAAATGTATGGAAGAATTTTTCGATACTCTAGATAATGGATTTTTTAAAGTCAGATATGAAAGATGTTCTGATAGCGACAAAAAATTTATTTTTGCCATGGTGAAATGTGGAGAATTACCATGTACTATTTCGAACGTTGCCAAAAACCTCAAAAAGGATGTAACTTCTATATCTACAATAAGGGCGCAGTTGATTAGTAAAGGTATTATTTATCCTGTCAGATACAAGGAATTGGATTTTACGGTTCCTGAATTCACAGGATACATTCAAAGATTAGGTGAGTATAAGCAATGGCTCATAGAAAAAAAGAATTAAAGCACAGAGACGTTTATTGACATTCCATGTTTCAAAGCTTATTATAAAGACAGCAAGTATATTGCTTTAGATATTATATTAAGCACAAAAAAGAATAGGAGAATTTTTGATGAAGGCATTCGAATTTACCCCACAAGGCACTACAGGATGCAGCGTAAAGGCATGGATTCATGACCAAAACGGCAGCGAATCCGTAAAGCAGCGTATTCATCCGGCTGTGATTGTTTGTCCGGGCGGCGGTTACGCACATGTATCAGACAGAGAAGCAGAGCCGGTAGCAAGAGCATACTTTGCAGCAGGTTATAATACATATATTTTGACTTACACGGTTGGAGAGGGTGCAAAAGATTTTACACCATTATCTCAGCTGGCAGCTACTATTGCTGAGGTACGTGCAAACGCAGATGCATGGTTTACCGCAAAGGACAAAATTGCGGTTTGCGGTTTCTCTGCAGGAGGTCACTTGGCAGCATCTTTGGGTACTCTCTTTAACGAAGAAAAGTTTTTACAGGCTTTTGGACGTGAGGCAGACATCAGACCGGATGCTATGATCTTGGGATATCCGGTTATTGTAGCGGATGAATTTGCTCATGTAGGTTCTATTTCTAAAGTCAGCGGTGCTGAAGTCGGTAGCGAAGAATATGCATGGTTTAGCTTGGACAAGCATGTGGATGACCAGACACCGCCTACCTTTATGTGGCATACTGCAGAAGACAAAGCAGTTCCTGTAGAAAACAGTATCAAGATGGCTGCAGCATTATCAGCAGCAAAGGTTCCGTTTGAGTATCATGTAGTTCCTAAAGGACCACATGGAATGTCTACGTGCACCAAAGAGGTTGGTTCTTACAGCCCATACAATGCACGCTGGATGGACTGGAGCATTACTTGGCTGAATACACTGTTTGAGTTTGAATTATAAGAAAATATGAAATGGCGAGTGATAAGCTTTTACCCATGAAGGGAAAGTTTGTTGCTCGCTTTATTAATATAAAAAAGAAATGAATACACATTGCGTATTTAGCGTAAACGTGCTACAATACTTACACAACGCGTAAGAAAAGAGGTGACAAGTCATGGACTGCCAAAAGAAAATAATAGAATTGCGTGAAAGTACCGGAATGAACCGCAAGGAATTTTGCAAGTATTTTCAGATTCCTTATAGGACCGTTACGGAATGGGAACTAGATAACAGGCATGCGCCGGAGTATGTGCTGCGTTTATTGGAATATTATATTCGAATGGAGAAATTAGCAAAGGAGACTGTTGTGGAGGATGCAGATTCTTGAAGAAAAGACAGAAGTGAATGATACACCAGAGAAATCTCCTGACAAACAGGAAAAGAAAGAAATTATAATCATTAACGAAGAAACCATTCAAAATAAGATATATGTGATACGTGGACAGAAGGTGATGCTGGATTTTGATTTGGCTGAAATCTATGGTTATGAGACAAAAAACTTCAACAGGCAGGTAAAAAATAATTATGCAAAATTTGAAGGTGAGGATTTTATGTTTCAATTGACAGATGAGGAGACGATAATTCTTTCAAGGTGCAAAAATTTCACCTTGAACAGAGGAAGCGGACGGGGGAAAATGTGAAATATAATCCGTATGCATTCTCAGAACAGGGCATCTATATGCTAATGACCGTATTACGTGGTGATTTGGCAATTAAACAAAGTCGAGCATTGATTCGTGCTTTTAAACAAATGAAAGACTACATCATTGAAAACCAAAATCTCATCGGCGAGCGAGAATATTTGCAGTTGTCCATGCAGGTATCGGATAATTATCGCAAAACGTTAGAACTACGTTCAGATTTAAGCGAGGTTGAAAACCAAATGGCGGAGGTCATGGACCGATTAAGTAATGTGGTTACGCGTTCTGAGTTATCAGAGATTATGAACGAATTTGGAGAACCGCATATTAAGCGGGGATACCTGGTATTAAATGGAGAACCATTTAAAGCAGATTTGGTTTATGATGAAATTTATAGACAGGCAAGGAAGAGTATTTACATAGTGGATAATTATATAGGGATAAAGACCTTGGAGTTATTGAGTGGCTGCGCGTCAGAGGTGGAAATTACTATTTTCAGTGATAATCTTGCAAAGGGAGTGAGCAGCAATATATATGCAGACTTCTGTAAGGAGCATCCAGGCATACAAGTTAAATTACACTGTTCGGGAGGAGTTTTTCACGACAGGTATATTATACTGGATTATGGTACGGAGTATGAGAAAATATTTTTGTGTGGAGCATCTTCCAAGGATGCAGGTGCACGTGTGACCTCTATTTTGGAGGATGAGGACAGGGGAAAATATCAACCAATGTTGGAAAAACTGTTGACGAATCCACCACTTGTCTTAAAGTAAGTTTTTGATATCAAGTTATTGTGATTAGAAAATCCCCTCTTCCTATTTTTGTAAATTTGTGGTACAATCTACTATAATAATGTGCTACGTGTCTGATTTGCCACATAAAAGCACAACCAACACGGAATACTATTAAAACAGGTGATTTATTATGGAAAACAAAGAATTACAGTTAGAAACTGCAGAAGAAAAAGAAGTAGTTTCCAAAAACTTTATTGAGCAGGAAATCGACAAGGATTTGGCGGAGGGTGTTTATGACACCGTTCACACCAGATTTCCACCGGAACCAAATGGTTATTTACACATTGGACATGCAAAGAGTATTTTATTAAACTATGGTTTGGCGCAGAAGTACGGCGGCAAGTTTAATATGCGTTTTGATGATACAAACCCTACCAAGGAGAAGATTGAGTTCGTAGAGTCCATCAAGGCGGATATTGAATGGCTTGGTGCAGACTGGGAAGACAGACTTTTCTTTGCATCTGATTATTTTGAAGAAATGTATGAAGGTGCTATTAAATTGATTAAAAAGGGCAAGGCGTACGTTTCTGATTTGACAGCAGATGAGATTCGTGCATACAGAGGTACGCTTACAGAGCCTGGTAAGGAAGACCCATATGCAACACGTTCTATTGAAGA
Organism: Lachnospiraceae bacterium; assembly: GCA_017521985.1. Taxonomy (GTDB): domain Bacteria; phylum Bacillota; class Clostridia; order Lachnospirales; family Lachnospiraceae; genus RGIG6307. Next base: position 34,824 of record JAFXAZ010000050.1, read on the forward strand.
GAATTTAGCTTTATTTGAAGCTATGAGAAATGGGGAAGTAGCAGATGGTGCAAAGGTACTTCGTGCACGCATTGATATGTCTTCTCCAAATATGAATATGCGTGACCCGGTTATTTACCGTGTGGCACATATGCATCATCACAATACCGGCGATAAGTGGTGCATTTATCCGATGTATGACTTTGCACATCCAATCGAGGATGCTATTGAAGGCATTACACACTCTATTTGTACTTTAGAATTTGAGGACCACAGACCACTGTATGACTGGGTAGTACGTGAATTAGAGTATCCACATCCTCCACGTCAGATTGAGTTTGCGAAATTATATTTAAAGAATGTGATTACCGGCAAGCGTTATATTAAGAAGCTGGTAGAAGAAGGAATCGTAGATGGTTGGGATGATCCAAGACTTGTTTCTATCGCAGCCCTCAGAAGACGTGGTTTCACACCGGAATCTATTAAGATGTTTGTGGAGCTTTGTGGTGTAAGTAAGGCAAATTCTATCGCAGACTATGCGATGTTAGAGTACTGTATCCGTGAGGACTTAAAGCTGAAAAAGTCCCGTGTTATGGCAGTTTTGGACCCAATTAAGCTGGTCATTGACAATTATCCGGAAGGTCAGACCGAGATATTAGATTCTCCAAATAATTTAGAGAACGAAGCGCTTGGCTCCCGTCAGGTTCCTTTTGGCAGAGAACTGTACATTGACCGCGAAGACTTTATGGAAGAACCACCAAAGAAATACTTCCGTATGTTCCCGGGCAATGAAGTACGTTTGATGAATGCTTATTTTGTAAAATGTACTGGTTGTGTGAAGGATGAAAATGGCAATGTGGTAGAAGTTCATTGTACCTATGACCCGGCTTCCAAAGGTGGCAATAGTCCGGACGGCCGTAAAGTAAAGGGCACTATTCACTGGGTACCTGCACATGAGGCAGTAGAAGCAGAGGTTCGTTTATTTGAAAACCTGGTAGATGAAGAAAAGGGTGTTTACAATGAAGATGGCAGCCTGAACTTAAATCCAAATTCCTTAGAAGTAAGAACCTGCTATATTGAGCCTTCTATCAAGGGTGCAAAAGCATTTGAAAGCTTCCAGTTTGTACGTCAGGGCTTCTTCTGTGTGGACTACAAGGATTCTACCGAGGACAAACTGGTATTTAACCGTATTGTTTCCTTAAAGAGCTCCTTCAAGTTACCTAAGTAATTAGTATGATCGCAGTCGACGATGGCGTTTCGTCTGCAGGAGAATAAAGATATGGATATGATGATTCGTTTAGACACGGAGAGCGGAAAGCGCCTCTACGTGCAGATTTATGAATATATCAAGTCCGAAATACGAGGAGGGAGGCTTCTAAATGGTGAGAAGCTTCCCTCTACGCGCATTTTGGCGAGTAATTTACAGGTCAGCCGTTCTACGGTAGACCTGGCATATGAGCAGTTGGTCAGTGAAGGTTATCTGGAAGCTAGACCGGGCAGTGGCTATTATGTGGGCCAGGTGGAGGAATTGTATGGTTTTAGTACCGGTTTACAGGAAAATGTGCCTGTAAACCAGGAAAAACAGCAGTACAAGGTGGATTTTTCTACCGGTGCCATTGATATGAGTGTGTTTCCTTTTGGCACGTGGCGTAAGTTAAATAAAGCAGTTTTGTCTGAGGATAATGGCAGTCTTTTTGCTTTGGGAGAGCCACAGGGGGACTGGGAACTTCGCCAGACCATATCCCGATATCTCCATGCATCCCGTGGTGCCAATATCTCTCCGGAGCAGTTAATTATCGGTGCAGGAAATGAGTATCTGTTTATGCTTTTAGAAAAGCTTTTGGGGCGTCATCGTAAGGTCGCTTTGGAAAAGCCAACCTACAGCAAAGCATACCGCAGTTTTCAGTCCTTTGCATATGAAATCAGCCGGATTCCTATGGACAAGTCCGGTATGGATGTAAAAGCACTTTGTATGAGCGGAGCAGAGATTGCCTATGTAATGCCGTCCCACCAGTATCCTACCGGTGTTGTGATGCCTATTGGCCGCAGGCAGGAGCTTTTAAAGTGGGCGGGAGAAGCAGAGGGACGTTTTATCATAGAGGATGACCACGATAGTGAATTCCGCTACAAAGGCAAACCCATTCCGTGTCTGCAATCTATTGACCGCCACGACAAGGTAATTTATCTGGGAACCTTCAGTAAGGCCATTGCACCGGCCATCCGAATTAGTTTTATGGCCTTGCCAAAACAGCTTTTACAAATTTATAAAGAAGAATTTCAGTTTTTCTCTTCTACCGTATCACGTATTGACCAGCGTATACTACAGCAGTTTATGGAGGAGGGACATTTTGAAAGGCATTTAAATCGCATGCGAAAAACCTATCGCACCAAGCACGATGAAATGCTTTTGTTACTTAAGCCTTTTCGCAAAAAATTTGTGATTCAGGGCGAAAATGCGGGAACGTACCTGACACTGAAATCCAAAGAAGGCAGAACCGAGGCAGAGCTTATAGAGTTGGCAAATAGCGTGGGTGTTAACGTTTATGGTATGAGCCGGTTGAGTGGCATAGAAGGGGAAGAATACCATACCATACTGCTTGGATTTGGAGGCCTAAGCATAGAGGAGGTGAAAGAGGGGCTTAGGTTGTTAGAGAAGGTGTATTTGTAAAGTACAAGCGCATAATATTAAGAATAACCCAAAAGACCACGACTGAAATCAGCCATGGTCTTTTCCATTGGGCATTAATCCTCATCATTAAAAAATTCTTCTACTTTTTCTACGGTATCTTCCACGGTGTCTTCGGCTTCATACCATGCTTTTTCTAAAGCGTGGGCAATGTTTTTGGAAGCGTCTTTTACTTTTTCCTTGGCACCGTCGTAAGCGTCTTCCGCCTTGTCTTTTACATCCTGAGCGATTTCCTTTGCTTTAGACTTCATAGCGTCTGTATTTACGTTGATATATGTGCGTTCGGTTCCTTCCGTATCAACGCTGGAAAAGTCATCGTAGTCTTCGTCTTCATTGTTGGTAGAGACGGTAATATAGCCTTTGCTCTTTAAATAAGCAAACACACCACCAATAATAGCACCGAGACCAATTAAGCGGAGAATAAATTTACATAATTTCTTCATAATAATCATCATCCTTTCCGGGTAAAAATTGCGTTTATGTTATTATAATAATCTTATTTTGCAAAAAAGAAAAGTATTTTATTCATTTAAAGCTTTGGTTTGTATGGACCGTCCGCAGGATAACCGCCTTTTAGCTTCTGCATGCCTCGCTGAATGGCATCTTTGGAGTTTTTCCAGTCTGCATCCTTGTAGCGGTAATCAAATTTGTTTACCAGCCATGTCACGTCTTCATGAAGTCTGTCCAGATTTTCGGTCATTAGTTTTTCCATTTCCTGGTAAAAAATAGCCAGGTCTTTTTCTTTTAAGCGGCTGTCAGCAGCAGCACACAAGTCACCGAAGTGTGTGATGCAAAAGCCTTTGCTTTCTAAAATACGCTTGCGAAAATCCGGGTCTTCGGTATACATATAAAAGAAGGTGTCCATATAGCGGTCGTATGTAGCATTAAATTTATCGCAGATGTAGCAGGAGGTTTTTTCTTTGTTAATCCAGTCTACGATACCATTGGTGGTTTCCGGCTGTTTGCCAAAAAGTTTAAAGCCTGCCTTGGCAGGAGTATGTGCTTTGAAAATGGCCTGTAATTCTTTTTGCTTTCGTTCGTAATGGGTCTTTAAAATCCAGGCATTGCCAAGGGTGTTGCCGTAGTCAAACATTTTCTGGAAATGGGTACGGCAGAAGCCGGCCTTATCGGTATCTTCACGGACGTCACTTTCCATGTAGGAGGAACTGTTGCCGAGGACAAAATCCAGAGTGTCTCGCTCTAATTTACGTTCGATGAAGCAGAATGGACATTCATCCTGTGCATTTACCGCATCATTTAACGGGATGGTATATATTTTTTCTTTCATAAAAGTACCTCACTATAGAAGTATTTGTTAACTTTATTATAGTATGTAATGAACAAACGGGCAAGCAATAAAAAGAATATCAGAAAAATTTTATAGAAAATTTATGGTATTTCTTTCTATAAAGCGTATAATGATAAAATGTAGAAATGTTCGAAAAAATATAGCATACAATGAGAAGGGAACCGGAGAATATGAAGAAACGTAATAAATGGGTATGGAGTATGGTGCTTGTACTTGGTATGAGTATGACAGTTGCAGGTTGTGGTGACACAGAGGCAGATACCGTTACAGAAGAAAAGAGTGTTGTTGTAGATGCTATGACTGCTGAGAATGGAACCTTGATCTTGAGTAATCAGTTCGTAGGTACCATTGCGCCTGAAGAAAGTGTATATGTAATTCCTATGGCTCAGGGCAAGGTTACTAATACATATTTTCATGTAGGTGACATGGTTCAGGCAGGTGATGTGTTGTTTGAGATTGATGACAGTGCAGCTAAGATGCAGTTAGAGCAGGCGAAGCTTTCTTATGCCAATGCAAAGCAGCAGGCAGACAGCGCATTGACTACACAGCAGGATTCTGCCAATGCACAGTTGGAAACCCAGTTGGCATCTACGTTAGCTCAGTTGGAGGCAGCGCAGGTGCAGTATTTTACAGTAAAGGATAGCTTTGATCAGATTACGGAGTCTATTCATCGTGTGGATGAAAGCATTGCTGCCTTTGAAAAAATAGCTTCTGGAGAAGTGGTAGTACCGGAAGCACAATTAAAGGTGATGTTGGCAGCATTGGATACAGACCCCACAGACAATATTCCGGGACCAAAGACTGCAGCGGAGGCCGTTGTTTTGTTAAAGGCACAGTCTGAGGAATTAAATGAATTACAAAAGCAGACCTCTATGTCTGTTAATGCCACAAAGGCAGCCATGGACGCAGCGGAAAAGGGGTATAATGTGATTTTGGACTCTATTGAATTGTCCAAGGGAGAAGGGCTGGAAAAAACAAAGGAACAGTTAAATACCAGTTTGCAGCTTGCTCAGTTAGGAGTGGACAGTGCAAAGCTTGCCTTGTCTTATTATGATGTGACGGCACCAATTTCCGGCAAAATTATTTCTAAGGCTGTGGAGGTAAATGGGTTTGCAACCAGTTCCCAACCGGCTTATGTGATTGCAAATGATGAAACCATGACGGTTACGTTTCAGGTGAGTGAGTCTGTGAAAAACACCTTGACCGTAGGTGCAGAGCTTACGGTAGAGCGTAATGGTGTGGAATTTCAGGGAGCAGTTACCGAAGTGGGTAATGCGGTAAATCAGCAGACCGGTTTGTTCCAGGTAAAGGGCTCTGTTTATGCCAATGGGGATGTGCTTCCAAGTGGTGTCAGTGTGAAGATTTTTGTAGAAACCTATCGGGCAGAAGATGCCATTATTCTTCCGTATGACGTGGTATATTATGAAAGCGAAGGCGCCTATGTCTATGTGATGAAGGAAAATGTGGCTGTGAAAACACCGGTAACCACAGGTATTTTTGATGAGGAACATATAGAGATTACAAGCGGTGTAACTTTAGGAGATGTGGTTATTACAAGCTGGTCTCCGAGACTCATAGATGGCGTGGAAGTAGAAGCAGCATCTGATATAGCAGTAAAGTAAGGAGGCGCAGCATGAATTTAACAAAATTTGCTTTGAAAAGACCGGTAACCTGTCTTTTGGCAATTTTAGCATTGTTTGTATTTGGTTTGTCCTCTGTGTTTGGATTTAAACTGCAATTGTTGCCGGATATCGAAATGCCTATGCTGATTGTTATGGCTACCTATCCGGGTGCCGATGCCCAAAGTGTGGATGAGTTAGTGGTGTCTGTAATCGAGGATGCGGGTTCTACACTAAGCGGTGTAGAGTCTACTACAAGTGTTTCTAATGAAAATTATGGTATGGTGTTGTTTACATACGAATATGGTGTAGACATTGCAGAGTGCCATGACGAATTGAGTGCGGCTTTAGAGGTAGCGACACTAAGCTTCCCGGAGGATGCCGCAGAGCCAACTATTATTGAAATGAATATAAACAGCATGAGCTGTATGAGTATTTCCGCTACGGAAGTGGGTGATGTGGACCTATTAAAGGTGATTCAGGAGTCCGTGGTGCCGGAACTGGAAACCATAAATGGTGTGGCACAGGTCAGTGTATCCGGAGGCAGTGAGGAATACATTAAAGTGGAGCTGAATGATACGCTTTTGAATCAATATGGGCTTACCATGTCTGGTGTGGCACAGTTTCTTGGTGTAGTGGATTTTTCTTATCCGGCGGGTACGGTGACACATGGTTCTCAGGATATCAGTATTATTACATCCATGGAATACGACACGGTGCAGAAATTAAAAGAGGTACCTATTATGACAGGTACCGGTGCGGTTCTTACATTACAGGATATTGCCACAGTGTCTATGGCTGGAAGAGAAGCAGACTCTCTCAGCCGTTATAATGGCATGGATAATGTCAGCATCAGCATCCAAAATAAATCCAGCTTTGGTATTGTAAACGTATGTAACAGTGTGGAAAAGGTAATGGAAGAGCTGAAGGAAAATATTCCGGCTGTTTCATTTACGGTAACCTACAATGCCAGTGACTCCATTGTGGATTCTTTGATGAGTGTATTTGAAACCTTACTACTTGGTATTGCACTTACCATGCTGGTATTATTTATATTTTTCGGAGACTGGAAGGCCAGCTTAATTGTAGGGGCATCCATGCCGATTTCCCTGTTTGCTACCTTGATTTTGATGAGCTTCATGGGCTTTTCCATGAATATTGTTACCCTGGGGTCGTTGGTAATCGCTATTGGTATGATGGTAGATGCCTCTATTGTAGTAATTGAAAGTATTTTCCGAAGTCAGAAGAAGGGTCTTGACCGAAAAGAAGCAGCATTTCAGGGAACCAAGGAAGTTACCATGTCCATTGTAGCTTCTACCATTACGACGGTTGTTGTGTATGTTCCGCTGGCACTTTTGGAAGGGTTATCCGGTCAGTTGTTCTATCAGCTTGGGTTTACCATTGTGTTTGCAATGCTGACCTCCCTGATCGCGGCTTTGATGTTAGTACCGCTGTTCTTTATGATATTTAAACCGGTAGAAAAAGAAGGTCTTCCGGTAGATAAGTTATTAAAGAAATTTACCGATAAATATCAGATGTTTATGAGAAAGATTCTTTATAAGAAAAAGACGGTATTGGCTTTCTCTGTGGCGCTATTATTTGCATCCTTCGGTATTGCATCGACCTTAAATATGGAAATGATTCCTACTGCAGATGAAGGGCTGGTGCAGGTGTCCGTTGGATTCCGTGCAGGCACTACGTTGGAAGCACAGGATAACGTGATGCGTGAATGGGAGCGTATTGCAGAAGAACATGAGGATGTGGTTGGATATTCCGTGTCGGTGGGCGGTTCTTCCTTATTGGGAACCGGCGGTGCAACCTTGACGGCGAGCCTAAGTCCGGACCGTAAGATGTCTACCATGGAAGTGGTGGATGCGTGGAATGAGCTGGCAGGCGCTATGACCAATGTGGATGTAACGGTAAGCTCCTCCGGCAGCAGTATGAGTGCGCTTATGACTACCGGAAGCTATGAAATAGATTTACAAAGTCGTGATATGGCGGTGCTGCGTAAAGCAGCAGACCAGCTTGTCACAGCAGTACGAGATGTGGAAGGCGTAGTAAAAGCAGAGCATTCTCTTGCCAATTCGACGACCCTCGTTAAAGTAGATGTGGACCCGTTAAAGGCCATGCAGTATGGTCTCACACCGATTCAAGTAGCTATGCATTTAAATAATGTACTGAGTGGTGTCAATCCTATTAATTTGACGAAGGATGGTTCCGAGTATGAGGTATGGCTGGAATACCCACAAGGCACCTATGATGACTTAAATAAACTGATGGACTTGATGATTCCAACCTCTTTTGGCACAAATTTACCGATTAGAGATATTGCACAGCTGGTATATACCGATGGTCAGGAGTCTATTGAAAAGCTGGATGGGGTATATTATGCGGCAATAACGGCAACTACTACCTCCGACCTTCGTTATGAGGCCCAGGATGCTATCGATGAGTTAGTGGCAGCCATGGAATTTCCGGAGGGCGTAACCCCTGCAAACAGTATGCAGACGGAGATGATGTATGAGGAATTATTATCCATTTTGAAATCCATTTTTATTGCGGTATTTTTAGTATTTTTGGTAATGGCAATGCAGTTTGAATCCCCAAGATTTTCTTTGATGGTTATGAACTGTATTCCATTTTCCCTGATTGGTTCTTTCCTGTTATTGTTCTTAACAGGCTCCAATATCAGCATGGTTTCCCTTATGGGATTTTTGATGTTAATGGGTATTGTAGTAAATAACGGTATTTTGTTTGTGGACTCTACCAATCAGTTTAGAGAAGAAATGCCGGTGGAAGATGCGCTGATTCAGTCCGGTGTAATTCGACTCAGGCCGATTCTTATGACAACCTTGACGACCATTTTATCTATGGTTCCGCTTAGCCTTGGTATTGGTACGAATGCGGTTATGATGCAGGGCATGGCATTAGTAATTATCGGAGGTTTGATTGCATCTACCATTTTGACATTGATACTGATTCCGACCTTCTATTTGATTTTGGATAAGAAGAGGAAATGAAATTGTCACACTAATTGATAATTCAGTTAGTGTGACAGCTTTTTTCAATCAGTCTGTTCGTCAAAAAGTAATAAATCAGTTCTCTGCTTAGCCAGTTCCTTCAATTTGTCGGTAAAGCCACTGGCACTAAAAAGCACATACCAAACATGTCGCTGGTTTCTGTGCCACTCAATACTGGAAGTTTTGCTCTCCAGATCCTGTAAAACAGTGATACCTACGGGTTCCTGCCAGTATTTGCACTCTCCCAGAATAATGTTATTTCCATCCGGATCAATGGCGACAAGGTCAATCTCATTTTGACCATCCCACCAGCGTCCTATTTTTGTAAAATGGAAAGACCAGCAATCTTCGGCGTTTAATTCCCACATTCGCTCACGGCATACATCTTCATATACAAAGGCAGTATGATTGGTGGTAAGACCTTTGCGAATCTTATCCATTACAATGCGGCTGTTTTCACTTTCAATAAAACTCATGTTAGGATAGATGAAGGCAAACCAGAACCGAATATAGTTGTCCTTGATTTTATAAAGTCCGCGTTTACTCTTTTCAGGATTATCTTCCGTTATCGGAACTTCTCGCTCTAAAATGTCTAAGTCAATCAGTGTTTTTAAATATTTGGTCAAGCTGGTGGCTTTGACCTCCAATACCTTAGAAATGGAAGAAAGCTTGCTGTTTCCCGCTGCAATAGCTTTGATTAAAGAAAAATAGCTGCCGACCTCTGTTACTTCCTGTTGAAGGAGAAAATGCGGTTCATCATACAAATATCCGGACCGATTTAGTACGCAGGTCTGAATGGACTGGTAAATATCCTTACTCGAAGAAAAGAGTTCAATATATTTTGGAACACCACCAGTTACAGCATACATTTCAATTAACTCTTTACGTGTTTTCCCAGGAAAAAATTCCTGATAATAGTAAAAAGGAATCTGCTTTAAGCGTATCTGTGCGGTGCGTCTTCCATATAAAGGGCTGTTATATGCAAGAGTCTGGGATTCCATCATGGAAATCAGGGAACCGCATAGGATAACCATAATGGGCTTATTCTTAAGCAGTTCTTCCCAGATACGTTGAAAAATGGAAGGAAATGCCGGATTTGCCTTGCCGATATATTGAAATTCATCGATTACTATTATTGGTTTTGAATCAAAGGATGTGTCGGCAATCGCTTTAAAGATAATATCCCAGCTCTTAACGTCCGCATTTTTTAGCAGGTCACTATTGATAAAATCAGCAGCTTTTTCTTTGAAAGAATTACGGTTTTGTACTTCAGATTCCTCACTGGCAAGGAAAAAGAGAGCCTTTTTGTTCTTTATAAATTCGGTAATCAGTGTAGTCTTCCCAACTCTGCGCCGACCATACAGAATAACAAGAGCACTGCCATCTCTTTTGTATTCATTTTGCAAAGTTTCCATTTCAGATTTACGGTCAATAAATTTCTTCATGCAAACACCTCACTTTTCTTGATTATTATACCACAAAATATAATAATTTCAAGTATAATAATTTATTCATATTTCCTCTCGACATTTCTGCAAAAGTATAGTAAAGTAATAACAGACAAAAACATATGTTTGGTTTTGGAGGATGTTATGAGTATTTACGATACCTTAAATGACAATCAGAGACTTGGTGTGGAGACTACGGAAGGACCGGTGCTATTGTTAGCCGGTGCAGGCAGTGGTAAGACCAGGGTTTTAACACATAGAATTGCATATTTGATGGAAGAGGAAGGAGTAAATCCTTGGAACATCCTTGCTATTACCTTTACCAATAAGGCAGCGAAGGAAATGCGTGAGCGTGTGGATAAGCTGATAGGCTTTGGCAGTGAAGCAATCTGGGTTGCTACCTTCCATGCCACCTGTGTGCGTATTTTGCGTCGCTATGCAGACCGATTGGGGTATGATACCAATTTTACGATTTACGATACGGACGACCAGAAGACCGTTATGAAGGATATTTGTAAGCGCCTGAATATTGATACTAAGATGTTCAAGGAGCGTACCATTCTTGGAGCAATTTCCGGCGCCAAGGATGAGCTTATCAGTCCTATGCAGTATGCCATGGATGCTATGGGGGACTTTCAAAAGCGTAAGATTGCGGACGCATATACCGAGTATCAGGCTATTTTAAAGAAAAATAATGCCATGGACTTTGACGATTTAATTGTAAAGACGGTAGAGCTTTTTAAGTCTTGTCCGGAGGTGTTAGAACAGTATCAGAATCGGTTTCGTTATATTATGGTGGACGAATATCAGGATACCAATACGGCGCAGTTTGAATTGGTGCGTTTATTAGCAGATAAGTATCGCAATCTTTGTGTGGTTGGTGACGATGACCAGTCTATTTATAAATTCCGCGGTGCCAACATCCGTAATATTTTAGATTTTGAGGACACTTATCCGGAAGCCACCACCATTAAATTAGAACAGAATTATCGTTCCGTAGGCAATATTTTGGCAGCGGCTAATTCTGTAATTTCCAACAATCGCGGCCGCAAGGGTAAAAATCTTTGGACCGCAAAGGAGGATGGCAGCAGGCTGCATTTCAAGCAGTTTGATACGGCTATGGATGAGGCAGTGTTTATTGCTGAGGACATCCGTAATAAAAAACGCAATGACGAGGCGGATTATGGAGAATGTGCGGTGTTGTATCGTACCAATGCGCAGGCTCGTCTTTTGGAAGAGCGTATGGTGCTGCTTGGTATTCCTTATATGGTTGTGGGCGGACAGAACTTCTACGGACGTAAGGAAATCAAGGACATTTTGGCCTATTTAAAGACCATTGATAATGGCCGGGATGATGTGGCGGTAAAGCGTATCATCAATATTCCAAAGCGTGGTATCGGTGCCACCAGCATTGCCAAGGTGCAGGCCTATGCAGATGCTCACGAAATGAGTTTTTATGATGCGCTGTGTCAGTGTGAGGAAATCCCTTCTCTTGGTAAGTCCGCAATGAAAATCAAACCGTTTGTGACCTTAATTCAAGGTTTTCGCAGCAAAGTGGAATACTATGGGCTGGAAGGGTTGATTCAGGATATTTTGGAAATGACCCAGTATGAAGAGTACCTGAGGGAAAACGAAGAAGAGGCAGACGATCGAATTGAAAATGTGCAGGAACTTGTCAATAAAATCGTTGCCTACGAGGCAGAGAATGACCAGCCTACACTAGGACAGTTTTTGGAAGAAGTGGCCTTGGTTGCAGAGGTGGATAATGTTCAGGAGGACCATAACCGTGTGCTGCTTATGACACTACATAGTGCAAAGGGACTGGAATTTCCGCATGTGTATCTTGCGGGTATGGAAGATGGTGTGTTCCCTAGCTATATGACCATTAATTCAGACAATAAAGAGGACCTGGAGGAGGAGCGTCGTTTGGCTTATGTAGGTATTACCCGCGCTATGCAGGATTTAACCTTGACTGCAGCCAAATCTCGTATGCTCCATGGACAGACCCAGTACAATATGGTCAGCCGTTTTGTAAAGGAAATTCCGGAGGAACTTTTAGATAGAAAGCTTCCGGGACGTCGTTTTAGTGATGAGCAAATTGCAGATGCTATGGCAGAAGCGATTAGGCAGAGAGCGGTGTACGATTACAGAGCACAGGCAGAAGCCCAAAGACCGGTGTTTGATTATCGTCCGAAGGCTGTGTTGAAGCCGAAGGAAACCAGCCATGCGGTGAAGCCTTTTATGTCTCAGACAATCAGTGATTTAAACAAAGTGGCTGGCATTTCCAAGGGTATGAGTAGTGCAAAGAGTGGTCTGGAGTATGGCGTAGGTGACTGCGTGCAGCATATAAAGTTTGGCGCAGGTGTGGTAAAGGCTATTCAGGACGAGGCCAGAGATTATAAAGTGACCGTGGAATTTGAAAAATTTGGTCAAAAGGTAATGTATGCCTCTTTTGCCAAATTAAAAAAAATATAAGCTTACTATAGTAAGAAGTCTTGAAATGTGTTACACTATTTTTAGAAGCAGAAGTTTTAGAAAGGTGGTATGTTTATGTTAAAGATTAAAGAAGATAACAATAAATTAATTAAGACCGTTTTTGCTATTGTCGGTATTCTTGTTGTAGTAGCAGCAATTGCATTTGCCGTTTATAAGTTTATCACAAAGTGCAAGTGCGAAGAGGAAGAGTTCGTATGCGATGATACCTTTGAAGACGAAGAATCCTGCATTGAACTTGAATTTGCAGGTCCTACAGAGGAAGAGGCAGTTCCTGCTGAAGCAGAAGAAGTGACGACAGAAGAATAGGTGGAAGGAAGCATAAGCATGAAAAAAGGACAGGTGTATCAGGGCGTTTGTGAGCGTGTGGATTTTCCAAACAAAGGTATTGTGACCATAGAGGATAAGACATGCGTAGTCAAAAATGCACTTCCTGGACAAACTGTACAATTCCGTGTGAACAAAATACGAAAAGGGAAGGCAGAGGGTGCACTGCTAGCGGTAGTTGAGAAAGCTCCCGTTGAAGTGGAACCAAAGTGTTCCTTTTTTGGTATGTGCGGAGGTTGTACTTATTTATCATTACCATATGAAGAACAGTTACATATCAAAGAGGAACAGGTGCACAAGCTATTAGACAGTGTGCTTTGTAAGCAGGAGAGTCCTTATAAGTGGGAGGGCATAAAAGCCAGCCCCAAGCCTCATGAGTACCGTAACAAAATGGAGTTTTCCTTTGGTGACGAGTATAAGGATGGACCGTTAGCGCTTGGTATGCATAAGCGTGGAAGCTTCCATGATATTGTGACAGTAAAAGATTGCCATATAGTAGATGGTGATTATCGTTTGATTTTAAATAGTGTATTGGAATTTTTTCAGAAGAAAGGACTTCCATACTATCATAGAATGCGCCATGATGGTATATTGCGTCATTTATTGGTGCGTAAGGCAGTAAAGACTGAGGAAATATTGGTGGCATTGGTTACTACCAGTGAACTTGCCTCAAATGAGGAGCTTTTGCAGGAATTTAAGGATATGATTTTGGCACTGCCTCTTCAGGGCAAAGTTGCAGGAATACTGCATATCAGCAATGATTCCTTGGCAGATGTGGTACAGAGTGATGCCACACGCGTGCTTTATGGACAAGATTATTTCTTTGAGGAACTCCTTGGTTTGAAATTTAAAGTATCTACGTTTTCCTTTTTCCAGACCAATTCCCTGGGAGCAGAGGTACTTTATACTACCGCCAGAGAGTATATCGGCGATTTAGGACAGGGTGAGAAGATTGTTTATGATTTATATAGCGGTACCGGAACCATTGCACAGCTTATGGCACCGGTTGCTCGTCAGGTGATTGGCGTAGAGATTGTGGAAGAGGCGGTAGAGGCTGCCAAAGAAAATGCAGCACGCAATGGTCTTAATAATTGTACCTTCCTTGCAGGTGACGTGTTAAAGACTCTGGATGAAATTGAGGAAAAACCGGACTTTATCGTGCTGGACCCGCCACGCGACGGTATTCATCCAAAGGCACTGGCCAAGATTGTAAATTATGGCGTAGAGCACATGGTATATATCTCCTGTAAGCCAACCAGCTTGGTACGAGACCTGGAAGTATTTCTTGAAGCCGGATATCAGGTGGAAAGAGCATGTGCCGTAGACCAGTTCCCTTGGACGGCGAACGTTGAGTGTGTAATTCAGATGCAGTATTGTGGTTTTGGAGCAAAAAAAGGGGTTTAGACCACAAGATGTTGTGGTTTGAGGGCAAAAATCAGGCGAAAAAATGGCCGATTTTTGCCCGATTTTTTTGCCCGTTTTTAAAGATGCATAGGGCTGAAAAACGGGTTTGGAGGGTGATTTGGAGAAAAAAGAGTGGGATGTAGAAATAAAAAAAATATAACCTACAATTGGCGTGTTGACATGTAGGTTACAAAGGGGTACAATGGAATTGCAAAGGTGGTGATAAAAATGACGGATGGTTACGAACTGATGAAGCGTATGGAAAAAAGAATAGCAGAACTTCCTGCTGGGTATATTTCCAAGAAAAATATCAATGGAAAAGAGAGATACTATCTTCAGTGGAGAGAGAATGGAAAGGTACAAAGTCAATATATTAAGGACACGGAATTAGATGTAGTACAGGAGCAGGTGGAAGAGAGAAAGCGTCTGCAGGCACAGCTGAAGGAACTGCAGCAGACATTGCCTGCCATGAAAAGAGGAACTATGAAATTTGAAACGAATGTAGCGACAGGCGATAAGCTTGAGTTGATGGTCAGAAGTGTCAGGGCATTTCAGAAAAGAGATGTCTATGAAAGTGTAAAAAAATTTCTTTATGGTAATGACCATACCCGTGTATGTGCAGTTTATGGACTACGAAGAACAGGCAAGACCACTATGTTGTTCCAGGCAATCGCTGATATGACAGAAAATGACTTCAAGAAAGCTGCGTATATCAAAGTCCGGACATCAAATCAGATAGACATGGTGGTCCGTGATCTGGAGAAGCTGCACGATGCCGGATTCCAATATATTTTTATTGATGAAGTAACATTGATGAAGGACTTCATTGATTCGGCGGCACTGCTTTCGGATATTTATGCACAGATGGGCATGAAGATCGTGCTTTCCGGTACAGACTCTCTGGGATTCTGGCTGGCACGTGATAATGAATTGTATGACAGAGTCAGAATGATTCACACCACGTTTATTCCATACAGGGAATACAGCAGGCTCTTAGGTATTGACAGTGTGGATGAATATATCCGTTATGGCGGCACGCTGCGGATGGGGGAAATAGATTTTGATGATGAAGAGTTGAATCTGGAAGATGCATCCTTTCGTGATGACGAATCCACGCGCCGGTATATCGATACTGCGATCAGCAAGAATATCCAGCATTCACTGGAATGCTTTGAACAGGGAAATTATTTCCGGAATTTATATGATCTTTATGAAGCGGGAGAACTTACCAGTGCCATCAACCGTATCATTGAAGATATGAATCATCGTTTTGTACTGCGTGTATTGACCAGAGATTTTAAATCAAGTGATTTCGGAGTGACAGCAAACAATCTGCGCACGGAGAAGGATCCGGAAAAGAGGACAGATATCCTTTACCATGTGGATAAAGCAGCAATCACAAAACGACTCATGGAGATACTGGATATCCGTAACAAGAGTCAACAGACAGTGCAGGTTACAGATTCCCATGTGAATCTGATAAAGGAATATCTTAAGGCACTGGACCTGATCAAAGGCTGTACCATAGAAGCAGGAGAACCCGGACTGGAAGCGGAAGAACGTGTCTTATTTGTGCAGCCGGGAATGCGGTACTGTCAGGCACAGGCACTGGTGCATTCGCTGTTGAAGGATCCGATTTTTCATTTGCTGCCGGCAGAGGAGAAAAAATATATCGCAGAACGGATACTGGAAGAAGTGCGGGGAAGGATGCTGGAGGATATTATCCTGTTAGAAACCATGCAGGCTCTCGGTAAAGATTACCGTGTTTTTAAGCTTCAGTTTATGACTGGGGAATTTGACATGGTGATCCGGGATGAAAAAAATAATTCCTGTGCGGTATTTGAGACCAAACACAGCAGGGAGTATGTGAGAGAACAGGCAAGACATATGATGGATGAAAATAAACTTTCTCTTACAACACCACGCTTCGGTAAGCTTGTGGGAAGGTATGTGTTGTATCTTGGAGAGGACATGGATACAGAAGACGGCATAGCATACCGCAGTGCAGAAAAATTTTTGAAGGACTTACCGGGTATCCGATTGGAAAGCGGCATGGAAGAAACGGAAAACATGGAACAGACAATGTCTTTGTAAATTTTCATATACAGATTCATGGGAAACGTCAGGAGATACGAAAAAAAGTATCTCCTGTTTTATTGCAAAAAAATAAAGGAGAATGGTCGAATATGCAAAAGCAGACCAACATGGAACAGGTAAAAGATGTGGCAAAGATGTTTCTGCATATGGATGTGGGGAAAACAAAATTTTCTCCGATAGTAGTGAAACATCCTTTTGCTGACAGTGGTATAACAATGGTAAGAACCGAGACCGGTGATTATGAAATGGTGAATTTGCTGAAGGAAGAAGAACTGCTCAAATGGCGGAAATATGTAAAGCAATGCATCGAGAGTGCAGACAGAGCGTTTCAATTACACATGATGATAACAAAGCCGTATGCAATGGTTTTTCTGTATCACATTTCGGAATATTTGTCTGATAAAGATTACGCAAATATATTATCCAGTTCCTGGGTAATGACTGAAAATCCAAATCTCGATCCAAATTTTAGTAGAAAGAAATTGCTCGCTTTATTTCAGAGAGCAGATCCATGCATGCTTATGGATGAGAATGAGTATGAAAAATTTAAAAATCTAAATGATACGGTTACGATTTATCGGGGAGTGACATCGTATAACACAAAAAATGTGAAGGCATTATCTTGGACAATAGATGAAAAGGTTGCGGAGTGGTTTGCACACCGGTATGGTGAGGAGGGTACCGTGTATAAAGCACAGATCAGTAAAGAATATATATATGCATATTTTGATGGACGATCTGAGGCGGAGGTGATTGTGGATCCAAAGCACCTACAAAATATTACACAGAAACATGTGGCTGACGAGAGTATGGATGTATATCAAGTTATGCAGATGAATATGTAGAGGAAAGGATGGTTGTCTATGGATATTAAGCAACGAATAAAAAAATTTGGTACAGAAAACAAACCATTTTATATGGTTGACCATGAAAATGGTACTTACAGTTTATGTCTTCCCCTTAGCGCTTTAAAGGGTGAGTACATAGATTTTTGTCAGGAAGCATTTAACTGCTATGCACTTCAGGCAGGAGATCCGGTAACAGATGGAAGGTTTTACACGCACGGAAGCGGTCATGAATGGAAGATCGTATTTGAAAAAGCATTTGAGAATGAGGAAAAATTGCAACAGATTACCTTTGATTGTGAGGCGACAGGGTTTTTCTGTTATTCAGAGGCTTTCGATGTTATCGAGGAATATGGCAGACGATTCCGGAAAATTTGTATGAATGAACAGGAATTTACGGAGCTGGTATGCAAAGCACTGGCGCAGCACAAGCAGATAGAGGAGGAGACAGCTATAGATTCGACTCCATTTTTAACGGAGGTGGCAGCATGGGCAAAGCAAAGAGGATTTGAAGTTGAAAAAACAAAGATGGGAGTTCTGATGTATTTAAAAGGAAAATTTGTTGCAATGGTGGACGAATCGGGAATGATGGGATACCATCCATTTGATGAAGCGTTTGAACTTTTGGATGAAGTGAAAAAAATAAGAAATTGCATTCCAAAGGAGAATATGAATCAGGGAATGCAGATGAATATGTGAGGCGGTATTTATTTTAGAAATGAAATAGGTGCCGTCTCTTTTTATGGAGAAAAATGATAACAACATATCGAGGAACAGATGTATGAAAAAAATAATGAGTATAGAATTGATTCATAGGGATAAACAAAAAAGAAGTAGTTACTATGTAAGTCTGGATTTGCCTGCCAGGGAGTATGAAATACGAGATGCGTACCAGAGGGCAAGACTGACCGGACAGGATGAAGAATATTATGAAATTAATCTTGTAGATTTTCCTATGTACAATGAATTGAGTTTCAAAAAATTGGATTCTCCTAATGTAGCTGAGTTGAACTTCCTTGCTAAAAGGCTTGCGTCACTTAGTGAAAAGGAATTATTTGCGTACAGTAGCATATTGCCAAAAGTCATGAAACAGGATGAAGATATTGTAAGCATGAAAGACTTGATTAACTGTACTTATGGGCTGGATGAAGTCATAACAGTTTCCGGAGTTACAACGGATGAGCAGCTTGGAGAGTTTGTCATGGAGAATGAATGGAATGAGGATGTGGCTGCTATACCCAAGAATGCTCAGTATCTGATTGATAAGATGAAGGTTGGCCGCCTTCAGAGAATCTCTGATGGTGGTGTATTTATGGGTGGGTATTATATTGTTACCAGCAGCTATGAATTAAAGGAAATATATGATGGTGTACATCTGCCCCAAAAAGAATCGGAGAATGGATATGTTTTCCGGCTGAAGGTTGCAGCACCGACAATGGATATGTCGGAAGAAACAGACGATACTGCACAATGGGTGTCATTTCCTGTTACGGAAGAGGAAGCTGAACAAATTGCAAAGCAGTATGGTATTTCTGGGATAGAAAAGTGTGAATACCTTGATTTTGAATCTACAATACCGCAGATCAGAAGTGAGCAGTTTGGAGGTATGGAAGATTTTTACAAGCTGAATCGTCTGGCACAGATAATTATGTATCATTCACCACAGGATCAAGTCAAATTTAAAGCGGTATTGGAGGCAGAAGGCCCAGAGAATCTTGACCAGATCATAGATATTGCAAAAAACCTTTCCCTATATCAATTGTGTGATGCTTTTGTTGGTGAAGGAAAATTTTACGCTAACTATCTGAAACATTATATGGGAGAGCAATTTGATGAGGAGTGGATGGATATACAGGGACTACAATATTTAGGGAAAAAACTGCTGAAAAAAATTGGAGCTTCTGTGACTGCATACGGTATAATATCTGCCCGTGGTCGATCCCTGTATGAACATGTATCTTATCGGAATGAAGTTCAGCAGGAAGATAGGAATCATTCTTTGAGCGAGGAAGAAGAGTTGCAACAGGGAAACTGTGGAATACATATGGGAGGGATGTCATAAGTGGCAGTAACACTTTTTTTTCAGAGGTAATATCATGGGCAATAAATATGGGATTGGAAGTTGAAATGGCAGACAGGGATGTGTTGTTTCTAAATCGCCATGGAAAATTTGCAGCAATGGTAGATGAGTCAGGAGTATTGGCATATCATCAGGAGTCTCATGATATTTTGGATGAAATAACAAAAATAAGAAAAAACATTCCAAAGATAGATCAAAGAGGAATGCAGAAAAATAAGTGAGGCGGTATTTATTTTTGGTACAAAATAGGTACTGCTATTTTTATTGGAGGAAGGACGAATGGATCAGATTGGGAAAAAATATTTTTATGAAACAAGGGCAGGAACCATTAAGCATGCAAAGCTGGTACGGGCAACAAAAGCGTGGTTTATATTCGACAATGGAGACTGGATAGAAAGATACCGGCCACTGTTTGAAACAAAGGAAGAACTTGTGAATGTGAACAATATTGTGCAGGTAATGTATGAAAATACATACTGCCCAGAGGTTGTGCATATTCCAAATGCAATGATTCATTAAATGACAGGAGGAAAAAGTGTGGAAAAGAAACAACATCCAAGTTATGGCATGATCCGGCTCAGCCGATCTTCGATAGGGGGCGGTGGAACTGCTTTATTCGGGAGTTCTATTATGCACAATGATGTGATTCGTTTATCTATTTCCAAAGGGATCATGGAAAGGGAAGGGAATGAGGACAGATTTTTTGCACGGGAGAGTATGAAGGATAAACTTATCGAAGTAGAGATGTCCTACACTCAATTCGCAGAAGCGATCACTTCTCTGAACATGGGCGAAGGGGTACCCGTGACAATAACCCGTATCAATGGAGATTATGTGGAAAAGTGTCCCTACAGCGACAGGATAAAAGTCATGCGAAAAGAAATAAATGAGGCAACTCAAGACTTGGTTTCTGAATTGGAAAGTCGCTGCGAAGAGATAGAAAAACTACTGAATGAAAAGCGTGTTTTGAGTAAAGAGGATCGAAGTAGTATAGTATCAGCACTGAAAAATGTAAGGAAGGAATTAAGAACCAACATTCCTTATCTGCAGGAAATCTTCTCGGAGCAGATGGATAAAACAGTGACAGAGGCAAAAGGGGAATTTGAAGCATATCTACAAAACAAAATGAACAGTATCGCACGGGCAGCAATGTCAGAACATATAAAACTGAAGGAGATACAGCGAAACAGAGATATGATAATGGGATCAGAGGATGATGGAAAGTTTGAATTAGTACTGTTGGATGATTATCCGGTGCTTTTTACCTGTAGCAAAATGAACAGAGAAAATATCCCCAAAGAGTTATTCTGTTATGATGTACGGCATGATGATGAATGCCAGGGGATCGCCTGTGAAGTGAAACCGATAGTTGCATTAAATCACTGGGGAACCATTTTGTCAAAAGTAGAAATTCCAATGGATGATGGCAGTTACTATCCCGAAAATGATATCAACTATCTGGGGGAGCATTTTACGATAGAAGAATATCTGCAAAAAGATTTATCGTTGCTGATGCAGGAAGAAAACGAAATGAATATGGAAATGTGAGGAGGTATTTATTTTAGAAATGAAATAGGTGCCGCCTCTTTTTATGGAGGAAAATCGATATGTCAAAATTATTTTGTTTAAGCCCTGAACTTCGTGGTCTGGAGAAGCAGATGCAGCAGCCACCGGGATACCGGCCGAGAGGATCTGGTATCCATATCATGGAAGGACTGGACTGGAGGAGCAGGGGAAATTATTCGGAGATTGTGGACTGTGTGATCATCAGAATGCAGCTTGAGAATCTTAAGAAAAGAGTAGATGAGATATTCTGTGAGACCGGGGAGGAAATGATCTTCCGTAATATAAAACACCGGAAGGATTTTTATTTCCTGCTGATGGGAAAGAGAGGAAAATCCTTACAGACTGCATCAGGTTATGCCGCTGCAGTATTTCTTTTGTCTGCGGATGAAAAGCTGTGGGATAAGGTCAGCAGAAATGTGCTGGATACCGGAATCTATTTTGAACGCATCCGACTTGGCAGCGTGACTCTGGAACAGTACATCCTGTTTCATGCCGCAAGGGATGTTTATCAGGGAACCAAACATATCCGTCTCTCGGAGCTGGCAGACCGGGAACTGATACCGGATGAGATCCTGAAACTGATTGTAAATGCTTTTGTGATTGAGAAATGCGGTGTGGAAATGATAATGCAGGAGGTATGGAATAATGCGTATTAAGGTATTAAACAATCGTCAGAATTATATGGAGCTGCCCATGACGGATGCAGAGTTGAACTTGGAAATGAGAAGAATGGGAATAAAAGACACTGTTCCCATGTGCAAGATCGTGGAGGTATCAGAAGATGATAATCTCATGAGTCTGCTAGAAGGAGAAACGGTAAACATGGACGAAGTCAATTTCTTTGCCAGACGGCTGGAAAGTTTGACATCCTATGAAAGAAAAGTCCTGTCTGCCTATGCAGATGATCATTGTATTGCGACGATGAAGGACCTGATCAATCTGACCTATAGTTCCCAAGGACTTTCCCTGATCACAGATTTTTCGGATCCGGAGCAGGTTGGAAAACGTCTTTACATGGATGAGATGTTGGTGGTGTCTGCGGAAGAAGAGGAACATATTAATTTTATACAGTTTGCGGAAAAAACGCTTCAGGAAAATCTGCCGGATGTTAAGCCGTATGGTGTTTTTGTAGAGCATGGTTTTCAAATGCAGGAAGTGTACAATGGAAAAACATTCCCGGAATATTTTTACTCCGATAAGATTGTGGCAGCGGTGGAAGTAAAGAACGAATCCGGAGATACGGATTATTTATATCTGCCGGCGGATATCTGTTCCATGGACAAGTTAAAAAAGAGACTGCAGGAAAGATATTTTAGTGATCTGAAAGTGACAGCCATCCACAACATGCATCTGCCGGAAACACTGGTACCTACACCGCAGGAGATAGCAGAAATCGAGGAACTGACATTTTTTAATGAGTTGTGTCATGAGGTCTGTGGTTTTCATAAAGAAAAGATGGATCGATTGGCTATGGCGGTAAAGTTTACCGGATTTCATGATTTTTCGGAAGTGACGAATGTGGCAAAACACCTTTCAGAATTTGAGATCCATACCAATGTACATAATGATGAAGAGTATGGCGAGTATCTGGTCATGGAATCCGGTTTGTATCAAGTGGACGAAGCATTACTGCCCTACATAGAGTATGAAATATTGGCTACTGACAAAAAAGCAGAAAAACTGGCGGCAAGCAGATATATGGAAGAAGGGTTTATCGGAGCTGCCAGACCACTGCAGGAATACAGGCAGTATGGCGGTGAGTTTGCAGAACCATTGGAAGAGCTGGAGTGCGGCTATGATATTTTCTGTTTATTCAGTCCCTTGATTGCGAACCTGATGGTAGATGGGGATGATGCAGGGAACCTTTCGGGCAGTGACCTTGCACAGTATAAAGACGAGATTATGGAAGCCATTGCAAGGGAAGAAAGTCCGGGAGAAGAAGCAAGAGGACTGATGCGTTACTTTGACAGAAGCAGGGATGTTGCCAGAAATGTTTTGTCTGCTTATCCGAAAGTGACAGAGATCAACGGGGAGTTGTATGGTGTTTTAGCATGTAAGATTATTGAGCCGCTGACAGAGGAAGATGTGGGAATCCTGAAAGATTACTGGACCGGCCAGATGAGTGACGGATGGGGAGAAAGTTTTGAACAGCATCCTATTGATGTAGGGGATGGAGAAATTTATGTCAGCTTCTGGAATAGTGGAAAAAACTGGAGTGTCATGACAGAAGAAGAACTGATGGGCGGACAGGTCCAAGGCATGGACCTTACATATTGAAGCAGACAAAAAGGAGGAGAAGATGTTAAGCAGAAAAGAAGTGGAAGGAATTAAAAAACAGTATCCAAAAGGCACGAAAATCCGCTTATGTGAGATGGAAGGAGAAACTACAGTGCCGCCGGGAACCAAGGGAACGGTTACTAAGGTGGATGATATAGGCCAGATCCATGTGAAATGGGAAAATGGAAGCTCTCTGGCAATTAATACAGAGGTAGATGATTTTTATATTGTTACCCCACAGGAAGAATTATCCGAAAAGAAGGAAAGGGAATTCCTGCAAAAAATAAACCAGTTAATGAGAAGGGTTAATTTCACATTGTTGAACACTTCTTGTAACGGGAAAGGTACTATTTATGCGGCAGAAAAACTACTGGCCATGCATCAGGCATTTGAGGAAGTGTATGGCAAGGGATACGTGGATGAAAGCTATGGTATGGTCTTGATGCCGGCGGTTGTCAGAGGAAGAAAATCCGGTATACATGCGCTGGCGTTGGTATCGCTGGATTTGGAGTCATCGGGAGAACACTGGGGAACAACATTCTTTACACCGAAAGGACCGTGGACGCAGGGAGATGATAAATTGACAGAAGAACAAAAGGGTATCATCAATGAATGCTATATCCCGTATGATTACTGGTACACACCGCTGGTGGAGCGTGACCACCATGTAAATTTTAATTCCATGCCGGAGTCTGTTGTTAAGATCAGAAGACTGGTGGAGGAACATTTGGCATCACAACAGGCACAGGAAATGGAGGGACCAAAACAGATTTGAAGAAGGGAGAAACGTAATTGAACAGTATTATCAGTTGGGTAGGCGGTAAGAAGGCACTCCGTGATCTAATTTACCTGCGAATGCCCAAAGAATATGACCGCTACATAGAGGTATTCGGCGGAGGCGGCTGGGTTTTGTTTGGAAAACCGCCGGATAAATGTATGGAGGTTTACAATGATTTTAATTCCAATCTTGCAAACCTCTTTTATTGTGTCAAGGAAAGACCTATGGCGCTGATCAGGGAGCTGTCTTTCCTGCCCTTAAATTCCAGGTATGAGTTTTTCGCACTTCGTAAATTCCTTTCCATGGAGGAATTTAAAAGTGAGCATCTGGCAGAAGAACTGGAGATCGCAAACCACTTTTTAAAAGAACCGGACGCGGCAGAAATATGCAGCATCCTTAAGGAACGGGCAGAAGTGGGAGATGTCAAAAGGGCGGCGGCTTTTTATAAGATCATCCGTTACAGTTATGGCAGTGGCTGTACATCTTACGGATGCCAGCCCTTTGACAT
Source organism: Lachnospiraceae bacterium (assembly GCA_017521985.1). Lineage (GTDB taxonomy): Bacteria > Bacillota > Clostridia > Lachnospirales > Lachnospiraceae > RGIG6307. The sequence goes on from JAFXAZ010000050.1 coordinate 59,260, forward strand.
ACGAAAGACCTTTACCATTCTTTGGGAAGCAAACCGCAGATTAAAGGATACGGTCATTGAGAATAAAGATTTTGAGGCACTCATCCGTCAGTATGACAGACCGAATGCCTTTTTTTATTGCGATCCACCGTATTTTGAAACAGAAGGTCATTATGAAGTGGTGTTTCAAAAAGAGGATCATGTAAGACTGCGTGATACGCTGGCAGACATCGAAGGGAAATTTATGGTTTCCTACAATGACTGTGAGTACATCAGGGAATTGTATCAGGATTTTCATATCGAAGCGGTAACACGCATCAACAATCTGGCACAGCGTTATGACAATGGAAGTGAGTTCCCGGAGGTGCTGATCGCCAACTATGACATGGAAGAGAGAAGAAAGAGCCTGCCCATGCAGATGAATCTGTTTGAGATACTGGGGGATCAGAATACATCTGTGTGGTATGGCAGCAACAAAAAGAAGGAGAACGAAAATGGTTCAATTAGTGGAGATAACGGGAGTGTTGAATGAACAGGGGAGCATTGAGATCCCGGTAGTGCTGCTTGCACAGACAGGCATCCGGATAGGAGATGAAGTAAAACTGGTATACCTTGCCGCTGGCGAGAAGGATTACCGGAATGAATCCAGGGAATTTATTTTAAAGAAAGCAGGAGAAGATCCAGTGGAGGAACTGCAGAGTGGGGAGGCGGAATTAAAACTGCCGCCGCAGCTGCTTGCGGATGCACACATTCCTGTAGATGCAGATTTGGATATTGTATGCAGGGACAGAAAGATTGTGATCCTGCCTGCCGGGGATGAGGACTATGAGGAAGTTCCCAAGGAACTTCTGGATATCTGTGCAGAGCTTGGTATCCCAAAAGAAAAAGTAAATATTGTATTGCGCATGACGGAGGAGGAAGCGGATGAAAAAGCCGGTGTATAAGCTCATTGATGAAAAGGGCAGGGTGCTGATCCCACTGGATATGCGGCAGAAAGCGGAGCTGGAGAAGGGGGATATCGTAAAGGTTTCCGTAAGCTCCGGGAAGATCGTGCTATCCAAGGTGGATATTGTGGAAGCTGGAAAGCAGGATCCGGAAACCGTAGAGGCTTATGTTCATGCAGCCGTAAAGACCATGTGCCATGACAAGCAGGTGGCACTGGCTGCAAAACTCTTAAAACTGGTCCAGCAGGAGGGAGAGTCCGAAGGGTAAGCCCGTGTAAAAAAGTATAACCAGGGAAAGTGCAGTGAGGGCAGTATGAAAAATATATATATTCGTGAAGGGATCCTTATCTACTATGGAAATCCGGCAGGGTATCTGTCCCATGGAAAAGTGGTGCTGGATCCCATTTTTGATAAAAGGGAGATCATGGATTATCTGTCTGAGAAAGAAAATCTTGCAGTGGAAATCAGGGCAGGAGTCTATGACCGGCTGTCGGAGGGTGGAGGGATAGAATCGGCAGGGACAGAAAATGGGGGAAGGAGGATAAAAATCTATCAGTTAAAACAGGATAGCCCTTTCATGATGCGGTTTGTCAGTCTGGCAGAAAGAAAAAGAAGAGGCTTTGAGCTGCCGCAGATGCAGGAATATGTCCTTGTTTATGAGGGAGAGGTGGATACCTTTCATCTGGAGGATGTCTGGGAGAAATTTGGCAGAAGGGTGCCGGGAGATTTCAAAGGACATGCCCTGTCCATTTCGGATGTGGTGGAATTTTCAGACGGAGAGGCAAGCCGCTTTTTCTATGTAGAGCCGAAAGGCTTTGCAGAAATTGAATTTAAATAACAGCCGGAAGGCGGAAAGGAAGAGCATGACAGAAAAAGCAAAAAGTAATGGGAAACAGAAAACACAGGGAGAAACGCAGTCACAGCAGGCAAAACAGACACAGCCTCTTGATCTTGAGGTGCGCATCCAGTCCATCAAGCCCAATGAGTCCATCAAAGGTACCGTAAGTGTGAACATCAATGGTGCCTTTGCCATAAGGGGTATCAAGATCATTGAAGGAAGCAATGGTCTGTTTGTATCCATGCCAAGCTATAAGGTTGGAAATGATTATAAGGATATCTGCTTTCCGATCACACCGGAGTGCAGGCAACAGTTAAATGACGCAGTTATCGGTGCTTATGAACAGGCACTTATGCAGAGCCAGAACAGTATGGCAAAACATCATGAAATGAGACAGGCACCGGAAGGTCAGGCAATGGATACCACCGGTATGTAAGGAAACATAAGTAATTAAAAAAATCAAATCATATGGAGGAAGAATCAATGAGAAAAATGATGAACAAGGTAGCAGAAAACATGAAGGTAAGTGCAGTGAAGGCTGTCAATCTGTTAAAGGATAAGAAGGGAGAAAACTATGTGGATACCGCAGTGAAGATCCTGATCGCAGTGGTGATCGGTGCCCTTTTACTTGCAGGATTGTATGCCCTCTTTGATGATGTGGTAATGCCTACCCTTACCGGAAAGATTCAGGGAATGTTCAACTATGCGGGTTAATGCCGGGGAAATGGAGGAAAGAATATGCCAAGAAGTGCAGCTACACAGGTAAATACAGACAGTAATGAGAGCATGGAACAGCAGGTACCATTTGAGGTAACCATCAAAGAGCATCATCCGGAGAGAGGTGTGCTTGCCAATGCAGATGTAAAGGTGGCAGGTATCATGACCATCCGAAATGTAAAGATCAAGGAGGATGATTATGGTCTTACCGTGACCATGCCCCGGACCAAGGTGCCCCGGTCTGATCAATATAAGGATTCCGTGTATTTTACTGATAAGTCCATGAAGCAGTTGTTCGATCAGGCAGTAGAGACTGCCTATCAGGAGAGTGTTCATGCCATGACATACGAACAGGAAGAACCGGAAGAGGATATGGAGCAGGAAGAAGACGGAATGAGCATGGAGATGTAGGAAATGGAAGGAGTGATAAGAGCTGCTTTGTTTTTTATGCTTCTGTTATTGGCGGCAGTCTCTGATATAAGAAAGCGGATCATTCCGGACTGGATCCCCCTGATGATTGCAGGCATAAGTCTGATCCCGCCGGGGACTGTTCATCTGACAGGTCTGCTTGCAGCACTGCCCCTGTTTGTGGCAGGGATAACTGCAGGTGGTATCGGCGGAGGAGATATCAAGCTGGCTGGTGCCTGCGGACTGGTACTTGGATTTGAACGAACCATTGCAGGTCTTATCATGGCACTGTGCCTTCTGATGTTGTTTCATGCAGTAAAACAGTGCACAAGAAAAATGAGAAAAGCAAAATGGGAAGCAGGGAAGGGACAGGCATATCCGCTTGTTCCTTTCCTGTTTCTGGGGATGCTTTTTAGCATCCGAATGTAAGGATGATTGTGAAGGAGGAAATCACAGAATGAAAGTATTTAAGAACCGGACGATGCTGGGGATCTTCTGCATAGCAGTATCCCTGCTCATCTGCTTTGTTATCACACCCCTTTTCAATGCGGGGTTATCGAAGAAAGCCACCATCGTCCGTTTTACCAGACAGGTCTATGCAGGGGAAGAGATCACGAAAGATATGGTGGATGAAGTTGAGGTAGGCAATCATAACCTGCCGCCAAACATAGTAAGAAGCATGGCAGATGTGGAAGGAAAATATCTGAAAGCAGATGTGTATCCGGGGGATTATGTTCTTACGGATAAGATCTCAACAGAGCCGGCTGCAGAGAATAAATATCTTTACAGCTTAAACGGGGAAAAACAGGCCATGTCCATTACCATCAATACCTTTGCGGAAGGATTGTCGGGCAAGTTGAAGAGTGGGGATATTGTCTCAGTAATCGCACCGGATTACCTTGGCAGCGGAGAGACCGTGATCCCGGCGGAACTGAAATTTGTGGAAATCATTGCGGTGACTGCCAAGTCCGGCAATGATGCCAACACCGGGGAGAAGCTGACAGAGGAGACAGAAAAAGAACTGCCCTCTACCGTAACCATTCTGGTTAGACCGGAGCAGAGCAAGCTCCTTGCCAGACTGGAAGCGGAGGGCGAGATCCATTTATCCTTGGTATTCCGCGGGGATGCGGATAAAGCTTCAGAGTTTATCCGGGCACAGGATCAGGTATTGGAGGAAATGAAAGCCATGGAAGAGGCTTCCGGAGAAAATGAAGAAGGAACAGAAACAGATACGGATAGGGAGGAATAGCAGGTGAATTTTAAACAGAACTCTCTGTTTACGAGAAAGAACGGATTCCATGAGGAGCCGGAAGCTGAGCAGGGTGGTGTGCTTGCCGTATGGGGAAGCCCATCTTCTGGCAAGACAACGGTTTCTATTAAGCTGGCAGAGCATCTGGCCGGAAAAAAGAAAAATGTGCTGCTTATTTTTGCAGATATGACCACACCACCCCTGCCATGCATTTGTGCCTCCGGGGATCTGGAAGGAGAGAAATCTCTGGGCAGCATCCTTGCTGCAACCCATGTGACGGAAAACCTGATCCGGAAAAACTGCATGTTCTACCGGAAGAATGATTATCTGGGGCTGATCGGGATGTTAAAAGGGGAGAACGTATTTACCTATCCGGCCTATGACCAGACGCAGGCAGCGGAGCTGATCGAGCAGGCAAGGCAGGTGGCACCCTTTGTGATCATAGACTGCACCAGCACCATTGCTTCGGATGTGCTTTCAGCAGTGGCACTGATGGAGGCAGATACGGTCTTACGGCTGGTAAACTGCGACCTGAAATCCATCAGCTATCTTTCTTCACAACTGCCCCTGCTTCGTGACAACAAATGGGATACGGACAAGCAGCTTAAGGTGGCATCCAATGTAAAACCCCAGGAGGCAGACTCTCATCTGGAACAGATACTGGGTGCGGTTTCTTTTCAGATCCCATACAGCAGGGAAGTGGAAACACAGTATCTGGAAGGCAACATGCTGGCGGAGCTGGGATTAAAGGAGAGCAGGGCATTTAGGAAAGAAATCGAAAAGATCAGCCGGGAGGTGTTTGGGGTATGATGGGAAATAACCAAAGTTTATTTTTCTCTCCAGAGGAAAAAGCAAGAGCATTCTCCGATGTATTAAAGGAAGTGCAGGAGTATATCTCCGGCAAGTATTCCACCCTGATGGTGGAAGGTGGAAACGATGAGGTAAAGCAGCAGGTTAAGAGGTATATATCAAAATACATTACAGACTACCGTATTACCGTAAAGGGAAAGACAAGGGAAGAACTGGTGGATGACCTTTATACGGAAATGGCGGAGTTTTCCTTTTTGACAAAATATATTTTCGGTACCGGCATTGAAGAGATCGACATCAATTCATGGAAGGATATTGAGGTGCAGTACAGCGATGGCAGGTGTGAAAAACTGGAGGAACACTTTGAGTCCCCGGAGCATGCCATTAACGTGATCCGCAGGATGCTTCATGTGTCCGGCATGGTATTAGACAATGCATCTCCGGCGGTGTTAGGGCATCTGAGTAAAAATATCCGTATTGCGGTTTTAAAGACACCACTTGTGGATGAGGATGTGGGGATTGCTGCCTCTATCCGAATCGTCAATCCCCAGAGCATGAAAAAGAGTGATTTTGTGGATGGGGGTACCGCCACGGAAGAAATGCTGGATTTTCTGGCAGAATGCCTGCGGTATGGGATCAGTATCTGTGTGGCCGGTGCCACCAGCTCCGGCAAGACCACACTGGCAGGGTGGCTTTTAACCACCATTCCCGATAACAAACGTATTTTTACCATTGAAAACGGAAGCAGGGAGCTGGCACTGGTCAGGGAAAAGGACGGAAAAGTGACAAACAGTGTGATCCATACCCTGACCAGATTCAGCGAAAATGAGAAACAGAACATCGATCAGGATATGCTCTTGGATATGGCTCTGCGTTTTAATCCGGAGATCATCTGTGTGGGAGAGATGAGAAGCTCGGAAGCCTACACCGCACAGGAGTCGGCACGAACCGGGCATACGGTGCTGACCACCATTCACAGTAACAGTTGTGAATCCACTTACAGCCGAATGCGTACTTTGTGCAAACGAAAATACGACATGGATGACGGGGTACTGATGGATCTGGTAACCGAGGCATTCCCCATTGTGGTATTTGCCAAGCAGTTGGAGAACAAAAAGAGAAGGCTGATGGAGATCATGGAGTGTGAGATCACACCCGATGGAAAGAGACATTTTAATTCCCTGTTCCGGTATGAGATTACGGAAAACCGCATGGAAGGGGATCGCTTTATCATCAATGGCATCCATAAAAAAGTGTGCGGGATTTCCGAGAGCCTGAAAAAAAGACTGCTGGAAAATGGGATGCCGGGAGAAGTGCTGGAGAAACTTATGAAGGGAGGCAGAGAGGCATGCTGACAATACAGGTAATGGCCTGCCTGGGGCTGATCACAGGATTGTTTTTCCTGTTTGGGATCCGGCTCATGGATTTTAGCGGCGATATTTTTAAGAAGTTACTATCCGGACCAAAAGGTCTCAGGGAAGAGATATTGGAACAAACCCAGAGAAAGAAAAAATCCTATTTTAGAAGAGAAATGGAAGAAATACAAAATATCCTAAAGGCTACTGATAGGGAAAACACATTTCCTCTTTTATGTACCCTTTCATTGCTTTTGTTTGCAGCCGGAGCAGCCGGGGCAGCCATGATGGGAAATGTGTTCCTGATACCCGTTGCAGCGGTGGGATTATTATTTGTACCTTTCTGGTATATCCAGCTGACAGCATCCCACTTTAAAAAGGATGTGTCAGCGGAACTGGAAACCGCACTGTCCATCATTACCACCGCTTACCTGCGGAGTGAAGATATCCTGACCTCCGTGGAAGAAAATCTGGAATACTTAAATCCACCCATAAAGGGAATCTTTCAGGACTTTGTGTCCAGGATCCGGCTGATCGATCCGGATCTGGAAGCAGCTTTGGAAGAGCTACGCACAAGGATCGCAGAGGAGGTATTCCATGAATGGGTGGATGCTCTGAAAGCCTGCCTTTATGACAGGTCTTTAAAGACCACACTGACACCCATTGTGGCCAAGCTGTCGGATATGCGTATTGTGAATGGGGAGTTGGAATATATGGTCATGGAGCCGAGGAAAGAGTTTATCACCATGGCAGTGCTGGTAGTGGGGAACATTCCGCTTTTGTATTTCTTAAACCGGGACTGGTATCATACGCTGATGCACACGGTCGCAGGGCAGATCATGTTAAGCATTGCAGGCATTATTATTTTTGTGTCCACTGCCCATGTAATTAAACTGACAAAACCCATAGAGTACAGATCGTAGGAGGAAGTGTATGAAACTGATATTATTTTGTGTGTTTCTTTTCCTCGCTTCCGGGCTCTTTCTGCTGCTTTCGGGGCTGATGCGGCTGCCCACCTTAAAGACCAGCCGGATGATGATGAACCGGGGAAAGGAAGAAAAAACCTTATCGAAAACCTTGGATGCTTTATACATGGAAACGTCCGTGAAGCTGGCAGGATACATCCATATCAATGCCCATAAGAAAAGCAGAATGGAAAATGTACTTCGGGCATCGGGGCTGGGGATGACGCCGGAGGTTTATACCGCATATGCCTATGTAAAAGCAGGTAGTATCTTTTTGCTGATCATCCCGGCTTTATATGTGTTTCCACTGGCAGCTTTATTTGTGATCCTTTTAGGCATCATGGTCTATTACAGGCAGATACAGAAGGCAGATGAAATGCTCCGTGAGAAGAGGGAGAAGATTGAAGGGGAATTATACCGTTTTGTATCCACCATCACACAGGAACTGAAAAACAGCAGGGATGTGCTTTCCATGCTGGAGCATTACAAGGAAAATGCAGGGGCAGATTTTCGAAGGGAGCTGGATATTGTGTGTGCGGACATGCGATCCAGCAGCTATGAAGCAGCATTAACCCGTTTCGAGGCGAGACTCAATTCCCCACAGTTATCGGATGTGGTCAGAGGACTCATCGGTGTGTTAAGGGGAGATGACGGAGCCGTCTATTTCCAGATGTTAACCCATGACTTTAAACAGGCGGAACTGCAGCGGTTGAAAGCAAAAGCCGCCAAGATACCGCCCAAGATCCGGGTCTATTCCTTTGCCATGCTGATGTGTTTTCTGGTAACCTACTTTGTCATCATCATTTATGAGATCATCAGGTCCATGGAAACATTATTTTAAGGAAAGTGACCGAGAGAAAGGAAACAGAATGAGGTATATAAGAAAGATCCTGCGTGATAAGAAGGGAGAGGGTTACATAGATGTGGCAGTCATGGTGTTATGCGTCATGATGGTCATTGCTCTTGGGGTAAGGCTGTTTCCCATCTTTATCACAAAAATGCAGGCAGACAATTTCGCAGATGAACTGGTACGGGAGGCCGAGATCAGCGGAAGGGTAGGAAGCGAAACTTCTAATAGACAGAGAATTTTAGAGGAAAAGACCGGCATCCATCCTGCAGTGCATTGGTCGAAAACCGGGAATCTGCAGTTAAATGAAGAGATAACCGTAACCGTTACAGTGCAGGAGAACCTGGGGCTGTTTGGAAACTTTGGCTCCTTTCCCATCACCATCCGGGCAAGAGCCTCCGGGAAGAGTGAGGTGTACTGGAAATGAGGAAGTTTGTGAAACGAACCATGACCTTATTAAAAGACAGGAAAGGCAATATGATGCCCCTGGTAGTGGCAGTCACTCTTGGCATGCTGTTTATCATTCTTGGAATTTCGGAGTACATGCGTCTGGTGATCACTGCTGCTGGGGTAAAGGATGCCATGGAGTCTGCCGTTATATCCACAGTGAATGACAATTATAATGAAGTGTACCACAGTGTAAGAGAGGGATATGCCGTAGGTTATGAACCCTATGGAGAAGGCTTTACATCTTCCGTGGATTACGGGAATATTTATGGCAGACTGTGTTTTTTGCTGGGACTGGAGGAAGAAGGAGATGGCTATGTGCGGATGGGAAATGACGGAGAAACAGAGTACCGCTTAAGCAGACTTTCAGTATCCATACCAAACACAGTCCTTGGCGGAGGCAGTGGTGCCTATTATGCAGATGCCTCTATTCAGCTGGAGGTGCCGGTACGATTTGCAGGAAGGCTGATCACGGATATGTCAATAATCATAAAAAACAGGGCAGTGTACCGGGAGAAATTTTAGTAGGTTGTCACAGACTTATGGATAGTTAGGATATTCCAATAGACTTCCAAAAAGTTCTGTGGTAGGTTGTGGTTGAAAAAACAAATCAAGATCACATACAGGAGGTAGCACAATGAAAAATAAGATGGTAAAGATGCTTCTGATTGCTGGCTGCATGACGGTATGCGTGACAGCCATTATGGGGATCCATAAAGCCTGGTACCGGGAGCCGCAGCAGAAGGCATCTGCAGAAAACCAGATGGAAGCAGAGCCGGAAATGATGGTAAAGGTGGAACCGGAGCAGGCAGTCTTGGCAGAGGAGGACTTGGAGATATTTTTCCCTGCCGATTCGCCGGAGGAGAAAGGAAATGAACAGATGTTAGGTACAGAACCAGCCGGGATGACAGAACCGGTGGAAGAGGAATCACTGGTGATCCAGCCGGAACCGGTAACGGATGTGGAAAGTGGAGTGCAGGAGCTACAGCCGGCACCGGAAAAGACAGAGGAAGAAAGGCCGCAGGAACCGCCTGCCTTAAAGGAGAATGCAGACATCACCAAACCAAATACACCGCCTGCATACGAGGAACCGAAAGAGTCAGCTCCCGTAAAAGATACCCCTACCCATGGAACCACAAAGGATGGTTTGATCTACATTGATGGGTTTGGATGGATCCCCAATAAAGGAGGCGGAGGCAGTGGAAGTACTGCAGAGGATATGTACGAAAACGGAAATAAGGTAGGAGCCATGGGCTAAATAGGTAATGAAGGAGAAAAACAAAAATGCTGATAAAACAGATCATAGATGGAGATATCGCAGGTTGTCGTCATGCCGTAGAAGCGGATGCACCATTGAAGGAGCTGGAAGAAGAACTTTACAGCATCATGTCTAAGTGCCCGGAGGAGATTACATTTGATATGGAAAGTACCATAAATGCATATATAGCCAGAGTAATGCGGATTGCGTACTTACAGGGGATCAAAGACTTTGCAAACCTATACATTACTTTACAGGAAGATGTTCACAATATCCTAAAAAAGTGTGAGTGATATTAAATTACACGAATATGATTAGAAAGCACAGTGAAAGGCTGTGCTTTTTTCGTGGAACAGACTGCTTATACAGGGCAGTCTGTTTCTTTGGAAGGAGGTAACATGAAGCAGATCAAACGGTTTGTACTGACTTTTCTGCTGATCCTGTTCACAATCTCTCCCTTGATGACATATGCAGCAGGAGAGGGAAATATTGACACAGGCGGTGGAGGTTTGGGAGAAGGAACAGATACAAACATATGGCATACGGGAGATGAAGGGGTAAGGGTGACAGTGGTCACTGCAGATGAGGGCAGTGCAGTTACTACCCCCATAGACCTGACCAACAAAAATCAGGACAGTATTCAGGTACATTTCGGTAAGGTGAGTAAGAGCCAGTACCGGGATGGAGCAAGCCTGATGCCGGATACCGGGACCTATACTTACATTAATCCGGCACAAGCTGTGCCGAAGATCATTACCACATCCACCGGAGGTGCAAGTCTGGAAGCCATCAAAAGCTATTTTACGGATGAGCAGATCATACGGAGCATTGCCGGGTATGTGGGGATGGATTATGAAACCTTGACAGGAGGAAATTATAAGCTGCTGTTAGAACCCATTGCCTATGTAACCTATGAGGGAACCAGAGTGGCATTTACGGCAACGGAAGCCGCATTATACAATCAGGCAACGGGAGGGATGTTACGTAAGAAATTAACGTCCCTGACACATAAGAACCTGCCACTTTCTTTGTTCCTGGAAACCCCTGATCTGGGATATCCGGCATGGGGCGGAGCCAGGGATCAGAAGGTGCCGGACCATGAGATTATTGCCTCGTTAGGTCTTGGTATCGTCAGATTTAACGAAGTAGTCATACCGGAAGTGATAGAGGCAGACTATGCATACCGGGTAAATACGGATGTGGTAACAGCCGTAACGGTCAGCGGAGGAGAGAGTGATCCGGATCATCCGGTAAGTGTAACTTTTCACATCCTTGGCAGAATCTATACGGTTAACAATGTGTATTACCCGGAGGACGGACAGCAGCTGGTGTGGGTAAAATGGCACACACCTTCCACGGAGCAGCACATCACTATCAACGTCAGTGTCAGCGGCGGTGGCAGAGCGGATCGGGGGAGCATTACTGCCAACATCGTAGATCTTGACGGAAATCCGCCACCTAATCCGGTGGCAGATGACAGAAATGATACTTATAATGCTGGAAATGCAGTGATTCCTGCAAATCATCAGAAAACCTATGCCTCATGGAGTGTGTGGAGGCCATGGTGGAGAGAAAAATGGGTATGGCACAGTGACTGGAACTGGTATCCAACCGGGCATGGGGAAGAGTGCGTTCGGGACTGTACCATCCGTCATGGTTACTGGCAGGACGAAGGGGAGTATGTGGATGAAGGTTGGTGGGAGTTTGCCCTGGACCGGTATGAAGCAACCCTGTGGGCAGAAATGGAACTGAGTACGGATGAAAAATCCCCGACTGCTAATGACACCACCATGAAAAGCGGGTATGGTGTGAATATCCATGTAAATGCGGAAAGCGCCACTAGCCAGTCCTCGGCAACCACGCCTCCACAAACAGCGGTCAGTTATTTCCCGGAGTTTTACTATCAGACCTACTGGAGATTACTGGAGAGGACAAGAGGGGGATACCATGCCGGGTTTGAGTTTCAAAATAATCACTATTCCACCTATCACCGCAGGACGCATTTTACACCGATCTGGATGCCAGATGGAACGTATACGGTGTATACCTATCTGCTGGACTGCTGGACACCGGATGGTATGCTTGGTATGAACTTAACGGACTCTGTGCAGATATCCGGGGATTTATGGGAAGACTGGCATATTGCACCCCAGAGAGCAGGAGGATGATATGGCGTATGAAAGAATTAACAGACCGCAAGGTCTGCTTTACCACTATACCAAGAAAAGTAACCTGGAGTCTATATTAAAGGATGGCAGAATCAGAAGGTTTCAGGACAGGGAGTGCTGGTTCTGTACCTCCTTGGACGATACCTTCCGGTTGATGGAGCTGACCGTAATGCAGGAAGGAAAGCTGTACTATGATGTACACGGATTCCCAAGCTTTTATCCCAAATTTGTGCCGGAAGATTATGTGGTATTAGAGCTGGCACCAAGATACCAGAATGGAGACTGGGTCATATGGAATCAGGAATTACCCAAGGAAACGCCGGATGAGGTGTTAAGGCTTGGGGAAGAATTCAGTTATTTGAAAAAGGGGTTCCGTGGGGATCTAAAGTTTTATGATAATCCCCAGGTGTATGAGGTATCAGACTTTGTAACAGAACAGAGAAAAGAACTCCGAATGGTAATGTAGCATAGAAAATAGAGAAAGTGAAAGGAAGAGGAAATGAGAAAAAAGAAATGGATCGTAACGGTAATGTTAATCTTTGTATTGACTGCCATGTGTGGGATGAGCGTGTGTGCAGCCGGAACCGGGGATGTGGCGGGAGCCATCGAAGAAACCTGGGAGGAGGCATCGGTACAGATCAAGACCGTAGTGAACAGAGTTGTGTTTCCTGCCATTGACCTGGTCCTTGCGGTATTCTTCTTTGTCAAGCTTGGTACTGCATATTTTGATTATCGCAAACATGGCCAGTTTGAATGGGCAGCTCCTGCTATTCTGTTTGCCTGTCTGGTCTTTACCCTGACCGCACCGTCTTATATCTGGACCATTCTTGGAATGTAGGAAAAAGCGGATGAATATATAGACCTTTCATCGGAAAATGAGTATAATGTGATTAAGGAGGAACTCAGAATGACGCCTAAAACGTATACCATTGAGGAATTAAAAAGTATTGTATCGCCCATTGCGGAGAAATACCAGATTTCAAGGGTTTATCTGTTTGGTTCCTTTGCCAGAGGAGATTATGATGAACAGAGCGATATAGACATCCGCATTGAAAAGGGAAACCTGAAAGGAATGTTCGCATTATGCGGTTTTTACACGGAGGTGTCGGAAGCACTGGAACGAAAGGTTGATATTTTGACTACGGGGAGTCTGTCTGAGGAATTTTTGGAAAGCATAAAAAAAGATGAGATCCTGTTATATAAGAGTCAGCAGGAAATAGGCTAATCCGGTTTGAAAGTAAAATTTATAAATGATTGAAAGCTATCCGAATAAAAACCGGATAGTTTTTTTGTGCCTAAAAAGGAGGTGGAGCATGAATTTTTTTGAACAGGAATTAAAAAAGATAATGGACGGAAGTGTTATATTGAAAAATCAAAAATATGTGGGACGTAGTTGTTATGGAGTCATCGGAGAGGATCTGCGTGCAAGAATTGAATTTGTAACCCTTGGTACATGTGATCATTATGCAGGCATTAAAACAACCATTATTAACAGAAAAGAGGGTGTGGTTGACAGCATGGTCCTGCGATTTACAGACATTTGGGGCAAGCCAAAGGTGAACAATCCAAATTTCAGGGATGGAGTAAATCCCCATATCTGGACAAATAATGGAAAAAGCGAATGGTATGTATTTTATCCGGCATTAAAAGATTATCAGAAGATTGCATGCAGTGTGGAGAATTATCTGACTGTCTTTCAGGATATGGATATAGTTCCGGCAAGACAGGAAAATGCCATGCAGATTGGGACATAGGAGAAGTAAAGCAGAAGGAGGCTGGAAATGTTTATATTTGATTTTGTGGCGGAGACGATCCTGGACCAGATCATTGACTGGATGTATGGAAAGGTCGTCGGTTTTCTGAATGATTTCTTTGTCATGATGAACAACATGGGTATAGAACTGTTTGCAATCCCATGGGTAAACGCTGTTACTACTTTTTTCAGCTACTTTGGCTGGGCACTGTTTGGCATAGGACTTGTGGTAGGAGCCTTTGAGTGTGCCATAGAGTATCAGGGAGGCCGGGGAAGTATCAGGGATACCGCCATGAATTATATCAAAGGATTCATGGCGGTCAATCTATTTACGGTAGTACCGGTCAATTTATATTCGCTGTGTGTGTCTTTGCAGGGAACATTTGGTTCAGCAATCACCGGAATTGCGAATACAGATACCATCGGGCAGACTGCTCAGCAGATATTAATGTCGGCAGCTGTTCCAGGAGTTGGCAACCCAATCCTGATGCTTTTTTTTGTGATCATGATGGGATATGCGGTGATCAAAGTGTTCTTTGCCAACTTGAAAAGAGGCGGTATCCTGCTGATCCAGATCGCAGTGGGAAGCCTGTATATGTTCTCTGTACCCAGAGGATACATAGACGGATTTATCCAGTGGTGTAAGCAGGTCATCGGTATCTGTCTGACTGCATTTTTGCAGTCCACGATCCTCACAGCAGGGCTGATGATGTTTGCAGAACATCCCCTGTTAGGATTGGGGCTTATGCTCTCCAGCACGGAAGTACCCCGTATTGCAGGACAGTTCGGACTGGATACCAGCACCAAGACCAATCTTATGAGCAGTGTGTATGCAGCCCAGAGTGCCATCAATATGACCAAGACGGTTTTGAAAGCGGTAGCGTAAGGTGGTGCCATGAAAGAAATGAAATTAGGAAGCCTGTTCGATGGCATCGGGGGATTTCCGCTGGCGGCCACCATGAACGGTATCCGTCCCGTATGGGCCAGTGAGATAGAAGCTTTTCCCATGGCAGTGACAAAATATCGTTTCCCTAAGATGAAGCATATGGGAGATATTACAATGCTCCATGGAGAAAATCTACCGGTGGTGGATGTGATCGCCGGGGGTTCCCCCTGTCAGGATTTATCAGTGGCGGGAAAAAGAGAGGGGCTTGCAGGGGAACGGTCCGGACTGTTTATGGAGCAGGTACGGATCGTAAAGGAAATGAGAAAACAGGATGGAAGGAGGATGAGAGGCCATGGAAGACGGACAGATGAGTTTATTCGACCTCGGTATATGGTCTGGGAAAATGTGCCGGGAGCCTTCTCCAGCGGAGAACCCCACGGTGCAGACTTCCTCACGGTTCTCGAAGAAGTCTGCCGCATCAAGGAGGCAGGCGTATCTATACCTGGACCGCCGGGAGGGGCATGGACTCCTGCCGGGATTATTCTGGGAGAGGGATTCTCTGTCGCTTGGAGAGTATTGGATGCTCAATTTTGGGGCGTCCCCCAGAGAAGAAATCGCATCTTCCTTGTCGCAGATTTTGGAGGATACAGTGCCGGCGAGATATTATTTGAGTCCGACAGCGTGTGGAGGCATTATCAGAAGAAGCGAGAAGAGAGGAAAGGTGTTGCCTGCTATTTTAAAGCAGGCACTGATGATGCAGGCAGGACAGATCCTGCCGGTCCCAGAAAAGACTATGTGATCTGCCTGCTGGATCAGGGCGGGGAGCGGATGGATGTGTATGACAACAAGTGCGGAACACTGCTGGCACATGGGCATTCCAATCCGCCCATTATCATGGCTACCAGTCAGGGAAATGCAGAAATCGGGATCGGATACTGTCCGACCATTACAGCGGCGGCAGGCATGGCAGGAAATAATCAGCCGATCCTGTTCGACAATCATGGACCGGATACCCGGTATACCGGTCCGGTGGAGGTGGCACAAACCATCACATCCGCTCTTGGAACCGGAGGAAACAATACGCCTCTTGCACTAAACAAAGAACCATTCTGTATTGCCGGAAACATCATAAACCGGAAAGAAAAGAATGGGGGAAACGGTTGTGGTTATCAGCAGGGAATCAGTTATACCCTGACCACAGAGGACCGGCATTGTGTGTATAATCCGGAGAACAAACCGGAACCATACCAGCAGGTCATCGGTACGTTGTGTGCCGGAGATGAGAGGATGATCAGCAACCAATATGTGAACCAGGATAAGTGTATTGTGGATGCATCAAAGCTTGTGCGGAGGCTCATACCCTTAGAGTGTGAAAGACTGATGGGATTTCCGGATTACTGGACGGATATACCGGGAGCAAGTGACAGTGCCAGATACCGGGCACTTGGAAACAGTGTGGCGGTGCCATGCGTGGATTTTATTCTATGCGGCATCGCCTTTTATTTGTCAAAAATGGAAGAGGAGGACGAAAGTCAGAATGGATAAGAAAACTTTTTGGAAGATCATTGAGGAAGTGAATGCGTCCGTGGATACGGATGACAAGGAAGCGGTTTTAAAAGGAACCATAAACAGGCTGATGGAATACAGTCCAAAGGAGATCAATGAGTGGAAAAATATTTTGGATTTTTATCATGATTTATCGAGAAGGGAGAAGTTGTGGGCAGCCTGTGCAACCATAGGTAACCATTATACCGATGATGGATTTGAGTATTTCAGATCATGGCTGATATCAAAGGGGCGTGATGTATATATGAATGCATTACAGGATCCGGATACACTTGCAGAGATGAATATTCCGGAAAACAGTACCGATTTTGAATCATTTTGGTATGTTGCCAATTACGCCTATGACCGGAGAAAAGTATATGACAAATTCGGTGAGGAAGGGGTAAAAGATGAGTTTGAAAAGTGGATGACGCAGGAAGGGAAAAAGATAGCAGATTATTACGGACGTCTTCCGCATCCGGAATATACTATGGAATATTGGTTGGAATATAAGTTTATCCAGAGAATGAGCAATACTTATGGATTGGATAAAGAGTTCCAATTGAACAGACCAAGTGAAGATACCGTGGAAGAGATCATGGAAGAAATTCATCTTGGAGAGGATATTTCAAGTGACTGGACTGTTGAGCATCTAAAGGAGATTGTCCCCAGGCTGTATGAAAAATACAACCCGGTCATGCAGATGCAGTAAGGAGGATCTATGTATATCTATCCCGATAACTTAAAAGCAAAGGCAGTCATGTGGCTGTGGGAGTTAAAGGACCTTGCCATCATCGGCATGATTGTCTTGTTCTCTGTGTTTGCGTTTGCACGTGCCGGGCTTTGGTTTCCATTAGTCATTGCCGGAGCCTATGCATTTTTGACCATACAGGTGGAGGATACCAGCATTATGGATTTTATCCGCTATGCCTGTGCGTATTTTTTTATGGACCAGCAGCATTATGAATGGAGGTATTCGCATGATGAATAAGAAGAGCATGGAGTCCACAAAGGAGCTGATGGGAATCCGGGAAGTGACGGATTACAGTGTAAAAACACACAGAAATGATGAGCTGGTTTATTTTTTGATCCAGCCAAGCAATATCTCCGTGTTGTCAGAGGAAAGCCTGTCTGCCAGAATCTATGGACTGATGACGGTACTTAAGGGAATCACGGAGATTGAAATGATGTGCTTAAATTCCAGGGAAAACTTTGAAGACAACAAGAGATATCTGAAGAAACGCATGGAGGAAGAAGACAGTCCCGTGATACGGAAACTGCTGGAAAAGGATGCAAATTATTTGGACCGGATGCAGGTACAGATGGCAACAGCAAGGGAATTTCTGCTGATCATCCGTCTGCGCAACCACAAAGAGCATGAGGTGTTTCCCTATCTGAACCGGATTGAAAAGATGCTGACGGAGCAGGGATTTAAATCCAGACGGGCAGAGGAAGGGGATATCAAGAGAATTCTTGGTGTGTATTTTGAGCAGAATGTGACAACCGAACAATTCGAAGAGTTTGACGGAGAAAGGTGGATCATCCTGAATGATTAAATAGTTGCTCCGGAAAAAACTATTGCCATTCTATCGGAACACCGATATAATATAGATTGAGAAGAAAGATGTTTTTTTCTTTGAAAGAGGTGTTGGAATGACAATTGGAGAGCTGTTAGAAGAAAAGGGATTATCCCGTTATCGTTTATCAAAAATAAGTGGTGTGCCATGGGCAACGCTGGCGGATATTTGTTCTGGAAAAACAAAATTTGAGAGGTGCAGTGCAATGACATTGTCCAAGTTGTCGAAGGCGCTGGGGATCAGTATAGAAGAATTGATCCTCCTGGAAACAGGAAGTGACATGGATAAAGCTGGGAAACCCCAGAATAAAACCTATCTGGAAACGGAACTGCCGGAGAGTCTTAAGAAGGCACTGGAGGAATATATACAGGGAGAAAAGGAGCAGGTACCCCATATGGACTGCCTGTGGGGGGAATTGTATGGTTCCATTAATGCCTGCCAGTGGGGTGGAAGGATCACCTTGGAGCAGGCGGACTATCTGCGGAAAAAATATTTATTTAATGGAGGAGATGACGGAGAATGATTGATTTTACGTCCTGTGAAGTAAATAAGTTTAAAGCGTATGGCGGGGCAAATGGTAATAAAATTCATATACGGTATGAGGGAAAGGGATATATGTTAAAGTTTCCTCCAATACCCAGCCGGAATAAAAACATGAGTTATTCCAACGGATGTATCAGTGAATATCTGGCGTGTCATATCTATGGACTGTTGGGGATAAAGGTTCAGGAAACCCTGCTTGGTACCTATACAGATAAAAGGGGCAAAGAAAAGGTGGTTGTGGCCTGTCAGGATTTTACTGACGGAGGAAAGAAGCTGATAGAGTTTGCACAGTTAAAAAATACCTGTATCAACAGTGAACAGAACGGATATGGTACAGAATTATCTTCCATCATGACAGCCATAGAAGAGCAAAGCCTGATCCCAAAGCGTGAAATGGTACCGTTTTTCTGGGACATGTTTATTACAGATGCCTTACTTGGTAACTTTGACCGTCATAATGGAAACTGGGGCATTCTGGTCGATGAAGAAAATCAGACCGCCGAGATAGCACCGGTATACGACTGTGGTTCCTGTCTTTATCCCCAGCTTGCAGCAGAAGATATGAAGAGTGTGCTGGAAGATGAAAACCAGATCAATAAGCGGATTTTTACATTTCCAACATCAGCAGTGGAAGAAGAAGGAAAGAAGATTTCCTATTTTGAGTTTATATCTTCTTTGAAAAATGAAGATTGCAATGAAGCATTGAAACGGATTTATAAGCGGATCGATCTGGAAAAAATAAACCGGCTCATAGAGGAAACACCATTTATAGAGCCTGTGCAGAAAGACTTTTATCAGGTGATGTTAAAAGAACGGAAAGAAAAGATATTCGATTACAGCATGAAGTTATTGCTGGCACAGGAAAAACAAATGGGTCAGGAAGAAGAAGCATCACCAATCCAATCCATGTAAAACAACATATAGTGAAGAAAAGTATCAGACAATCATGTTTGGTACTTTTTTTCTGCCCAAAATGAAAGAAATGAGAGGAAGATATGAACAAAAAAGGAAAAATAAATCATAAAGAGGAGTCTGAGACAGATGTAAAGCTGAAAGGGTTTCTGGATATGATTGCCCCCTCTGTGATCCATTTTTTTACGGATCATTATATCTGTGGAAACACATACCGCTGTGTCTGGGCTCTGCGGGAATACCCCACAGCTACGGATGAGCAGGCGATCCTCAGACACCTTGGGGAGAAGGACGGTGTTACCTTAAGGATATATACCAGACAGGTGACACCGGCAGAGGAAAAAAAGATCATAAACAATGCAGCCAATAAGAACCGTATGAAACAGGGGAACACAGAAAATATGCAGGAAACGGTTACCGCAGCAAGCAACCTACAGGATGTGGCAGCCATTATCGCCACCATGCACAGGAACCGGGAACCGCTGTTGCATACGGCTGTGTATATTGAACTGTCTGCCCAGGATATGGAAAAGCTAAAGCTGCTGCAGACAGAGGTGCTGACGGAACTGATCCGATCCAAGTTAAACGTAGACAGGCTGCTGCTTCGCCAGAAGCAGGGATTTGTGTGTGTCCATCCGGCCGGAAGAAATGTGTTCCGGGAACAGTTTGAACGGGCATTGCCGGCCTCCAGCGTGGCCAATCTGTTTCCCTTTAACTATTCCGGAAAGACGGATAAAAATGGTTTTTACATCGGCAAGGATAAGTTCGGCAGCAACGTGATCGTGGACTTTAACCAGAGAGACGGGGATAAGACCAATGCAAATATCCTGATCCTTGGGAATTCCGGGCAGGGAAAATCCTATCTGTTAAAGCTGATCCTGACCATTTTCAGACAGTCCGGCATGAAGGTTATCTGCCTTGATCCGGAGCATGAGTACATGGACCTGACAAATAACCTGGGCGGATGCTTTGTGGATCTTGTGGGCGGGGAGTTTATGATCAATGTACTGGAGCCAAAAACATGGGATGAAAGCGGAAGTCCGGAAGATTTGGAGGCACCGGCAGCCTTCCGTTGTTCTTCCAAGCTCAGCCAGCACATTTCATTCTTAAAGGATTTTTTCCGTACTTACAAGAATTTTACGGACAGCCAGATCGATACCATTGAGATCCTGTTAGGGAAGCTGTATAAAAAGTGGAACATCGGGGATGATACGGACTTTTGTAAGCTGAAACCTACCGATTATCCCATCCTTTCAGACCTTTATGATCTGATGGAAGAGGAGTATAAGCACTACGATGCCGGAAAGAAACAATTGTATACTGCAGAACTTTTGCAGGAAATCTGTTTAGGACTTCACTCCATGTGTAAAGGGGCGGAGTCCAAATTTTTTAACGGTCATACCAACATCACAGACAGCAGCTTTCTTGCGTTCGGTGTGAAAGGACTACTGCAGGCGAACCGGAGTGTGAAGGATGCCATGCTGTTCAATATCCTATCCTACATGTCCAATGAGCTGCTGACCAATGGACATACAGCTGCCAGTATCGATGAGTTTTATCTGTTCTTAACCAACCTGACTGCAGTGGAATATATCCGAAATTTCATGAAGCGTGTCCGTAAGAAGGACAGTGCGGTAGTCCTTGCCAGCCAGAATCTGGAAGACTTTAATATTGACGGAATCCGGGAATATACAAAACCACTGTTCTCCATTCCGACTCACGCCTTTTTATTCAATGCCGGAAACATGGATGCCGGGTTTTACAGGGATACCCTGCAGCTGGAAAAGAGCGAATATGACCTGATCCGCTATCCCCAGAGAGGTGTATGCCTCTATAAGTGTGGCAATGAAAGATATAACCTGATGGTGCATGCGCCGGAGTATAAGGAGAAACTGTTTGGCATGGCAGGAGGCCGTTAGTAATGGATATGCGGGAGCAGAAATTCGGGATCGAGATTGAATTGACCGGTATTACAAGGCAGAAGGCTGCGGAGGTCATGGGGAAATACCTGGGTAACGGATATCAATATGATGGCGGCTACTACAAGGAATACAGTGCCTATGATGATAAGGGAAGAAAGTGGAAGGTCATGTATGATTCCAGTATTGTTGCTGAAAAAAAGGATGGAAGCTATGCAGGAGATGAATACAGGGTAGAGTTTGTATCCCCTATCTGTGAGTATGAGGACATCCCCATCATTCAGGAACTTGTCAGACAGCTTCGTCATGCCGGTGCCATTGCAGGAGAAAACTGTGGCATTCATGTGCATGTGAATGCAGCACCCCATAATGCAAAGACACTGCGGAATATCACCAACATCATGTACAGCAAAGAGGATCTGATCTATAAAGCTTTGAAGGTAGATGTGGATCGTGAGCATCGGTATTGTAAAAAGGTGGAAGAGGATTTTTTGCAAAGCCTGAACCGTAAAAAGCCCAAAACATTGGAGGCAGTCAGTGATATCTGGTATAAGGGAAGGGATGGCAGCCATATGCATTATCATGACAGCAGATATCACTGCCTGAACCTGCACAGTGTGTTCCAGAAGGGAACCATAGAATTCCGACTGTTTAATTCCACAACCCATGCCGGAAAAGTAAAGACCTACATACAGTTTTCTCTTGCCATTTCCGGGCAGGCATTAAACCAGACCTGTGCTGCCACCAGAAAGACAACCAGTACCAACGAGAAATACACATTTCGCACATGGCTCCTGCGTCTTGGCATGATCGGGGATGAATTCAAGACTGCAAGGAAGTTCTTGTTAGAAAATTTAGATGGCGGTATTGCATGGAAGGATCCGGAACAGGCAGAGAGGCAAAAGGAGAGACTGAGAGCAAAAAAGGAAAAAGAAGAGGCACTAAGAGTGGAGCAGCCAGAAACAGCACGTCCCAGGGATCATCCAGCAGATGAGGAAGAATGTCAGGAGCAGGGCATGAATTTATCTATGTAAATAACAGGAGGAGAAGAGAGATTGAAACAAAGAAAAAAATATATTGCGTATGGTTCGAACTTAAATATTGGGCAAATGGCAGAAAGATGTCCTACTGCAAAAGTGATAGGAAAAGGGGAACTTAAGGATTATGAGCTTCTGTTCAGAGGAAGGATGTATAGTGCATTTGCCACAGTAGAGCCTAAAAGCGGTGCCAGCGTACCGGTTCTGATCTGGGAAATTAGTCCGGAGGATGAGAGGCGACTGGATTTTTATGAAGGATATCCTTCCCATTATGGCAAGTCAGATCTGGTAGTAGAAACAGAAAATGGAACAGAATCCATTATGGCATATGTCATGAGAGACGGCAGGAATATTGGGGAACCTTCCCCGTACTATCTGGAAACGATCCAAACCGGATATCGGGAAGCAGGTTTCGATGTAAACCGCTTGCTTGAAAGTGTGGATTATTGCAAGACTGTTGTGGAGAAACAGTATAGATGTGAAAGAATGGAGGAGCCGGCATGGAACCAACAACTGCTGCAATGATAGCTAAAGCAGCTATAGCAGCTGGTACCAACAAAAAGGTCTGGACAGGGATTGCATCTGTGCTTGCAGGGATATGCGTTCCCTTTATTCTTGCAATTATGTGTGTCTTAAGCCTCGGATCCGCAGCAGCGGATCATAACCGGGAAGCGATAAGACTGGCCTTTCATGGAGGGAGTATCCCCATAACTATGCCTGACGATTACCGGGAATATATTCAGAGGATGCAGCAAAGCTTTGTACAACTTGATATGGTTATGGATGAAATAGATAGGGTGGCAGAGGGAACTGTTCAGGACAGAGATCTGGTCAAAGCGGTGTTTTACTCTCTGTATTTCGGCGGGGACTGGCTGCAGCTTGAAGAGTCTGACTATCAGCGATTTGCCGAGTCCTTTGTGAATTTTGAGGAACATATCAGGAATGTTACAGACGAAAATGGTACGGAAAGCGAGGAAACCTACCGGGTATCCATTGCCATTACAGACAAGGTGGAACTGTTTGAACGGATCAAGACTCATTATGGGGTAGCGGTAACCTATGAGCAGCAGTCTAATGCGGTGAATGTGTGGCATCTGGCAAAATATGATACCACAGCTCCAATGGAAGGAGATAGCTTTGACGGTTGGTCAAACTGGATGGGAGGCGGTGCCATAATTTACTATGATCTTCCGGCAAGCGAGGTGGGAGATAAGGTAGTGGAGCTTGCCTTGTCCCGTCTGGGGCATCCCTATTCCCAGACCAACAGAGGAAAAAGCACTTATGTGGACTGTAGTTACCTGACGCTGTGGTGTTACAGGCAGGTGGGGATCCAGATACCGGGAACTGCTGCAGAGCAGGCAAGGTATCTGGTGGAGAATAGCCTGACCATTGCAAAGGAGGACTTACAGCCGGGGGATCTGGTGTTCTGGAGTTACCGGCCCAACGGGAGATTTCTAAATATCACTCATGTGGGTGTTTATGTCGGGGAGGGGAAGGTGGTGGATGCCTCATCTTCCCAAGGGAAAGTAGTATATCGAAATATGTTTGACGAAGACAAGCAGGTGCTTTATGGCAGACCACAGTGATTTTTTTGATGCCATAGGCATCTGTTTTGCTCTGGGAAGGAGGAATTGTGAGAGCAGTATTTTTAAGAAAAGAACCGGAGGTTTTGGCAAGTGAGTTCTGTGTGGAAAAGGTCATTACGCTGCCTGCAGAGAAGTATACAGCTTTTAGCCAGAACCTTTTGCGTGACCATGATTTTATCAGGGAGCATGCGGACCTGATGCGAGAAAAGGATGGTGTGTGGCACTGTCTGCTGGTAACCGGCGAGGGCATGGAGGAAGGAATTCTGGTAGAGAGCGAAGGCTCTGCTTACGCAAGATATTCCGCTTTTGTACCGTCCATAAAAGAATTGATTGAGCAATATCAGGCAATGCAGGAAACACAGAATACAGATATGGAAATGAAAATGTAGGAGGAAGATATGGCAGAGAAAGAAATCAAGATTACTTTTCCGGAAGTGAAAATGGAAGCACTGGAGTTTTTTTTAAGGGAACAGAATACTACGGTGGAAAAGGTGTTAAAAGAACATCTGGATAAAACATACGAAAAAAGTGTTCCGCAGCAGGTAAGAAAGTTTGTGGAAAGTAAGATCGAACCACATCAGGAAAGTGTTCAGGAGGAGACAGAACCCCAGCGGCAGACAAGGGGCCAGGGCAGACGCAGTACCAGACAGAATGCAGTAAGGGAGTCTGTTCCGGAACTGGAGGATCCCGGCATGCAGCAGGCAGAAGAGCCGGAGGAACAGGAAAACGGTATGGTAATGGAAATGTAGGAGGCATCTGATCATGAATTTGTATGAAGAAGATATCAGAGAGAGGCTGTTTGCAGAGGTTTACAATGCTGCAAAAATGAAAGATATGTTAAAAGAAGTGGTGTATGAATGCCGGGAAGATCTGGTAATTGTATACCGGCTCAGCGGGTTCGATGAGCAATTTAAAAGAGACTGTAAGCTGGTGACTAATGAGCAGTTGTCATACTGGGGAGTGAATGCCGAAACCTTAAAACTGGATGCGTGGGCAAATACGAAAGCAAAATTTCCTCCGGTTTTGTGGGAAATCGGTTCGGGCGGAACGGTTGACCGGAGTAAAAGTTATCTGGAAACAGCCGGACCGTTACCAAAGAGAGATGCTTCCGGGAGGGACATGTTTGTCTTAACCAATGGGATGAACTATGTCGGTGCTGTTTATATGTTTGATGAGGAAACCCTGCAGAAAGCCGCCGGGAAAATGGGTGCGAATCTGATCCTCCTGCCATCGTCTGTGGATGAAGTCATTATATGCTCTGAAGAGGCCGGATTAAATTTACGGAAAGTGAAAGATCGTGTAAAGGAAATTAATAGGACGATGTTAAAGGAGACAAATATTTTGTCCTGGGATATATATCATTATGACAAGGACAGTCATGTACTGTCTATCGTGCAGGTGCCGGAGCATGAAAAGATCCCGATGCCGGATGATGTAAGCATGGAGGAGATGTATGCATACGGATATACATGGGATGGCATGCTGCCTCTTTCCGAAGAAAAGGCATTGGAATTACTGGATGGGAATCTGCCAGTCTTTCGATTGTACGAAGATGGATCAGAAAGTATGCTGGATGCCAAAGAAGAAATATTTTCCCATAACGGATTGTTTGGTGTGGAACGGGAAACGTGGATGGATTATTTAAAGGCACTGAATCAGAAGGAACAAAATGAAATATTGGAAGAAACGACAATGGTAATGTAGAGGAGGAATGGTGTTTATGATGAATTATAATGAGTTTGCAGAGGCAGTAAAAAATCAGATAAAGGACTACCTGCCACCGGAATATAAGGATGTGGAAGTACAGAATGTGAAAGCAAAAAAGAATAATGATGTGGAAAGGGAAGGGATAGCTATAAAATATTCAGCGAAAATATCCGCCGTTTTTTATCCCCAAGAATTATATATACCCTATCAAAAAGGAGAATCTTTTGAATATATAATGAAAAAGATGGCTATAGCATTTCTGGATAGTATGGTCCCTGAAGATCAGGTTCTGGATATTTATTCTCAATATGGTGTCATGAAGGAAAAGCTATTTGTCGGTGTATGTAATGCAGGTAAGAATGTGGATATGCTGCAAAATGTACCTCATGAGATTCGGGAAGACCTTGCGTTGATATACAAAGTGTATCTGGAGTTTGATGATGGCAGCGGTGGAACTTTTACAGTTCATAACGAATTGATGGAAAGCTGGGGGATCAGTGAGACTGAATTACAGGATCAGGCATGGAATAATATGCACAAGATCCTGCCATATTCACTCAAAACAATGGAAGACGTTTTAAGAGAATATGCAGTAGTTAATGAAATGGAAGATGAGGAAATAGAAGCACTAATCAAAGGAGCAAAAGAAACAGGCTTGTATGTTCTGACAAATAAGGTAGAAAAATTTGGTGCCGGTTATATGTTTGATAATGATCTTTTGGAGCAGATTTCCCAAAAACTGGGAGGAGATCTCATGGTCATTCCTTCATCTTTGCATGAGGTACTTCTTAAAAAAGTGGATAAAGACATTACATTTGAAACGATGAAAAGTATCATTGAGGATGTTAATAAAACGGGAGTAATACCGGAGGAAATCCTTTCTGATAAGTTGTATGTGTATGACTTTGTAGAAAAGAAGCTGGCAATTGCAAAAGTAGAGGATCCGGTAAAAGAGCAGTGTGTAGAACAAGGTCTTGATATGTGGCCGGAAGAGGATCCTGAGTCGGAACAGGAGCCGCAATTAGCAGAGGGGCTCATGACGTTTCGGGAATTTAAAAATACCGTATTAAAGGAGATCAGAAATTATCTGCCGAAAGATTTTGAAGGACAAATCTCCATTGAGGCTGTAAAAAGATATGATCTTCCACCTAATGATGAATTGATTATCCGTCAGAATGGTCCGAAGTTTGAACCACATATTGACCTTAGACCATACTATGATTTTCATAAAGCAAGAGTTGGAATGGAGGATATATTGAGAAATATTGCGTCAGTGTATCGTACTGAAATAGCGCAGGCACAGGAGTATGTACAACGTGCAGGCAATGAAGAATGTGCAGAAGCAGCAGATGAAATGGTGGAAAGCCCGGAGAACGAAGGACAGAATTTGGGTATGGAGCAAAGCATGTAATACAACTTTGGAGGTGCGAAAAGTGAAACAGACTACGGTAATTATTAAGTATGATGAGGAAAAACTGAATGCCATAAAGCAGTATATGGCAAAGAAAGATGCAGATCTGGAAGCGGAATTGACGGATGTACTGCTGAAACTGTATGAGAAATATGTGCCACAGGCGGTCAGAGAATACATTGAAAGCAGAGCAGATGTACCGACTGCTATCAAAAAAAGTAATAAAAATGCGCCACAAAACACCGAATCACGTGATCAGAGGGAATAAGGACAGAGAAACCTGCTGATGGGAAAAGGGGTGAATTACCCCCTGTGGCCGTTCGTGTGCCGATTTGTGCCATTATTGGAGAAAGGTGGATAAAGTGACCGACCTGCATCCATTCTGCCCTGTGTGAGCCGATTTGAGGAAATATAATCGGAGGTACCGGAAAAGATAGTAAAAGAGACCAAAATCCGAGGATTAAAGAGGGCTGTAAAATCAGGGTCGAAAATAGTGCAGGTTAAAGGGGTTATGCCGCTATCAGGCGGCCTAACCCGTCAAACACCCACCGGCAGAGCCGTTGGGAGATATGTGGTATGGCATAACTTTTCTATGATTTTTTATAGAAGTTATGCCAGTTTTTATGTTTTTTAAAGGTTGACAGGCTTAAGAGGTAAGACTTTTTATGCCTATCAAAAAAGATGTCTGCAGACAGAAGAAAAAAGGAAAGGAAAAGTAGTCCCATGGGGTAAGGTGCGCACCACTACCGATATGGGACTATGAAAGTTTTGGAATTATTTGCAGGAACAAGAAGTATCGGGAAGGCTTTTGAACGCAGAGGACATGAAGTATTCAGTGTGGAGTGGTCAAAGGATTTTGAGGACATTGATCTGTATGAGGATATCAGCAAGGTAACAGCGGAGGATATCTTACGTCTCTTTGGAAAGCCGGATGTTATCTGGGCAAGTCCTGACTGCTCCACATTCAGTATCGCTGCGATCAGTCATCACAGAAGAAAAAATCCGGATACCGGAAGTCTGGAATCGGTCAGTGAGTATGCAAAATTTTGTGATAGGGTAGATCAGCATGTGCTGAAACTCATTGAAGAGTTGCAACCGATGTTTTATTTTATTGAAAATCCACGAGGTGGCATGCGGAAGATGGATTGGATGAAAGGTCTGCCAAGATACACCGTGACTTATTGTCAGTATGGAGATAACCGGATGAAGCCAACCGATATCTGGACGAATCATCCCGAACCAAAGTTTTTGCCTATGTGTCACAATGGAGATTCCTGTCACGTGGCAGCTCCAAGAGGGAGTAAAACCGGAACACAGGGATTAAAAGGTTCCAGGGAAAGAAGTATCATACCACAGAAGTTGTGTGAACATATCGTAACAATCTGCGAGGAATATCTAAAGGAGGATGAGAGTGGCAAGTGAAGA
>JAFXAZ010000011.1 GCA_017521985.1 Lachnospiraceae bacterium
AAATTAAAAAAGCACTCCAGGATTTGCATAAAGGCAACCTGAAGTGCTTTTAAATTTCTACATTGCTCGTAGCTTACATGATTATTCCCACTCAATCGTACCAATCGGCTTCGGTGTCAAATCCAGCAGAACGCGGTTGATACCAGGAACTTCATGGGTAATACGGTAGGTAATGTGATGTAAGATTGGATAAGGAATCTCTTCAATAGTAGCAGACATCGCGTCTTTTGTATTGATAGCACGGATAATTGCCGGCCAGCCTTCGTAACGGCTTTCGTCCTTAACACCTACACTCTTGATATCCGGCACAGCAATGAAATACTGCCATACCTTTTCGCTGAGACCGTTCTTGTCGAACTCTTCGCGTAAGATAGCATCTGCTTCACGTAAAGCTTCCAAACGATCACGGGTAATAGCACCTAAGCAACGAACGCCAAGACCCGGACCCGGGAATGGCTGACGGTATACCATAGAATGAGGCAATCCAAGAGCTTCACCTACTACACGAACTTCGTCCTTAAATAAAAGTTTGATTGGTTCTACAAGTTCAAACTGTAAATCTTCCGGCAAACCGCCTACGTTGTGATGAGATTTAACTGCCTTCTTGCCTTCTGCTGCCTTGATAGACTCCAAAATGTCAGGATAAATTGTTCCCTGAGCCAAAAATGTAATATCTTCAAGTTTTCTTGCTTCATCAGCAAAAACGGTAATAAATTCTTTACCGATAATCTTACGCTTACGTTCCGGATCTGATACGCCTGCAAGTAAATTCAAGAAATGGTCAGTTGCATCAACATAAATCAGGTTGGCATCCAAACCTTCCTTAAATGTTTTAATAACGCCCTCAGATTCATTCTTACGCATCAATCCATGATTAACATGTACACATACTAACTGCTTGCCAATTGCCTTGATAAGAAGTGCTGCAACAACAGAGCTGTCAACACCACCAGACAACGCTAACAATACTTTTTTATCTCCAACCTGCGCACGAACTGCCGCCACCTGTTCATCGATGAACTTCTGAGCAAGTTCAGGGGTTGTAATACGTTCCATTGTATCCGGTCTTTTGTTTGAATCCATGATTCTATCCTCCTGATTCATCTTATGAAAAATTATTTAATATCTACTTTTAATGCTTCCAAAGCCCGAGCTTTATGCTCTTGCTTCTGAGTTGATTAAATACAGGAATAATTATAATAAAATGCATACAAGAAATCAATATTTTTCTTTTAAACTGCACTAAAAAACATTCTGTCCCTCGGCATTTTATCAAAATAAAGCATTAAAGTACCGCTTTCCCTTGATATTTACCCGGTGCTATGATATAGTAAATGAATAACTATTCATTCAATTGAATGATTATTACGGAATTTTGGAGTTTTTATGATACGTCGTTTTAAAGTTATGTACCCTCTTGTGGACGGTACAGAAGAGCGTACCGCATATGTTTATCTTCCGGATTCTTATTTCCGCAACCGCAGAAAGCGTTATCCGGTTTTATATATGTTTGATGGTCACAATGTATTTTTTGATTCCGACGCCACCTACGGCAAGAGCTGGGGCTTAGGCGAATACCTCAAGAAAAATAGGACGCAGCTGATTGTGGCTGCCGTGGAATGTAATCACAGTCCGGATCATGGTCGTTTGAAGGAGTATTCTCCTTTTACCTTCGAAGCTGCGGATGTTGGTATCATTGAAGGATTAGGCAAGGATACTATGGACTGGTTTGTATATGAGTTTAAGTCTATGATAGACCGGGCATACCGAACCATTCCAGACCGCGAACATACCTTTATTGCCGGAAGTTCTATGGGCGGTCTTATGAGTATTTATGCACTTACTGCGTATAATTCCGTATTTTCTCGTGCGGCAGCCTTGTCACCATCTCTATGGACAGACCCGGAGCAGCTTCATGATTTAATTGTTCATGCAGACTTAGACCCGGATACCATTCTTTACATGGACTATGGCTCTGAAGAAATGGGCAATCATGACGAATTCCATCAAATTTTTGGAGAATTTGTCAATCTGTTGATGTGGCGTCAAATTGCATTGACCTGCCGCATTGTGCCGGGTGGTACTCACTCCGAAGCCAGCTGGGAACGTCAAATACCGTTTTTCTTGAACACATTGCTTTATATGTATCAAGTTCCAAGAGATTAGGCAAATTACAATTATACTTTTTATGAGGGAGAACACCAATGGAGACACAATATTTTAAGCACTACAGTCCTGCCTTGGGACGTGATATGGAGTGCAAAATATATGGGCACGCAGGACGTCCGGTTCTTTTTATTCCGTGTCAGGACGGACGCTTCTATGACTTTGAAAATTACAAAATGACCGACGTATGGGGGCCTTGGATCGAATCCGGTCAGGTTATGGTAATTGCTATCGACACCATTGACCTGGAAACCTGGTCTAATAAGCAGGGCGACCCGGGATGGCGAAGCTACCGACATGAGCAATGGATTCAATACATTACGGATGAAGTAGTTCCATTTATCAGAAGCGTAGCCAATGACAGAAACGGCTGGTCCGGTTATCCGGGCGTTATGGTTTTTGGATGCAGTCTTGGTGCTACCCATGCAGCCAATCTGTACTTCCGAAGACCCGACTTATTTGACCGCCTTTTGGCATTAAGCGGCATCTACACTGCTGACTATGGCTTTGACGGATATATGGACGAACGCGTTTACAACAATTCACCGGTTCACTATCTTGCCAATATGTCGGCTGACCACCCTTATATAAGCCTTTACAATTCCAAAAAGGCTGTTATCTGTGTAGGTCAGGGGGCATGGGAGATTCCGGAAACTACCTGCCAGTTAAAGGATATTTTTGATAATAAGGGCATTAATGTATGGGTAGACTTCTGGGGACACGACTGCAAGCATGACTGGGATTGGTGGTACAAGCAGGTGGTTTATTTCCTGCCGTATCTTTTAGATTAATTGGAGGTTTTATATATGAAGAATTTTGTTTTTATTTCACCAAATTTTCCTACAAACTACTGGATGTTCTGCCGTGAATTAAAAAATAACGGACTGAACGTATTAGGAATAGGCGACCAACCTTACGATGAGCTGAATCCAAACTTAAAAGAAAGCCTGAATGAATACTACAAGGTTAGTAATCTGGAAAACAGCGAAGAGGTTTATCGTGCCATTGCTTTCTTTATTTTCAAGTACGGCCGTATTGACTGGCTGGAGTCCAACAACGAATACTGGTTAGAGCGTGACGCAAAGCTTCGTACGGACTTCAATATTACTTCCGGTTTCCAGACTGGAGATATTCCTTATATTAAATACAAGTCCAAAATGAAAACCAACTACATCAAAGCAGGTATTCCGGTTGCTCGTTACCATTTAGCAGATACCTTAGAAGCTGCTTTGGAATTTATTAAAGAAGTAGGTTATCCGGTAGTAGCTAAGCCGGACAATGGCGTTGGTGCTTCCCATACTTTCAAAATTTCCAATAACGAGGAAATGGCAGCATTCTTTGACCAGAAATGGGATGGCGTTCCTTACATCATGGAAGAATTTATTAACGCAGAAGTAAACTCCTACGATGCAATTATTGACTCCAATGGCGAGCCGATTTTCGAGACCGGTAACGTTACACCAAACTCAATCATGGACGTTGTAAACAACATGGATAACTCCATTTACTACATTGTTAAAGACCTTCCGGAGGACACACGTGCTGCAGGTCGCGCTACCGTAAAGAGCTTCGGTGTAAAGAGCCGCTTTGTTCACTTTGAATTCTTCCGTCTGTTAGAAGACCACGAAGGACTTGGTAAAAAAGGAGATGTAATGGCATTGGAAGTAAATATGCGTCCTTGCGGTGGCTTTACCCCTGACATGATTAATTTTGCACACAGCACAAACGTATACAAAATCTGGGCAGACATGATTGCATTTGACCATTCTACTATGCCGGTTGGCGAGCATGCATACTGTGCATTTGCCGGTCTTCGCGACGGTAAGAACTTTGCTATGAGCCATGACGATATTATGTGGAAATACGGAAGCCAAATGAAGATGGTAGAACGTATTCCGGACGTACTTTCCGGCGCAATGGGCAATCAGATGTACGTTGCAACCTTCCCAACCAAGGAAGATATGGATGCATTCTATGCTGATGTTTTAAGAGAAAATAACTAATTTCAATACATATTATCAAACAACGGGAGCTGTAGTGACAGCTCCCGTTTGCTATATGCTTCCAAGCCTGGCAGCAAATTCTAACCTCTGCCACCCAAAACTATTTGAGATAAATGATTCAATAATGCCTGCATCTGTGCAGATACCCATTTATCTCTGTGATGCAGTACCTGTTTCCATACCTCGGCATGAAAATCCTTTACTTGCAATCGTACAATTTTCCCTTCTTTTACTGCTGCTTCCGTCACATAGTCCGGCAAAAAAGACAGCGCCATATTTTCAGAAACCAGTTTGCAAATTAAATCTGCACTTCCGATTTCCAGTACCGGCTGAAGTTCCCTATTGTCACGAGCCAAATTTTCATCCAAAAGCCTGCGATAGCTCATCCCCTTTTCCGTGAGAAAAAAAGGATATTCCATTAAATCTTCCATGGTAAGCCCGGACTTTCCAACCAATGGATTGTCTGCAGAGCATATAAAGTGCATACCGATTTTTTCCTCGTTAGAAATAATATATGTAGTATTATAAATGTGACTGTCCAGTGTACATACAATATCCACTTCATTGTGGTCTAAAAGACGAAACATTTCGTCGGTGCCTGCTGTAGTTACATGAAGGGAAACCTTCGGATATAATTCTCGGAATGCTGCAAACTCCTTGATAATCAATGGCGTACACAAGGAATCCGCCATGGCAATTCGTATAACACCATTAGGCTCGTACTGCTTGGATGCCCCCTGTATCATTTCCTCTGATATATGACAAATCCGTTGAGCATAGGCAAGTGCCTCTCTGCCACCTTCCGTCAAACTAACGGTATGTCCGATTCTGTCAAACAACTGCACACCCAGTTCACTTTCCAATTGTTTAATCTGCAAAGAAACAGTCGGCTGAGAGTACCCCAATTTCTCGCCTGCTCTCGTAAAACTATTTAATTCTGCCACCTGTATAAAGGTCTGTAAACTTCTAAAATCCATCTCACTTCACCATTGAATAATTTAATGCTATTTATAAGAACTATCTATTTTACAAATGCTCATTTATATTATATAGTATTGATATATTAATGCAAGAGGTATATACAAATGAAAATTATTTATGCGATTTATAACTTCCTTTGGGGAGACTTATTCACTATTCCGCTGCCGGGCGGTTCTTCCATCGGCATTTCACTTTTAGTGCTGTTGCTGATTCCTTCCGGTATTTACTTTACTGTTCGTACCAAATTTCTTCCGATTCGTTGTTTTCCCGAAATGCTTCGCATTTCTGTAGAAAAGAAAACCGGTGAGAAAAAAGGTGCTATTTCCGGTTTACAGGCTTTAATTGTCGCTACTGCCACCCGTGTTGGTATGGGCAATATGGTGGGCGTTGTGGCTGCCATCTCCGCCGGAGGTGCAGGTGCAGTATTTTGGATGTGGGTAACCGCTCTGATTGGTTCTTCCACAGCATTCATTGAGGCTACTCTGGCTCAGATGCACAAGCAGGAGGACCCTTTATATGGCGGCTATCGCGGTGGTCCCGCTTATTACATACATGATTTCTTTGCCAAAGGCAAGACCAAACGTTACAGCATCATTGCCGTGCTTTTCGCCTTATCCGGTTTACTTTGCTGGTGTGGTGTAAGCCAGGTAATCAGTAACTCTGTATCTAGCGCATTCTACAATGCATTTCAGATTCCACCGATGGTTTCTACCATTATTTTAGTTGCACTTGCAGCGATTATCGTTTTACGTAAAAATACTACGGTTAAGGTACTGGACATTGTGGTTCCAATTATGGCAGCCTTCTACTTTGTAATTGCTCTTTTTGTTATCTTTACAAATTTAGGCTCCCTTCCGGCAGTATTTACCAGAATTTTTGAAGAAGCCTTTGGTCTTCGTCAGATGGTTGCCGGTGGCTTTGGTGCTGCACTGATGAACGGTGTAAAGCGTGGTCTGTTCTCCAACGAAGCCGGAAGTGGTTCTGCCCCTTGCGCAGCAGCAGCTTCTGACGTAAGCCACCCTGCTAAGTCAGGTTTATTCCAGGCATTCGGCGTTTTTATTGACACTATTATTATCTGCAGCTGTACTGCGTTTATCATGTTGCTGGCTCCTGCTGAGACATTAGCCGGTCTGGAAGGCATGGCACTATTACAGGCTGCTATGGGTTATCACTTCGGTGACATCGGTGTCATTTTTATTGCAGTTACCCTGTGGCTCTTCTGTTTCTCTACCTTTATCGGTATTTTGTACTATGCACGACCAAACGTAGCTTACTTATTTGGCGACAACTGGACTTCTCAGACCGCGTACAAAATTCTTGCTTTGGCAATGTTATTTATCGGTGGCCTTGCAACCTACACCTTCGTTTGGGACTTGGGCGACATCGGCGTTGGTCTTATGACCGTATTTAATATCATTGTAATCCTCCCAATGGGCGGCAAAGCAATCAAAACACTGGATGAGTACACCAAGCTTCGCAAGGAAGGGAAAATGTAATAAAACTTAATAACAAAAATTTTAGGGAACTTTTTCATGACGTTATCTCACGAAAAGGTTCCCTGATTTTTTATCTTATTTTATTTGCTACACGCAATAGCAGCACATGTAAAATTGCTACCATATGTCTTTTTAATGTTTTCTTTTCAGCCACACTGTCATCAATAGCTTCTTGCAAACCAGCTAAAATATTTTCATATATGTTTGACATATCATTATCTCCCTCTGTCCCTCAATCACTGCAAATAGCGTCATTGTTCCTTGTATTTCCATGCCAATAAAATATGTTTTGACATACTTTCAAAACCATGATATTATAATTATAGAAAAAGTGCTGCCGTTTATGCAGAACGGTTGCCTTGAACTTATTAATTACTTTGCAAACAAGTAACTGTTCAGTTTCTGAGGCTGAGGACAGTTACTTGTTTGCATTCTTACCATTTTCATAACCTAATCTATATGCAGCACCGCACAAAATGCTTATGATGATCTTTTCACATACATTTTTCGGTTTTTTACGGATTCTTTCTCCAGCCAGCTGCTATTTTCTCCTGTAATTCACATAACGGCTTTAATCCGCTCAATGCATCATAAGCTGCCACGCAGCATGCACCTGTTGCAGTTGCCAGCTGCATGCACTCTTCCAAAGAGTAACCCTCTAATACCGAAGTCAAAAAAGCTGCAATACTGGTGTCTCCGGCTCCTGTGCCGGATAAAATCTTCTCCGGCACATAGCTCTTCTCGAATCCTTCCTTTTCAGCCCAGTCGACCACATTCAGCTCTATCCCTGCACCTACCTGCTGTAATGCTTCTGTTCCTGCTGTACGATAATAGATGCCAGGTGCACCACATTTGATTAACAATACCTTCGCTCCCATGACCATGCATTTGTCCGCTAAAGGTTTGATATCCTTTTCTAAATCAAGGACTTCTGTAATGTCCTTGCCCACTGCTCGCTCCTGCCACTCTTCATAACGTGCGCTGTCCAGCATATAACACAATTCTTCTACACTAGGTACAAAGAAATCCACATATGGAAGCACGCCCTCTAAGATAGCCTTCCAATCTGCCTTTCCTGCAGGTGAATTTGGGTCTACAGAAGTCATATCCATAGATGTAGCAATTCCCCTGTCTTTCATGGTTTTCATCAGGCGAACCAGCTCTGATCCCTTATCCTCATACATACGCTTCATTAATGGAGGATATCCAAAATGAAACAATGACACATCCTTTAAAGTCTCTTCCGGAATATCTTCCATCACAAAGGTATCGTTTGCTCCCGGATTATGTAAAAAGATACGATCTACGCCGGGAACCGCCAATACAACCGAATAGGATGTAGAATCTCCGTCCACTACGATCATTCCCTCTTCTGCATGGTAATCCTTTAAGATATTCAATACAATATGTCCAAAGGCATCTTTGCCGATTTTGGAAACCAGAGATACATCCGCCCCTAAAATTTTCATAGCAAGACCGGTATTGGCTACGCTTCCTCCGGTATGCACATCTGCTTCGTTCATATAAATCAATTTGCCTGGGTTCAAAACATCCCCTATTCTTTCCACCTTTTCTCCCGGAAATACCGGAGTGATGTCCAAACAAATATGACCTGCTGCAATTACTTTTTTTGACATATTCACCTATCTCCTGTTATCTATTTGAAAATAACTACCAGTAAATCTTCCAGTTTGGATTCAGCATCCTATAAACTGCTTCCATTACATAATAATCTCCCCATGTACTGCATTCCGGCTTATGTCCTGCATTTCTATTGAACATGGAATCGGTTAAGAAGCCATTAGAGTACGGAAGTTTTTCTGTCGTATACTTGGTTAAAAGAGATTCTAAAACCTCTTCAGCTTTTTTGCGGAATGTTTCATTCGGATGGTACTTCTCCATTTCCAAAATACCACAAACAGCAATTGCTGCAGAAGAAGTATCTCTTGGCTGATCATCACCATCTGTAAAGACCATATCCCAGAATGGCACATTATCTTTTGGAAGATGCTCAATATATGCTTTCGTTACACCATCATAAATTTCGAATATACTTTCATCCTTTAAATACCGATAGTTTAATGCCATGCCATAAATTGCCCAAGCTTGTCCTCTTGCCCACATAGAGTCATCTGCGTAACCCTGCACGGTAACTCCCTTAATCGGACTGCCATCCTCGATGTTAAAATAATACGTATGATTCGTTGAAAAATCTTCACGAACTACATATTTAGAAGCTGTACGGAAATGCTTTTCTGCAATATCCTTATACTTCGTATCTCCCGTCAAATCACTAACTCTATATAACAACGGCAGATTAATTAAACAATCAATAATAAATCGATAATTCTCCGGATTGTCATCTACAGGTCCCCATGCCTGAAGAAACTGCCCTTTTTCTCTGTATCTAAGCAACAGATTATCTGCTGCCATAATAGCAGCCTGCTTTGCATCTTCGTTGTCATATAAATCGTATGCTGCAATACAGGATGGACTATATAAGAAACCCATGTCGTGATGATCTACGGCGAACTTTTTTTCAATTCTGTCTTTTAAAATCTCTACCTGTTTTAATGCAGCCAGCTTGTATTTTTCATTTCCCGTATATTCATAGGCAAGGTTCATTTCTCCTGCGAAAAAACCATCCGTCCAATCATTTCCCCCATCTGCCACATATACATAGTCTTTGCTCTGACATCCAGGAACTCCTGTTTTGCCCATATCTTTCATCAATTTATCAAGCTGCCCCACAAAATAATCCATGGACTTTATTAATAGTTCTTTTTGCATGTTTGTATCCATTCCTTCCACTTCGCTTGAATTATTCAATCTGCACATGAACTCCCAGCTTTCGATTGCTCTGTGCCATAAATAATCGATAATGACCATTACGGTTTGCATATACTTTTCCGGTATCCTGCATTTCAGCTGTTGCGCTGTATCTGCATTTATGACCTTTATAAGTAATTTCTAAATTATGCTTATTGATACGTATTGTGCTTTTTTCCACACCATCCGTCTCAAATGCAGGAAGCATACCATATATTATATTTGAAGCTTCTCCCAATTGTTCAAAACTCAAGATTACTCCTTCATCAGACACAACGCATTTATCCAATACCTGAAATCCATTATTCAAAGTTACTTGCCATTCCATTGTAGCCGCTGTTTCCGTCACCTCTTTATTCACCAAAACATACTTCGTGCCCGGGTCAGAAGACAAAATAAATTTATCTTCCTCATAAATACCGAAGCAAATAGATAAATCAGAACGATTCTCTATATCCACATCGTATTTTGGTGTCTTGGTAAACGGCAGCGACAAGCATATGGAAGACGGAGCACCTTTCTTATGAATGCGTCCTAAACCATTGGAATCATAGTGAAAATCTGCATTCGTTTCATATTCCACAAAATAATCGCCCGCCTTGCACATCGTCTTGTGGAAATAAGGTGTTGTTTCAAAAATATAATTTTCTTCCTTAGCAGAAGAACACTCAGGCATGATTTCATCATCTGCAAACAAATATGCAAGATACAAAAAGGAAGCGGTTGTTACCATATACTTTTTGTAATACGCATATTTTTCACATCCATAAAAACTATCTTTAGGGTAGTAATTTTTGACGTGAGGTAACTGCTCAGAATCCAGGTATGTCGCAATGGAATCAGCCGCCAGTTTTGCTGCATGCTTGAAACGACCTGCCAGCTTTAAATCGCCTTTTTTGTAATGACGAACTGCTTCATATTCACACATAGCAGCCAAAACTGCTTCATTATGTAAAAATTGATTACTTCTGCCACCAAAAGGTATTTCTCCGGTAACGGATTGCATGAAAAGGGTATTTAATCCGCCGAGTTCAAGATGTCTGTCCAGTTCGTCCTTATATGGTCCGTCATATCCGAAATACAAAGCAACGGTTAATTGCAATCTTGTGGTGAGATCATAAACCATAGGTTCTTCCGGATCACGATACATACCTTTTTCGTCAAAAGACGGTATTTGAGAAGCAAGTTGAGTACCAACAAATTCGCTTTTATTTCCAATGCCGGCAAATACTCTTGCTTGTTCACTGGCGGCACCAAAAGCTGCCCAATTATGCACTCTGTCTGAAGGCGATTTTGCAATAACCGCATAGCAGGTATACGGGTTTATTGTTTGAAAAAGACGTTTCCAATAGGTTATTTTTTCCGTAGAAAAGACGTTACTTTCTTCCAATGCAAGCAGACAGCAAATAAGCTCCCTTACAGAAAAATCATTTCCAACTCTGGTGAAATTTTCTTGTGCGGAAGGGTCTGAAGGATTCTCCGGAAATCTTTCTCTGGTGGTTGGAATATCCTTACAACAAATATCCATCATTTGAACAAAAAGTTCCTGCAAGTGAAGGCACTTCCCATGTGCAAGAAGGATACCGATATTGGCGGTCAATCGTCCAAATCCATGCTCCGTAATTCCGTTTTCTGTTACTTCTGAGATATAGTTTTGAATATCTTCCGTAGAGTATGCCTCTACGATTCTTTCCATCATATCAATATATTGTGATTTCATATACTTTCCTCTTTATTGGGTCGATCACTTTTTATTAATATATCTCCGTGTTTGGATCAACGCATACTTTATCCAAGCAATACTTTCCTTCTACAATCGGCTCACGGCGCATCCATTTGCCCTTGGTAAAGTCAGGAATATCCACAGGTGCTCCGCCCTTTTGAATAGACATTTCAGAAAGTGCACCGATAGACATCAATGTAATGGTGTCATATGCATCAATTGGAGTATTAGTGCCATTCTTTACGCTCTCCACAAAGGCACGGCACACCAGCCAGTCCATACCGTTGTGACCGCCTCTTTCTCCCAGCTTTGTATATTCTGCATGGAGTGGATGGTCGTATTTTGCAAAGGACTCTTCTTCGTTATTGTCTACTTCCTCTTCCATATCTTCAAAATACAGCACTTTGCGCTCTTCCGTGTACATACCCTTAGTACCGCGTACAGTAAAGTCACGGCTGTAATATGGACGTGGCAATGTGGTATCCAACGTCAATAAAATGGTCTCTCCGTTCGCACAGGTAATGCAGGTATTCACAATATCCCCTTGCTTGTATTCCACCTGATTGTAAATACTGTCTGCCGGAAGGTGGCTTTCTGCATAGGTTTTTAAGCCTCTGCTCTTAGATGCCGTACTGGTAAGCTTCATCATACGGTTGCCTCGGTTGATTTTTAACACCTTGCAAATCGGTCCCAATTCATGAGTCGGATAATTTTCACAGTTTCTAAGCATATACTCCTTTACACGATAGTGTGGATATTGGGCATTTGGATCATAGAACATATCCTGCTTATTGAGGTAATGCATATAACCACCCTTGCAATGCACCACTTCTCCCAAAAGTCCCTGCTCCACCAGGTTTAAAGCCATCATTTCCCTGCGACCGTAGCAACAATTTTCCAACATCATAAGAGGTGTTTTGGTTTCTTCATACACCTGAATTAAATCATGACATTCCTGAATATCATAAACACATCCCACCTCCAGCGCGGTGTATTTTCCGGCACGCATGGAAGCTTTACTTTCGTCTTTTAAAAGCTCTTTATAATCCTTTGTAGTATAAGGCTTTCCTTTCCCCTTTTCCTCCAGATAGGTACTAATCTCTGCTAATTTTGTGTCATCCCAATCGCAAAGAGCCACAAGCTCTACATCATTCATTTCGGAGAAACATTTTTTAACATGCTTGCTCCACGTAGACCCAGGCCAATGTATCCAACACGAACTTTATCTTCCATTTTAAATTTGCTTTTATTCATATCAAACCACCCTTTCAGAACTTCACATATTTTATACCATAAAAAGCAGGATTCCCGTCAGACATATTATAATACCTACGAACTGAATTTTTTCCATTTTCTCATTAAAACGAATACTGGTTATCACCGAAAAAAACACAATACTGGTAACCAGCTTAACTGGTGTAAATATATATGTCATCTGTTTTTCTGCCAGCTTGTCTAACAACGGATAGGATACTGTCTGCACTATAGCCGTAATAAGACTGCTTACCGCCGCAATCCGGATTGCCAGCTTATTGGTCTTAATATACATACATCTTTTGAGTATAAAATAAAACAATGCCAGAAATGTTATAACGGAAGCTCCCCTCAGTCCTATAGCATCCTTCATATTATACTGGGAAGGCACTGTAGTTAAAATAATACCTAACGT
This sequence comes from Lachnospiraceae bacterium, assembly GCA_017521985.1. Lineage (GTDB taxonomy): Bacteria > Bacillota > Clostridia > Lachnospirales > Lachnospiraceae > RGIG6307. Next base: position 12,868 of record JAFXAZ010000011.1, read on the forward strand.
ATTAAAAAACAGAGCACATATGCATAATATAATCCAGGAACGGTTGATTTTTCCGTTTTCTTTACCTGTAAATCCCATTAGAATGACGCTTAAAAGCATAAGAATAATACCAATAATGCCAAATATGGTAATCGTATTTTTCCAAACCACCACAAAAAAAATTGTGGATAATGCAAGTGCTGTGTTAGCAATGGCACTTGTCAGACTCTTAGTGCCAATCTGCATAGCCTTCAGCTTGGCAACAGCAAATACCATGCTTGCCATACCTGCTAAAAACATAAAAAACAGTATCGGTCCTACATCTGTATTTTGAATCTGCATAGCCGCATCTTCTGCCAAAAGTAGCTGAACTCCCATATATGACCAAAGCAAAATAGCCGTAAACAGAGAACTCCAAAAACCGTAGTCAATGGTACTGACCGACTGCTCGCTACTTTTCGACACAAAATAATATGTGCCACTTGCTTCAAGTATTCCCAGTAGTATAATTATCCCAATCATAGTTTTTTAGACCTCCGAATCGATAAGTTTATACCTATTTTCATCTCTTATTCTGTTTCTATAAGAATTGGAGCTGCACTTTTATCTCCGATGTAACCTGCTATGTTACACATTATGTATAACCTTCTCAACCATCATGCATATCATAACCCAAATTTGTACTTTTGGTCATATAAATCAAATTTATCACGCTCTTCTAATTTACAAGGAAGGGTTAACTCTTCATACTTCTTTGCAAAAGGCATTCTGGTATCCCATCTGATCTTGTCACGATCTTCCGGATTGCGGAAGTCAGGAATTCTGAATTCCTTACCTGTAAGAACACTGTACCACCCCAGAATACCTACTGCAGAAAGTGTTACCGCTTTATAAATATCAAATTCAGACTCCTCTTCTCCATTCAAATAGTTTATAAAGTGCACTTTATTGTAAAGATCTATTCCGCCGTGACTAACCCCACCATGCTCTATTTGTTCGTCAAATTTTGCTTTTATTGCTTGAATATCCGGTGTATCAAGACCTACATTTACCGATCCAGGAATTGTTATTTCCACGTCACCATGGCCTTTTGCCTGAATGTATTTCTTTTCTGATTCATCATATCTTTCTGACTCCATACAGAAGTTTTCACAATTAATACGATACCATTTGCTGGTAGGCTTAATAGAAGAACATCCTGTGGTTTTAAAAACTGCACCATTGTCCATCTCTGTAATAACAACTGCACCCGGACTGTCAGTCAACTTCGTTGGAAGTATATATGCCCCCGGTACGTGAATTGATTTACACCACACTGTTTTCGGCATACTATCTGTTGCGTACATTAAAGCTCCTAACGTATGCATATTATAGTAACTTCCCGGAAGAGTCTGTCTCCAATGCAAGTTATTTATATCACTGTTAAATGCACCAACTGCGTGCTTATCCGCTGAATGATAATACTCAGCTTCCGCATATAATACTTTTCCTGCCTCACCACTGCGAATTTTATTGCGCATATTATATACAGAATCAAAATAAGAACAATTTACAGCCAGAGAATATTTACGGCCATATTTTTCATATGCTTCCACGAGCTGTACGCATTCTGCAAGAGAAGGAGCTGCTGTAGTCTCAGATAACACATCTACACCTGCCTCAAATGCCTTGATTGCATATTTTGCATGCTCATGGAAATAATTTGCCAATATTACAGCATCAATACCTGAGTGAATGAACTCATCAAAATCCGTGTAAAACTTTGTTTCCGGACGAACCCATCCGTCTACTCGATTGTAAATCTCCGGATTTTTCTCACAAATTGCTGTAATAACGGCTCTGTCTCCCAATGCTTTCATAGACCGAGTATGAGCACCACCCATCTGTGCTCCCATAACACCAATTTTTAAAACTTTTTTTTCAACCATAACAGTTTCAAATCCTTTCATAACACAGAACTAAATTTACTCTTTTCCCTTATTGTTAGTTCTGTAATCAGCATATTATAAGTCTTCTCAAATTTCTCAGCAGATACACCATTATGACATCCTCCCAATTCATGCCATACATCATTAACACCGATGAGCAAACTCATACTCTCCCGGATACTCACAGCCCAACTAGCCTTTCACCATATGTACATAACCCACACCTGTGGATTTTCATAAATCATTTGTCACTACCTAGGGCCAATCATTTTTTATTAATATATCTCCGTGTTTGGATCAACACATACTTTATCCAAGCAATACTTTCCTTCTACAATCGGCTCCCGGCGCATCCATTTGCCCTTAGTAAAGTCAGGAATATCCACAGGCGCTCCGCCCTTTTCAATAGACATTTCAGAAAGTGCACCGATAGACATCCATGTAACGGTGTCATATGCATCAATCGGAGTGTTAGTGCCGTTCTTTACACTCTCCACAAAGGCACGGCACACCAGCCAGTCCATACCGTTGTGACCGCCTCTTTCTCCCAGCTTTGTATATTCTGCATGGAGTGGATGGTCGTATTTTACAAAGGCCTCTTCTTCGTTATTTTCTAGATCCTCTTCCATGTCTTCAAAATACAGGATTTTGCGCTCTTCCGTGTACATACCCTTGGTGCCGCGTACGGTAAAGTCGCGGCTGTAATATGGACGCGGCAATGTGGTATCCAATGTCAATAAAATTGTCTCTCCGTTCGCACAGGTAATGCAGGTATTCACAATATCCCCTTGCTTGTATTCCACCTGATTGTAAATGCTGTCTGCTGGAAGGTGGCTTTCCGCATAGGTTTTTAAGCCTCTGCTCTTAGATGCTGTACTGGTAAGCTTCATCAGACGGTTGCCTCGGTTGATATTTAACACCTTGCAAATCGGTCCCAATTCATGAGTTGGATAATTCTCGCAGTTTCTAAGCATATACTCCTTCACACGATAGTGTGGATATTCCGCATTCGGATCATAAAACATATCCTGCTTATTGAGGTAATGCAAATAGCCACCCTTGCAATGCACCACTTCTCCCAAAAGTCCCTGCTCCACCAGGTTTAAAGCCATCATTTCCCTTCGGCCGTAGCAACAATTTTCCAACATCATAAGAGGTGTTTTGGTTTCTTCATACACCTGAATTAAATCATGACATTCCTGAATATCATAAACACATCCCACCTCCAGCGCGGTGTATTTTCCGGCACGCATAGAAGCTTTGGCCAGCTCCACATGAGTGTCCCAACCAGTCATGATAACAACAGCATCAATACTTTCGTCCTTTAAAAGCTCTTTATAATCCTTCGTAGTAAAAGGCTTTCCTTTCCCCTTTTCCTCCAGATAGGTACTATACTCTGCTAATTTTGCATCATCACAGTCGCAAAGTGCCACAAGATCTACATCATTCATTTCGGCAAAACATTTTTTTAACATACTTGATCCACGTAGCCCCAGACCAATGTATCCAACACGAACTTTATCTTTCATTTTAATTATCCTTTCTTGTTAACTATCTAAAATACCTTTTTCTATTTATGGTTTCAGCGCAACTTTAGACTATTCTGCCTTAGAATATTCATTACAAAGCAATCGATATGGCGCCTCATCTTCTTCAATCTCAGGGAATCTTCCTACAGGAGGATTAAAACGATTGTCTGTATTATCATCATTACACTGACTCACTTCTCCAAGAAGAACTGCTCCCGTACCTTCCTCCACCGCAAAATCATGGTACATTCCCTGTGTTACCCATAAGCTTTCGCCGGGACATAATCTGACCTGAGTTCCTGCAGGCACCGTAAAACTTCTGCCATCCATATGTACCGTTACATCTGATTCGTAGTCAATCTCCTCATTATCCAAGGAATTGTAAACGCGAATCAGACAGTTGCCGCCACCTCGATTGATAATATCCTCGGTCTTAAACCAATGGAAATGATTTGCTGCCATCTGACCTTCCTTTAAGTAAAGCAGTTTTTCCGCATATACCTTTGGATACTTTTCACTCTGAGTTCTGCAGCCGTTACGAATGGTAATCAAAGAGAATCCCAATTTATCAAAATCTCCCATGCCAAAATCAGTAATATCCCATCCCAGCATACAATCTCTGATTTCATCATACTCGTGACCTGCGTTTTCCCAATCTGCAGGTGTCATATGACAAAACGGCGGCAAATAACAATGATATTTTTCGCACATAGCCTCTAATTCTTTTAATGCTTTGTTAATCTCACTTCGTTTCATACTGTATAACCTCCCATAATAATTTGGAACACTTTTATCCATTCATTCTTGATAAGCCAGTGCCCCATAGGTGTCGGATGAACACCATCACGTAGCCAATAAGAAGCCGGCGCTTGTTTGCATGCGTCATTAAATATATCTTGCAATGCAACAAACGGCAGATTATACTTCTCAGCTATGCGTTTTGCAACAGTAGCTCTTTTAGGTACCTCTGTTCTAAAATACTCCCAGCGCTCTGGCTCTGCTTCTGTAGCAGTAGTAGCAGAACCTTCCAGCACGAACGGTTCCATAATCATGATTTTAATGTTTGGCAATGCTTCAAATATTTCTGTAAGCAGCATATCATATATTTTTTCAAACTTCTCAGCAGACACACCATTACGGTTGCCTCCCATTTCATGCCACACATCATTTACACCAATAAGTAAACTCATATAATCCGGTTTTAGATTGATAATATCCATTTTAATTCTTGCATATACATCAACAATTCTATTACCGCTGATTCCTTTATTGATAAATTCATACTCTCCAGGATACTCACAGCCCACCTGCCCCTTTATCATATGTACATAGCCTATACCCGTGGATGTGATATCATCCCTGTTACGTCCACAGTCCGTAATAGAATCTCCTTGAAATAAAATCAACTTTGACATAACAATATCCTCCAATTGTACTTTATAATCAATTCGTAATTGTTCAGAAGCCAATGTCAGTTAGTTACAGATTATTTATTTTTTACATTGAATACTCTGTCCCGAAGCAACACTATAGGTAACCCCACCATACTCAAAGTACAGCGTCATTGCTGTAGGATTGTATACTTTTCTGCCATCCGTACTGAACTGCAACTGCTTATATGCCGCAATATAATCATACACTTCAATATTAGTAGCATACCAGATGTCATCCTTGCCACCAATGTATTCTGCAAATTCTTCAATCACATTCCAGTTATTATCCGCTTCGAATTCATAACTGTGTCCCCAGACATAGAAAAGTAACGGCCCTCTATTACTGGAATTTTCCGCAAAATTCCGAGCAAGTTCCATCAGTCTTGGATTCTTGTGGTGACAAGTAGCCGGCAGTCTCAGCCAGTCTGTGGGGATGGCAAATTTTTCAGTACTTTCAGTAGTTCTGGAGTATACAATGCCGCACTGCTGCAATGTTGCGACCACCTCATCACTATATGTTCCAAAAGGATATGCCATACCCCTTACGATACAGTCATAATCACCTTCCAGTGTTTCACGGTCTTTCAAAACCTCCTGTGTACAGATGTTGACAGGTAGCTGTTCTAAAAACGGATGGGTGTAACCATGAACTGCTACCTCCATACCGCTGTTCATATATAAATCTAGACATTGTGCTTTCGTCATTCTTCTGTAAATGGTACCTTCCTTGTAAACAGTACCTTCGGCAGCATACAATCCACTGTTTAAATTGAAGGTTCCCTTCAATCCATGCTTTTGCATGATGTCAATCAAGCGGACATCCTGCTCCACACCATCATCATAACTAAGAGTCAATGCTTTTACTTTTCCTCCCGGAAATCTCATAAATATACTGCTCATCATGCTTTCCTTCTGTCACTGTTTGGTAGTGTCAAGTTTGATACATCCTGTGCTGCAAGCACTTTCATCACTTCTCGCACAATCAAATCTACATCATATGCTTCGTTTATTGCTTTTCCTGCAGAATCAAACAACACCAATTTCTTTAGCACTTCCTGTTTAATCGCCTCTACTGCTGCCGGAATCAGGTCAATGATACCCTTATCCATGGAAGAGAACTGTCTGAACTCAGCTTTTACTGCTGCAATATTAATGTCCGTAAAAATATTTACTTTGCTTATACCAATCTCAATAGCCTTTTTGAAATCGTTATCGGTGAGACCGGAGCCACCATGCAGTACCAATGGCACATCGATGGTTTTGCGAATCTTTTCAATACGTGGAAAGTCCAGCTTAGGTGGTAACTTATACGCGCCGTGGGCATTACCCACTGCAATGGCCAGAGCATCTACCTTGGTTTTCTCCACGAAATCCTTTGCAAGCTTCGGGTCAGTAAAATACTTGGACGGGTCTTCCAGATGGGAACTTCCCTCTGCGGAGCCTTCGTTATCGCCCACATGACCCAGCTCTCCTTCAATGGTTGCACCGTAGGCATGTGCAATCTCTGCCATTTCCTTTACCTTTTCTACATTTACCTCATAAGGATCTGTAGAACAGTCATACATAATAGACGTAAAGCCCAGTTCCAACGCCTTGATACAAGTCTCCTTATTTAAACCATGGTCCAAATGCACTACCACCGGTACATTTGCCTTCTTTGCCATCGGAATCAAGTAATAAGACACCTCATCCAATGGTCCGTACGGTAAAAGCACCTCTGCGGTTCCCATGATTACCGGTGAACGGCTCTGCTCTGCTGCTGCGATAATGCCTCTAGCAAGCTCCAGATTTACCGCATTGAATAACCCTACTGCGTATTTTCCCTTTTGTGCCGGTTTTAGCACTTCGTTCATATTTACTAACATTTGTCATTTCCTCCAATATTTTTATACTTACTTTATGCAAGCATACAAAGCATTCCTCAATCTGGGTTGGTAATACTCTTCAAAAGGATTCAACATATGATGAGCATAGAACGCAGATAACCCCAAATCTGTGTCTATTAATACATTTGCTCCGGCAGCTCCACCCCATCCAAATTCATGCAGGCTTCCGTTAGAACCGCTTTCCGCACGGTTAATCATGGTTCTCACCCCGAGACCATATCCGTATCCCCTACGGGAGCCGGTAAAGGTAGATTGTTGTCTTCCCAATGTCTGTGGCTGGCGCATAAGTTCAATGGTTCCCGGTGCCAAAATACGCTCTCCTGTCATTCCTAAACCCTTGTTCGCCATGGCGCAGGTAAATTTTGCATAATCCTCCACCGTAGTCACAATACCTGCTCCGCCACTGTCATATTCTGTTCCAAAAATCAAATGGTTCTGTTTACCCTTATTAACCAATATGCCTTCCTGATGTGTAGATGCAGATTGAAGGTCAACGTAGCTTGCCTTACCGCCTTCGTCAAAATAATACTGTTCGGCCATGCGGTCTAAAACACCTTCTGCATGATAAAAACTCTCACGCATCCCCAAAGGTTCAAAGATATGCTCTTTTATATACTCTCGAAATTTTTGTCCAGATATTTTTTCTATTACAACCGCCAGTACATCATGACTCAATCCGTATGTCCATTTTTCTCCAGGTTCAAAGACGAGCGGCTCCTCTGCTAAGCATCGAATCAACGTCTCAGTATTCATTTTTCCGTCTGTAAGCTTCCCTGCCTTTTCAAATGCAGGTGATTTCGTGTTATAATTCAGACCGGAAGTATGTGTAAACAACTGCCGTATGGTAATAGGATTTTGCGCCTTCCTTATTTCACCATTAGGCTGCTTTACATACATTTCACGATATTCGGGGAGAAATTCATACAGCGGATCATCCAACAAAAAAAACCCCTTTTCGTACAACTGCAGTGCTGCAGCAGCAGTCGCAACTTTAGAACAGGAATAAATAAACAGGTGCTCCGTACCATTCATAGGTATTTGTTTTTCCACATTGGAATATCCGGAACTATAGCGAAACACCTCATCCTGTCCTAAATACACACGAATACTGTTTCCTGGCATTCTCCACGCTGTTAGGCGATCCATAAACTCTTTCAGAATCGTAAAGTCCATACTGTTTACTCCTTATCATGTTGTCTTAAAGCAGCCCCACTCACATAGAGAGAGTGAGGCTGCAATACAGGGTCATTACATTTTACTTTTTAAGACATTTTTCTTCGTCTGTAAATTCCCCATGATACAAGCAATACAATTCCACATACTACAAAAATAATGTACATAAGAATTCTACTGTCATCGCCTGTTGCAGGGTTAGCAGCCTGTGTCTGCTGGTTCAGGCCACTAACTTCTGTCTGCTGGTTCTGGTCACTAACATCTGTCTGTTCATCAGAAGAACCTTCCTCTTCACTTTCGTGTATGGTAAGTGTCATCTGCACACTGCGGTCATTTGTATAATGCATAACCACGGTATGGTCACCTTCAGAAAGTGTATTCAGATAAGCAACCTTAAAGTTAAGAATGGTAGAACCTTCCTCCAAGGTATAGTAAGAAGAATCTACTGTTACTCCATCAACCTCTACGCGTAAGAAATCTGCAAGAGCACCTGTACAGTAAATGGTTACTGTTCCCAAAGTATCCTGGGTCCAATTTTTATCTGAGCGATTTTCTAGAATCTCTATAGACTCATCACTGCCACCCGGCTGATTTCCTCCGGTATTGTCATTATCGCCACCTGGCTGATCTCCTCCGGTATTGTCATTACCGCCACCTGTTTGTGCTTCAAGTACTTTTACGTTAAATACCATATTGGACAGGCGACCGGACGCATCCTCAGCAAGTAGGGAAATAATATGACTGCCTATCTGTTCATCTGTAGGTGTCCAAGTAAGCGTATTGGTTTCACTGTCAAAAATTGCTCCTTCCGGAAGAGACTTTCCGGTAACGGTAACAGTTGATCCCTCATGTCCCGTTACTGTAACAGTTTGTGTAAAGAGGTTTCCTGCATTTGTCTCACTATTTGGAATCGCATCGAATACAGGACCATTTCCGGTAAAAGCAACCTCTAAAAGGGAATTCCACAAAGTACTACTGCCATTAGCATATTCAGAACCATGAAGCCAAATTCTGATTGCTTTATAGTTTCCTTCCGTGATAGGAAATTCCTCTAACTTGTCAGCCTCACCTGCTTCCAAAACAGTTGTTTTGCCATTGGTTATTTCCGGTCTGAAATTCACACCATCTGTGGACACTTCAAGATCAAACTTTAAAAATCTTTGATTTGCAAGCCAAGATGCAATCCATACAGATGACACACTTCTAGGTTCAGAGAAAATAAATACACCATAATTCTCTCCTTCTACAGCCCATCTAGTTGTAATGTCTCCATCAATACAGTAATCCGGCGGTGCAGTATCCTGATATCCAGAAGCCTCCAAAACAATATCTGAAGCCACTTTAATATTAACCGTATAAGTAGTAGCTAATTTAGCATTGTCTTTATTGATAATAGTAATCAATGCTTTTCCCGGCAATGCTTCCGGTTTCGTAATCTGAATATCGCAGTTTTCATCACCTACTGCTGTAATATTAGGACATTCTGCTGCACCATATGGTAATGTGTAATCATAAGCTTTCACATTACCATCAAAACCATCTAAAGCCTGACCACCAATCTCAATACTATTTAATTTAGGGAATGCCGCAGCTGGACCGTCTTCAATATTCCAATCTGCCAAACTAATCTCTTCAATAGGTGTATCACCCATAGGATCACCCAAACGGGACATCTTTACATTGATATTCAAATCTTTTCCGGCCTTAAATATAATTGCAAGTCGCTGCCATCCGGTATTCACCTTTTGCTTATCATATTTATAAATTGTAGTATCCGGTACCAATTCACAAGCTTCGGTAAGTGTAATCTCAAAATCCGTAGCATTATCTGAAGCAACCTGAAGATGTACATCTACTCCGCCTTTGCGAAGAATTGCGCTCTTCTTATCTGCTGCAATCTCAACTTCCACGCCTTCCATCTGCATGAACCAATATACTTGGTTCTCATCCAAAGGCATACCCTTGATTTCGTCACGAATCACTACACTTCTCTTCTCATCTGCCAGCATAATACCTCGTGCAGCACTATCCGCATATTTAACTCCTGCACTTTCATCCTTATAATAAGAGGTGAGTGGTGCTATTGCATAGCTTCCTTTTTCTTTATTGACAAACTCTGAAATTTGTTCCTTTCCGGATAAGGTCTGACCAAAACTTGCATCTGGATTAATTACAAATATATTATGTCCTTCAGGACTTAATCTGAAAAGATGGTATTTATTATCCGGATTCTCGGAAGGATAAAGACTATAATCCTCAGAACCATAATCTCCGGCAAAACGTTGACCACCAATATCCAATACAAAGGAACCAGAATCCATATGTGCATGACTTATATTTGTCTGTCCTGTATGGAAGGCTGCATAGATTCCCTCATTATCTGTCCAATTCGAGCGCATACTAACAAATTCAAGGTGTCTGAAATACTTTGACGTAGGCAAATTAATTTCTGTAGTCGGTTCTATAGCAGGATTATAGAACATAATAGAATATACATCACCAATTATGTCATTATTATTCATTTTAAGTAACTGAATCTGTGTTAACTCCGGTTTTTTCGTAACATTGGAAATCCAGAACAGTGTGCTTGCCGTTAATTTTCGGTAACTTCCAGAATCATGATAATTGTAACTTCCTTCAAGTCCATCTAAATATACATAAAACTCTCCGGTCTTATCAAAGCCCGGTGAATCTAAAATATTAAAATCTGTACCAAAAGTAACCTCTGTAGAAGCCATGAACATAGATAAATATCTTAGGGTATATTCCCAATAATTAGGACTTTCTGTTGTAGCTCCGTCCGGCGCGAAATCTCGCATTCCTATCTCTATAGCATGATATGTCTTCTCCAAAATATCAGCACATATGTCCGGATATTTATCATACAATGCAATAGCAGCCATACCTGATCCACCATTTGTTACAGCATTTCTGTTCGTCGTTGAAAAGACGTATGTAAGCGGATAGGCGCCCGTACCATATAAATAGGTTTGATCCCAGTAAAGTCCATGCTTCAAAATCGCCTCTTCCATAATGGCTAACTGGTCCTCTGACCATTGATCATACATCCAGTCATATGCAATAGCAAATCCTGCCAGGAATTCTCCTGTATCCAAGAACTGCCATTTATTGTACCATTCCGGGAAATTAGCTACATTTTCAATCTCTTCCCATAAATAATCCTTATACTTACTGTCCTCTGTCAGTCTGTACGCCATAGACAAATACATTGCACGATCTACTGTACCCTGATGAGCAGAGCCTTTGGAGCCATTTGCATTTGCATACTTAAGATGCTCACCTTTAATAGTGAGGTTAGCTTTCAAAATAATAGCATCACCCCATTCCTTTATCAAAGTATGACCCGCCTTATAATTTGCAACGATTTCATCAAATTTATCCTTATTTAAGACAATACGCGGATGAACATCTTCCATTTCCGTAAAGCTTTCCTTGATGTCCGCTGCAGTCGGTCTGGTATACAGCATATATTCCTGCAAAGAACGCATCTCACTGTCGGTGAATTGCAATACGCTATCACTGATAATGGATAAACCATAATCACCTGTAACAACCTGTTTTCCTGCGGAGTTTGCAAGAATTGCAGCTATTTCTGCTGAAGTTTTCTGACTCTTTGCTCCTTGTGTATAAACATAGTTAGAGGAGGTATGCGCCAGCGTTGCGTTTGCTGCATCTATCTTCTTCAATACTTCTGTAGCATAATCCAAAGAAGGTGCCGGTTGACCTATTCTCTCTTCCATAGAAGCTATCAGGCCTTCTATACCTCCGGTTCCTTCCAGGGTAAACTTAATATTATTTAATCGAATACTCCATGCACCGGAAGGACGTGTCTTGCCCTCCCAATTATCATCATCTATCTTAACAACAAAATAGTATTCTCCCGGAGTTGAAAATGTCATCTGATTATCCAATGTTATTATACCAATGTCATTCTGTAAATCTATGTTTCCCAAGAAATTGGCTTCGTTCATAAGCTGCTCTCTTGTGGAAACATATGGAGAAACAGGCAACATGTATATATACAAATTGGCATTTCCTGATACTGGTATGTCCACGCTAACATCATATGTGCCAACTGTAGGAACATTTAATTTCATTGTATAATACGGCTCTTCTCCGTCTGTCCACTTTGCTGCACCGTTAGCAGGAGCATATGCTTGAACTTGTAAATACATTTGTGTCATAAAAGTTTGTGACGCTGCCAAACCACTGTGATAAGAAGTCCATTTCCATGGCGCTGTATTTTTAAGATTCTGATAATCATAAGCAGCTACAAATCTTTGATTTGGTTCATAACATGGATACAATCTCCAAGTACCTTCGTATCCTCTTGCAAAAACATATCCGTCACTATACTTCTTATCTCCATCAAAGACTGCATTTCTATCATTGCTTGCTGTTACATAAAAAGGAATAAAGTTTGCTGCAGTTTTATCCGTCCATGTATTATACATGGTGCTTGGAATTTTTCCTCCCGCTGATGTAGATGTATCACCGAAATCATCCACTACGCCATCGCCATCTGTATCATTACCAATATTATAGGAAGTCGTCAAAAGATTATAGGTAAGCTTTTCATAAGAGTACGGTGTTAGTATAATATTTTTAAGCCTAATATCCCAATCACCGGTAGGACGTGTCTCTCCTTCTCCCCAATTGTCATCATCTATCTTAACGGTCAAGTAATACTCACCCGGAGATGATATCTCCAATTGCTTTGTATGTGTAACAGATGAATCCTTACGCGTATCCATGGAACCCAAAAAATTGGCTTCATTTATTAATTGTTCTCTTGTAGGTGCCTCGTCAGTAACAGGTAACATATAAAAATGCAAATTAGCGTATTTATATTGCTGAGATTGTCCAGAATGTTCCGTTGTCACAACCCAGGTACCTGCTACAGGAACTTTCAATTTTATGGTAAAATATGGTTCACTGCCGTCTGACCACTTTTCTGCACCGTCAGCAGGACCTTTTGCTCGAACTTGCAAAAATTCCTGTGCCATAAAGCTCTGACTCTCAG
>JAFXAZ010000051.1 GCA_017521985.1 Lachnospiraceae bacterium
ATTCGATGATATTCCCATGTGCCGGATGTTTTGTCCCACACTGACTACGGTAAAGCAGGATGGTGCCCTGCGGGCAAAAATTGCAGTAGAGAAGCTGGGGGAATTGAAGATGGGCAAGCTGATTCAAAATGAGATCCGTTTGCCGGTATCCCTGGTGGTTCGGGCCAGTACAAAGTAAGAAAACCGGTGCTTGTCATGTTGTACAAGCACCGGTTTGGTTTTGGTTGTACCAAAGACAACCCCCGGCTAAGCCGGGGGTAAAATAATAGCTTCTAGCGAGGAGTAAAGTAGACAAGAAAAAAGCTCCCCATTATAGTAGAAGTGGTTTGCCAACCACACAACTACCATAATGAGGAGGTTTTCATCGTGAAAAATAAAGACGTTAATAGTTTAGAACATACATCGTGGAGATGTCAATACCATATCGTAATAACATTGTCAATAAATATCTGTTTTTTGAATAATGAAATTATTTCCAGTATCAGTATCAAAGATGACTTTTCCGCATCCATTGATGCGAGTGATCCTTTTGGAACAAATTTACCGGAGCTAACGGATTATCAATGGAGCACCCTGTCATAAGTAAATTTCTCACCGGAGTTAAAAATGAAAGGTAGTTTATTTGTTGCTTGAAAAACATACAAAAGAAATTGGAGAATGCCATTTTTTTCATCTATTATTATTCTTGAATCTTGAATGCGTAGGGCTATAATTAAATTGCCAATTAAATAACAAGCGAAATGGAGGCAATTGTTATGGCAAGACTTAGAATGATGCGTGCACCACAGAAATATGTGCAGGGAAGAGATGCTCTTTTTAAATTTTATGATGAGATGAAAGATTTGGGCGACAAATGGTTGTTTGTCTGTTCCAGAAGCGGACACAAGATGTGCCATGATAAAATTGAAAAAAGTTTTGAAGGGACTGATGATGTTCGTTATTACGAAATTTTTGGAGGAATCTCCAGTACAGGCGAAATTGAGAAGATGAGAAAAATAGTAAGGGATAATGGGCTGAATGTAGTTGTCGGCGTTGGAGGAGGTTCTGCAATTGATACTGCCAAGGCTACCGCATATTATGAAAAGCTTCCGGTTGTGATTATTCCTACTGTTGTTGCAACAGATGCACCTTGTACGGGGCTTTCTGTTATTTATAATGATGATGAGACTTTTAACAGTTATCTGTTCTACCCGAAGAACCCGGAAGCTGTTATTGTAGACAGTGATATTATTGCAAAAGCACCGGTAAAATTTCTGGTAGCAGGAATGGGGGATGCTCTTGGTACATATTTTGAAGCCAGAGCGTGTGAGAGAACAGACGCACCGAGCCTGGAGTTTGGCGGTATCACAAGATCTGCCATGGCCTTATGCAAACTCTGCTATGAGACTTTGAAAGAGTATGGGGCAGCTGCAAAACATGCATGTGAACACAATGTAGTTACTCCTGCACTAGATGCGATTATTGAAGCTAATGTATATTTATCCGGTGTGGGTGCCGATAATGGTGGTCTCGCTGTTGCACATTCATTTTATAATGGCTTGACAGCACTCGGAGGTCATAGTGCACCTCATGGAAATTGTGTTGCGTTTGGTACGCTCGTGCAATTAGTACTGGAAGGCGCTCCAAAAGAGGAATTTAAAGAAGTTCAAGATTTTTGTATGGAAGTAGGACTGCCGGTAACATTAGCAGAAATCGGAGTTACCACAGAAGATGAAATTAAGATTATTGCGGAGAAATCCTGTGTTGAAGGTGAATCTATCCACAATATGGTAGCGGATGTAACACCAGAACAGTTATATGATGCAATTGTTACAGCCGATTCACTTGGAAGAGCAGTAAAATAGAGTTCCCGTGAAGGAAACAGGAGTATATTTCAGTAACTGTTATATATAAACAAAGGGCGAAAGGCTAATATTTCAAGCCTTTCGCCCATTATTATCATAGAAGAATTTTATTTACAGACTTTTCTTCATAGTCTCGAAACACCCCCAATGGCGAAAGCCATTGGGGGTGTTGCACTGATATATCCAAGAATGGGGGAAAACCTGTTTCCCTTAGCCGTTGATGGCAGCCTGTGGGGCTACAATCCATAGCGGGGGGAAATATCCCCCGAAACCATGATTTTCGTGTTTGTCTTCCGTTTTCCCTGGAGCTGGCAGTGCAGAGGCTTGTCCGGATCACCGTCGAATCGCAGATACCAGTCGAAACCGTCTTTGGACACCACGATTTTGACCACAAAGGCTTCGATGACCGATTCGGGAACATCCTGCCCTTGGTCGATATTGGTGTACCGTTCCAGTGCATACTGAAGGACTGTGCGCTTTTCCTTGTAGTCAGGCACCAAGAGCGGAAGCTTCAGTATCAGCATGCTTGCCAGGCAGGGTAATGGCAATGCCTGCCTACAACTTCTGAAACAGAACAGGGCATACATCGTAGAGCAGATGACGAAAATGAAATTCCGGTATCATCCTTACTGGCAGGAAATGATCGAGTGGGGAGAGGTTGGGATCATCAGCATCATCCAGGATTATGACACTTCCTACGGTACAACCTTTCTTACCTTTGCCACCCATAGAATCCAAAATGAACTCCGGGGTTTTCTTCATTCCATTCGAATGGCCTACATGGAAAACTATTACCCGGATGATGAGGATGGAGAGGGTGACTGGGCGGAAGAGGAGCTTTGCTTTCTGGCCTGCCAGGAATTGCGGCCGCTTGAAAAGATGTTCCTCAACGAACGGCGTGATCTGCTTTTGGATGCCAGCATGGATGCGTGCCGGAACTGGAACGTAAATACATAGATTACCATTATGGCTTTGTGACAGGAAAGCCGATGCCGCGGACTGCGGTAGCCAGAATTCTCGGTGTGCCGGAAGCGGAAGCAAAGCGAAACGAAGCGGATGCACTGGATTATTTAAGAGGCTGCTTTCACGTTTCATCAAACTGCGCCAGCAGCATATCCACATGGGTTCCGGCAAAATTATCAAAGAGTGCCTCCTGTGACTTTCGTGCCAGTTCCTTTTTCAGTTTTGCTTCCGGGCGGACTTCGTAAAAAGCATTTACGTTGTCAAAACTGTGCCATGTGCCTGGGCTGCCTGCACCGCTGCCCCAAGTTTGCCATCCAGTATGATGACAAGACCAAGGATCACGGCCAGTACCTCCACCCGGACGAAAGGGACTGATAGAAACATGAATAACATGAAGAAGAACCTGATCCTCTCTGCCATCGGTGTAGGTTTGCAGACCGCAGGCGGCATCTGCCTCTTTGTCGCAGCGCTGGGCATCGGAAAAGAGATCAACCAGCAAATTAGGAAGACCATTATCAAAGAACTGTCAAAGCAGGTATCCGACAACTAAGAAAAACCGGCAATGCCCGATTAATACTAATTCTTAATAAAACGGTATAATTTCTTGCAATGATATGATATACTGTATCTGGGTGATGAATATGGCTTCCAGATACAAATTTAGTGAAGAACAAATCAAGGA
>JAFXAZ010000052.1 GCA_017521985.1 Lachnospiraceae bacterium
GTGTGACGAATCCAAATGCGTCAACTGCCAGCGTTGTGTTTCTCTCTGCCCTACCAGAGCCTTAAAAATTGTGAAAAGCGATTGCACCTTGCGTGAAAACGCAAACTGGCAAAACGATACGATTAAGGAGATATATAAGCAAGCAAACAGCGGCGGTGTTCTGTTATCATCCATGGGCAATCCCAAGCCCCTTCCTGTATATTGGGACAAAATTCTTATCAATGCTTCGCAGGTAACTAACCCTTCTATTGATCCTTTACGGGAACCAATGGAAACCAGAGTATATCTTGGTAAGAAACCGGAAAAGATCAGTCGCAACAAAGATGGCTCCCTAAACTGTGAATTACCCCCACAGCTGGAGCTTTCCATTCCTGTTATGTTTTCTGCTATGAGTTATGGTTCCATCAGCTATAATGCACACAAATCTCTGGCTTTGGCTGCTACTAAGCTTGGAATTTTATATAACACCGGGGAAGGCGGACTTCACGAAGATTTTTATTGTTATGGTGAGAACACTATTGTTCAGGTGGCTTCCGGACGTTTTGGCGTACACGAAGAATATTTGAATGCCGGAGCCGCAATCGAAATTAAAATGGGACAAGGTGCTAAACCCGGTATCGGTGGACATCTCCCCGGCACCAAAATTGTCGGTGATGTATCCCGTACCAGAATGATACCTGAAGGGTCCGATGCAATTTCCCCAGCTCCGCATCATGACATTTATTCTATAGAAGATTTACGACAACTTGTTTTCTCCTTAAAAGAGGCTACGGAATACAAAAAACCGATTATTGTTAAAGTTGCTGCTGTTCACAACATCGCAGCCATTGCAAGTGGCATCGCACGAAGCGGTGCTGATATCATCGCTATTGATGGTTTCCGTGGTGGTACTGGTGCAGCTCCTACCAGAATTCGTGACAATGTAGGTATTCCTATCGAACTGGCATTAGCTGCTGTTGACCAAAGACTTCGAGATGAAGGCATCCGTAACAATGTATCCCTTGTTGTTGGGGGCAGCATCCGTAGTGCTGCGGATGTGGTAAAAGCCATTGCTCTTGGTGCAGATGCCTGCTATGTAGCTACTGCTGCCCTTCTGGCTCTTGGTTGTCATCTGTGTCGAACCTGCCAAAGCGGTAAATGTAACTGGGGCATCGCAACCCAACGTCCAGAGCTTGTGAAAAGACTTAACCCCGAAATCGGAAGTGAACGACTAATCAACCTGATGACCGCATGGAAACACGAAATCAAAGAACTTATGGGCGGTATGGGCATTAACTCTATCGAAGCTTTGCGTGGAAATCGCCTGATGCTTCGTGGTATTGGACTGAACGAAAAGGAACTGGAAATTCTCGGCATTTCTTATGCCGGAGAATAAAGGAGGTGCTATATAAAATGAAACGTGTTTATGTAAATGAAGAATGGTGTCTTGGATGCCATTTATGTGAATATAACTGTGCCTTTGCCAATTCCGGTAAACAGGACATGACAGATGCATTGAAAGGAAAGCCAATCTATCCTCGCATTCATATTGAGGAAGGAGAAAAGATTTGCTACGCCGTTTCTTGCAGACACTGCACTGACCCTATCTGTATCAAAAGCTGTATCGCAGGTGCAATTTCCAAGGAAGACGGTGTTGTTCATATTAACCAGAATAAATGTGTGGGATGCCTTACTTGTGTTTTGGTCTGCCCTTATGGAGCATTGGCTCCAAATGAAAACGGCATTATGCAAAAATGCGAACTTTGCCTTTCTAACACCTGCGGTGAACCCGCCTGCGTAAAAGGCTGTCCAAATAAAGCAATCGTATTTGAAGAAAGAGGTGACTAGTATGGCTCAATATGTAATCATCGGAAATGGTGTGGCTGCCATTGGCTGCATCGAGGGGATTCGAAAAGAAGATACTCAAAATAAAATTGTTGTTATTTCAGAAGAAACACACCCTGTTTACTGCAGACCTCTCATCTCCTACTATTTGGAAGGTAAAACAGATTTGGAGAAAATGGCATACCGCAATCCTAATTTCTATGAAGAAATGAATTGCGAAGTTCTTTATGGCAGAAAAGCCGTAAAAATTGATAATACTACAAAACAGATAACCTTGGATGATGAAACTATCATTCCATATAATAAGCTTTGTATTGCTACCGGCTCCTCTCCTTTTGTTCCACCATTTGCAGGACTTGAAACCGTAGAACATAAATATTCATTTATGACCTTAGATAATATGTTGGAACTTGAATCTGCTATCAGCACAGATTCTAAGGTACTAATCGTAGGTGCCGGACTCATCGGCTTAAAATGTGCCGAAGGTTTGAAAGACCGTGTTTTAAGCATTACCGTTTGCGACCTTGCAGATCGTGTACTCTCCAGCATTTTGGATTCAGATTGTGCTTCCATGATGCAGAAACACTTAGAGTCAAACGGAATTCAATTTATGTTAGGCGATAGCGCTGTATCCTTTGATAAAAATACCGCTCTTATGAAGAGCGGAAAAACCGTCAATTTCGATATTTTAGTCCTTGCTGTTGGTGTCCGAGCCAATACTGCTCTATTAAGCGAAATCGGCGGAGAGGTAAATCGTGGAATACTTATCAACAACAAAATGGAAGCTTCCATTCCTGATATTTACGCCGCTGGTGACTGCACGGAAGGTGACGATATTTCATATAACGGAAAACGTGTCCTTGCCATTCTCCCTAATGCCTATATGCAAGGCAATTGTGCAGGTATCAATATGGCAGGTGGCACTGCTGTTTTTGACAAGGCGATTCCAATGAATTCTATCGGTTTCTTTGGTTTACATACTATGACAGCTGGTAGCTACTATACCGCTGATGATGGTGGAGAATTATATGAGGAAAAAACAGAAAACACACTAAAACGCTTATTTACACGAGATGGCTATTTGACCGGATTTATTCTAATTGGTAACTCTGTTACAAGTCGTGTCGGAATATATACCTCATTAATCAGAGAACACATTCCGCTAAACTCTATTAACTTTGAGACCTTGAAAAAAAGTGCATGTACAACTGCATTTTCGCAAGAAAAACGTAACCATATTTTTGGAGGTGTGGTATAATATGAAATTGATTGATGCTAAAAATTTAGATTACAGGACTTTAAATGAAGAGTTGCGTAAAGCTGATGAAGATTGTACCATTGAAGGATGTTGTGGTCAAAGGTTCATTGCAGCAGGTATGTCAGACAAAACTCTCATAATCAATGGTATCCCTGGTAATGCACTTGGTGCATACCTTAAC
>JAFXAZ010000012.1 GCA_017521985.1 Lachnospiraceae bacterium
TGTAGTGGTTCCTGCAATTTCTTCTACCCTTACTACATCATTTTTTTTAGCATAGTCTTCAGCAGTAGGATCGTTTTCTGTATTAATCCTTACATCTTCTGCTTCAAACATTACAGAGCCATTTGTTGTAGAAAATGATCCGGTTGGTTCAGTACTTGTTGTAGTGACATCACCTGTAGCATATACAGGCAAAATAGATGTAACACACATTACAAGTGCCAGAAATATTGGTAAAATTCTTTTAAATCTTCTCATTTTTACCTCCTAAATATTTTTCATGCTTTTACATTTTTGTCATGCGTTTTGCATATTCTTCGCTAATTTCTAGCTCCAATTCATCCGTCCCATCAAAAAATGCACGCATATCATCAATTAAGGCCTTGGTAATCCATTTTCTTCTGTCAAGTGTAGGACCTGCCATATGAGGAAGCGGATATACATTTTTCATGCTTCTAAGCCTACTTTCCTGTGGCAAAGGCTCTTTTATATACACATCCAACACTGCAGAAAACCGATTTTTTTGAAGCTCATCAATCAAGGCCTGTTCATCAATTACTGCACCCCTTGCAGTGTTTATAAACAAGCTTCCATCCTTCAACATTTCAAAATGCTTCTTTTGGACAAGACCTCTATTTTCTTCATTCAAAGCTGAATGTACGCTTACAACGTCGCATGTTGAAAAAATGTCATCGAGCGTTGCTACCTCACATCCATACTTCTCTAAAAATTCCCTTTCAACTTCGTAATGAGAATATACTTTAATCTTTACTCGGAAAGTCTGAAGCATACGAATAACTATCCTGGATATAGTACCAACTCCCACAATGCCGACTGTCCGGTCAAGTAATCCTTCCCACAAGTCTGCTTCGGTACGCCAGTTACCTTCTCTTACTGCCTCAATATAATCCGGTATTTTGCGAAGCGCCATAAGCATATATGCAATAGTTCCCTCTGCTACACTCTCTGCATATAATTTGTTACCGCTTAATACCTTTATCCCGTTTTGGAATACATAATCGTCTATCAGATTTCCTACTGTGCCACCCGTATGTACAATCAGTTTCAATCTGTCATTGCCTTCCAGACATTCACGGTCCAGCATAGAATTTCCCCAGCCTGTTATAACAGCATCATAATCCGGCAGTATTCTTCTAAATTCCTCTTTTGTCAATTTTCTGCCTGATTCATTGTAAGTCACCTCAAAATGCTCTTCGAGATATGCTCTCACCTCTTCGGCAACAAATGTATCAAAAACCGCTGTTCCTTTTGGTATAGCTACGAAAACCTTATATTTTTTATTCATTTTCACGCCCCTCTTTAAAACATGTCCTTTAAATCATCGCGAACTTCATGTCGGTATATATTTGCCGGGATTGCATCCGCTGCACCTACCGACAGCCAATAAATATGTTTTTCTTCGTTCAGGTCAATCACCGCTTTCGCAGCCTGTCCATCTTCCTTTGTGTGTGCCAGTATTTCTCCGCAAGGGTCAATGATTTTCGTACAAGCAATTCCACTGTCAGATGTTCCATAGACACAGGATACTATCGTATAGACACCATGCTCTTTGGCACGCGCAATATGTCTGTAGGTTGGATTTCCGGCGGTAGGTATCAAAAGCATTTCTGCCCCCTGCTGTACCATCGCCCTTGCAGGTCCAGGAAAATAAGCATCCCAGCAAATCAATAGTCCCACACGTCCGAAATCTGTATCGAATACCGGATAGACATCTCCCGGTACGATACCTCTTTCGTACTCACTCATGGCTATATGTGTTTTGTAATATTTGCCGGCTATCTCTCCGTTTCGTCCAAAAAGCACTGCAGTATTACGCCGAACCCCTTCTTCATCCAATTCATTAAACGAACAGAAAATATAACACTGATGTTCTTTGGCTTTTCGCTTTAACATACTACAGTACATTCCGTCCAGTGTACCAAATATCTCTTCTTCCGGAATCACCTGCACTCTAGTGTTTAAATTCTCGGCCAGACCTACAAGGTCCACACCATCCTTGGCCGCTCTGTCTATACCATCCTCAATCTGCCTTAAATGCTCTCCATAAGACAGTTCCTTTTTTACCTTGATAAATACAGAAGCAACCCGTACCTTTCTTTCTGGTTTTCTCGGACATTCCTGTAAAAGCGGCTGATAAAATACCGCCTTTCCAAAGCCTTTCAAGCCCAGTTCCAGTTTCAGTTCGTTTTCATCAACTGCGGTAAAAGTAATTCCTTTCCTACCGCACAGTTCCTGTTCCAGATATATCCTCCGCGTCATTATTCCACCCGGAGTATATAAAGTAATCATTCCATAGACTGTATTGTAACTATTGGTCACATACTCCTGATATGGCACGGTAAGATGATATGTTTTTCCAGGCTCAATTACCGTGCTTACTCCATACTTTTTCAAACAGGCATTTTGCACTCGGTTATCAATGATTGTTTCTGCTGTCACCTTCAGTTGATTTTTCTGATATGCTTCCAGATAGTCAGTATACTGCTTCAGCACCCAATCCAGTGAATTCTCGTAGCCAGCCAGTTCCCCTCTCCATGCTGCCTCCCATTCCAAAGAATAATATCCCTGATATCCTTCATTCTCTAAAAGCTTGATAATACTGCCAATTGGAAGTGCTCCTTCTCCCAGACAGGTATATTGATAGTCATGCCATACAGGATCCTTCCTGTCGAACCCATCCTTAATATGTACATGTGCAATCCGGTCACCAATATAGCCCCAGGTTTCTTTAATTCCTTCTCCATCCTCAATTGGATGCATAATATCCCAGATAATCTTCAGATTGTGGCAATCCACATCGGAAATCAGTTGTTTTAGGACTTTTCCTGTTGCAAATTCATTATGCGTTTCCACCCATACTTCCGTATTATAAACATTTGCTACCGTACACAATTCCTTTAATTGTCGCACGATTCCCTCATAGTCCGGTTTAGGAAGATTAGGATTTACCTTAGATGAAAAATTACCCAAAAAAACTCTGATGCCTTTTGCATCAAGTTGTTCTGCACATTCCAGAATTCTCTGCATGGTCAAGGTATGTTTCTCATTATATTCTTTGATACATATACTGCTTCCTAAATCTACTACAGTAATCCCGGCCAAACGAAACACTTTAGCAAGTTCTTCCAGCTCTTCTTTGCTTTGTTTCCCTAACACAGAATTATCCTTGTCCAGCCTAATCTCGACTCCGTCCATCTGATATTTATAGCATGCCTCTATAATCTGTGGTGCATCAGCATCCATGCAGGCAACTGTGCTAAATGCTCTTTTCATGCTTGTAGTTCCTCATAAACCAGATTTCTTACTTCATGGTGAAAGTTCTCAATGACTTCTGCTACACCAAGTGTGTGCTGAAAATATAATATAGCCAGTTCATTTTTTAAGTCAAAGTGAGCATAGCTGCCTGCTGCTCCTGTTATTTCAAAAACACCTACATCCATTCCTGGTGGACACATCTCTTTTTCCAGTTGTACTCTAACACCAAAGGAATAACCACATCCCCATTGCCTGTATCGATTATATTTGTTCAGCATTTCATTTGTCATACATCTTCCGGTTATTTCCTCCAGACTTGCTTTACTGATAAGATGATAGCCTTCGTCTGATACACCACCATTCATAATCGTGGTTACAAATTTAAAATAATCTTCAAAAGTGGAAATTAAACCTGCGCCTGCACTTTCATACTCCGGTGTAAAGATAAATACATTGGTTTCCGGTATCATTTGCATAATTTGTTTTTTTTCCGGATAATATCGAAATTCTGCTATAAATCGTTTACGCATCTCATCCGTAACTCTAAAGGTCGTATCCATCATCTTTAACGGTTCAAATATTTCCTTTCTAAGATACTCCCCAAGGCGCATTCCACTTGCAACCTCCAGAACAGCTCCCAGGACATCATAGCATAAACTATACTTAAATCCTTGCCCCGGCTCATAATCTAAAGGATGCTTCAACAAAGCGGTCGCAATCTCCGTAGTAGACGCATTTGGATTTTGGATAATTGCATCCTCCAATTCCTTTATATTTATTGCATAGTTATAGCCCGCCTGCATAGAAACCAAATGTCTAACCGTCATCTTCTCCTTTGCAGGAACCGGTTCATTTTCCGAAATAATTGTTATATGAGCTGCCTCTGGGAGATATTTGGAAACCTCGTCTTCCAAAGAAAGTTTACCTTGCTCCACTAAACGCATAGTAGCAACAGAAGTAATCAACTTGGTCATAGAATATATATAATATAAGTCTTTCCCCTGTTCATTATCTCCTGCTGCATGGTCATATATAATTTTGCCTTCTTTTATTACCCTGCATCTGCAAAAAGGTACACCATATTTTTGCTTTACATTATCTAAACGGGCCTGTAACTTATCAAAAGTCACTTCTTTCATATAAAAACCTCATTTTAAAATATAAATACCTGAGTATTACAATCACATTCTATAATGAAAAATTTTTGTAACACTCAGGCATCTGTTAATTATAAATATTTTATAGCTTATTTTTCAAAGGAAATTACTTGCCCACAGTACGGTCATATGCTGCCTGATAAACATCGATAACATCCTGTAATCCCATCTTCTGCAGATCGCTCACATAAGCATCCCAATTTTCTGCAACTTTCAACTCACCTGTAATGAATTTTGCAGTGTTTTCTGCAATATATGCCTTGATGTCTGTCCATGCATCATTATAAATATCACTTTCGTCCTGAGTAAGTACTAAGCTGGTTACCGGATATGGTGTCACTGCATATGGCCACAAATTATTAACGGTTCCCTGTCCTTTTACACCAACAATAGTTGTAAGATCCTGCGTATATGGCATTCTTCCGTTTTCATATCCGTTATAAAGCGCTGAACCAAAGCTCTTACCGCTTTTTTCATTTGGATAGGTAATCATAACATTAGTTTCAGCATCAAAGTCCCAATCGACACCTAACTCACCAGTTCCAGTTACTGAACCCCAAATTGTGCCTTCTTCATTCAATGGATTTTCCGGTGTAGAGTACCATGCATCAAACCATTTAACCATAGTCTCAACATCTTCACAGCTTGTACTAAGTACAGACACCCTATTGAATGTATATGCAGGAGCCAGATAGAACTGCTGCTTATCCCAATGTTCACTTGTTAAAGGCTCTAAAACTGCCACTTCCAGTTCTCCGGAAGCAAAGCAATCTGTTGTAAGTCCACTAAATGAGGATGTTACAGCAACATGATTGCCTGCATTTAATGCCTGACTTGCTGCTGCTTCCTGACTATAAATATTGGTATTAAATGCTCCGGATTCCCAAATTTTATTCATATAATCCAGATAGAGCTTGTACTGCTCTGTTGCTGCACCAAGTACTACGTTTTCTTTTGAATCAATTGTTAAATCTATGGAAACCAATTCACCCATAGCTGCAAACAAGAAATAATTAAGTCTCTGTGCTGTCCATGTCATATGACTTGGCTGATAAGCATTGAATGCAATAAAATCAGGATCCTTTGCTCCATAATGCTCCTGCAACTTAATAATAAACTGTAAGAATTCCTCTGTTGTAGCCGGAGGATTTTCCCATCCGATTTCTTTCATCATATCGGTACGATAATAAAGCAGGTTATTGCAGCCTGTATTACTTGAATTCAACACAGGTAAACTATAAATGCTGCCATCCTCGTTCTGTGCTTGTTCATACACATCCGGATATTTCTCAAGAAAAGCTGAGAAATTAGGCATGATATCTAAATAGTCTATAAAGTTTACAAAATAGCCTGCCTGTCCATACTCATATACAGTAGCTTTATCCATAATATTAGGATAAAGGAAAATTGCGTCAGGAAATTCCTTGCTAGTCAATGCCAAGGAAAGCTGATCCTCAGCCATGTATTTCCAATCAACAGAAATACCGGTACCCTTTTCCATTGCTGCAGTGTAAGCATTATAATCCTTTTCCCCAAAGAGGTCGGTTTGAGTAGCGATAGTGAAAGTCTTATCACTGGTTAATGGATAAATGTCCACATTCTTCAGTGGTTCTTCTGCAACAGGTTCTGTTGCAACAGTGGTTTCTGTGCTTGTTGTGGTCTCTGTACTTGCAACCTCTGAAGATTTTTCACTAGAACCACAGCCTGCCATAGCAGTACCGCACATAGTCATTGCCAAAAGCAATGCGAGAATTTTGTTTCTCTTTTTCATTGTAGTTAGTCCTCCTACTTTTATAAAATTTTTATTTATAGTACGGCTATGCCGTTAACTATCCTTTTACTGACCCCATCATTACACCTTTGTCAAAATACTTTTGTAGGAATGGGTATAAAATCATTAATGGCAGTGAAGCAATTACTATTACAGAATACTTAATCTGCTCAAACAAACTTGCATAATAATCTGCCAATTCATTTTCAAGAGTCTGATTAGTACGTATTTGTAGCAATATTCTCTTTATTACCATTTGTAATGAATGTAATTCTTCTGACATAGGCTGATAATATAAGGAGCTGGCAAAATTGTTCCAGCGTGCCACTGCATAATAAAGTAAAATTACACCAAGCATAGCTTTGGAGAGCGGAAGCACAATCTGAAAAAAGGTCTGCGGAATACTGCAACCATCAATTTCTGCTGCTTCTTCCAGTTCCTTTGGAATGGAACTTGCAAAGAAGGTTCTTGCTACAATTAAATTTGAAGCATTTACTGCACCCATTACCAAAACTACTGTTCTTGTATTGAGTAATCCCATTCCTCGTGTCAATATATAGGTCGGTACCAAACCACCGCTGAAATACATGGTAAACACTATCATCAGCATCATAAAATTACGCCCTTTTAATTTGGATTTTGACAACGCATAGGCTGCTGGAATAGTCAATACCATATTAAGCAAAGTGCCTAATATCGTATAAAACAGGGAATTGGCATAACCAAGCATGATATCTCCGTTCTTAAACGCTTCTTTATAGGCATCTAAAGAAAATCCTTTTGGAATTATGTAAACCTCTCCACTGGCAACTGCCAAAGGGTCTGAGAAAGAATTAATAACTACCAAATAAAGAGGATACAAACATATCAGTGTAAAAAGTATAGCAATTGTATATGACATAATATCAAAGGCTTTATCACCTATACTGAATTTAAAATCTTTTTTCATCCGTACCTCCCCTTAGAACAAGCTTGTTTCCGTAACTTTTTTAGATATTTTATTTACGGTTATCAGCATAGCAAGATTAACTACATTTACAAACAAACCAACTGCAGCCGCATAACTGTAATCTCCACTTATAAGTCCACGCTCATATACATAAGTAGAAATAACTTGAGCTGTATCTGCATTCAAGTCATTTTTCATTAGGAGTACTTTATCCGCTCCAACACTCATTATATGTCCTACTTTCAAAATCAAAGTAATGACAATGGTTGGCAAAATACATGGAATATTGATATGTCTGATTCTTTGCAAACGAGTTGCTCCATCAATAGCTGCTGCTTCATGTAATGCCGGATCCACACCTGCTAGTGCAGCAACATAAATAATGCAGTTCCATCCAAGGTTCTCCCAAACGCCTGACCATACATACATATGCGGAAAAACATTTGGTTTGGTCATAAAGTCATAAGCAGTTCCTCCCAATGCCACAATAATATTGTTTACAAATCCATTGCTTTTTGAGAAAAACAGATTCAACATAGTAACCAATACAACCGTAGAAATAAAATGTGGTGCATACATAATTGTCTGCAATGTCTGCTTTACACGCTTATGCTTCAACTCGTTTAATACCAAAGCTAACATAATCGGTAGCGGAAATGTTAACAAGGAATAAAAGGATACCACAATCGTATTTCGAATAATAGTAGTTGAATAGTAAGAACTAAAAAAGCTCTTAAACCATTTTAGTCCTACCCATGGACTATCCCAAATACCACGTACACCACTGTAACGTTTAAATGCAATTACAACTCCGCCCATTGGTATATAGTGAAAAATCACATACCAAATGAGAGCCGGCAAAACAAACAAATATAGCCAATAATATTTTTTCAAATATCTCAGAAAGCTATTATTTTTGCTCTGCAAATTTTCATTCTTTTTCATAAGCACAACTCCTTTGTCTTTCTTTGTACCTCCATGTTACCCATCATTTTCCCTTTTCTCAACCCGGTATTTTCTCAAAAAAACCCCGAATTTCTTGCACCTTTTCACAAATTAGTGCATTTTCACCTAGCTTTTTGTGCACTTTGTACAATTTCATTTGGAAACTAGTGGAAATACAAAAGCGAAGGTAACCCTCCGCTTTCAATCGTTATTTCTACAGCTCTTCCGATACTGTGTCGGTGTCTGGCCGTACTTTGTCTTAAACAAGGAAGAAAAATATTCAGAATCTTCAAAACCTGCCATGCCGGAGATTTCCGCCACTTTATGAGCTGTAGTTTTCAAAAGCTCCTTGGCGTATTCCATTCTCTTTTCCATGACATATTCTTTGAAATTTTTGCCGGTAGTTTCTTTAAACAAGCGGGTTGCTACATAAACAGAGGTTTTCAAATAGTCTGCAACTACCGTAAGACTCAAATTTTTGTTATTGAAGTTTGCCTGAATATAATCTAAAAGCTCCTTACGAAGTTTATTGGCTGTCACTTGTTCATCTTTTACGCACTGTACGCAGAACCGCTCTACGGATTGGTGCAGCATCACAAACAATTGCTTGGTGTCCGGAAAGGCAATCAGGCGAGCCACTTCTTTCTTGAAATTGCGCAGGTCCTTTGCCTTTGTAAAATATACGGTCATAAGCTTATAGCAATAATAAGTTTCATATGCCTCGGACTCAGCCATGTCGGACAGACGTAGCTCTACGGTTTCCAGGCTTTTGCGAATAACCGCTACATCTCCCGTTTCCAGGCTCTCTCCAAACATACGAATAGCCTCTGCTACATAGCTGTCAAATTCGGTCTTTTCGGCTTCGTTTTCAGAAGCACTTGCCAAGCTCCTTAGGTAGGAGGAACGAATATCCGTAATCCTCTCTACCAAAGTACCACAGTATATACCATAAGCGTGTCCTGTCACATCTTTAAGGACCTCTGCCACCTGTTCCTTTAGTTGCTCCACATTCGTTTCTTTGTGCAGCACACATATCATCAATGGTTGTGGCTGGTAAGTAATGCCCGTAATATAACTGTCACAGCCATATTTTGCCTTCATTATGGCAGAAATTTGGTCGGATTGTGCTGACTGAATAGCCGGACCATTTAAAGCAATCACTATACATCCATGTGTATTTGCATTTAGCCCGCTTTCCTCCAGCAGTTTTTCATCCACAGGTCGTCCCCGCAGCAAATCTCCCACTAGGAAATGAGTCAGCATCTGCTTCTGACCAAAAATTTTTTCATCTGCAGCAAGGAACGCGGAATCCAAAAGCTCCAGCTCCGATAATTCCACAGAGGCTGCTTTTCCAGCGTGCTTTCTTACCAGGCGCTTAAGCGGCCTGTAATTTATGTACACGGTTAAGCTTAAAAGCATGAGAATAATAACGATAGAGGTAATTAATATAGCACGAATGTCATTGACCCATTGTCTGAGATAAGCTTCCATACTGTCCTCATATATAGAAACTAAGCATGTATATCCTTTCGCAATATCTCTGTATTTATAAATACAAATATTTTCTTCTCCGTTGGATGTTATGTATGTACGCTCTCCTTCTCCTGCAAGAAATTTCTGAAAATCCGGCTCTTCGCACAGTTCTATGGTAAAATCCTTCCCTCTCACCAGAAACTTTCCTTCTGCATCCAAAAGAGCCCCTCCGGAGCAATCGTGGAACCTGGCCAAAAATTCCTTCTCCACTACATCTTGCTCCATAACAAAGAAAACCAATGCATCTTTCTCTACCACAGATAAAAAGGAAACCGGCTTCGCCACCACAATTACACTGTTTTTGCCTTCTTCATATTCTGCAGTAGACATCACACGGGTAAATTCTTTCTCTTTAAAAAAAGCTTTTACCGCCTCCTTGCAACCCTGATTGTTGCCGGCAATAATTTCGTATACCCGCTCCGGTGTAATATTCACCTGATGAAACAACACATTGTCATTGGCATCAAACCAGACACCTACCGAATACTGGTCTGTACTATACTCGTCAATTCTGTTATGCGCCTCATATATTCCATAGGGTGAACAATCTTTTTTTGCAGCCTTGCGAATAATGGCATCCTGGCTGATTTTCATTGCCGTGGTGGACATATCCTCAACCTGACGTAAAAACCACTCCGTGCTTCCTGCCAGATTTTCATAGATATTCTCCTCATTCATTCTGGAGTATCCCTTGGCGGACTGTTCCATCATGATAAGCTGCATAATAATTAACGGAATACAGCAAAATCCTGCGATGGTAAACAATAATTGCATTAAATAGTTTTTCTTCTTAAAGTATTTTTTTAATTTCATGGAATACCCTCCGTGGTAATACTTACCTTTATTGTATACCGCCTTGACCGGAAAGTCATTATACCAATCGTTCAAAATAAAAAAGACT
Source organism: Lachnospiraceae bacterium (assembly GCA_017521985.1). Classification (GTDB taxonomy): domain Bacteria; phylum Bacillota; class Clostridia; order Lachnospirales; family Lachnospiraceae; genus RGIG6307. The sequence goes on from JAFXAZ010000012.1 coordinate 10,530, forward strand.
TCAGGCAGGTAGTTTCCTACCTGCCTGAATGATTAGATGCACTGCTTCCATGCTTCGATATTTTCTTTTATAAACGCATCGTCATTTAAATGTGGATACATTGCATAAATACGGTTGATTTCCTCTACCTGTCCTTCGGACATTTTTTCTTCCGGATTGAGGCAGTAAATGTTTTCCATTAAGCCCTGTCTGCGCAGTACTTCATGCAGACCGGCAATACAGCCCTTGAAACCATTTGCGGTATCAAAGAATGCACTGTTGGTGTCCGTTACTTCTGCTGCAAGAGTCAAAAGCTCTGCTGTTTTCTCTGAATTGTCTCGCTCTGCCTTTACTTTGTCAAAAATTTCCACAGCCTTCTTTGTCCATACAGACCAGTGTCCTAACAGACCGCCTTCGAAATTTCTTTCAACGGTTTTACCATCCTTGGTAAATTTGTATTTAGTCATGAGGTCTATCACAATATTGTCATCATTTCCGGTGTAAAGGGTAATTTCGTTACTTCTTTCAGACAAAGCACATGCCCTTACTACATCCAGTGTAGTATATCTGTTAAAGGAAGCGCACTTGATGGCAACCACATTGTCAATAGCACAGAAGTCTTCCCAGAATTTATAGGTAAATACACGACCGCCAACCGCTGTCTGCAGATAAAAACCGATAACCGGCATAATCTTTGCAACCGCCTTTGCTCTTTCAATCAAGTAGCTCTCCGGATAAGCATTCAAACCGCCCGGACTTAATAAAACGGCATCGTATCCATACTTTTTAGCAAGCTCTGCCTCTTTCACTGCCTGCTCTATCGGACCGCACACACCTGCTACTTTTACAATTACCTTATTATTTTTCTCTTCAAATTTGTCAATTTCTTCGGAAACAATTTTTAATACCGGCTCAAAAAGATTTACTTCCGGGTCTCTGATTTCAAACTGAGTGGTATGTACTGCTGTTGCAATACCGCCAACTCCACAGTTTAAGTAATAATTCATCAGAAGCTTCAGTCCTTTTTTGCTTAACTTTCTATTGTCATCCAATGCAAGTGGTGTTGCAGGAATAACCGTTCCCTTCTTTAAAATTTGCAATGCAACTTCATGTCTGTTCATGTTTCTCTCCTTCGTCGTTCAAACGACCTTTATAACAATTAATATTTGCCTTTACGCTCTTCAAAATGTGTTGGCTTGTCTAAGGTTCTGCCACCATCTAAAATATATTCCGCCTGCCAACGGATTAATGTCTTGGCGCTTACACTTGGATATCCAAAGGTTTCCATAGCAAGAGAAGCATCGTTTAAATATGCATCGTCGCCCTCTTCTCCTTCAAAAATAGGCTCTTTTCCAAGGTATTTTCCTAATTCCAAAGCAGCCTTTTTGATAGAAATGGTTTCCGGTCCTGTTACATTCATAATCTTTGCAGGAGCCTCGGCATGTAATAAGCCACGAATAGCGATTTCATTGGCACTTCCCTGCCAGATAAAGTTAAAGCATGGAGTAGAAAGGCTGATTGGCTCACCCTTCATAATCTTGTTAGCCACATCAAAAAGCACTCCATATCTTAAATCTACCGCAAAGTTTAAACGATATGTAAAGATTTTGGTGCCAAAAGTATGCGCTGCATATTCAAAAGAACGTTCACGTGCCAAACAGCTCATAGCGTACTCACCATTTGGAAGCGGTCTGTCTTTTTCTGAGCATCCACCGCCGTTAACCGGTACGATTGGATAAATATTGCCAGATGAGAATACAACGATATTAGATTTTTTAAATTTGTCTGCTACAAAAGCAGGAAGCACGGAATTCATTGCCCATGTCTGCCATTCATTACCGTCGGTACCGAACTTTCTGCCTGCCATGTAAATTACATTTTCCACCTCCGGAAGAGAGTACAATTTCTCCTTATCCAGCAAGTCCATAGCAATTACTTCGATACCATTCTCCAGCATCAACTCGGTTGCAATCTTATCGGAACCTCTGGAAACAGCAATAATACGCTTTTCCACGCCTGCCTTTTTGGCTGCATTTTTTGCCAGCACACAAAGGGTCGGTCCCATCTTGCCGCCTGCACCAAGCACCATAATGTCGCCCTTAATTTTTTTCATGTCCTCCACCAGGGCATCGCTTGGAGTGGCTAAAAGTTCATTCAATTTTTCTTCTGTCCACATAGTCATTAATCTCCTTTTTTATTTTCATGGCATTTGCTGCCAAATTTTGCTTTTACTGTCTAAATTCTTTTTCTGTTCCCGCCTTTATTTCCCTAATAACACGTCCATCTTCTGTGAGTAATCGCACTACAGTAAGCGCCATCATTTTGGCCGGAAGTACATAGGCCGTGTACGGGTCTGCCACTTGAAATTCCTTGCTGTGCAGTTCTCCTGTAAAACCACCTACTGACGGCTGGATACACGGAAGGATGTGGCTCAAATCACCGATATCCGTGGAACCCACCATATCAATGCCGGAGTATATCTGATCCTGATCCACAAACAGTCCCGCTACTTCCTTAAATATCTCTCCCAAAAGATAATTTTGCTTTAATGGCGCATACCCCGGAACCGTCTGAATTTCTACCTCTGCGCCTACCATCTGAGCAGCGCCCTGTATGGCTCGGTCCGTGTCTTCGGAAGCTTTTTTTATAGCCTCCATGGTTGCACCTCTTACGTAACTATCCATGCATACCTCGTCCGGCACGGAGTTTACTACATCGCCGCCCTTGGTAATAATCGGATGAACACGGATTTTATCCTCTTCTCGAAAACGCTCTCTATTGGCATGCATGCCCAAAATAGCCAAAGCCGCTGCGTTCAGTGCATTGACTCCTTTATACGGTTCACTGGCGTGGGCTGCCCTGCCACGAAATGTAATCTGCTTCTCCACAAATCCAAGGCTGCTTCCGTGCACATATACCGCCGCCTGAGGGGTATCCGGCTGGGCATGCACCATCATGGCTGCATCCACATCCTGAAACATCCCTTCCTGAATCAACTGTTGCTTACCGCCGAAACACTGTATTTTGCCTTCTTGCTGCAAACCCCTGCGATAATCCAGGTCGATATACTCCTCCGCCGGTGTGGCCAGAAATACTACATTGCCAGCCAGCTCCTGCATAACGCCACTGTCTGCAAGACCTGCAGCCACTCCCAGCATAGCCGCCATCTGTGCATGATGACCGCAGGCATGAACCGCACCAGTCTCACCATTGGCAGCAGGATGTGCCTTACAAACTACAGCATCCAGTTCTCCTAACACGGCTACATTAAAATTGCCCTTACCTTTCAGCACACCTTTTACACCAGTTACCGCATGCCCCTTCGAGCAGTCTATTCCAAGCCTCTTAAGTTCTTCTTGAATTATCCGACTTGTTTCAAACTCCTTATAGCCCAATTCAGGTGTGGCAAAAAGCTTCTCCCCCCATGCACAAATATCCTCTGCACGACGGTCAATAGCTTCTAAGACCTTTTTTTCGATATTTGCAATATCCATGCTGTTCTTCCTCTCTTTTCGAATTCCAACATTGTTTTCACAACTACTTCTATTATAAAGTACAACTTTTTGCAAAACCCCATGTTTTTTGTACACTTTCTTGCTTTTCTTTACTTTCTTTGTTACGATATATACATGGTTAGGCAAGCACAGCGTCGCTTTCCTTGTCAGAACTATTTTTTCACCGGAGGTTTTCATATGCAGCTACATACATCCTATAACGCGGCTTTTCAGGCAGCACTCTCTACACAGAGCTTTGCAATTGCACACTTACAGCATATTAAGCTGCCTATGAATATCGATACCAGCGGATGTTATAAGCTTTTTTACTTTTTATCCGGCGGCAAAAAATTTCACATTGACCACGACGTGTATGAGGTTTGTGCAGGAGATTTGTTTTTTGTAAATCAGAGGGAATGGCATTATTTTTCCAAGATTGACGAAGACCACCGCCATGAAAGAATTGTCCTCTTTATTTATCCGGAATTTTTGAAAAACCTGTGCACTGAACAGACAGACCTCTGTTCCTGCTTTATGCACAAGGGGAATGCGGGAGAACACCGACTGCGCATGCAGCAAAAAGATTGTGATAAATTTCTTTATTTTGTACATAAACTTGCATCCGCCGGTGGATTTGGTGAAGACATATTTACTATGAGCGTGTTTTTAGAATGGATGGTTTTTATCAACAGAGCCCGCCTGAACTACCAGGCACTCCACGAAGAACCACAAAAAGACCATATAAAAATGGGCCGTTCCAAACAGGTCAGCCCAATTATATCCTATATTGACAGTCATATTACGGAGGATTTGTCCCTGGAACTACTCTCCAAGCAGTTTTTCCTGACTCCTTCCTATTTGTGCCGCGTTTTTAAAAATGGTACCGGCACTACCATTCACAAATACATTACCGCCAAACGCATCACTCTGGCCAAGGATTTGCTGACCCAGGGCTATTCCGTTACTGACACATGCCACATGAGCGGTTTTACAGATTACAATGGATTCCTAAAATCCTTCGTGGAGGCGGTAGGAATTCCACCGAAGAAATATGCGCAGATTGGGGAGTGAAGAATTTGGTAGTTCAAATTACCTTATCCTCCCCTAATAATAATCTCTCCATTATCGGATGAACCATTGCAGAAAGGCACGCATAATAAAGATGCTTTGCTGCTCTGCAAGCTCTCCTCGAAGAACGGTTGCAAGCATGTAGATGCCCTGTTCAGTAAAAGCGTAGGGCAACTTCTTAATATGAAGTCCTCTTTTATTTCCCTTTTCGTTTAAAGTCACAAATTGTGACTTTAAACGGTCATCTGGAATTTCTTCCGTTGTAAGTTGAAACCTAAAATCTTCCGGAAACCTTGCAATATTACGCTTTACCTGCTGACTTAATGCTTTCACTTCATAACCATAAATCACAGCCAAATCACAATCCAGCATCACTTGCTGTCCTCTTATAACATAAACCCGATTATATATATTATCTACACTCATCAATTCTACTTGTTCTTCCATATCTCACCTCCGCCTTTCTAATACTATTTTATCATGCAGATAATAA
>JAFXAZ010000053.1 GCA_017521985.1 Lachnospiraceae bacterium
ATTATTGTCTGTAATAATTTGTCGAATTTGCTCTTTTGCGATTGCCATAAAAATACTCCTTTTCGATAAGAATTTTCATATCGTAATTCTTACCAAAAAGGAGACATTTTTTTCCAAAGACACAAACTATTTTACACTACCAATTCCGGAGGAGACGGAAGCGGCAATTATCAGGTTCTTTATTTTATCCCTACATACTGTATTTCAATCGTCGATTTATATCTATAACAGCTTTATTTAAATTTTTGTTATTTCTGATTCTTCAGAAGCAGAAAGGTCTATATTATTGTGCACCTACGCAATTTATACCTGCATAAAGGGCTCGTGCATAGCCATATAAGACACTTCCGTCTTTGGTATTAATTTCAGTAGTTTTACCACGTCTTTTGGCAAATGGTTTCAAAGGGCTTGATATCTGTTATATATTAGCACATCTTCTTGCGACATATTTGAAAGCAATACCCTCCCTGTAGCGGTACGATAGATATCATTGGCCAGAATATCCCTGTCTTCTTCTAATAAATGATGCTGTGAGTCTATTCGGTCAATGATATATTTTTTTTCCACCATGGATAATGACCTAGCACATAGCCTTTTGAATGTGAAATTCGGTTTACATAACCTTGATAAGAATAGGCTTAGTGAGTATGGAGAAGCTTTATATAAGATTCGGGTCAGATCATAAAAGACTGTAAGGATTTAGAAGCAGAGGATTGATTCCTCTGCTTCTTCCGTCGTAGGAATATTTGGATTCAGGAATTATTCATTCCTTAACGCAGTGAATATTAAGTGTAGATGTTGAAGTGAAAATACAAGAGTAAAATTAAATCTCACTGTTTCCTTTTTGTGCGTATTCACTGGGGGTACATCCTTCTTTTTCTTTAAAATATTTCGAAAAAAAATATATCGAATGGAAGCCGCAGCGTTCTGAGATTTCTGTAATCGTACAGTCGCTGTAACACAGCAATTGCTTAGCCAAATTGAGCCTGTGTGACAGCAGGTCAGCTTTGGGCGAGCATCCGAAATGCTGGCAGTAAAGGGAGCAGAATCGGCTGACAGAGTATTCGCACAGATTTGCCATATCCTGCAGTGTCCAATCACGCTCCGGGTGGCGCAGAAAGGCTTCTCTCACAGCTTCAATGCGAAGCATAGGAGAGCCGGAGTTTTGCTGCTGTTCATAAAGGCGGTGTATCTGGATGATGGTTCCGGTCATGTAGGAGGAGATGATCTCCTGATAGCCGGTGTGCTTTAAGAGGAGTTCTTCTTCAATTTGTGTAATACAGTTTTTTAATAGGAAGGGGGTGCCGATGTGAAAGGCAGTTCCTTCCGGCAACGGGTAGCGAGTCAGCAGATCCCAGAAATCGTTGCCGTTTAAGTACATCCAGTCATTTATAAATGTTTCGTTTTGTTCCCGGGGACCGTGATAGATCGGAGTCCACGGCGGCATGATTAAAATATCCCCTGCATTTCCGGCAAGCAGTCTGCCATCAGATTCATATAAAAACGGAGTGGAAAAACTACCTATGAAATAAGCATTCCGCATGGTTCTTTCACAAAATTCCCCTGTATTATGTGGAAAATTTGTTCCACAGCAAAAAATCTCCATAACATATCCTTCCTGAGAATCGATGTAGGTTGCCGGCTCTCTTGATTGGCAAATAGTAAGAAAATACAAAAACATAGTCAATAAATATATTGTTATTGAGCATTGTATCATAATAAAATATAAATATCAATACAAACAGTCGGGCTGCAGAGGGCGGCTCGTGAAAGGAGATTACCGATGAAAAAAATAAGTTTGAATGGTACTTGGCGTTTGAGTGGTGCCGGTTACGATTGTCAGGGGACAATTCCAGGATCTGTATATTCCTTTTTGCTGGATAATGGACTGATGGAAGATCCCTTTTATCGTCAGAATGAATTAGAGGCAGTGAAGCTTTTAGAAAATGAGTTTACATTTTCTAAGACCTTCACATGGGAATCCACAGAGGACCGAGTCATGTTGCATTGTGACGGATTGGATACGCTGTGCAACATTTATATCAACGGAAAGCATGTGGCATATACCGACAATATGCATCGTACATACGAATTTGATGTGACAGATCTTTTGGTAGAAGGCGAGAATGAGATTAAAATTGTCTGTCATCCTGTGGATGCGTATATAAAAGAAAAACATGCTGAGCATCCCTTGCCGGCACCCCTGGATGCTTTGGAAGGCTTCGGACATATCCGAAAAGCCCACTGTATGCTTGGCTGGGACTGGGGACCACGCCTTCCTGATGCAGGAATCTGGAGAAATATTGAATTGTTGATTTTGGATAGTGCACGAATTACAGACTTTCACATAACCCAGCGGCATGCTGACGGAAGGGTATATGTGACAACTTGTGTGGAGACGGATCGGGAAGTGGCTGTGGCAGTTAAAGTAAAGACACCGGACGGTCATATATTGGTAATAGAGCCGAACAAAGAAACAAGAATTGATGATCCCCAGCTTTGGTGGCCTAATGGCCTTGGTGAGCAGCCGTTGTACACTTTCAGTGCGGTAGTGTTAAAAGACGGTGAGATTGTGGACTCTCAGGAAAAGAGAATCGGTCTGAGAACTTTGAAGCTGATTAGAGAAAAGGATGTCTATGGTGAGAGCTTCTGCCATGAAGTGAATGGGGTTAAGTTCTTTGCTATGGGAGCAGATTATATTCCAGAGGATAATATTTTCTCAAGAATCACGCCGGAGAGAACGAAATGGCTGCTTAAGCAGTGTAAGGACTGCCATTTCAATGCCATCCGCGTTTGGGGCGGCGGTTATTATCCGGATGATTTCTTCTTTGATATCTGCGATGAAATGGGTATCGTAGTGTTCCAGGATATGATGTTTGCGTGTACACTTGTGTGGGCAGACGAGGCATTCAAGGAGAATATTAAGGCTGAATTTATAGACAATTTGAAACGTATAAGACATCATGCGTCATTGGCGCTGATCAGTGGGAATAATGAGCTGGAGCAGTTCCAGAGTCAAAAGGATGATCCGGTACTGTTTCCAATGTATCTTGAGGTGTTTGAAGGAATGTTACCGGATCTGATCAAGGAATTGTGTCCCTATATTCCTTATATATCTTCTTCCCCGATTACTTGCGGGCATTTTATTGATCCTGCAAATGAAAACTACGGGGACACTCATTACTGGGATGTTTGGCATGGAAATAAGCCATTTACGGAATACCGTAATAAATTCTTCCGTTACTTAAGTGAATTTGGCTTCCAGTCATTCCCTTGTGAGAAGACAGTAAATGCATTTACTATAGAAGAGGATCGAAATGTCTTCAGCCGCGTCATGGAGATGCATCAGCGTAATGGCAGTGCGAACGGTAAGATTTTAAGCTATCTGTCCCAGACTTTCCGTTATCCAAATAACTTCGGAACCTTATTATATGCCTCCCAGCTGCTGCAGGCAGAAGCCATCCGTTACGGTGTGGAGCATTTGCGTCGTAACAGAGGCAGATGTATGGGCACTCTTTACTGGCAGCTGAACGATATCTGGCCGGTGGCGTCTTGGGCAAGTATTGATTATTACGGAAGATATAAGGCACTCCAATATGTAGCAAAGCGTTTCTATAGTCCTGTGATCATCAGCTGTATGGAGACCGGCGAGAAGTCCACCCGCCCGGTGGTTACAATGGAACTGGGACGGCCGGATTATGCCACAAAGGCTCAACTGTGTTTGACCAATGATACTATGGATGAGGTGTCCGGTGTAGTGTCATGGGCATTGAGAGATCGAACCGGCAAGATACTGCAGGAAGGCAGCGATGAGCTGACAGTGCCTGCTCTTTCACCCGTATGGCTAAAGGAGATGGACTTCCACAAAACAGATGTGGACAATACATACATGAGCTATGGGTTTACTATGGATAATGAAGTAGTGTCTGAAGGTACTGTTTTATTTACCGCACCAAAATACTTCCGATTCTTAGATCCTCATCTTAGATGTGAGGTCAATGGGGACGAAATTACTATTTATGCAGATGCCTATGCAAGATATGTGGAGATCGATTCGCCGGATTCTGATTTTGTGTTGAGTGATAATTATTTTGACATGAATGCAGGGCAGAAGACTGTGAAGATTTTGGAAGGTACACCGGGGACGATTAGGTTGAGATCGGTGTATGATATACGGTAGGATTAATAAATTAGTAGGAGAATGGCTGAAATGTCTTTCTCCTACTTTTACGCTTGGGTGTTTTAGAGGGACAGTTGTGATTGCTTGGTTTTACTATTTTGATGATTTATACTTTTCTATATATCCAGAGGGTGAAATGCCTGTATATTCTTTAAACTGTCGACTGAAAAAGTAAAGGTCACTATATCCACAGATTTCAGCAATTTGTGTTACGTTGTATAGTCCTGACAGCAACAGATCACAGGCATAGTTAATTTTTAGGCTGATAATATATTTCATTGGTGATATTCCAAATTTCTTAATAAACAATCTTTTCAAATACGAATAGCTAACGGAACAGCAAGCAGCTAAATCGTGTATGGAAACTTTGTGGTCAAGAAAATGAGCATCAATAAATTCAATTGCAGGCTTAATAGCCTGATACTGACCTTCAGGAATATAGTTTTGCTTTTGTAATTCGGCAAAGATTTTATAAAGAAGGGAAATGCATTCAAAATAGTATCCCTCATTTTTACTTACCCAAGTTAAAAACGTCTTTTTAAAAAGAGGTCCAACGGCATCGCTCTTAGTGCATTTCATCACAAATGCTTCATTAGATATTGAACGGTCTGTGTCAAAGTATGCAACTATACATTCCCCCAGTTCTCTACGTTCAACGGTATACTCCGTATTTTTTCCCTTTGGAAGAAAACGAATTGTATTTTCACTGGTTTCCATTTTTTTGCCGTTAAAATGTACTATAGCCTGCCCCGAAAAGTGAAATATTAGTTCGTTTGACTTTAAGTCATTAGAAAATGAGATTTTTGCACCTTTATATTCGTCTTTACCTACAAGAATAATGCGATTTATTTTTGTAATTATAAAATTTTCATTCATAACATCACCCATTTCATATTAACATAGAAGTTATTTAAAAACAATAAAATAGTATCAAAAAGTACAAATTAAATAATTAGTGCATTTTCTTCTTCCGTCCTACGCTATAAAATTGTATCAAAATTTAAATTATATTGAAAGGGAATATGGTTATGAATGAAAGAATTGAGGCACTTACAAGATTAACACTTCAAGGAGAAATGTATGTAACGCCTGTTAAAACGGAATATGACAGAGAGGATCTTTTTCTTCCCAAACAGCAAATGGAGTCTAAAAGAATCTGCGAGTATATTTTAAATCAAACTCCAAAAATTACTGAGTTTTCCAAAATGACAGGTTAGTTTATACCCTTGAATATTCTTGCCACAGTTCACTGCTTTTTTCGTTTCGGCCTCGAAACGGTACTGGCTTGCCAACGTATCCAGTTCACTGCCGGTATCATTAAATTTGCTGTGGAAGATAGTGAAATGAATGCACTTTCACAAAAACTGCTTTCTGCCATTTGGCTTTCTGTGAGTCACATTCGAGTCAGGCAAAAAAAGTATTCGAGCTCTGTTTTTATAACAGGATTGATGAGGCAAAGGTCTGGTCAGAGAAAATAAAGGAATTAACGAAGATGCCTGTATAAAGGGGGGAATGATGAGCATGTTTGAAAAAACAAAAAAGTTATGTCGGAGAGTTTCTAGGCAGTTCCTACATCGGAGATTTCCAGAAAAGCATTGTCCACCATGCGGTAATTGATACCGTTCTTTTGGAGTTTGCCTGCCAGAAGGTTATGGCCGTTCATATAGAAAGGTGATGATTCCATGCATACCTTACAAACATCAGGGTGCTTACTGCACCCTGAAATCTGATGGACTCATCCCGGTCTCTTGCTTGAATTTCCGGCGGAAGCTGGAGGGATTCACATAGCCTACCAGCACGCTGATGGTGTTCACAGGTAAATCGGTATTTAACAGCATATCTGACGCTTTTTCAAAGCGAAGCTTCCATAGATAATCTATAAAATTCTCCCCGAATTTTTTTTTGAACAAGTAACTCATATAAGCAATACTTACATGGAAGTGATCTGCCAGCGTGGTAATGGTCAGCTCCTCTGATGCATAGTTTTGCTCTAGATATTCCTGGATCTGGGTGTTGCGTATTGCATGCTGTTCTGTCTGGAACAGGGTGAGCATCTGCTGCAGGTTTTCGGTAATCTCCTGTTTCTTTTCCTGCCAGTTACAGCTTCGGCAGTAATACAATGTCTCAAAATACAAATCCTCATACAGTTTAAACTTAATATCATGGCGGTTCATGGAACTGAACAGCGTCATAAGAATGTCAATGAGCAGGCAGCGGACGATAAAGTCCGGATAGCCGGAAGAGAGAGACAAAAGCTGATCCAGCTGTGCCAACATTTGCTTCAGGAGTCCTTGGGCCTCTGCAAAATCCGATCCGCTTAAACTGTCACTTAGCTGATCCAGGAGTTTGTAAGGATAGATGGAACTGTCCTTGTCAAAAGGAATATCATTGGTTCCGGAATAGGATACCACAGGTTCTCTGGGCCAGAGATTGCTGGCCAGCAGTGCATTTTCATAAAGGGTCGGAATATCCGTTAAGGAGGAACCGCTGTTGCTGATAGCGCACAGGCAGCCAGAATCCTTATGCAGATCGGACATTAAGGAGTAGATAACCGCATCCTTATCCTGCTCCGGACCAATATAATTCACCAGGTATACTGCATAATCGGCACCGGATTCCAGAGTGATCGCAGCACTGCCTCTGGGCAGCAGGGACTCCAGATGCTGCGGTATGTTGGCGTTCGGAGATTGCCGGTTCTGGTAAGAAATCCGCAGCATATAAATGCAGTTTTCACAATCAATCCTAAAAATCTGATCAATATTTTTGATACTGTTGAGACCGGGTTTTGAGTGATGATCAATACCTGAGTCCAACAGCGACTTCTGGATGGATAAGTGATATTTGGCAATTTTCTCCTGCAGCTGCTGTTTTTCGGTGGCAGCAGCGGAAAAGGCCTCATCCAACTGCTCAATATAGCCTTTTGATTGTTCAGTCTGGGGTATTACCTTTTGGGCAAGTCTGGCCAGAGGAGAATAGGTCATTTTCATGCTGACGAAGATTAACAATAGTCCGCCCAGGCTGATGGCAAACAGTAACAGGTATGCCATGCGGAAGGATTCATTTATCTGAGAGGCAAAATATTGGTCGGAAGTCAGGGCAACCAGAGAATAATCACCGTAAACATTTGCTCGTACCCACAGAGAATAGTCATCTTTGCAGGAGTAGATTCCTGTCTTGGAGGGTATGGTGTCTGTGACAACTTCTATATTTGAGGTGTTCCTTCCATAAATTTGAGAAGTGGCATTATTGATTAAGGCATAGGAGACTATGCCATTGATCATATTGTCTTTAAATATCTGCTGTAATTCGGCCAAATTGATCATATAGAAGAGCATGTAATCCGCATTAGTATCATTGGGAAAATAGAGCAGATAGGCGGAGTTGGTGCCGGACAGCAGAAGCAGAGCATTTTTTTCTGCTATTTCAGTTCTGTTCAAATCCAAAGAATCAAATCTGTCGTTTTTGTTATAAATAAGTACAGTATTGTTATCTTTGTATTGTAACAGATGATTGGAACAAAGTAAGGTACCATTGCTTCTGTTAATGTAGACAATAGAATCAATAAAATCACTGTTGCTGTCAAAATAAGAAAAAAGTTGACGTAACTCGAGCCGGTTTTGCATAGTAGGTTCGTGTCGATAGTTAAACAGTGTCATGTCTGTTCTGAGAAGCTGATGAGACTGTAGTATTGAATTTATGTTGGCAATAAAACAATCCTCAAGGATATTCAGACGATTTTCTACTTCTTTGTACTGTTGTTCTGTATAAGAGCGATGGATCTGTACGCGTATGAACGTGATAAAGCTTGTCAGGGAAAGAATCAATATTAAAAAGTAGGATAAAAAGTAACGAACCAGGGTAGAATGTATTTTCATGGTAATGAATCCTCCGCACTATCAGAAACATTGTAACTATATTTATTATAGCACCCCGAAATTGATTGAACAAGGTACAATGGTGTTACATTTTTTAAGGTATACCATACAAGCTAATGTAAGAAATTACTTGCGTGAAATACTATGGGTGAATAAAAATTGTACGTTGCAGGAACGGATTGATTTCATGTATATTTATTATGCTAGCAAAGCGGACGGACGCGTCTGCAAGTTTAAAATAACATTTAAAAAATGAAGGAGGACTCAAATAATGCAAATCAAAAGAGTAACTGCTTTATTGGTAGCTTTAGGACTAACTATATCAATGCTGACAGGCTGTGGCAAGACAGAAGAAGCTAACAATACGCAAGTAGAAGAATCTGTAGAATCTGTAGAATCAGATGATAAAGAGGAAGTTGAAGTAGAAGATAAGGGTATTACTTTTCCCCTTGAAGAGCCTATTACTTTGACCGTTGCAGCATTAACTAATAATGAGTATATTTTGGAAGATAGTCTTGCAATGAGACGCATGGAAGAGATGACAAATGTGCATGTTGAATTCACTTACATGCCTGTTTCTGAAGCAGAAAAACGCACAATTCTATTGAATTCAGGAGATTATCCGGATGTGTTCCTGAAATGTCATATGGAAGAGGAACATTTTGCAACCGGTGCAATTATTCCTTTGGAGGATATGGTGAGGGAATATGCTCCTAATTACTCGGCGCTTATGGATAAATATGATGCGTGGGATAAGACCACAGCGGCAGACGGACATACTTATACCCTGGCACAGATACAGCCTAACAGTTATATGAATCCTATTTTATATATCAACGAAACTTGGCTGGAAAATATAGGTATGAAGACTCCTACAAATCTGGAAGAATTCTATAATGTCTTAAAAGCGTTCAAAGAGCAGGATGCAAATGGAAATGGTGACCCGGATGACGAAATTCCTTTCCTGACTTGTTCTGATTTTGATAAGCTTTGGAATTTTGCGCAGTGTATTGGAATTAATCGCCAGTCTCATGATTCTAATGAATGGGCATTAGACAATGAGAATGATGAAATATATTATTGGCCAGCCAGTGAAAAGGGAAAAGAGATGGCTGCTTTCCTGGAAAAGTTGTATGATGAGGGATTACTGTATAATGATACTTTCGTATCCAGCCATGAGCAAACCGATGCATTGGGATCTTCAGCGCCTATTGCTGGATGTGTTTTGCAGTGGGCCGCGTATGAAATGGTTGGTAGAACAGAAGAAGGCGGTTATGGTAATGATTTTGATGCACTGAATCCTCTTGAAGGTTTACTGCCTGTATCATCCGGAATTGCCGCAGGAACCTTTGCGATTACAGATGCATGTGAGTATCCCGAGATTGCTTTGGCATGGATAGATTATCTTTATAGTGAAGAAGGAGCTATTGCAGCTTGGATGGGTGAAGAAGGTGTAACTTATGAGGTGAAGGGGGATGGCTCCTGGGCCTATATTACTGATGGTGAATATGGAGAAGACCCGTATGCCAGTGCAACAATTCAACAGGGAGGCGGCGTTAATCTTCCTGTACTTATTCCTGATCGTTACATTTATGAGAAGTATATAGATCCTACAAATATTGTAGAGACAAAGAAGGTTGCGGCAAAACAGAGGATTTTGGAGAACTATGTATATGATGCTCCTTTCCCTACAATAACGCTTACAGAAGAAGAGAATGATACCTACTCTACAGTAAATGCAGATCTTAAACCGTATTGGAAGCAGTATTATGCAGAGGTAATCACGGGAAAGAAAGACTTAGATGCTACCTGGGATGAATTTGTTGCGGAAATGGAAGAAATGGGTCTTACAGAAATAGTAGATATCTATAATGCGGCTTATGACAGAGTAAAATAAGTAAATTAGTTTAAATGCTGTATGTGGCGGCCGTTTGCCATCGCACTGGTGACAAACGGCCGCTGATTAGTTCGTTCGCGAATGGACCGGAGCAATCATTAAATTTCTTGTTGCGCACCATTACTGATGAACGAGAAGTAAAGGATATACTTGCAAGTTGGAGTTCCTTGATCCTCAATGATGAAGTCTCCTCTAACTCCATTATGAAACGTGCACGCAGCACTCACAGTAGTAATAAAACCGTTAATTAACGGCTAATTGGTCGGCTGTTCAGACCGCACAGCGGCCGTTGAACGCCAGATTAATATATAAATGCATTAATTCAGCAATATTCTATCGTATTTGTTAAGGAATATTGCCGGATAAATTGGAGGAATAGATGTGAATGTAAATAAAAATCCTAAAAAGGGCATAATGAATCGCTTGATTCACGACCTGAAAAAGAACTGGTTGTTGTGGATTATGTTTTTTCCTGTTATTCTTTACTATGTTATTTTTTGTTACACGCCAATGTATGGTATTGTATTGGCGTTTAAGAAGTACAAAATGAAGTTAGGAATTATGGGAAGTCCATGGGTTGGTCTTGATAATTTTGAGCGTTTTTTCAGGGCGTATAATTTCTGGGATTTAATAGGAAATACACTGGGAATTAGTGTTTATTCTATAGTTGTAGGTTTTCCCGCTGCGATTATATTTGCGTTGATGCTTAACTATCTTAGACTGGGCAAACTTAAAAAAACTGTCCAAATGGTATCATATGCACCGCATTTTATTTCGACTGTTGTAATATGCGGATTGCTTTCTATTATTCTGGATACTAATACAGGTATGTTGAATAAACTGCTGAATGTGATTGGGTTAGAATCCATTTCTTTTTTGGCAGAACCAAGCATGTTTAAGACAATATATGTTTTGTCAGAGGTTTGGCAAAGTATGGGGTGGAGCTCTATTATTTATATATCCGCTTTGGCCGGGGTGGATTATCAGATGCATGAAGCGGCAATAATTGATGGAGCTTCAAAACTTCAGCGTATACGACACATAGATTTACCATCTATTAAATCTACAATCGTTATGTTGTTTATTCTAAAATTAGGTAATCTCATGAGTGTTGGTTTCGAAAAAGTTTATTTGTTGCAAAACGAATTAAACTTCTCTGCCTCAGATATTATTTCTACATATACTTATCGCGTGGGGCTGGAGCAAAGCAAATTTGAGTATTCGACAGCTGTTGGTTTGTTTAATAATGTTATAAATGTTATTATTCTTGTTTCTGCGAATATGATATCGAGAAAGGTGGCAGACGAAAGCTTATGGTAAAGAAAAGAAAATGGATGAGTACATATTCAGATAAAATATTTGATGTAGTCAATGTTTTGGTAATGTTGTTTCTCTTGTTAATATTCGTATGGCCCTTATATTTTGTATTAATAGCGTCTGTTAGTGATCCTACAGAAGTTTTAAGAGGCAATGTGGTCTTATGGCCGAAAGGGTTATCAATAGATAGCTTTGTGCAATTGTTTAAGTATAAAAAATTGTGGATAGGATATAGAAATACACTTTTCTATACGGTGGTAGGAACAGTTGTTAATATGATTATGACAATAATTTGTGCGTATCCGCTGTCGAGAAAGGATTGGTTGCCAAGGGGTTTTTTTATGAAAATGCTGTTGGTAACAATGTATTTTAGTGGCGGGCTAATCCCTACATATATTGTTGTAAAGAATTTAGGGATGGTGGATACTGTATGGGCGATGATTATACCTAGTGCAATTTCTTTTTATAATGCACTAATTATGCGAAGTTATTTTATGAATAGTATACCGGATTCGCTACAGGAAGCAGCTAGTTTGGATGGTGCCAATGTTTTACAGTATTTGGTTAGCATCGTGATCCCGCTCTCCAAACCAGTTATAGCGGTTATAACATTATATTATGCAGTATGGCATTGGAATGATTATTATACAGCACTTATTTATATTTATGATCGTAATCTTAAACCACTACAGTCGGTGTTGAGGGATATTCTGGTATCAGTTACTACTGTTTCCAGTGAAATGGCACTGACGGCTGAAGATATGGAGGCCTTGCAGGAAAAGATTAAATTAGGACAGTCATTAAAGTACACTTCTATCATAGTATCCATTATTCCGATGCTTGTCTTGTATCCGTTTATACAGAAATATTTTGTGAAAGGTGTGATGGTAGGAGCGATTAAAGGTTAAATATTCTAAAGTCCTTTGCCACAGCGAGGAGGGCATGGCTGTTTGCAGATACTCCTAAGGGAGCAAAGGCCAATGAAGTGATTGTTGACAATTACCTGCCCCGGTCAGCTACGCTGCCCCAGGAATGCAGGCTGAATTATAAGAACAAAAAGTGCCTCAAACTATGATGTAGTTAGTATAGCAGGGAATCTGCTGATTTACACTATGCCATCTTTTGAGGCACTTATGGATAGTTGAAGAAGAAGGACTTGAAACGTTCTTCTGAAATAAAGGAGACTAATCATCCCACCTGTCGGCCGCACTTGTATAATATTTTTTGAGCGAACGTACAAAAAATTGCCACTGTTGCCAATTTTTTGGACGTTGTTCATGAGTATAAGTGTCTGATATAATAAATTATGCGAAACAGAGAATGATTTGTCGAAAATGTTCTTCTGTGGTTCGGGTGGGAGGAAAGATAGTGCGAGATAGAAAATACAAGTATGTATATCAGTTAATAATTACCAGCACCCTTTTAGTAATTATTCCGGTATTGTTTTTTTACTGCATTGTGTGGAAAAAGTCAATTCATGAGATCAATTATCTCAATAATGAGTATTACAGCAACACATTAGCTTCCTTTATGGGTTCCTTTATAAGCGAAACAGAAGAGTTTAAGAAGCATGTGGTAGGCTTCAGTATCGAAAGCGGAACCAGTCTGACTGACAGCGGTATTTTTTTTCGAGGCACAGAAAAGATGGAAGAATTCCCTTACTATTACGGAGAAGCTTCCAGGAAATTATCTGAGTATGGGACTGACTATGGTTATGACAATGTCGGTATATACTGGTACGACAATGATGTTGTCATAAGCAATGGATTTAAATATTCATCTTTAAGCAGGTATTTGAAAGACGGATTAAAGATAGCGGACGAAAAAGAATGCTTGTATGATTTCTTCTCCTTAGATGAATTTGAGTACAGGCAGGTCATGGTAGCACCATTATATGATGAGGAAGGAGTCAGTACAAAATGCCTCATCGGCATATGTACGATTCTTGGTAAAAACAAAGAAAAAGCCATGATGTTTTATCAGATTGACTGTAATGATATGGAATATTTCAGATTATTCGTTCACCGAGATGGGGAGACAAAATATTACATTGTTGACAATGAAACAGAAGAGATCCTTTTTTCAGTGGGAGCCACTGCAGAGGATTATGTGCTGTTACAATCCACGTTGCAGGATCTGGAGTCCGAAGAACCGGAAGAAAGTTCACAATGTTTTGCAAAACGAAACAGAGATATGGGGATCACCTTTTTGTTGGATGTGTCCGAAGGCGGTGTGCAGAACAAGGTAATAGAGCTTTACAGTAGTGTGAGAGTGCTCTTTGCATATATTCTGATTATTATGATCAGCATAGGTTTTATAACAGTTTATTTGAATTACAAGCCCCTGCAACGTTTGGTCAGAAAAATAGGACATAAGGGAAATAATGAATTTGAAGCAATTTTAGGTGCATGGGAAAAGCAGAATGCTCTGTTGACGGAACAGCGCATGTCCATCATGGGCTTGCTGATGAATCATTTACTTTATGGAATTCCAATCTCACACCGATATGTCGAAAAGCTTGGCGTCAGCAGTGATGTCAGAAAGTATTGCGTTTTTGTAATCGGGGATTATGTGCTGAAGAATGCAGAGATGGACGATTTAACTCAAAAAGTGGAAGAATTGTTTGGCGTATTGCTTTTTGTCAATGACATAATGGGCGAAAAAGCTACTGTATGTGTTGCTTTCATGGAGGAAGACAAATCTAAAACGATAAAAGAGTGGATGAATGATTGGTGCCGAAATCATATCGGAGAAGGCTATAAGATGAGAGCCGGATGTGTAGTGGACAGATTATCAGACATCCAAAAATCATTCTCAGAATGTACAGATATGCAGCAACAGGCAGAGGTTTCTCCAGAACAGAGTGAAATCCCGGAGAAGGAAAATATATCTGAAAAGGTCAGAAGACGGATTGTCATCAATGAAAAGTTGAAAGACAAAATTCTGGATTATGTGGATGAGAATTTTTTGGACAGGGAATTAAGCCAGCAGCAGGTGGCAGACTGTTTTGAGATTTCCGTGTATTCCCTGAGTAAAATGTTTAACGGTCAGATCGGCACTGGATTTGTTGATTACATCAACGGCAAGCGTATTGAGTACGCCAAGGAATTGCTGCTGACAACGGGAAAGAATGTGAAAGAAATCGCAGTTATGGTTGGCTTTACTAACAGCAAGTATTTTACCGAAATCTTCAAGAAATATACGGGAACGACACCGGTAGAATTTCGTGTTGAAGATAAATAATAATCAGAAAGGAGAATTTGCGTATGAAAAAGGAGGATGTAAGATTGAAATATGCTCCGAAGCAGTCTTTGTTAGCAAGAATGTGGAAATATCGTCAGTTCTATCTGTTATTGATTCCTGCATTGGTATATGTATTGGTATTCAATTACGGACCTATGTACGGCATCCAGATTGCTTTTAAAAACTACAAGGGAGCACTTGGTATACTGGACAGCCCATGGGTAGGCTTCAATCATTTTAAGGATTTTTTCAGTGGATACTATTTTTGGACTCTGTTAAAAAATACATTAATTTTGTCTGTATATAACTTAGCAGTAGGTTTTCCGATTCCAATTATTGTGGCATTGATACTGAATGAAGTTGGACCAAAATTAAAGAAAACGGCACAGACGATTCTTTATGCACCCCACTTTATCTCTACAGTAGTTTTGTGCGGTATGATCGTAAGTATGTTTTCTAAAGAATCCGGTGTTGTAAATACGATACTTGAAGCACTTGGAATGGAGCGTGTTTATTTTATGGGTGAACCGGGAACCTTCAGACATCTGTATGTATGGAGTGGTGTGTGGCAGCAAATGGGCTGGAATGCCATCATTTACATAGCAGCATTGTCCTCTGTAGATCCTAGTCTCCATGAGGCGGCTTCCATAGACGGCGCGACTAGAATGCAGAGAATCATCCATATCAACATTCCTACCATTATGCCTACGATTATTATTACTTTGATCATGGCTGTGGGCAATATTGCTTCTGTTGGATACGAGAAAGCATACCTTCTACAGACGAGTCTGAATGTGGAAGTATCTGAAATTATTTCTACCTACGTGTACAAAAGAGGTATTGTGGATGCCAGCTACAGTTTCTCTACTGCTGTTGGATTATTTAACAATCTCATCAACATTACTATGCTTTGCATAGCAAATGCTATTTCTCGCAAGGTAAGCGAGACCAGTCTGTTCTAAAAGTCAGATTTATGAATCATATTGTCCGTAGGAGGGAATATTAATGGAGTTTACAAGAAAAAAGAAGAAAAACAGTGCTTTTGATATAGCGGTGACTGTCATTTCGTTAGTGCTTGTGGCAGCAGTGCTCTATCCTCTGATCTTAGTGGTTTCCTCTTCGATCAGTGACCCGGTTGCAGCGGCATCCGGTGAGGTACTTTTGTTGCCCAAAGGGTTTACTTTGGAAGGGTATAAGAGAGTTTTTCAGGATGAACATATTATGATGGGTTATGCCAACTCTTTGTTTTATACGATAGTTGGTACATTGATTAATCTGCTCGTAACCATACCGGCAGGTTATGTCATGACTAAAACAGAAGTACCGGGAACGAAATTTATAATGAAGCTTTTCCTGTTTACCATGTATTTTTCTGGTGGTATGGTACCTGCCTTTTTGTTGATGAATTCTCTGGGACTGTACAATACCAGATGGGTACTGTTAATTTTGGGGGCATTCAGTGTTTATAACTGTATTATCTGTCGATCCTTTTTTTTAGGATTGCCAAAGGAGTTGGAGGAGGCTGCATATATTGACGGTTCCTCTTACATAAAAACCTTTATGACGATTATCCTTCCCTTATCCAAAGCATTGCTTGGTGTAATGGTACTGTATTTTGCGGTGGCTCATTGGAATTCTTATTTCAATGCAATGATCTACACCTATGACGCGAATATCCAGCCCCTACAGCTGTTCCTGCGCAGAATTCTTATTTTAGAGAAGACAAGCGCAGAAATGATGGAAGCCGGAGGAGATGAATATGCTGCACAGCAGCAGCAAGTGGCGGCGTTAATTAAATACGCTGTAATTGTAGTATCTTCATTACCGCTTATGATTATATATCCTTTCTTACAGAAATTTTTTGAGAAGGGTGTTATGATCGGATCGGTAAAAGGATAAATAAAAAATATAAAGAGAGGTATTTAATCATGAGAAAGAAATTACTTTCCGCACTTTTGGCTACGGCTATGGTAGTATCTGTATGTGCATGTGGCAATACAGAGCCTGCAAATGGCAGTGAGTCAGAAACAAAACAATCTGAAGTTGAGTCTTCTGTGTCAACTTCACAGTCAACTGAAGTGGTAGAAGAAAATGATTCTTTATATCCTTTAGTAGACGAACCAATTACTGTTACAGGTGTTGTAATAGGAGAAAAAGAATACAAAGATATTATTGTATGGGATAAGGTTGCAGAGATCACAGGCGTCAACTTTGAATGGATTACTGTTGATAAAGAAGCAATCAATACCTTCTTATCAGCTGATTGGGAATTCGATTTCATCCACACCAGAACTTTGGCTGATACCATCGTGAATGACTATGGTGTGTTAGGTGGCAGATTTGCAGATTACAATGATTATCTGGAGTTAATGCCTAATTTACAGAAAACAATTGAGGAGTATCCGGAAGCAAAGAAGGCAATGACAGAAATCAATGGAGAAATGTATAGCTTACCATATATTGAAGCGTCTGCAACTGCAACACAAGTCAGAGCATATTATCGCACTGACCTGTTGGAGAAATACGACATTCCAGTTCCAAAAACAACCGAGGAATTCTATGAAGCATTAAAAACTTATAAGGAAAAGAACGGTACTGCAGGATTTAGTGGAGCCTCTTTAAGGGAAACACAGTATTGGGGTCCTATGCTGTATGCTGCATTTGGTACCAGTGTTCAGCCTGATTTTGAAGATGACGGAACAGGTACTGTTGTATATAACCGTACTTCTGAACAGTACAAGCTTTATCTTGAGTTTATGAACAGACTCTATAAAGAAGAATTGATTCAGCAGGAATACATGACCAATGATATCAATGTTGCTATCGGACTGGCTCGCAGCGGTGATACCGTATTCTATGCAGATGAAGCTCACAGCTTAATGCCTGAGGATTTTGCAGATGGTGAAATGCACCTGAGCGTAATGGCACCGTTAACAAGTGAATACTCTGATGATCAGGAAGTTTTAAGACAGCTTATTGTATCTAAGGGCGGTATGTATCTGAATGCAGAATCTGAGAATCTTGAAGCATTGGTACAGGCACTTGATATTATGTACGCAACAGAAGAAGTAGTAGAAGGTTCCGGCTTACACGGTATGAGCTTCTGCTATGGTATTGAAGGCGTTGATTACATCAAGAATGACGATGGTACTTATGAACTGGTTACTCCAGAAGGCTTCGATAGCTTTACAGCATACCAGTACGGTACCTTGATTGTAAATAATGCAGGTCGTGCAACTGATTTGGAAGGTTATATTACTTCTACACCTGGTAATGCTCAGGCAAGACAGATTGGTTTCAGAGATAATATATTCCCATATGCTTGTGATGCTTCTAAAGTATTTCCGGCAAGTTTCATTAAGTTCACAACAGATGAGCAGGATGTTATTACAACAAGATACACTGATATTCAGAAGCATGTTACAGAAATGAGAGATAAATTCATTACCGGTATTGTAGACATTGAAACAGGTTGGGATGAATACTGCAAGGCTATTGAAACTATGGGTATTGATGAGGTACTTGAAGTATATCAGGCTGCATATGACAGATGGAATCAGTAATTGTATAATGTGAAGCGATACCAAAATAAATGATTATATAATTATTTGAGTAATGGACGGAGTTTGAGACAATTCAAGAAATCATAGCGAATTGTTTCAGGCTCCGTTTGTATATTGATAGTTTAATGCGATAAGTTTTCTTTTATTATAAGGAGGGAACAATGAAGCGATTTAAAAAAATTCTGACCATATTACTGACCTTGGTAATGTGTGTTTCAACAGCCCTGCCGACTCAGGCGGCAGCACCGGTTACGCAGGATGGTATCTCTTTGACAGTCACACCGGACAAAACAGAATACAGTCAGGGTGAAACCATTACTGCAACAGTGAAAGTAGAAAATACAAATGATTTTGCAGTGGCAGACGTATCACTGGAGGGGATCACTCCGGAAGGATACGGTTTAGGAATAGGAGAAAACGACAGCCTGATCATCGGCTCCCTTGCTGCAGGCGCTTCTAAAGAGATTTCTGTAAGCTTTGTGCCTATAATACAAGGCGAGAAAATCTATGAGACAGATCTGGAACTCGCACCACCATTTGTTATAGCTTACCATGGCAATGTTATAGAGTGGATTGACGAGCCCGGAAACGAAGACAACAAGGTATTGAGATTTTTCAGAAACAATGGAACAGATTTTCATATCGACCTGTTGAATATTAACACGGATTATGACTACGTGGTGTATGATTTTGATGTTAAGCTTTTAAATGCCGCCGAAACATATTTTGTCGTACAGCTGAAAGATACGAATTCCAAATATTCCCAAATATGCAAGATTGATGACGGTGTGGTTTCTGCGAAGGGCGTGGACTTAGGTACTACTTTGGCAGATAACACATGGTACAACATTGCAGTGGCATATAACTATGCAGCCAGAGTTTGCAGCATCTATATTGGTGGGACGCTGGTGAAAAACAATATTGCAATGGAAACCGGCTTTGGCGATTCCGACATTGCAAGTTTGCTGAGATTTTATTGTCCTAATTTAAACGACTCTACAGAGTTTTTGATCGACAATGTCAGAGTGTATAAAGGTACAAAGCCCTGTGAGGATTTGATTGAACCGGAAGTCGTAATTGAAATTGACCCGGATAAATCCATTTTCACACAGGCATCCTACAATGGAAAATATGCAACCAGTCAGTATGACGAGCTGCTTACAAGGTATATTTCTCTTCATACGAGAAACGGCATGGTCTATAAGGATGGTGTGAAGACTTTGCTGAAGACTGCACCTGTGGCAACGGGAAGCGGTTATTTGGTAGCTATTGACGAAATATGTACTGTTTTAGGCGTTGAATATGCAATTGATAGTACCACCAACAAGGTAACGATCAATAGTAGAGAGGCGGATAGCAGTAAGATTTCAACAATCACCGGTGAAAGTGGTGAAAAGCCTGCAATTGATGCGCAGTATTTCTTTGAAACAATTCTGGAAAAGGTTGTTTCTATTGATACAGAGGCAAAAAGCGATGGCATGATGATTGCCGGAGCCAGTACATTTAGCTGGCCAACGGAAACGTGGGACACCTCCAGCGTATTCAGCAGTCGTACTGCTTTGCAAAATCTAAACGATTATCTGCTTTTTGAACGACCTACAGCATCAACCATTCTGACAACATACAAAAGCTCTGATGTAAAAGGTCAGCACCCGAGAATTCAGGCTACAGCATCGGATTTTGCAAGAATCAAGGAAGAAGTACAGAACAATACTCTTATGAACACATGGTATCAGCAGCTCATAACCGCAGCTGATTATCTGGTGGAAGAAAGTACAGAGGCCCTGAAATACGAATTAAGAGATAATGTTAGATTACTTTATGTATCCAGAGATATGTTAGACCATATGTACACACTCGGTATGGCATATCAACTAACAGGAGATACCAAGTATGTAGACCGTGCATGGGTGGATTTGTATGCGGTATCAAACTTTAAGGACTGGCATCCGGAGCATGATTTGGACCCGGCAGAAATGATGGCAGCGGTAGCAATCGGTTATGACTGGATGTATGAAGGACTTAGTGAAACACAGAGAGAAACCATTGAAAAGGCTGTTTATAAGAATTGCTTTTATGATGCGACAATGGCATATCAGAGCAATAAGGGTAAGCTAGGCGGAGCTGTTCTGTCCGGTATTAACCACAATATTGTTTTAAATGGCGGCTTTGCAATGGGAGCCATGGCATTTATGGATGTATACCCGGACGAGAGTTCTTATATTCTTTCAGGAGCAATTAGAGCAGCCGATATTATGCTGACAGAATATGGTCCGGAGGGTGCATGGAAAGAAGGACCGGGTTATTGGGAATATGCCACACAGTATACTTCCAAGATGCTGTCTTCTCTGGAAACCATGTTTGGTACATGCTTTAGTCTTGATGTCTGTGAGGGATTGAATACAGCAGCTAATTATATTCTAAGCATGCAGTCTGATCTGGGGATCTTTAACTATGGGGATGGATCACCGGAAAATTATTATGTACCGGAATTGTTCTACTTATCCAATAAATATGGCGATGAGAATATCACTTCTGGAGTACTGGAAATGAATCATGGAAAAATGCTTGATAATGAAAACGTTGTACTTTCTTTACTCTGGTACGATACAGATATTCAGGAAGGCTCCATAAGCATGCCATTGGATAGCGTATACTGGACAGAGGGTGTAGCAGCTTTTCGTGATGAATGGACGGACGGAGTAACTACCTATGCAGCTATTCATGGAGGAAGTACACAGCTATGTCATGCCCAGGTAGATGGTGGTACTTTTGTATATGATTATGCAGGTGTCAGATGGGCAAAGGAACTGGGCAGCACGCCTTACGATACTGATGTGACGGCACAATATCACGTAGAGGGCAAACGTTGGCTGCTTTACCGTTCAAGAGCCGAAGCACACAATACCATCGTTATCAATCCGGATAACAGTGCAGGTCAGGTAATTAATTCTACTGCAAAGTTGACTCGTTTTGAAAGCGATAATAAGGGTGGTATTGCAGTGCTGGATATGACTGAGAATTATGCTGAAAATGCATCCGGTGCAGTAAGAGGCTTCTTCTTTACAGATGACAGAACCAGCTTGGTAGTACGTGATGAGATTTCCTTATCTAAGGATGACTCCACCGTATATTGGTTTATGCAGACAGATGCATCTGTAGAAATTGCGGAAGATGGAAATGCAGCAACACTGACTAAGTCCGGCAAGCAGGTAACATTAGAATTTGTTACAAGCGGCACATGTACAGCAGAATTATCTGTAGGACCATCTATAAGAATGGAAACCAGTACAAGTCCGATTACAGGAGGCACTACGAGCAGAACATCTGACATTGAGGATCCGAGTGTCAATAGAATTGCAATTAAACTGACCGGTGCAAGCGGAGATGTAGCTATTACATCCAAACTTACTCCTGTAGGTGTGAACAGTACATCTGTTGAGGACTATGATAAGAGCATATCTGACTGGAAGATAGAGGAAGGTAAGATTGCTGCAAAACCGGAAGTACAGAGTGTAGTTATTGACGGACGTGAAGTAAAATTTGATAGTGCAAATCAGGCAACCTTCCTTTGCGTAGAAGGAAAGTATGACAGTGTTCCATCTGCTGTTGTAACCGTGGACGAAAGCAAATACACCTATGAAGTGGTAAATGCTACGACCACAGATGGAGGTACTACCTCTATTATTGTAAAAGATAAAGAAAAGGCAAATGTATATACCGTTTATACCGTGAATCTGGTAGAATTACCTGTGGCAGTGGTGCCGGTTGGTTTTGACAATATGGAGGCATTGCAGGTAATTGCAGTTGAGGCAAGTGCGGAACCGGAAGCAAATGTAGGTAATGTGGCATGGAAGAGCCTTGACCAGAATATCTCCTCTCGTTGGACATCCCAAGGAATTGGCAACTGGATTTTATTTGAATTAGAAGAAACTGCAAATGTAGATAATCTTTTGATTTTGTTTAAGAACGGACACATTCGTTCTACATACTTTAATGTAAGTGTGTCAACAGACGGTGTAAAATATACGCAGATATATTCCGGCAAGTCCGGAGGCACAGCAATCGGCAGTGCAGAAGCATATGAACAGTTTGATTTGGGCGGCGTAACAGCAAAGTACATTAAGATTGGCTGTAACGGTAACTCTTTACAAGGTACGACAACCGGTTGGAATAATATTGGTGAAGTGGTATTTACCAGTACGGTTGTAGAGTCTGGAGAGACTCCAACTCCGTCACCAACTCCGGGAACAGAAGAGACTCCAAGCCCTACTCCAGATGGAGGCAAGGATGTAACGATTATAATTGAAAGTACAGATACAAGTTACACGAAGAACAGTAATGAGGTGGTAATCATTCATTGTACCGGCGAATATGATGAACTCGTAGGCGTGGACATGGATGGTAAAGAGGTTGATGCTTCTAACTATACTGTTGCAGAGGGTTCTACTATTGTAGAATTCAAGAATGCGTATTTGGAAACATTGTCTGCTGGGAAGCATACAGTAACACTTAGATATACAGAGGGACGCAGTGTGTATTCTGGATTTACAATTATTGCAAAAGCAAGTGGTGATGCTACTGATAATAATGAGTCAACATTAGACGATAATTACAGTGATGGAAACGAAGAGTCAACCGATGCACAGACACCGGAGCAGACTGCAACAAGTGATGACAGTAATTTGTTACTCTGGATTATATTACTTGTAATATCCCTTGGCACTGTTGGAATACTTTGCGTGGTCTATCGAAAGAAATTAAAGGGTATCCTGGTTCTCGTGCCGGCATGTGTACTGTTGGCGGGCTTGTCGTCAAATGCATTGCAGGCGCAGGCAGCGGAGGATGTTAATACACTGACTGCCACAGAAACGGTGAAGGTTGGAGATGCAGAGGTTACCTTTGGATTTAAGGTGAATTACGCACTGAACATGGGCTACGAGGAAGATTTTGAGTACACAGGCGAGACACCGGATTATCTGCATCAGAATTTTAGTAGAGCAGACGGTGTTTATGTAGCCTTAGGTACCGCTAATGCAGTCAAAGATGCGCAGACGGGAAATACTACATTGAAAATCAAGGCTGACAATGAAATATATCAGGTTAATACAAGGTGGAGTAGTCTCAGTACACACACAGATGAATCAACTATAAGAGATTTAACCGGAATGTCAGTGGTGTATGAGTTTGATCTGATTCCTAATACCATAGGAGGTCTGAGAGTAAACTTAAGGTCTCAAAATGGCGGTACAAAATATTGCCATATATGTTCTGTGGATGATAACGTTCTGACATTTCAGGGTGTTACAGATGAAATAAGAATGGAGAATAGTAAGACCTATAAGATTGCTGTAGTGAATAAATACGGCACAGGAAAGCGTGATGTTTATGTAAATAATAATAAGATTGCAGCTGACATTGAGATTCCTAACTGGAGCAATCTTAAACCATCAGCAATGAATGCTTTTATTCGTTTCCATTATGACAAAGCCACAACTGCGGAATTTGATATTGATAATGTCAAGGTATATGAGGGTAACAAGCCGGATTGGTATGAAGAAACACCGACACCAGGAATTACCATAGGTACACAGCCTACCGCAGTAGGAGTAAGGGTTGGTGAAAAGGCTACCCTTACAGTAGCAGCAACTGCATCCGATAACGCGACAGTAACCTATCAGTGGTATAGCTGCACAGATGTTGATAAGACGGCTGCAACAGCGATTGATGGTGCAACCAGTGCGACATATGAAGTGACACCAGCAGAAGCAGGAACTGCTTATTATTACTGCAAAGTATCTGCAAAAGATGCAAAGAGTGTTGATTCAGATGTGGTGTCTGTAAAAGCGACGGTAATTTCCTTCGCAGAAACTTTCGATGAGGAAAACTTCAGTACGATTAAGTGGAAAGGTGCAGGAGCAACACAGGGTATTGCTATCAGCTTTGAAAACACTGGATACTCAATTAAAGAAGACGAAAATGACAGTACCGATAAGGAACTGTGCATTTCAACTTCATCCGGAAATGTGGATGCAAGATTCAGTAATGATGAAGCTTGGGAAGATGCTAGTTCTACTTCTGATTTGAGCCAAAAGAAGTTGGTATATGAGTTTGATTTAAAAATTAAGGAAGGTAATCAAGCGAACTTCAAGGTATTACTTAGAGCATCTGACAGACAGCTGTCGCTGCTTTGTAAGGTGGACAAAAATAATTTGAAGCTTGTTGAAGGAACAGAAACAATAGATTTAAAAGAATTAACTGCGGGAGAATATACAATAACGATTGCTTGTGACTTTGCAACCGGAAAGCAGGATGTGTATGTAAACAACAGAGCTTTGAAAAAAGATGTAACAATGCAAAATATCGATGCTTTTAATGAAGCGAAGGTTAATGATTTGTTGCGATTTGAATTAATAACAGATTCTGTATTTGCACTTGATAATATCAAAGTATACGAAGGTAAATATACAGGTGAAATTATTGATACACCGACATCGGTAATCACTATTGGTACACAGCCTACAGGAGCAACAGTGGAAGTGAATGCTGAAGCTACCCTTACAGTAGCAGCAACTGCAACTGAGAATGCGGCAGTAACCTATCAGTGGTATAGCTGCACAGATGCTGATAAGACGGGTGCAACAGAGATTCGTGGTGCAACCAGTGCAACATATAAAGTGACACCGACTGAGCTTGGTACAACCTATTATTATTGTGAAGTTTCAGCATATGGTGCAGAAAGTAAACTTTCTGATGTTGTGTCAGTAAAGGCAGACAAAAAGGTATTATGCAACCTTGATTTCGCAGACAATTCCTGTGTTCAAACGTGGAAAGGAGCGACCGGACAGGGATTTACAACTAACAATGCGAATTACTCCATTAGCTCAGGAGTTATGGCGTATACGGGTATAAAAAGCGGCAACGAGGTTTATTTGGATATGCGTTGGCATCAGAACTCTTGGAATGACAGTACAGCTACATCTGATATGACCGGAAAATATGTGGTGTATGAGTTTGATTTAAGGATTCCGGAGAAGGTGACTTCAACATTCTTTGTGCAATTGAGATATCATAAAGGTGATAGCAGGGCGACGGTAACGATGTTTAAGGTGGACAGCAATGTACTTAAAGATCTTGTTGGTACCAAAGGTGAAGAAAAAGCGCTGTCCACAAATAAATGGTACAACATAGCAATGAAGTGTAATTATAAGACAGGAAAATATGATTTGTATTTGGATGATTCTGTGATTTCACAGGGAGACATTCCAAATGCTTTGAAGACGTATGTTACCAATATTAATGATTTAGTACGCTTTCTGGTTAGAGATCCTTCAACTCAGTTTGAATTGGATAACTGTAAAGTATACGAGCTACTTCAGGAATAGTATTTTGGCTAAGCACCAGTGTTTTTGTAAACATTGGTGCTAAAACCATAAACAACGAGAAAACCCGTAAAATCAAGGGTTTTCGGCATTAAAAAAAATGTCTAAGAATTATAACTTGCTAATGTATGGAAAAGGGGAGGAATGGAACTATGATAAATTCAAGATGGATTACATTAGGGTCTTTGGAAACGATGATGCCCCTGATAGCACATAAGCTAAATGGAAGTATTCTATTCAGAAAAGAATTTATGATCTCAGAAAAAGTACGTTATGCAAAACTGTCTATCTGTGCATTGGGATTAGGTGTGTACAGTATAAATGGGAAGTCTGTAACAGAGGATGTTTTATGTACTCCATTTACGCACTATGACAAACGAGTAATATATCAAGTATATGATGTGACCGATTTACTGAGACAGGGAAAGAATGTTATTGGTGTTCATGCAGGAAATGGATTTTATAATGACAACAGGATATTGTGGAATGATGCCTTTGCACCATGGAGAGATAATCCCAAGTTGGCAGTAATGCTGGAAATGGAGTTTGAATCAGGAAAGAGAGAAGTACTCAGGACGGATACAAGCTGGAAGTGTGTAAGTGGTCCAAGTGTATATAATCATATGCGTCAGGGAGAAATTTTCGATGCCTCTTTGCAGAGAAAAGGTTTTGATATGCCGGGATATGATGATGCAGATTGGGAAAATGCAAAAATTACTCATGAACCTGGCGGTGTGCTGGAAACTGTGGATATGCCACCAATTCGTGTCGTGAGAACAATAGAACCTATCTCCTGCAAAGCAGGTATATATGATTTTGGTGAAAATATAAGTGGATGGGCAAAAATAACAGCGATTGGTGAAAAAGGACAGGAAATAAAACTTATATATGACGAAGCATTAGAAAATGATACAGAGTTGCGTGGAAGCTGTAAATCTTCACTGACATTTGAAAATATATCGGTGTGTTTTGAAGATATTTATATTATGAGTGGAGAAGGGGAGGAAGAATTCAGACCTTCCTTCTGTTATCATGGATTTCGTTATGTTAAGGTAGAAAATGCGCCGGAGTCCTTTTCTATAGTAGCAGAAGTGGTACATACTGATTTAAAGAGAATTGGTTCTTTTTATAGTGATAATGATATGCTGAATAAAATTCATGAAGCATCTGTAAGGTCTACTTTGTCTAATTATGTGGGAATTCCAACGGATTGCCCTCACAGAGAACAAAATGGCTGGACTGGTGATGCGTGGTGGTCTGCGGATCAGTCTTTAATGAATTTTGATATGGTGCAAGCTTATGCAAAATGGCTTCGTGACTTCAAGGATGCTCAAAGACCAAACGGACAGCTCCCGGGAATCATCCCATCTGCAGGGTGGGGATATAATTGGGGTTCCGGTCCAGGGTGGGACAGTGCCTTAATATTAATTCCATGGAAAGTGTATGTACATACCGGCAAAACATCTATCATGGAGGATATGTGGGAGAATATGGTTCGATACATGGAATATTTTGAACGTATGTCGGATCAATACATTGCCTGCTTTGGCCTCGGAGATTGGGCGCCGGTACGTACGCCTGTATGCCCAACAGAGATTGTAGATACTGCATATTTTTATGTAGATGCTCTTACAATGGCCAAAATTGCAGAAGTGTTGGGAAAAGACAGTTCCTATTGGTATGAAAAAGCAGAACAGATAAGAGTTGCATGGAGAGATGCTTTCTGGAACAAGTCAGATAAGGAACACCTGAAAACGTTTCAAACGTTTTGGGCTTGTGCGATATATTACGGATTATTAGAGCAGGACGAAATACCATATGCGGCAGAGTGTTTGGCAAAACTGGTACAAGAAAACAGCTATCTTATTGACTGTGGTACGGCAGGAACAAAATGTATTTTCAACGCATTATCTGATAATGGATATACAGATGTGATTTATAGAATGGTTGCCAATCCGGTGGCTCCCAGCTATGCTTATTGGATAAATAATGGAGCAACTACCTTTTGTGAATTTTGGAACATGAAAGAATCTCTTAACCATCATATGTACAGTGAAGTAGACAACTGGTTATACCGATATGTTGGCGGAATTCAGATAAACGAGGAAGGTTTGATCATAAAACCACATATATTGAATGAAGTGAATTATGTATGTGTTGAATATAACGGTACAAAGGTTGAACGCAGGGAAAACAAAGTAGATATTATATGCGCCGTTGATGCAAAAGTAATCATAGGATCCAAAGAGTATTGTATAAGAAAAGGCGAAAGAGCATCCTTTTTATTGTGAGATGAAACAGAAGGAGGGATAAGGACAATGGAAAGTTTAAAAAAATATTTCTTGGGACAAGTTGACAGGCTTATCACAGATATGAAAGGCAGTATTCCGGGATCTCAGAGTAAGGATTATTGTTATTATCCAACAGGCGGTAAGGATTGGACGGATGGTTTCTGGGGAGGAATGTTGAACCTGGCTTACGAGTATTCAGGTCACGATAAGTACAAGGAAGAGTCCTTGAAACAAGTGGATATTTTGTATGACAGAATCGTAAAGAAAGAAGCGGTAAATCATCATGATATGGGTTTCCTTTACAGTCCGTCTTGTCTTGCTTCTTATGGCTTGTATCAGAGTGAGAAGGCATTAGAGGCGGCTATACTGGCAGCGGACAATCTTATAAGCAGATTTCGTGAAAAAGGTGAATTTATTCAAGCATGGGGTGCAATAGACAATAATCCAAACTCTTATAGACTAATCATTGATTGTTTGTTAAATTTACCGTTGCTTTATAAAGTAAGTGAGCTTACAGGAAAGAGAATTTATGCAGAGATTGCAGAAAAGCATTTTAGAACAGCGGCAAAGTATGTGATTCGTGAAGATTTTTCTACAAATCATACTTACTATTTTGATATTGAAACAGGGGCTCCACTAAGGGCTACCACAGTGCAGGGATATTCTGATAATTCCATGTGGGCACGTGGTCAGGGATGGGGCATCTATGGTTTGGCACTCAATTATAAATATTTAAAAGATGATAGTATTCTTGAGAAATTTAATGGGGTAACAGATGCTTTCTTTAACCAACTTCCGGAAGATAAAATTCCTTATTGGGATATGATTTTTACTGAGGGAAATGAGCCTCGCGATACCTCAGCTGCATCCATAGCAATTTGCGGTATTCTTGAAATGGAGAAGTATCATCCAAATCCGGAGTATAAAGCTAAAGCATTGGAAATGTTGGAGGCATTGCGGAACAAACAAACTACGGAAGGCTTAATGGATTCCAATGGTTTGATTATGAATTCTATGTATAACAGAAAGGTAGGACATCAGCCAGAATGTAGTATCTGGGGAGATTATTATGCTATGGAGGCATTGCATAGGAGCCAGAATCCGGATTGGAATGCATACTGGTAATATTAATTGCAACCGGGACAATGGAATGAAGACAATTGTTTTGTAATGTTCGGGAGGTAAGTGATGAAAGAGATACATTTAATATGTAATGCTCATATTGATCCTATTTGGCAATGGGACTGGCAGGAGGGCGTAAGTGCTGTACTGTCTACTTTCCAGTCAGCGGTTAATCTGACGGAGAAATATGATTATATATTCTGTCATAATGAAGTGACAGTATATAAATATGTAGAAGAGTATGCACCAGAGCTTTTTATGAAGATTAAAGAGTTGGTAAAATCCGGAAAATGGCATATTATGGGTGGCTGGTATCTGCAGCCGGACTGCAATATGCCTTCCGGGGAAAGTATTGTACGTCAAATTCAGGAAGGCAAGCGGTATTTTAAAGAGAAATTTGGTGTGTGCCCAACGACAGCAATCAATTTTGATCCGTTTGGTCACAGTGTGGGTCTGGTACAGATTATTAGAAAATGTGGACAGGACAGTTATATTTTCATGAGACCTTATCCACATGAGCTCACGCTTCCAGATGAGCATTTCATTTGGAGGGGACTGGATGGCAGTGAAATTAAGGCAGTCAGAAGTAATGCTTATAATACACCGTTGGGTAACTCTGCAGAGGTAATTCGGCAGAGGAGCGGAGAAAATAAGCATGATTTATGCCTCGTTTTATGGGGCATAGGAAATCACGGTGGCGGTCCTTCGGATAAGGATTTATTTGATATTCAAAAAATGATGGAGACATCGGAATGTCAGTACATTCATTCAACACCGGAAGCTTTTTTTGCGAAGATGGAGCCGGATGTAGTATTTGACAAGTCTTTGCGTATTTCTATGCCTGGTTGTTATACCTCTATGCAGCGGGTAAAGAGAAAACATGCACAGCTGGAAAACGAACTATATCTGACAGAAAAGATGTTGACGGTAGCCTATGCAAAAGGTCTTTTAAAAGAGTATCCGGAAGAAAAGATACATGAAATAACAGAGGATTTGTTAAATGCGGAGTTTCATGATGTCTTGCCGGGAACTTCCATACAGTGCGGGGAAGATAATGGTCTGAAACTGTTGGATCATGGTCTGTTAGAAGCAGAAAGACTAAAGACCAGAGCATATTTTGCATTGGCAAAAGAATTCTCACCGGCAAAGGATGGAGAGTATCCGATTATTCTGTTTAATCCAAATGCCTATGAGTGGAAAGGGAATATGGAATGCGAATTTATGCTGGCAGACCAGAACTGGAGTTTAGATGAGCTTTCTTCTGTCACAGTAGTGGATGATATGGGCGAGCCGGTTGTATTTCAGGTTATCAAGGAAGAGAGTAATTTCAGTCTGGACTGGCGAAAGAGAATTATTTTCGAAGCCGAGTTAGCTCCGCTGTCTATGCGCAGATACAGTATTTACATTGAATACAAAGAAAAAGAAGAAAAGCCTGCCTCTGAAAATCTGATTTTCGATAACGGACATAAGTATGTGGAGATTGATGCGGAAACAGGACTCCTGAAAAAATACAATATTGATGGTGTTGATTATGTAAAGAACGGTTTTGAATTAGTGGCCTTTGATGATAATTCTGATCCATGGGCCATGGGAAAAGATCAACTGCATCGTCTTGGGACAAACGAGCAGCCATTTAGACTCAGCAAAAAGCCAACAGGCGTGTTTGATAAGATGAAAAGCATACAGGTTATAGAAGATGGTGATATTTATCTTGGGATTGAAGCCTTTTTCGAAATGGATAGTACAAAGGCACGTATTGGCTACAAAATCTACAAAAACAATGATTATGTGGATGTGGATGTGACGCTTTTCATGGGTGATATCGATAAAATTATCAAATTAAAAGTACCGGTATGTATGGAAGGAAGCTTTATTGGCCAGACCGCATTTGGTACTGAAAAGCTCTTTATGGATGCACGGGAAAATGTGGCACATAGATTTGTGGCAGTGGAAAATGGTACAGATGCTCTTGCCCTTATGAATAGTGGTGTATATGGCAATCATTTCGAGGATGGTGCTATTTACATGTCGCTTGTTCGAGGTGCAACCTATTGCACACATCCGATAGAAGACAGACAACTGTTTCCATTGGGAAGATTTACAAAGAAGATTGATCAGGGAGAAAATACCTATTCTTTCCGTCTGGGAGTATTGAATAAAAATCATTTAGAGAGATCAACACAGGAATTCGTGCAAACGCCTTATGGACTCAATATTTTTCCAATTCGTGCAGAAGGTAATACTCTTTCTGAATTTCAAGTATTCCTTGAAGATGAAACAGTAGCGGTTGTTACAATAAAAAAGGCGGATGAAAGAGATGCTATTCTGTTCAGATTACTGAATAATACGGAAGAGCAGGCAGAGACAGTCCTTACTGTGAATAGCACTAAACTGCCTTTAGTATTTGGCAAGTATGAAGTAAAAACAGTACTCTATGAAAATAACAGCTTATTTGAATGTGAAGAACTGATTATCTGATGAAAAGGAGTGCTTTTATAAATGGTTAACTGTTTTGAAAAGTTAAAATATGTTATTAGATATCCAAAAGATTTTTCTGAAATCATGGTTTCTTTCATGAAACAGAAAAATATAACTTTAATGTATAGGGAATAATAATTTTAAGGAAGGTTACATATGTTTACTATTTATGGAAAAGACTCGAAGGAAGACTCTCTTTTTGCCGGAGGCTGTGATTTTGTTTTAGAGCTTGGTGAGGAGCGGAAGGGAACTGAAATCCGCTTGCTACAGCTTACGGATATGCAAGTGATTGATGCAGGCCAGTGCCGCACTGAGAACAGGCTTCGTTTGGATGAAAAAGCAGCCTGGACCAGAGAAAATGTGGAGCAGCAGTGCTATGCTCATATTCGCAGCTTGGTGGCACAGACAAAACCGGATATGATTTTTATAACGGGAGATGTTGTCTATGGAGAGTTTGATGACAGCGGAGAAAGCCTGAGAGATTTTATCCGGTTTATGGATGCCTTCAGGATACCATGGACACTGGTGTTTGGTAATCATGATAACGAGGCTGCCATCGGTGTGGAGCGGCAGTGTGAGTTATATGCCTCAAGCAGATACTGCATGTTCCGCCGCGGCAAGGTATCCGGAAACAGCAATTTTACAATTGGCATTACTTGCGGCGGAGAGCTGAAACGAGTGCTGTATATGCTGGATTCCAATGGCTGCAGGCATTCCATTGACCCATCGGTAATAAAAGAGGCCGGTATTTATCCGGACCAGCTGGAGGAAATGCGTCAGAAGGCAGCAGTGCTGAAAAAGGTGACAGGAAGGGAAGTGCCGGGCTTTCTGGCCTTCCATATTCCTGTGGACTGGTTTGGCAAAGCAGAGCTTGCCAAGGGCTATTGCACAGAGGAAACCATACCACTCTATATGATCGGGGTAGATGTAGCCCAGGCAGATGATGATTTCGGTTTTCACTTGGAACCTGTGAAGTACATAAACACAGATGAAAGCTTTCGCGAGACACTTCACCGGTGTAGGATTGATGGCGTCTTTGTAGGACACTGCCACAAAATTACCACCTGCATTACCTACGATTCCATCAAATGGGTATTTGGTCTGAAAACCGGACAGTATGATTATCATGCACCGGGTCAGCTGGGTGGTACTCTGATTACATTATCCGGAATATCAGATGCTTTTAAAGTACAGCATGTTCCTTCCCTTGTTCCACATGGAACTTTTCCGAAAGAGGCATCAGCCTACCGGGAATTCTTTGTAGAATGATGAATGCTTCAATTGTATCAATAATTGATCTTGGCAGAGAGAAAGCGATGTTGTAAAGCAATGGGATGAATATATGAAGGATATTTTGGTAATGGAAATGGATCCAGAGACTGGGGCACAGCCATTGCTGAAGCAGGTGTTTTCTTTTAGATAGTTATATGTGATTTTTTCTCAACCTCCCGATTGAGTGCATCTTATTAAGTGTAGATAGAAAGGTTACCGATAGATATGCACCCTACGCAGAAGAAACAGACTTTGATAGGCTGTTTCAGGCATTGGGAGATGCGAATCCGGCTTCCTATGCTTATCATCAGTATTTGACTTTTAAGAAGGCTCCGGCAAATAGGAAGGGAGCTGATGAGCCGGATACAGGTGGAGCAGATGAGCAATACGGAGTGTCTGGTGTTTATCCGTGCTTTGCGGCCTTTTAAGGTAAAGAAGTATCGGTTGGAGGAGCATCCCAGACCCATCACCGCGATGATTTTTAGGCGATATCGTGGAAAGAGTGTAAAGAGCATCTTATTTCAAAATACATAATACCACCAAGTTAAAGGATTTTCTTTGCCTTGGTGGTATTTTTAATGTATAGGTTTTATTACTCTGCAGTAATAAATAATTTTGCCAGTTTCACATCTTCTTTAGGGATAGGTGACCACTCGGCATATTCATATTCTGTATATGGTTCATTGGTAAATACCATTTTCAGAACATTCTCACCTTGCTCTAAATGAATTTTTGCATCAAGTTTGTACCATGCATTTTCATCTACAGCATTATCGCAATACACCGTTGCAAGTTTTTCACCATCTGTATTGAAATACCAAATTTGGGTTTTAGTACAATTGGTAGATAACTCAGCAGAGATGGTGTAATATCCTTCCTTTGGAGCGATGATGGTATAGAACAAGAAGGTTCTTTGAGCACGTTGATCTCTGCCAAGACGATGTAAGTACCAAGTGCCATCTTCACGTCTATCTTGGAAAATTCTGGTGCTTGAGATGCCGTTTACATCCATAGCTGAGATTTCATTTACACCTTCATGCAGTGTGTGCTTTTTTCCAAAATCCTTTTTGCGGAAACAACTGGTTTTCATAACGGCCTTGAGTACCCAGATGGCATTTTGCTGTAATCTTTCCAAACTGAGCTCACCTTTTTGGTAACTTGCAAGAGCGCGTGCAGCCTGGTCAGGATATCCGTAAGGCATTTTAATATTATTACCGGCCATAATTTCTTCTTCCAAAGGTGCATGGTTTCTCCAGTCTGTCATTGTGGCACCTTCGTAATGCCACTCATCACGCAGTACACCGGTCATTAACTGAGCGTTTGCGGAGGTATGAGTTCCGTTAAGCTTGTTGTAGGAAGTCATAATAAAGGCTGGGTTACTTTCTTTTACAGCAATTTCAAAACCTTTTAAGTATATTTCGCGTAATGCACGTTCGCCTACGATACTATTATTGTCCAGACGATGGAATTCGCAGTTATTTGCAGCAAAGTGCTTTAAGGTAGCGCATAACCCCTCGCTTTGTACACCATTTACAATAGCAGCAGCGGTTTTTCCGGTTACCAATGGGTCTTCAGAAAGGTATTCAAAGTTTCGGCCGCATAAAGGATTTCGATGGATGTTCATACTTGGTCCTAAGAGGATGTCTATGCCGGTTGAAACGCCTTCGAAGCCCATTGCTTTACCCATTGCGAATTGAAGTTCCTTATCCCAGGAGCAAGCAATCAAGGTGCCGCAAGGGAAACAGGTTGTATTAACAGAACGACGAATACCAGCCGGACCATCAACAGTCTGTGGGTTTGGCACACCAAAATGTTTTAAGTTTCCTACGCCGGCAGTACCAAGAGGAAAGGCAGGTGGCTGACCTTGTGCAAGGGAAATCAAGTGGTTTACATTAAGTTGCTTTACAAATTCCTGCATGGTACAGTTGCCCTCGGACACATCATAGAGGGTCAGGCCTTTGTCTTTGCCAAATTCCTCATCTGTAGTGGAAACCACAGGACTAACATAATCAGAACCATCAAAACGAAGGGTAAGCTGTTCTGTAACATAAGTGTTTTCAACAGTATATGTGCCGCAATAATATGTACTTCTTACAGAATCACCTACAAATATCTGATAATCTCCCTTTTCCAAAACCCAGGCAGCCTTAAAACCTGTAGCGCCCACATCGTCAAAAGATGCCATGGTTGCTATGTTAAAGGAGAGGAAAAGAGTTTCTGTATCCCCAGGCTGCAATTCCTTTGTTTTTGCGAAGGCTCTAAGCTCCAAAGCCGGTTTTTCCAACATTCCTGCCGGGGAAGAGGAGTAAATCTGTACCACCTCTCGACCGGCCATATCGCCGATGTTTTGTACAGTTACAGTTACTGTTATAAGATCATCATCTACGTTACAGGTATAGTTGCTAAATGCAAATTCTGTATAGGATAGTCCAAAGCCAAACGGATATAGAACCTTTTCCTTGGCAAAGGTTTCAAAGTAACGATATCCTACCCAAATGCCTTCTTTATATTCCGTGTATTCCGGATTATAATCAAAATAAGCAGAGGAAGGATAATCCTCAAAAGTATTAGCAATAGTATCCACCAGCTTGCCGCTTGGGTTTACATCTCCACATAAAACGTCCGCTATTGCAGTACCGCTTTCCATACCAGGCAGATAGGTCAGAAGAACTGACTTAATTTTTGAAAAACTGTTGATGAAGGAAAGGTCTATGGTAGAGGAAATATTTAATATTAGTACTATATTCTGGATGTTGGAGCTTTCCAGTGCAGTAAGTAAATCCAGTTCAGATTTAGAAGGCATAAAAAACCCTACGGTTTTTTCATAGTTGTTAATAATGTCTTCATTGGCTTCACCGCTATAGGCCTGATCTTGAAGCTTGATGAGGGAATCTTTGCCTAATCTGCGGTCGCTTCCTTCGGAAGCCCACCTTTTTATGGTGACAATTGCTACGTCCATTTCTGTTGCCAATTCATTTAATTCCGAAACGGTATAGGTTTCCTTACTCTGAGCTCTTTGTATAGAAGCTGAAGAAAGCAAAATTTTACCTTCTTGTTCCTTTTCATAGAGTCCATCGAGTAGATTTTTTACATAGGCGCATTTTACCATTGAGGAACCACCGCCACCTCTGATTAAATCCAGATTTTCATTACCAACGATACCCACCTTTCCTTTGTTTCTTAAAGGCAGAACTTTGTTTTCGTTTTTTAGTAGAACCATTCCCTGGGATGCTAATTTTCTTGAAATAGCATAATTTTGTGATAAATCAAACATATAGATACCTCCAAATTTTTATGTATTTGTTTGAAAAACCTTTCAATATTATTAGTTATTCTATTGTATTATCGGTCACCAGGTGTTAAAATGATATACATATATTTGCAAAAAATACAACAATATTGATATTTGGAGAAAAGTATGCATAATGAGATTATTGTACCTTCCATTGAAAAATCATCTATCAAAATTTTCAATGCACAGGATGTTGCTTGGGAGGAAGGCTCCTGCGATTGGCATATACATAATGAATTTGAGATTTTCTATTTATTAGAGGGTGCAAAAATATTTACTGTTAAGAAGCAAACGGTAGAAATGAAAGCAGGAGATATTATTTTTGTAAATAGCAGAGTTCCACATAAAACGTTAACTCCAATTGGTTCCAGGGGAATCCTGTTGCAATTTAAAACGGATTTAAATTTAAATGATTCTGACTTTGACAACTATCTTTTCTGTTTTATTGATAAAGCAAAAGCGGATTTTATATTGTTTCGAATAAAATCTGATATTAAATTGCAGATGGAGCAATGTATCTTGAAAATAAGTGAAGAGGATAGAAACAGAAAGGGTGCGTATGACATATTTGTCAAAGCGTATGTATATGAACTGTTGGGATATCTTTATAGGAATAATATTTTATCAATGCCAACGGACTATCTACAGTTGCAAAATATATCAAAGATTATACCGGTTCTGGATTACGTAAACCATCACTACTTAGAATCGGTTACTTTGGAAGAAGTGAGTGTACTTTTGAATGTGGACAAATCACATTTTTGTAGAATTTTTAAGAATATTACAAATACTTCGTTTATTAATTACCTAAATTTTGTAAGGGTCTATCATGCAGAAATACTGTTGAAAACTACAGACAAAAATATTGCGGAAATAGCTTACGAAACAGGTTTCTGCACGGTTTCCTATTTTATTAAAACTTTTCGAAAATTTAACTATTGTACTCCTGCGAAATATAGAAAAATATTAGCAGAGAATACAAATGGACAACGAAATCATGACCTGTAATTCGCCTTTAGATATTCATTAGGTGAAAGTGTCGTTTCACGTTTGAATATCTTCCTGAAATAGCAGTCATCATGAAAGCCGGATAATGTAGCCACTTCTCTGATAGAATACATATCGGAGGTGATGAGTTCCTTGGCTCTGGCAATTTTCAAAGCATTAATATACTTTACCGGAGATACATGATACTGACTGTGGAAAAGCTTACGAAAGTAAGTTTCTCCCATGTTGCACAGGGAGGCCAGGAAAGAAATATTTATTTCCTCGGTCAGGTAGTTGGATTGGATGTATTCTATAGCTGGTGTAAGCTTTTGCTTGTGGGAAGGTGATAGATAAGTGGTATGCAGTTCATTTTGCATCATGTATATGATTTCATAAAGCAGGGACATGCATTTTGCATAATATCCGGCATCTTTTTTAGACCATGTTTTTTCACAGGAATGGAACATGGTCTGAATTTTTGTGTTAGTCTTGAGTTTCATAACAAAGCTTTCCTGAGATAGTTCTTCTGACAAGTCAAAATTGATAGCATAGCATGCAGTCTCTGCAGAATTTGAAATGTGTCCAACCCGGTAGTTGGAGTGTTTGGGCAAGTAAATGATGCACTGTTCAGTAGATGCAATGGTTATGCCATTGTCAAAGACGAAAAGGGGGGTCTGTTTCGGATAATAGACAAGACCATGAAAGGGACGGTCTTCGTGGACAGGCTTTCCTGCGCCGGGAGCCACGTAAACAACATTATTAAAATTATTAATGGTAAGCTGCGTATGTAAAAATGTTTCCATAAAATATCCTTAATATATAAAAGTCATAGAGTTGGTTTGTACTGGTTTCTTTATTTACAATTTAGCATGTTTCATCTGTATTTGCAATCGAAATCAAATATATAAGTG
Organism: Lachnospiraceae bacterium; assembly: GCA_017521985.1. Lineage (GTDB taxonomy): Bacteria > Bacillota > Clostridia > Lachnospirales > Lachnospiraceae > RGIG6307. The sequence goes on from JAFXAZ010000053.1 coordinate 37,811, forward strand.
TCGAAATGTCCTGTTGTGTTGTTCTGTATCTTGTGTAATTTATTTAGCGTACTATAATGAATTTGTAATAAAAATTCTATCAATGAGCAGGAGGATGGATATGAAGCTTGGTGCATTTGAAACAAACAGAAAAGAGCTGGAGAAGCAGTTTGAACAGATTAATTGGATTGTGCAGGACGGAGTGGATGAAACTGCATTGATAACAGCATATGAGAAATTATTACAGGATATGGCAGGAAAGCCAAAGGCATTGATTAAGGCGAAAACCTTTGAGTTGATACTTACCAAGGCTCCGATTGCTATCGATAAGAAAGATATTTTTCAGGATAAGCTTTTGGGTGCAAAGATTATGCAAAAGCAGCGTGCGGACTGGGAAAAGGAAGTACAGGATACATATTTGCAGGAGGAGTATAAGGAGCAGAGTGAAGCGTGGAATGAATTTGGTGCATATCAGGGGATTAGTGATTTTGGACATACTTCACCGAATTCCCGGTTGCTTTTGTATGTGGGTATTACAGGTATAATAGAACGTGTGGAAAAAGCTGCTTCAAGAGAAAAGTTGACAGATAACCAGAGAGTGTTTTATGAATCCTGCAGAATAGTCTGGTCTGCAATGCAGGTATTTATAGTCAGGCTGGCAGATGCTATAGAGCCATACAATTTAAAGAACAGCCGAGCATTAAGAAATATTGCAGCAGGTGCACCTGGTAATATTTATGAAGCGATGCAGCTTCTGATTGTTTATTTCTTCCTGCATGAGTATATTGCAGGTACAAGGGTCAGAACACTTGGAAGGTTGGATGTTTTATTGTATCCATTTTATAAAGAGGATATTAAAAGCGGTACCTTTACCCATGAAGAGGTAAAGGAAATGTTGAGGTATTTTTTGCATAAGTTCTGGACAGCAAAGGTAGACTATGATTTACCTTTTGCATTAGGTGGTATTGATGCGGATGGTAACGAGGTTACCAATGATATGTCTTACTTAATTGTGGAAACTTACAATGAATTAAATATCCACAGTCCTAAAATACATATCCGTGTTTCGGATAAAACACCGAAGGATTTTCAGAAGATGGTTCTACGCTGCATTAGGGGAGGAAACAGTAGTTTTGTATTTGTGAATGATGATATTGGAATCAAGACATTAATGCGTGTAGGAATCGAGGAAAAGGATGCCAGAGATTATGTGCCAATCGGATGCTATGAGCCGGCAGTATGGGGCGTAGAGGTAGGTTGTACGGGTAATGGTGGAGTAAATCTGACAAAAGCAGTGGAACTCGTTGTAACAAATGGAATAGATCTGCGTACGGGAAAGTCTGTAGGTATAGAGACGGGTAAAATAGAAAGTTATGAAGCTTTTGTGGAAGCTGTTAAAAAGCAGATTTCTTATATGACAGAAAGAGCGATGGATTATATCAGGAAGATTGAGGGATATTATAAGGAAATCAATCCCGATCCGATTTTATCATCCATGTATGACCATAGCGTTGAAGAGGGTGTTGATGTATATGAAGGTGGTGCCAAGTATAATAACAGCTCACTTTATTTTTACAGTATAGCAAGTCTGGTGGATTCTATGGCAGCTGTAAAAAGGCTGGTATTTGATGGCAAAATGCTCTCATTTGAGGAGTTATGTCAAATTATAAAGAATAACTGGAAAGACCAGGAGAAGCTAAGATTGATTGCCAGAAAATTACCGGAAAAGTACGGCAACAATAATGAGCTTGCCGACGAGCTGGCAAAAGATATCAGTGAATTTATAGCTGAGCTAAACCTTAATCATCCAAATGGAAGAGGCGGCGTATTTAAACCTGCATTGTTTAGTATTGACTTTTGCTTCTTTGCGGGTAAAAGGACTATGGCGACACCGGATGGACGATTGGCAGGAGAACCACTTTCCAAAAATCTCTGTGCATCCACTGCCATGGATAGAAATGGTATTACTGCATTGATCAATTCTGTAACCAAGATGGATCATTCCAAGTTCCCGACAGGCTCCGTGCTGGATATTGTGCTGCATCCATCTGCAGTATCCGGGGAAGATGGTTTAGAGGCTTTTTATGGAATAATTAGAACCTATTTTAATAGAGGTGGTTTCGCAATGCACGGCAACGTATTTGATGCTTCTACACTCAAGAAGGCACAGGAAAATCCGGAGCAGTACACAAATCTTCAGGTACGTGTCTGTGGCTGGAATGCATATTTTGTTAACTTAAGCAAAGAGGAGCAGGATGCATTTATTGCTCAGGCGGAAAATGCAGTATAGTGGCAGGAGAGACAAATTGTGCGTAAGGAAAATCAAACGATAATGAGACAAGATTTATTGTTTTCGAACAAATATATAAATATTATTATAATGTTGATTGTATGTGCTTTGTGGGGCTCGCTATTCCCGATTATTAAGATAGGATATTCGGCATTTCATATTATGGCTGATGATATACCGACTATTATACTATTTGCAGGTCTTCGGTTCGTTATAAGCGGTATCATTCTGATTGGAGTTTCATGGATAAAAGCAGGGAATTTTAAATTACCTGCCAAGATAGAGTTTTCGTCTATTTTCCTGGTAGGTCTAACATCTATTATCTTGCATTATGGTTTTACATACATCGGATTATCTTTGGGGGAAGGGTCTAAAAGTGCAATTATTAAGCAGGTTGGTTTCTTGTTCTTAAGTTGTTTTGCTTTCCTGTTTGAAAAAGAAGATAAGTTTAAGTGGCCTAAGTTTTGGGCAGGGATATTGGGCTTTGCAGGAATTATTGTAACAAGTATGGATGGTGTTGGTTTATCTTTTAGGGCAGGTGATATGATGTTGATTATGGCTTCCTTGTGTTCTGTGGCAAGTAATGTAATATCCAAGCAGGTCATAAAAAGGATAAATCCAATTCAGCTTGTTGCATATTCTCAATTCATAGGTGGAGTATGTCTTTGTATCGCAGGTTTATTTTTAGGTGGGAAAATAGAATACATGGACTGGAAAGGGGGACTGGTCTTTGCCTATATCTGTTTTGCTTCTATAACAGCATACTCCTTGTGGAATGTATTGTTGAAGTATAATGACCTTTCTAAAATGTCTGTTATCAAATTTACGGAACCACTATTTGCGGTAATATTCTCAGGGGTCCTACTGGGAGAGAGTATTTTTAGGGTTTCCTATCTGATAGCATTTGTGATAATATTTGTGGCGATTTTATTAAGTAATGTAAAAATAAATAAAGAGAAGTAGATGGAGAAGGATGCATGATAAAAGCACGAATTGTAGATATAAAACGAATGGCAATACATGATGGTGACGGTATCAGAACTACAGTATTTTTCAAAGGTTGTTCATTAAAATGTGTATGGTGCCATAATCCGGAGAGCATTGGGTTTAAAACACAGCTTTCTTATATAAAAAAGAAATGTATTGGTTGTGGAGAATGTGTGAAAGTCTGCGAATCCGGAGCTCATATCATTGAAAACGGCAATCATGTATTTCATAGAGAAAAGTGCACAGGTTGTGGTAAATGTGAGGAAGTTTGTCTGGGAGAAGCTTTAAAACTGTATGGCAAGGAAATGGCGGTGTCAGAGTTGATGCCGATTCTTCTGGAGGATAAGGACTTTTATGAAAACTCCGGAGGGGGTGTTACTCTTTCTGGAGGAGAGTGCCTAATGCAGGCTGATTTTTGCACAGAACTTTTAAAAGAGCTGAAAAACAATCAAATACATACAGCGGTGGACACCTGTGGATTTGTGTCAAGAGAGGCCATTGATAAGGTTATGCCATATACAGATATTTTCCTGTATGATGTGAAAGCGTTTGACGAGACGGTACATATCAAGTGTACCGGACAGTCGAATAAAATCATTTTGGAAAACTTACGTTATATTGATAGATGTGGTAAGAAGATTGAAATCAGAATTCCTTATGTGCCGGATTATAATTCCGTTGAGATAGAAGAGATCGCGCGATTTTTGTCAGGACTGAAAAATGTAACGAAAGTTAAAGTATTGCCGTATCATAATTATGCTGGTTCTAAATATGAAGCTTTAGGAATGGAAAATACTTTACCAGAGAAGATACCTGATAAAGAAGTGATAGATAAAGTGGAGAAGTTAATGAGAGTAGTAGGATTATAGATGAAATGAATCGTGTTTATATCATATAAACATGGGATATTCTTTGTTGGATGAGGACGGTATTATCACCATTCCGGCAGAGGAAGTAGTACCAAGAGATGAGCATGCAGCGGAAGATATTGTAAACTTGATGCATATGCAGAAACCGACACCGGGATATCTAGAAAAATGCTACTATCATAAATTCAAGGATAAAAATGGAGTGGCAAGCATCTATCAGCCGAAGCTTGATATGGAGCTTTCTATTCATTTTGATACAGAAGAATTGGATGGTTTTGTGGAATGGAAAATGATGGGAGTCAGAGACTATGTTCTAGGTCTGGAATGTGGCAATTGTTATCCAGACGGACGTAAGGCTATGAGAGAGTCCGGTATGCTGAAATTTTTGGCACCGGGAGAGAGTAATTGTTGTAAGGTCAAGGTTAAAGTTTGTACAAAGCCATATTAAAAAAATGTTTTGCGTCCTCCCGATTACGTGCATCTTATTAATTATAAGGTGTACTTAATCGGGAGGTTTTTATTATGCAATCAAAAAAGCAAAATCTGGAAAAGAGCCGGAGAGTCAGTCTTGCTATATATATGACTATCGTTATGGTGATGAGTCTATATACCGGACTTCATTTAGGCGTGGTTTATCTGGAGATGCCGGAGCCGAACTTATTCGGAGCGTTGGCAGAGTTGGGAGTACTCATTGCAGAGCATTCATTTGAGCTGTTTCCAGCAGATGGGCTTATGATAGGGATATTTTTATTTGCGGGTATAATGATTAATCTGTATCTATACAACGAATATCTAAAAATCAGTCATACGGTCAATGATGCTCATGGGGATGCTGCTTTTGAGGATAATATAAAGCAGTACAATAAGGAATTTTTGTATAATCCCAAAGTGGTTGCTGAGGTGGAGCACAGAAAGGTTACTAATCGATATGCACCTTACAATGAGGAGCATAAACGTGTGCTGAAGCGTATGCCGGGAAAGAAAGCAATTGCAGAGTGTAAGCGTCGGGCATTGATTCTTGCCATGGGGCTTTACCTTGCTTTGGATGGTAAATGGACACAGCGTAACTGGAATGTTGTAGGCTTTGGTGCATCCGGGGCGGGAAAGACCAGGTTCTTTATTATCCCCAATATCTTGCAGTTTGATGGTTGTTATATTGTCGTAGATCCTTCCGGAGAACTGGAGCAGAAGTTGGGTGGAGGCTTGGAGGCGAACGGATATATTATAAAACGCTTTTCTACAGATGATATGACCAAATCCAACCGATTCAATCCATTGTTTTATATCCGGAAAACGTCTGATATTTTGATTGTGGTAAATACGTTGATTGAGAATACGCAGGAGGGCTCCGGAAAGACCACCGGGGATGGAGATTTCTGGCGAAAGGCAAGTCAGGCTTTATTATGTGCGATTATCGGATATTTGGTGGAGGTACTGCCGATTGAGCAGAGAAACTTTTCTAATGTGCTGGAGATTTTGCGTATGAACAATCTGGATGAGCATGCGGATGCAGCAGAGGAAACGGATTTTGACAGACTGTTTCAGGCATTGGGAGATGCGAATCCGGCTTCCTATGCTTATCATCAGTATCTGACTTTTAAGAAGGCTCCTGCAAAGACTGCTTTGAATATTTTGATTTCTACTGCGGTGCTGATTTCCCAGTACGTGGATATTCCGGAATTTAATAACCTGACCTATAAGGACGAGCTGGAGTTAGATAGGCTTGGGGAAGAGAAGATGGTGCTGTTTTTGAATATTCCTTTGGCTGATCGGACTTATAGCTGGATTACTGCTATGCTGTTTAGTATCATTTTTATTCTGCTGTATCATAAGGGAAAGGTGCGGATGGAGACAGAGGGGCTGACAGATCCTGAACTGAAGGTGCCGGTAAAGTGCTTGATTGATGAGTGCAGGAATATCGGGAAGATTCCGAATCTGGGAGAGTATCTTGCTACCTGCCGTAAGTACCTGATTTCCATTGTTCCGATTTTCCAGAATTATAGTCAGATTGTGGAAGTGTACGGAAAAGAAGGTGCTAACTCTATTATCGGCAATTGTGATACGACGATTTTTCTTGGTGGTTCGGATTCGGATACGCTGAAGATTATTGTAGAGAGACTTGGGAAGGAGTCTGTGAAGACGCTGTCCTTTGGCAGTTCCAGAGGAAAGTCTGGGTCTGTCAGTGTGAATAAGCAGGAAGTAGGCAGGGAGCTGATGAGCCGGATACAGGTGGAGCAGATGAGCAATACAGAGTGTCTGGTGTTTATTCGTGCTTTGCGGCCTTTTAAGGTGAAGAAGTATCGACTGGAGGAGCATCCCAATTATAAGTATACGGCAGAGGCGGATAAGCGGTATTTGAGGGCGAATCCGTATTTGCTGGAGTATAATGATGAGGAGATTGAGGCGGTGCGTGTGAAGCCGGTGGGCGAAGAAGGGTATGTAGAGCCGGTGGTGGTGAATTCTGCGAGGAAGAGGGCTCTGGAGGTTGAGAAAAGGAAGCGGGCGCAGGCGGCTGCGGAGAAGGCAGTGGAAGAGAGTGGGCTGAAGGCTTCGGATGAGACTAAGAGTAAGGAACAGATGGAAAGGGAGTTGGAAGAGAGGGGGAAGGTGCTGACCGTGGAGAGTTCGGAGGTGTTGAGAGAGTTCGATGTGGAGGATATGCGGATTGTGGATGGGTTTGAGCCGGGGTATGAGTTTGGGTGAAATGAGTCTTTATTATTTTTTAATAATATCTTTGGTTGAAAATTGTTGCAAAAATATACTTTTTCGAATAGAATATAAGTGAGGAATTATGTAATGAATTAATGGCCATACTATTGAAGGAGGTGTTAGATATGGCAACTTCAAGTATTACAAAGAATTTTGTTGTTTCAGGTGCAAAACAGGTTGAAATGTTTGCTAATGCAATTGAAGAATCATATCAGGAGTCTCTTACCAGACCACAGAGCACAACTTCAGTTAAATATAGAGAACTGCGTGATCCTGATGAAATCAAAAGATTAATGGAGAAGTGGAAGAGACAAAATGCATGATGATTTTTTAATATTGAATATTAGAGAATATCTGAGACAAGGTCAAAGTGGAGAGGACTTGCTTCAACAGGTTTTCTCCACTTTTTCTTGTGATAAGAACTTAGATGTGGAGCGATTTCTTCTTGAGCAATCAATCAATTTTACTAAGAAGAATCAATCCGTTACATATGTTGTCCTAACGCCGGAAGAAGGACAGATTATAGGGTATTTTACAATTACCATTAAGCCGATTACGGTCAATGGAGACAGTTTCAGCAATACTGTAAAAAAGAAAATTGCAAGAGTAAGTGAACAAGATGAAGAAAGCGGGAACTATTCTTTGTCAGCTTATTTGATTGCACAGCTTGGTAAAAATTACAAGGATGGTGCAAATGAAAAGATAAGTGGTGATCAATTACTTGGACTTGCTATCGAGAAAATTAAGGAATTACAGTACATGGCTGGTGGAATGGTTGTTTTCTTAGAAGCAGAAAATGAAGAAAAATTGATTCATTTTTACGAAAATAAGAATGGATTTAAACGTTTTGATACAAAGGAAGTTAAAGCTGGTACAGAGGATGCACATACATTGATTCAGCTTTTGAAAGTCATGTAAACTTGTGCTATAGAAGGAATACTGCAAAATGAAGTTATATGAAAGGGATTTTGCTGCAGGACCAATTACGGAGAATGAAAGAATAGCATGGGAAGAGGAACATGCTTATGAGCATAGTAGAATACAAAATACTGCGAAAATACCAAGATTTGTTCATCAGGATAAGAATATTAGGGAATTCTTGTGGCATTATAGATCATTATTTCCAAACAATCATCTTTATTTTAATAAGTATGCTTATTTGGATTTGAAAAAAGAAGCAGAAGAGTTTCGTAATGTAATCTATGAAAAAAAAGAGGAACAACTAATCCAAAGATATATAAAAGAAAATAAAAAATGGTTCATTCCAGGTTCTATTTTCTTAGATTATAATTTTGGACATCATGATGCATATTTATTTCCAGAGCAGCCATTAGGAGAAAAGTACAAAGCAGATTATATGCTGTTAGGAAAGAACTCAGATGGATATAGTATCATTTTGGTTGAGTTTGAGAAGGCAGATGTTCCGTTTATGATTACTACTTCAAATACTGAGAGTCAACGAGTTCGGGAAGGTCTGACACAAATTAGAGACTGGAAAAGATGGTTGGATGATAATAGAACTTATTTTTTGAACAGCATTGGATTGACAAGTCTTGGAATAGAGGTTCCTACATATAGAATATATTATTATTTGGTTGTGAGTAACAGAGAACATATGGGAACACGAGAAACTAACTATAGAAGTCAATTGATGTATGAAATGCCAAATTTGAAAATAGTTACATATGACAGGTTGGCAGATAATGTATATAACTTGAGTACAAGACCTAATTGGTAGATAACATAAAGAAAAATTAATAAAACGCAGAGCACAATGAACGGCAACTTCAATGTGCTCTTTTTTTGGAGGCTGTAAATAATTCTGTGTCTATGGAAATTAAATCTTTCAGATAAGAATCAGATATGTAATACTTTTTGTCGAATGTTTGTATGAATCCTTTTGTCGAATTCATTTCTCTGATAATAGTATTACCAATCAAATTGGA
>JAFXAZ010000054.1 GCA_017521985.1 Lachnospiraceae bacterium
AAAAACAAATTTATGCAACAATTATTTTTTTCAAACGATGTCCTTTTTTATTGTAACTTTTGAAGGTCTTTCGTTATTCTCTAATATCCGTCTGGTGACTGATATCGTATGTATGCTCAATCACAAGCAAGCGGGTAATGCGGTGATTTTCATCCACATGCTTTACCAATATCGTAAACTGCTTGTAATCAAAGGAGTCAAAAGGCACCGGCATAGCCCCAATTGTGGCAGTAGCCCATCCTCCCACCGTAGCACAATCCGTTTCCAACTCATCCTCATCCAAGTCCAGGTTGTCAAAAAATTCTGTAAGATTCATATCACCGGAACATTCGTAACGATATTTATCCAACTGCTGCCAGTTGTTTACAATATCATCATTTTCATCCCAAATCTCACCAACCAGCTGCTCCAGTACATCTTCCATGGTAACAATACCCATAATGCCGCCGTACTCATCTGCAACCACGGTCATGTGCGTCTGATTGTTACGAAATTCATTCATAATATCATGCAGTCGCATACTTTTTGGTATATATACCGGCTCCAACAATAAATCACTGAGCTTGACATCTTTATTGTGCACCAGTTCCTTTAACAGATGTTTTACATATAAAATTCCAACCACATGATCAATAGTACGCTCATATACCGGAAATCTTGAAAACTGTGTCTCTGCTATTACTTTCAGCACAGTCTCCATACTGTCATTGATTTCAAATCCCACCACATCAATACGAGGTGTCAAAATATCCGCAGCATCCAAGTCCGTAAATTCCAACGCAGACTGTAAAAGCTCCGTCTCATTTTCATCAATAACACCTTCATCTTCTGCGGTGTCCAAAAGATTTTCCAACTCTTCTTCTGTAATTGTAACTTCTTGAGCATCCTTTTTCTTCCAAAGATGACTAAATAAATTTACGATACAGCTGGTAATCCAAACTACCGGAAAGAACAAAACCATTAAAACCATCAATGGATATGCCGCTAACTTGCTATAGCTTTCGTTGCAGCGACGAGCAATCATTTTAGGTGTAATTTCGCCAATGATTAAAATAAGCACCGTCATAAGAATTGTCACGATACTGGACGCAGTATCCTCGGTAATTTTTCCGTTCATAGATACTGCCAGACGCACCGCCAAAACGGTAGCCACGGAAGTAGCTGCAATATTTACCAGATTATTGCCCACCAACACTGTAGAAAGGGCATAATCATAATGATTATAAATATAATTCACAAGCTTCTGTGTTGTGCTTGGATTCTCATTTTCTTTTTTGATTTTTATTTTACTTAATGATGTATATGCAATCTCTGTACCGGAGAAGAATGCAGAACACAAAAGCAATATCACAATCAATAAATACGCCATACCTCTCCTCCTTACATAAGCTGCAGACCTTCGCCTGCATCACTTTCATCTTGAATATCACCTACCAATTCCTCTAAAAGGTCTTCCATGGTAATGATACCCAACTTTTTATTATTTTCATCTGTTACAAAAATCATGTGCAGTTTATTTAAACGCATACGCTGAAGCAACTCGGAAATTTCCGTTTTCCTGTTAAATACATATGGCTTCATAAGCAGCTTACGCAGATGTATCTGTTTACCCGTAACATAATGAGTCAGGAAAAGATTTACCGGTAAAATACCCACGATATTATCCCTGCTGCCCTCGTACACAGGCAAACGAGAGTAGGAACTTGTCTGAACAATTTCTGCCAGCTTATCAAGCGGAATGGTACTGGAAACTGCAGTCACCCCACTCATCGGAATCATAATATCCTCTGCAAGCTTATCACGGAATTCCATAGCAGAATTTACCAATGCCTGCTTTTCAGGCTCTAATACTCCTTCATCTTCAATGGTCTCAATAATACTGATTAATTCCTCCTCCGTCACGGTAGTAGTTTCATCGGAAGCCAAAAAACGTGACAATAATGCCGAAATACCGGAAAATAATGCGGATAAAGGGGTCAACAATTTTACCAGTATGGACATACTGGATGCGAACAATAATGCAATTTTCTCACTGCGGGCTTTTGCCAGACTTTTGGGAATCATTTCTGCGAACAAATAGACGATTAGAGTGGTGACTATAGTACCATATACCACATATTCCTCCGCAAATTCACGCATTACTAACAAGGCTGAAAGCGAAGCACAGCTGGCATGAAAAATATTGTTGCCAATTAAAATAGTGGTTAGGGTCTTGTCAAACCGCTCACAAATCCAAAGAGCTTTGACTGCGCGCTTATTGCCTTTATCAGCCATCGTGCGTAAACGCACCTTACTTACTGCAGTATAGGCTGTCTCAGAACAGGCAAAATAAGCTGAACATAAAAGAAAAAAAACATACAAGGTACAACTGACCGAGTCCACGAAAAACCATCTCCTTTTCGAATAAAATTTGTTAATTATAATCATATCATAGTTCTACATTGGGGTCAATCGCAAATCCACTTTAAAAATAAAAATGCCCCGCCATAAGAACGGGGCATAAATATTTAATGACACGTAGCATTTTTGATTACACTCTTCGGTAAACCAAACCTCAACACCATACGTCTTGAGAATTCTGGTCTGTTGGAGGGTATCCACAATATTTCTTGCGAAACGTGATACCTCAGCTTCAATTAATAAATTGCACGGAAAGAGAGATACAGGAATATTTGTGTACCATTCCGCCCTGCCCGAACTCTCCAGGAGGGCTCTACAGGTTTTTTATCCAAACCTGCGCATGCTATTTTTAAATTCCTCTAATCCCGGCAATCTTTTTACTCTGCGAAGCTTAATTCCGCACACCTCACATACCTGTTCAAGCCCGGCTTCCACAATCACATTTGACACCCTTACTTCCTTTGGTGCCCCATACTGAAAAATAAAGCCTATCAAAATCTCCGCCAACATTACCATGGCATCCTCCTCTGGTTCCACCATTTCAAATTTAATGATGACTCCTGTTTTTGCATCGCCTAATAATGGCAGTGCCGGATTTGCGGGACGCTCGTATTTCTTATCTGAAACAGCTCCCCCCAGCACAGATACATCCGCCTCTAATATGGCATTACACTTGGGAACTTTGGCTAAATCTGAAAGCAGTTCTTCATCTGTAATCAGTAAATTACCGTATTGAAACGCTGTAAATGGCAATGGTGCTTCTCCTCGACTTAAAATCTCCTTATCTTCATTCAAAACAACATGAAACATATTGCCCGATTCAAAATTGACCTGTACTTTATCCTCTTCATAGCATTTTAATGCCAGTTCCAAATTCTGCATATGCTCACTCATACGCAAAACTTCTTCTTGATTCATATTGTACGGAAAATATCCAGGTTCAAAGGACAAAAAGTATAACCATTGATTTTTGCCTCTGTATGTATAGCCTAATTCCTTGATCGTTTTTCTTTGCTTGTCGGTCAGTTCCTCTCGATTTCCCCAATAACACGTAAGGTTCTTTTGATGAAACATTGCATACTCTGAAGTAAGATTCATACGCTCCTGCATAGTAAGCATCATGAAAGTATTTAATTCCTCATAGCCTTCATATACCGCTATTCCATAACAATCTCCACCTCTGCCAAGAATACTGTAAAACACCGTATCCTCTTCATCGCCATTGCAGATTCCGATCAAATCCATATCCCAGAATTTTTCCCATGGCTTTAATTCTTTTATTCTTGTTGCTGCCTCATATAATACTTTCCACTGCTCTAAGGATGCTTCCTGTCTCATTGCCTATCTCCTTCTAAATCCGTACTCTTTTTTCAATCTTTCAAATATCTCAAATGCTACCGGGCATATAGTAATCGTATCCAACATCCCCAACAAACTCCACAGCCTTTCCGGCTGGTCTGTATAAGGATACTTTTTACAATTATCCGGCTTACAATCTCCCAGCTTACAACTGCCATCTTCCTGCAGAAAATCACAAGGCTTATGTTTGGTCTGATACCCGATTCCATGCTCCCCTTTTTCCAAAAAGAAATCAATGAATTGGGCTTTCGTAATACCCAAATATTCTGCATCCTTTTCAATATCCTCTTCCGGGATACTACCCTTGTACATCTTGCAGCAATTTCTACATTTACTACAATCATAATCCGCAAACAGTTCCTTGTGCAGACGTGCAAACTGCTTGTCTAACTCATCTTCATCTGCATGACCCTTTAAGTAACTGCGAAACTTAAAATTTTCATCTTCTTTTTTCTTGGCTTCTATACCGATTTTATCTGGATGTATCATATATCTTCTCCTATTTCTTCCATTTCTTCCCACGTCACACCATAAGGTGCACGCTCCAATTATATCAGTTTGCAGTCTGCCAATATTTTTTCAATCGCTTCCCACGCCATAAGAGAAGGATTTTCTTTATAATAGCGGTATCCTTTATATTGATGCAGGATATAACCATTTTCCTGATTCTTAAGCATAATCTTTTTCGCACGTCCCACTGCATCAATAACATTCGATAACTGCAGCTTACCCAGACAACGCTTGAAATTGGCCTCTTTTTTGAACTCATCCATATTTTCAAATCGCTCGTCAAAAGCCCGGTTAATCGGTGTCACATACTGTCTTCTATGGGAATAAGAGGTATTGCAATCCATCATGTGCAGTATGATCCACAAATCAAAGGTAAAATTGCTGTACCCTGACTTATATGTAATCTGCTTCCCGATGTTTTGTGCTTCTTTCATATTCGCCAGAGCATCTTGAAAACCTTTTACATGGATTTCTTCATCACTCTCATAATCAAAGAAATGATAAACCTCTACCTTCTTTGTAATTACAAGAGATTTCGCATGTTTCAGCGGATTCTTCTGTATGCGACAGTCGATGGAAACTTTGTACTCTGATTCTTCCGTGGAATTGATTAGATCCTGCAGCCACTTCAAATACCATTGCTCCGTTTCCCCTTCCACACTGAAATAATATTTTTTCGTTGTTTTACGATTCGCCATACTTACACCTCGCTCTCACTTGCAAGAATATCTTCGAAGATTGGTGTAAAATCAATATCCTTAATTGCTCCATACTGACTAATAAAATATCTGCTCATGTAGTCTTCGTGTTTTCTTACACCCTTTTCTCCGGTAGTTCCGAAGTCAGACAACGCATACAGCGTACTGAAATGACTGTCATCATCCCGCTCCACAAACTTAATTTCATCCCTTCTGAAAAGATTGGAGTTTAAGAAAATCGGATTGTGGGTGTTGAAAATCAACTGTGCATGATGAATATTGATATCATCATTATGGAAAACATTAATGATGCTCATAAGTGCCATAGGATGTATGGAAGCATCAAACTCATCCACAACCAGAGTGCCTCCTGTTTGAATAGCACGAATCACCAAAGGAAACATATTGATGAATCGAATGGTACCATAGGATTCAAATATTTCTGCAGCAATAGCGGCGCTCTTTTTGCCTTTTACATCCTTAAAGATGGAAAATAACTTTGCCTCAGGCTCATCCTCTTTCACCACATATCCCACTGCATTGGAATTAATACCAAAAAGCTTCGCAGCCTGATCCGTTGTCCGTTCCACATAAACCGTCTTTTTCTGGGTGTCAGAAAAACGCTTAATCAACTGCATGGAATCTGCCCGATAGATGACCATAAATTTATTACTGAACCAATCCACTACCAATTTCGTAAATCTTGGTGCATAAATCAGCTTAAAGCCATTGGTCAAAAACAGTTCATCCCTTGTGATACTGTACTTGGCAATTTCCCCCGCTTTCTCCCTGTTATCTTCCGGCACATCCATCAGGTATTTCCAGATCACATTCAAATTTCCAAGAACAAGCGTATTCTTCCTGTCGAAAACCATGTCTCCATTAACGTTCAGTGTCTCAGAAAGAATATGTCTCTCATACTCCTCATCTAAAAACAAGCCTAAATCCAGTGAGATACTATACTGAATTCTTAAATCGTTCTCAAAAAAGTCCACAGAAAATTCTACCGGCTCCGGAGATGTCAATCTATTATTCGGGATTAACTCCAGTGCACTGGCTGCCGCATTCGGAGTGGAATTTTCCTCGGCATTCCTGATATTTCCACGCAGAACAATAGCCCGCATTACATCCATTGCACCGATGATATTCGTCTTTCCTGCTGCATTAGGACCATAAATTACAGAAGAACACAATCCTTTTATGTTCTTGTCTTTTACCTTTACTTTCATTAGACTGTAATCCAGCCCCGACTGCTTAGGAGCAGCTGTCATAGAGAATCTTGCTTCCTCTACAAAAGATTTATAATTCTTTGTTCTAAATTCAAGCAGCATATCACTTCCTCCATTCTGCAAAATATTTGCAAAATTACAATGTTATTATATTCTTATTCTCCCCATACGTCAACTATCCCATTCTTATTTTGCAGTTTTTTTGCAAAATAAGCTGAAATCAAATGAACTACTAAATGAATAAAACCCCCGCCTATTTCTAAGCGGGGGGGCTAATGTTTAAATGATACTTACTCTAAAATAAATTTAAAGCATACTTCTTATTTATTTGCAATAGCTGCCTGTGCAGTATAGCATCAAGGGATGACTTTTTACCACACTTACCAACGGTTGTGATTATACCATTCTGATTTTCGTTTTTCAATAGGTTCGGGAAATATTGTTGTAATTCAGTCAAACCGATTACATCCCCG
>JAFXAZ010000055.1 GCA_017521985.1 Lachnospiraceae bacterium
GATCCTGGAAATGGCAATATTTCTGTTCTTGTTACAGAGGATGATGGTGTGTACACTCTTAGCATCGCTAATCCAAGCTTCAATGATGCAAGTCTTATCGAGGCTATACTAAGTGTCGCAACAGATTACCAGATGAATGTTCTAAATAAGAGTGATGAGATTACCGTTGCTGAGGATGGTATGAGTTTTACGGTTGATACGACGGCCTCCGGGGCCCATAGCTTCCAGATTACTTTTATACTGGAGGGAATGACTGATGATGAGCAAGGAAATTCTGGTGATGTAGAGACCGATTGTTAATATTAATGAAATATGCATTTTTTAATAGCTTTTTTTGACATAAAATCAACACTATAAATACACTAAAAAAATGTGGGTGAATTTTTGTATATTGATGTTATAAAATAAAAGGATTAACATAAATCCAAGCAAAGAAAAGATTAACGTCGTTATATTTTTTTAAGTTAAGCTTAAGCATTTGAATATGTTGTTAATAATAAAAACAATAAAGTGTCAAATGAGAATGGAGGAAAAATTGAAAAAAATAAAAACTAAGAAAATAGCAAAAATAGTGTGGAAACACCGTGACTATTATTTAATGCTTTTACCTGCAGTTATTTATGTAATTATCTTTTGCTATGTACCAATGTATGGTCTTCAAATTGCATTTAAAAATTATAGAATATCTTTAGGCTTTAGCGGAAGTAAATGGGTTGGGTTAAAGCATTTTCGAGACTTCTTTAATGGATATAGTTTCGTTCCATTGTTAAAAAATACTTTATTTCTTTCATTATATCAACTGGTAGTAAGTTTTCCGTTTCCTATTATAGTTGCACTGATAATTAATGAATTGAAGGGGAAATATAAGAAAATAGTACAGACCGTATTATATGCCCCCCATTTTATTTCTACCGTTGTTTTGGTGGGAATGATTGCAATCATGTTTTCTGTTTCATCCGGTGTAGTGAATACAGTTTTGAGCGAATTAGGGTTTGAAAAAATATATTTTATGGGTTCACCAAAATATTTCAGGCATTTATATGTTTGGTCTGGAATTTGGCAGCAAATGGGATGGAATGCGGTTATTTACATTTCTGCTTTGTCAGGTGTAGATCCGGGGTTACATGAGGCTGCTTCTATAGATGGGGCGAGCAGAATGCAGAGAATTATTCATATTAATATTCCAAGCATTATACCCACAATAATGATTACGCTGATACTTGCAATCGGCAGCTTATTATCTGTTGGATATGAAAAAGCGTATTTATTACAAACAGAATTGAATGTTAGTGCTTCTGAAATTATTTCTACATATGTATATAAGCGAGGTATAGTAAACTCTAATTTCAGTTTTTCTACAGCGGTAGGTTTGTTTAATAACGTTATCAATGTGACATTACTGATTCTTGCAAATAAAATTTCCAACAAATTTGCAAAAACAAGTCTTTTTTAGCAAAACGTGAAATTAAGAAGGGAAATAATATATGAAAAAGAAAAAAATACAGTTGTTTGATGTAGTTATTTGGTTTATTGCTACATTTTTACTTATTATTGTATTATATCCGTTGCTTTTAGTTGTTGTTAATTCCGTAAGTGATCCTGACATGGTGGCAGCTGGAAAAGTGATTTTTTTGCCTAAAGGATTTAATTTAGATGGATATATAGAATTTTTTAAAGACAAGGATATTCTCACAGGATATGCAAATACATTATTTTATACAATATTTGGAACATGCATTAATCTTCTTGTTACTGTGCCTGCAGGTTATGCCTTGAGTAAAAGAACGGTTCCTGGAAAATCATTCTTCATGACAATGTTTTTGATAACAATGTATTTTTCGGGTGGTATGATTCCTACATTTTTAGTAGTAAATAAGCTTGGTCTATATAATACCAGATGGATACTTTTAATCTTAGGAGCATTTAGTACATATAATTGCATCATATGTAAATCATTTTTTGGCTCAATTCCACATGAATTGGAAGAATCAGCTGAGATTGATGGGTGTTCACCTATGAGGGTATTTATTAAAATTGTTCTGCCTATTTCTAGAGCTTTGTTGGGGGTAATGGTTTTATATTTTGCAGTTGGTCATTGGAATTCCTACTTTAGTGCTTTGATTTACATTACAGATGACTCCTTGCAACCATTACAGATATTTTTAAGAAGAATAATAATTTTAGCAGAACAAGCAGCTAAATCGGAATTAGGAGCAGAATTAGATGTAAGCTTTGCAAATAGAGAAGTGTTGTTGCGTTATTCTACGATTGTTGTTTCTTCTTTGCCACTTATGATTTTGTATCCTTTTTTACAGAAATATTTTGAAAAAGGGGTATTAATTGGAAGTGTCAAAGGTTGAAATAAATACACAAAGTCCACATATGTGGCAGAAAGGAAAAAAATATGAATAAAAAATTAGTATCCTTACTTTTGGCTGCAAGCATGGTGTTTTCTATCTGTGCCTGCGGAAATAGCGAGGAAAACAAGACGGTTTCTTCTGAAACAAAACAGAATGTAGCGGAAAGCTCCGAAACCCAACAGGTCGTTTCTGACGCTGTTGAAAATGTATCTCTTTATCCACTTGTAGACAATCCTATTACTGTAAAAGGTGTTGTAATAGGTACACCTTCACCTAATGGTAGAGTTGATAAAATTGTCTGGAATAAGGTGTCAGAAATTACGGGTGTCAATATTGAATGGGAAGTTGTAAGTCCTGAAGCAATCTCAACTTATTTGGCAAGTAATAATTGGCCTGATTTCTTTCATGGAAACCTCTCAGAAACTTTGATCTATGATTTTGGCGTTTTGGGTGATAGGTTTGTGAACTATTTGGAATATTTGGATGTAATGCCAAACTTTGCAAAAGCATTGGAAGATTATCCAATGATGAAAAAAGGTACCACCTTATCCAACGGAGAAATGTATGCAACGTTTCACATAGATAAAAGTGCAACAGCAACAGCAGTAAGACCATATGTGCGTACGGATGTGCTGGAAGCAGCAGGTGTAAAAATGCCTACTACAGTGGACGAATTTGCTCAGGCATTGAGAGATTTGAAAGCATATTATGGAGAAGTAAGTTTTATTCCTAAATTAAATAATTACAACTGTACTTGGGCTCCTATGTTATATGCAGCATTTGGAACCGGATGTAATCCAATATGGGATGTAGATGAATCTGGAGTAGTATATTTTGCTGGCATGACAGAACAGATGAAACACTATTATGAGTATATGAATGGCTTATATGAAGAAGGTTTAATACATCAAGAGTTAGCAACCTTAGATGCTACAACAATAAAAGCATTAGAGAAATCAGGTAAAGTTGCATTTTTAGATTATGCAGCAAATGACATTCCAGCTGATGAGAATGGAGTATGGCATCTCACATGTGTTGCACCGTTGACATCAGAATATGATTCAACACAAGAGGTAATGGGAGCAGCAGCTGGTCGTAATATGAATTCCATTTTTATTAACAATAAATCTGATTATGTAAAAGAAATTTGCCAGATGGTTGACATAGCTTATGCAACAGAAGAAGTAGTTGAAGGTTCTGGCTTATTAGGTCAAAGCTTTCTTTATGGTTTCGAAGGTGAACATTGGAAAAGAAATGATGATGGTAAGACTTACAGTTTCTTTATCCCAGAAGGATATGATTCCTTTAATCAGTTCCAGGGAGCAGAACTTATTTGGATGAACATAGGACGTGCAGATGCATTGGAAGGTTATGTAACAGATACACCTTCTAATAATCAAGCAAGACAGATTGGATTTGCAGAAAGTGTCTTCCCTTATATGGAAAAAGAGCCGTTCGAACAGGGATTGTTAGTGTTCACAGAAGAACAGCAAGATGTAATTGATAACCATTGGACTGAAATTGACACATATGTAAAACAGATGCAGGTAGAGTTTATTACTGGTGTAACGGATATTGCAACAGGCTGGGATGTTTATTGTAGCACTTTAGAGAAAATGGGAATTAATGATGTCGTAACAGTATATCAGGAAGCATATGATAAATTAATGGCTAATTAAAAACTGTATGGCAGAATAAATGAGTTAATAGACAATTCGGAACAGATTTTTAATTATCTGTTCCGAATTGTCTGTGTAAATGGAAACAGAAGATAATGCGACAAAATATAAAAAATATCAAAAGCAATAGACAATGAATGTTTTGGGTTCTATACGCAGGTATTGTCAGCGGGAAGAAAAAAGAGATATTCAACAATGATCTTCATGGTTGGCATTAAAAGGATACTGTAGAATATAGAGATTATTAAGAAGAAATGCTAAAGTTTATATTGGCGGAATATCAGGATATGGGGATTTCTTTTTTGTGGAGGCAGTGCTTAAATTGAAAGGAAGCGAGTTCTTTATCTGGTAATTCGGAAATCTTTGGGAAAAAAGCATGATATACTTAAAAAATGGAAAAAATCTTTGCAAAGAGCGGAAAGAAAAGAGGAACTTTATGACTCCAATACATAGAGCTATACTGGATGGCAATTTAAAAAAAGTTAAGAAACTTCTGGAAAGTGACCCCAATCTAATCCATGAGGTGGATGAATATAATGTGCCGATGGCTTTGCTGGCAGCAAAGACCGGTAGTCTGGCGTTGGTTAGATATGTGGTGGAGTATTCCAGGGCAAGTATGAACATATATGATAAGAAACATCGCAGTATTCTACATTATGGAACTATGTCCGGCAATGTTGAGGTATGTAAATATCTGGTAGAAAGAGTGGGAATGTCTCCTCTGGAGGGAGATTTGGACTTAGTGACACCTTATGAACTTGCAGATTCACTTTCAACGCAGGAAAAAGTGGGAGAGCCAACTAGTAATACTGATTATCAGGGAATTTTGCAATATTTTGAAAGGGTTGTTGGGACACCGCTTTCGTCCATGTTTAAAAATCCAATCCGCACAGGTTTTTTTCCAGACCCGTCTATTGTAAGAGTTGGAAATGACTACTACATGGTAAATTCTACATTTATTTATTTTCCATGTATTCCGGTGTCGCATTCCACGGATCTGATTCACTGGAAAATCATCGGATATGCTATAACCAATCCGGAATGGGCGATGCTGGATGAACTAGAGGGTGGCAACGGATTCTGGGCACCGGATATATCTTATTATAACGGCAGGTTTTATATCGCTGCCACCTATCGATTGAATGATAATGGCCCTGTTTATCGGAAACAGATGGTGGTAAGTTCGGTCAAACCGCAGGGACCATATAGTAAACCGGCAATCATAGAAGAGGATGGTATCGATCCGTCCATATTTAATGATGATGACGGCAGAAGATATATGTTGTTGAATCGTGGGGCCAGGATATTTGAATTAAATGAAGATGCAACAAAGCAAATTTCTGAAGCAGAAATGCTGTACTATGGAGATTATAAACAGGATTCAGAAGGTCCTCATTTACTGAAGAAGGACGGATATTATTACTTATTTGAGGCAGAGGGAGGCACCGAATCGGGACATCAGATCACTGTTTCTAGAAGCAAAACACTGAAAGGCAGGTATGAGCCTTGTCCGTACAATCCTATCATGCAACAGACAGATGAGGATGCTATGATACAAAGATGTGGTCATGGTAAGCCGGTACAGACTCAAAACGGACAATGGTATATGGTGTATCTCTGTGGACGAAAGCTTATCGGAAAGAACGGAGAGCCATGCAGTATGTTGGGACGAGAGACAGCTCTGGATCCAATTACATGGACGTCAGATGGATGGCCAATTGTGAATCAATTGAAAGGACCATCATGCCTACAGATTAAGCCTTACTTGCCAGAAAATGTGCAGGAAATAACTGCAGATGATTTTGACGAGAAGACTTTATTCCAGAACTGGACTTTTGTGCGCGTACCTGAAGTGGATGGTTATCGGATTGAGGGTGGAAAGCTGATTCTGAAGGGAAGCCGAATCAATCTGGATTCCATGTATGCAAAAAATATCCTGCTACGCAGACAGACTAGGTTTACTTTTAAGGCAGGTTGCAAGATGCAGTTGCCGAAAATGAAAGTGGGTCAGGATGTAGGTATTACCTGTTATTATGATGAGAATACTTACCTGAAGTTTGCTGTGTTTGAAAAAGAAGATGGACTTTACATAGGAGTACAGGAAAAAATCGGTGAACAGGTTATTTCTCATCCTATGCAAAAGCTGAAGAAGACCGTTGAGGCAGTATATTTTAAAGTGACAGCAGTGAAAATGGATTGGTTATTTTCCTATAGTATAGATGGCAAAGAGTATCAGAATATTGCCCATATAGACAATGTATATTATCTCTGCGAAGAAGGGTTAAAGAAAGGAAAGCGATTCACTGGTGCAATGCTAGGCATGTATGCACATGCAGGAAATGAAACAAAGGAAACCTTATATGTTACCTTTGAGTATTTTAAGTATGAAGCAATCTAGGTGCTTACCTTTATAATACATAAACGTTACCTTGCTTTTCGTATAGTTTTTCGAAGTAGGGAATGATGTCTTTTTAATTCAAGTTCTATCTAAAGTCTGTGACCAGAGAAATAGTTTTTAAATTAACAAAAATAATGCAAATGTTATATGTATATTAACGATAATGTTGCAAAAGGAGGTATTATTTTGAAACAAACAATGAAACTTGCTTTATTAATTGCGAATCGTGGCTTTTTCCCTAGCTCTGTCATCGAATCTGCACGTGCTGAGATGTCAGAAGCAGTGGAGAAAGCGGGTGCAGAAGTCCTGATGATGGACTCTTCTTTGACACGCTACGGTGCAGTGGAGACCCGGGCTGAAGGTGAGATTTTTGCCCATTTTCTTGCTGAACATGAAGGCGAATATGATGGTCTGATTATTTGCTTGCCTAACTTCGGCGACGAGAATGGTATCAAGGAAGCTATCAAGGATGTAAAGACCCCCATTCTTTTACAGGCGTATCCTGATGAATTAGGCAAATTAGACTTTGCTAACAGAAGAGATGCTTTTTGTGGTAAATTAGGATTATGTGCTGTACTGAAGCAGATGAAAGTAGCCTTTGTATCCGGTGAACCTTTTACCATGCATCCTTTGAGCGAAGATTTCCACAAAGAGATGAGCGATTTTATTGCTATCTGCCGAATGGTAAAGAGAATGCGTCACATGCGTATCGGCGTACTTGGTGCAAGAACCACTGCATTTAAGAGTGTGCGTTTTGATGAAAGTGCACTGGAGGCAAGAGGCGCTGATGTGGAAACTTTAGATTTAACTCAGATCTTTGACAAGATGCACGCTGTTGATGAGAATGATCCCCGCATGGAAGTCTGGAAGAAAGAAATTAAAGCAATTTCCGATACATCTAATACGCCTGAATATGCAATCATAAATCAGTGCAAATTAGGCATTGCATTGGAAGAACTGCAGGATGAGATGAAACTGGACGTAATGGCAATACGCTGCTGGAGCGAGTTTCAGTATGAATTTAAGATCGCCCCTTGTACTGTTATGGGCGTTTTGAACAATCGTCAGATTCCGGTTGTCTGCGAAACTGATGTTACGAATGCACCTGCTATGCTTGCTTTGGCTTTAGCTTCTGGAACCGGCGTTGGTTGTCTTGATGTCAACAATAACTACGGAACAGAACCAGACAAATGTATTATGTTCCACTGTGGTCCCCTTCCTATCGACCTTTTATACGAACCAGGACATATGGAAGAACATAAAATGTTCATCAAAACACAGGGAGAAAATTGTTCTTGGGGGGTTAATGTAGGACGCATGAAACCTGGTACCATCACCATTTGCGGTATGAGAACTGAGGATGGCGAAGCACGTTACTTTGTAGAATGTGCGGAGGTTGAAGATATGCGGATAGAAGAAAACTTCTTTGGTGCATACGGCATTGTCAAGTTAAATGGTTTACAGACCAAACTTCGTCACATGGCGGAAGAGGGCTTCCGTCATCATGTTACCATCACTGCTGGAGATCACACTAGGAGAATCCGCGAGGCTCTGACCAAATATTTAGGCTACAAAGAAGTGGTACTCTAATAAATTAAGTAATTAATAGAAAGGAAACTGATATGAATAAACTTGGTATTTTTATGAATTTCTGGGAAAAAGATTGGGCAGCTGATCATAAGAAGTATATCAAAAAAGCTGCTGAAATTGGCTTTGATATTTTAGAATTTCAGGCACAGCCACTGTTAGAAATGACTGATGATCACATTCGTGATCTTAGAAAAACTGCCGATGAATACGGCATCGAATTAACCTACAGTCTGGGACTGGATTCTCGTTATGACGTTTCCTCACTGGATGAGTCCATCCGTAAAGGCGGTGTTACTTATCTGCAGAATATTATCCGTAAAATGGAAGTTGGCGGAGGTACTTTATTATCCGGCGTCAGCTACGCAGGATGGGGGACTCCTGCTGACATGCAGGATACCAAGAAACCTTACTGGGATCAGAGTGTTAAGAGTATGCGCGAGATCATCAAGGTTGCAGAAGACTGTGGCGTTACTTACTGTGTAGAAGCTGTTAACCGTTTTGAAACCTGTCTGATCAACACTGCAAAAGAAGCACTTGCTTACATCGAAGAAGTCGACAGCAAGAACATTGGTGTATTACTGGATACCTATCACATGAATATTGAAGAAGACAGTATCGGTGATGCTATCCGTCTGGTTGGTGCCGACCGCTTAAAGAGCTTCCATACCGGTGACAACAATCGTCGTGCTCCCGGCAGAGGCCATATCAACTGGGATGAAGTATTTGGCGCCCTTGCTGAGATTGGTTACACCGGTCGTATCATTTCTGAACCCTTCGTAATGCAGGGCGGTGAAGTGGGTCGTGATATCCATGTATACCGCGATCTGATTGAAAATCCCTGCGAAGCATCCATCGATGCTGAAGCTAAATATTTGCTGGAGTTTGAGAAAGCAATGCTGAAAAAGTATAATATGTGATATACTAGGTGTCGCAACAAATTACAAGATAAATGTTGTAAGAAAGAGTGATGAGATTACCGTTGCTGATGATAATATGAGCTTTACGGTTGATACAACGGCCTCCGGTGCTCATAGCTTCCAGATTACTTTTACACTGGAGGGAATGACTGATGATGATAAGGGGATAAAAAATGGGAAGTATATTTATGAGGTTTCCGGATGGAAAAAGTAAGGCGCTGACATTGAGCTATGATGATGGTGTGGCCGATTCCTACAGACTGGCTTAGGCTTCCGGCTACTTGTCATCACGCAAATCCAAAGTTGATGGAGCTTGCCCGCAATTTTGTAGACAATGAATTTTTAAGAGGACCTGGACTTTTCTATTTATGGGGACACAGTTATGAATTTGATTGTGACGTACCTAACAATAACTGGGGCGTTATTGAGGAGTTTGCTGAGTTTATGGGTAACCGCAAGGATATTTGGTATGCTACTAATATCGAAATTTATAATTACATTCAGGCATATAATCAGCTGATTTTCAGTATGGATTACACAAAGGTTTACAACCCAAATTGTATCACATTATATTTTAAGACGAATAAGGGCGATTATTGTGTGAAACCGGGCGAAACAATTAATTATAGTTTTTGATGAAAATATTAAGAGAGAAGCTGTTATATATTCTTTAAAAAATGATTGGAGAAAAATAAATGAAAGAAATTATTATGAAAAATAAAGAATGGATTGATTCGACTTGGGAAAAAATCGATAAAAAACTAAGCAAAACTGCAGTAAAAAGTCGCAATAAACTTCCGTACACCACGATAAATGGTGTACATGACGATAAAAAGGAAGTTGAGGTTGATTGGTGGACCAATGGTTTTTGGGGCGGTTTGATGTGGCTTATGTACCAAGAAACCGGCAATGAGGAATACAGAAAGACAGCAGAGCGTTCTGAGGAATTATTAGACGAGGCATTAAAAGTTTATAAAAAGTTACATCATGATGTGGGATTTATGTGGCATCTGACCAGTGGGGCAAATTATCGTATTACAGGAAATGAGCCTTCCTGCACAAGAAATTTGCTTGCAGCAGCAAGTTTATTTTCCAGATATAATATTAGCGGTGATTATATTCGTGCATGGAATGAACCAATGGGTGAAATAGATTCAGCCGGTTTTTCCATTATTGATTGCTTGATGAATCTGTCTTTATTGTATTGGGCATCAGAAGAAATCGGGGATGACCGTTACAAGAAAATCGCAATGCGACATATGGATATGACGTTGCGTGAACATATTCGACAGGATGGAAGCGTAAATCATATTGTAAATCATGAAGTGGACAAGGTAGGAGTTCAAAATATCTTGGCGGGTCAGGGCTACAGCCAAACATCCTGTTGGTCCAGAGGACTTGCTTGGGCGGTATATGGTTCTATAATTTCTTATATTCATGCTGGAAAAGCAGAATATTTAGAGGCTGCTAAGAAAACTGCGGACTATTTTATTGAACACTGTAAGAAAACCGATTACCTTCCGGTTATTGATTTTATGGCACCGGAGACACCTGTATATTACGACAGTACTGCAGGTGTTTGTGCAGCGTGTGGTATGCTGGAAATTGCAAAATGTGTTTCTGAAGAAGAAGGAAAACGATACACAGAGGAAGCTATCCATATTTTAAAAGCTTGTGATCAGCATTTCTGTAATTATGAAGAGGATGAAGATGCCCTTGTGTTGATGGGTAGTGAGAGATATCCGAGTTTGGAAGAATATAAGCGTGGTGTACATATACCGATTATCTATGGGGATTTCTTCTTTGTGGAGGCAATGCTTAAATTGAAGGGGAATGATTTCTTTATTTGGTAATGTGCAAATATTAAAAGGAGAAAAGGTATGCAATATAAATTTTTGCGTTTTCCGGAAGGGAAAACAAAGGCAGTTACGTTTAGCTATGATGACGGAGCTGAGTCAGATATTCGACTTGCAGATACGTTGACAAAGCATGCGTTAAAAGGTACGTTTAATCTTAATAGTAGTAAATTGCTTTCCGGAGATGGCTTATCAGTAGAAGAGATTAAGATGCATCTGTTGGACGCAGGACATGAAATTGCTGTGCATGGTGAATTTCATAAAGCCCTTGGTTTATGTAGTCCGTTAGATGGAATTAAAGATGTGTTAAACTGTCGCTTGAAGTTGGAAAAGACTTTTGGTCGAATTATCAGAGGGATGGCATATGCTGACTCCGGCATCTGCAACATACAGTATGGAACAGATTATACAAAAATCAAACTGTATTTGTCTGATTTAGGGATTGCATATTCCAGAACTCTTGGTGGGGATAACAATTTGTTCAGATTACCACAAGATTGGTATGCATGGATGCCAACGGTGCATCACGACAATCCAAAGGCATTGGAGTATGCAGAAGAATTTTTGGAAATTGATTGTAACGAGCAATATTATGCAAGAATGTATCCGCGTTTGTATTATGTATGGGGACATAGTGTTGAGTTTGACCGCAAAAATAACTGGGATCGTTTAGATGAATTATGTGAAAAACTTTCAGGTCATGAAGATGTCTGGTATGCTACTAATATTGAAATATATGACTATGTTCAAGCATTTCATTCATTGGTTTTTAGTGCAGACGATACAATAGTCTATAATCCTACGCTTGTAAAAATTTGGTTTAACATTGATAAACAGGAGTATTGTATAGAGCCGGGACAAACGCTGAATTTGTTTATATAGTCAGCTTAAAAAAACAAGGAAATTAAAATTCTTGCATTAGCTACATATACAAGCAATCGGTTTTTGTATATAATATAAGCATAGTTGGTAAATTTTAATAAACGAAATTGAGCGTATTAACGGAGGTGAGTTGTTTGTCTAAAGAAATTAAGATTGTTGAAACAGTAGGGAATATGGCTGATGAAGCAATATTAAGTAATGATAAGCAATTTACGTCGTTTGCGTTTAATGGGCATAATATACGTTTTAAAACATCTTCACGATTGGAAAAATATACTAGAGTTGTGGAATGGAACCATGGATATATGGTGGTCATGGCAAAATACGAAGGATGCGATGAAGAAGAGGAATATATTGATTTAGTACCAATTCTTCAAAATCTTTATTTTGATGCAGATGAATTTTTGAACCCAATTAAGAAGGTGAGGATTAAATATGAATTTTAAAGTGGGCAGAGAAGAGTAGTACAGGCTTTTGGGGGGATAATTAAAAATACCTTACCCCCGCCTATACTGCTTTGGTGTCATCCCTTTATATTTTCGAAACACTTTTATAAAATTACTACTATCGTTAAAACCACATTCCATACAA
This sequence comes from Lachnospiraceae bacterium, assembly GCA_017521985.1. Taxonomy (GTDB): domain Bacteria; phylum Bacillota; class Clostridia; order Lachnospirales; family Lachnospiraceae; genus RGIG6307. The sequence continues at coordinate 12,274 of JAFXAZ010000055.1, forward strand.
ATGTTGGTCACGGGCAGCCTGGTGCTATGAAGCATCTGGGCTGCTTTTTCTATGCGGTACATATTGACGTAGTCGATGGGGGTCTGGTGTGTAATGGAGCGGAAAAAGCGGCAGAAATACTTTGGGTTCATGCCGGCTACGCCTGCCAGTTCGTCCAAAGTAATATTGGAGGCGTAGTGAAGCTCAATGTATTCAAAAATGGTTTTAATCAGGTCGATTTTGTGGGTGCTTTCGGTGGTATAGACCTGACCTGTGGTATAAGCACCTTCCTGTAAAATTGCGGAAAAAAGCTGGCTAATGCAGCCTAGGACAACGAGTTCCAAAGGATTTTCAGGCACGGTATCATCGGCAGAAGTACCGCCTACGTTATCAGTACCATAGCGGTTGTATGCATCAGACAATCTGGAAATAGCATACTCCACATCGGACATTTTCCCCGCGGGATAAAAAATATCCGGCAGAATCTGCCCACGATAAATAGGGCGCAGGTGTTTTTTAACCATGTCCAGGTTGCGGAACAGACCGTGCAGGTCAAAGAGAAAGCATTCGTAAACACAGTTTTCCGGTGTGCCGCCGTGGAGCATTCCGTCACGAATAAGTACCATATCTCCTGCGTGGGCAGTGTATACCTCGTTATCCCCATGGACGGTAAAGGTGCCCTCTATAATATGAATAATTTCCCACTCCTTGTGCCAGTGAAAGGGCATTTCATATCGAGGGTGTGCGGAGGTAATATAAAAATATTCAAAAGGAAAATCCGGGGTGCCGTGGGGCTGTTTCTCGTGGAAGGCAAAAGAATTCATAATGTTACTCCTGAAAGTGACTATTTTACTATTTTAAGAGATTATATCACAAGAAAACACCTTATTACAATGATAAAATAACTATATACATATAAAGTACACGAAAGAAGGAGGTGTGTTATGAAATCCTATTATTTAGCAATTGATATAGGAGCTTCCAGCGGCAGACATATTCTGGGTTCATTAGAGCAGGGCAAGATGGAGTTGGAAGAGATATATCGATTTGAGAATGGTATGCAGGAAAAAAACGGACATCTGTGCTGGGATTTTGCACGACTTTTTGAAGAAATCAAAAACGGTATGAAAAAATGTAAGGAGCTTGGCAAGATTCCGCAAAGTATGGGTATTGATACCTGGGGTGTTGACTTTGTACTTTTGGATTCCGAAGGGGCTATGCTTGGTGATTCCGTAGGATACAGAGACCACCGCACGGACGGCATTAAAGAAAAGCTGGCACCGGTGATTGGTCAGGAAGAGTTGTATGCGCGTACCGGCATTCAGTTCCAGCCGTATAATACGTTAAATCAGTTGGCGGCATTAAAGGAAGAGACACCACAGCAGCTGGAACAGGCTAAAACCTTGCTTATGACACCGGATTATTTTAATTATTGTCTTACAGGTAATGCAAAGCAGGAGTATACCATTGCATCCACCAGCCAGATGCTGGATGTGAAAACAGGTCAGTGGGATGAGGCGTTAATCGAACGTCTTGGTTTACCGAAGGAAATATTCCTTCCTCCACATAAACCGGGCACCCTGGCAGGAAATTTAAAGCCGGAGGTAGCAAAGGAAGTTGGTTTTGACTGCAAGGTGATTATGGTGGCTTCCCATGATACGGCATCTGCGGTAATGGCGGTGCCAAGTTTAGAGGAAAAGGCGCTTTACATCAGTTCTGGCACATGGTCTCTGATGGGCAGTGAGAGCAAAGAAAGCAGTACAGACATGGCAAGCATGCAGGCCGGATTTACCAACGAAGGCGGGTATGGCGGAACCTATCGTTTCTTAAAAAATATTATGGGGCTTTGGATGATTCAGTCTGTAAGAAAAGAACTTGCTCCTGACAAATCTTTTGGGGAAATCTGTGAACAAGCTTCCAAAGAAAGCATTACTTCTCTGGTAAATTGTAATGATGAAAGTTTTCTTTCACCGGAGAGCATGGTAGAAGCGGTGCAGTCTTATTGTGAAAAGACCGGGCAGCAGGTTCCAGAAACGATAGCGGAGCTGGCATGTGTTATTTATAACAGTTTGGCAAAGTGCTATGCAGAGAGTAAAAAGCAGATTGAAGCACTGACCGGCAAGGAATTTGAACGCATTTATATTATTGGCGGCGGTTCCAAGGCAGATTATCTGAATGAGCTGACTGCAAAATATGCAGATTGTGAAGTATCTGCAGGACCTGGAGAAGCAACGGCAATAGGTAATTTGATGTGCCAGATGATAGAGGATAAGCAGTTTGCAAGCTTATCCGAGGCAAGACAATGTGTGATCGATAGTTTTGCAGTGAAATATTATCGATAATAATGTAACGAAGCAGTCCGGAAGCACATTTTAAATAATGCAGTCAGACTGTAAAAATAAAAGAATGAAAGGAATTTTATTATGGCAGAAAGCAGATTAATCGGCGGATATCCGGTAATCGGTATTCGTCCAACTATCGACGGAAGAAGAGGACCTTTGAAGGTTCGTGAAGGTCTGGAAGAGCAGACCATGGGTATGGCAATGGCAGCCAAGAAATTGTTTGAGGAGAACTTAAAGTATTCCAATGGCGAACCGGTAAAGGTAGTTATCGCAGACACTACTATCGGTCGTGTGGCAGAAGCAGCAGCTTGTGAAGAAAAATTTAGAAAAGAAGGCGTAGCAATTACTCTTACCGTTACTCCTTGCTGGTGCTATGGTTCCGAAACCATGGACACAGACCCGACTACTATCAAGGGTGTTTGGGGCTTGAATGCTACCGAAAGACCTGGCGCAGTTTATTTGGCTTCTGTATTGGCTACGCACGCACAGAAGGGGCTTCCTGCATTTGGTATTTACGGACATGACGTAGTGGATGCAGACGATGCTTCTATCGGTGAAGATATTCAGGAAAAATTATTAAGATTCGGCCGTGCAGCAGTTGCAGCAGCTACCATGAGAGGCAAATCTTATTTACAGATTGGTTCCATCTGTATGGGTATCGGCGGTTCTATCATCGACTCTGATTTCTTAGAGTCTTATTTAGGACTTCGTGTGGAATCTGTGGACGAGGTGGAAATCATCCGTCGCATGTCTGAAGGTATCTATGATGAGGCTGAATATCGGAAGGCACTTGCATGGGCTAAGGAAAAATGTATTATTGGCTTCGATAAGAACCCGGAATTCGTTAAGAAGAGTGACGAAGTGAAGGAAGAGCAGTTTGAATTCGTGGTAAAGATGGCTGTTATTATCAAGGATTTAATGAACGGTAACAAGAACCTGCCGGAAGGCTGTGAAGAAGAAATGGTTGGTCACAATGCCATCGCAGCAGGCTTCCAGGGACAGAGACAGTGGACTGATTTCTATCCAAACGGTGACTTTGCAGAAGCAGTATTAAATACCTCTTTTGACTGGAATGGTGCAAGAGAGCCTTACATCCTTGCAACTGAAAATGACGTATTGAATGGTATCAGTATGTTGTTTATGAAGCTTTTGACCAACAGAGCTCAGATGTTTGCAGATGTTCGTACCTATTGGAGCGGCGATGCAATTAAGAGAGTAACCGGTTATGAAATTGAAGGTCAGGCAAAAGCTTCTGACGGTGTAATCCATTTGATTAACTCCGGTGCATGCTGTCTGGATGCTAACGGCGAGGCAAAGGATGCGGACGGCAATGCTGTGATGAAGCCTTGGTATGAAGTGACCGAAGAGGATATGGATGCTATTATGGCAGCAACTACCTGGAACCCTGCAGACAACGGATACTTCCGTGGCGGCGGATATTCTTCCAGATTTGAAACCAAGGCTACTATGCCTGCAACCATGATTCGTCTGAACCTTGTAAAAGGCTTAGGCCCTGTTATGCAGATTGCAGAAGGCTGGACAGTAGGACTTCCTGAAGAGGTTTCCGATACACTTTGGAAGAGAACGGACTATACATGGCCATGTACTTGGTTTGCTCCAAGATGTGACGGCAAGGAAGGCTCCGCATTCAAGACCGCTTATGAAGTTATGAACAATTGGGGCGCAAACCACGGTGCTATTTCCTATGGACATATTGGCGCAGATTTAATTACCCTTTGCTCTATGCTTCGTATTCCGGTATGCATGCACAATGTTCCGGAAGAAAAGATTTTCCGTCCTAAGGCATGGGATGCATTTGGCATGGATAAGGAAGCAGCTGATTACCGTGCTTGTGCAACATATGGTCCATTCTACAAATAAAAGGAGGAACATATGCTAAAAGGAATTCCTAAAATATTATCCCCGGAGCTTTTAAAGGTGCTCTGTGAAATGGGTCACAGTGACCGCCTGGTTATTGCAGACGGTAATTTCCCGGCAGAAACCATGGGGAAAGATGCCATTGTCATTCGCATGGATGGACATGGTGCCTGTGACGTATTGGAAGCAATTTTAAAGGTGTTTCCGCTGGATACATACGTAGAAAAACCGGTAAATCTCATGGAGGTAATGCCGGGGGATAACGTAGAAACCCCGATATGGGATGAATATACCCGCATTGTGGCAGCAGAATATACCCGCGGTGGTGCTGCCATTGGACACATTGAGCGTTTTGCTTTTTATGAAGAAGCAAAAAAAGCCTATGCAATTATTGCAACCGGCGAAGGCGCATTGTATGCAAATGTGATGCTGCAGAAGGGCGTAGTGGTTTAAGAAAGAGAATAGGGTTTTGAATGAAAGAAGCAGGTCTTTGAACGGACCTGCTACTTTTGGCATATTATTTAATTTGCTCCAAAAACTCCTCCATGCTGTCAGCTCTGGCAGCCAGTCTGTTCCATTGCTTTAAGGTGTCAGCGTCCGAAATCTTGACACGCTCCATAATCTCCGGTGGAATTTCACCCAAATCACGAAGCAGACCCATTAGGTTTTCCAAACGACCGGCGGCTAGACCCTCATCATGTCCAAGCTTACGACCGGCAGCGAGGCCCTCATCATGTCCGAGCTTACGACCATCTTCGAAGGCGTCTTCCCGTTCCATGCGTATATGCTCTTGTTCATTGTACTCATAAATACTCACTTTAATTGCCTCCGCTCTGTTGGCTTCCAGGAAGTCCCTTAAAATGCCTTCCTGAATGCACTCATTAATTGCTTTTTCTACTGCTTTTTCAATAGGCATTGCCTCTGCATATGTACGGACACGGTGGGTATATTCCACGTAGTCCTGTAAGTCCTTGCAGGTTTCCACCAGTTCTTTATTGTGTCCTTTGTTGATGTTAAATACTTCTACAGTCAACTCCAGAGAAACGTCCTCACCCTGTATGGTGTATAAATCCGAAAGCCTGAATTCCTCGTAATCAGGACGTTTATCACGGCCATTGTAAAAAACTACAAACCTTGGCGGTGGTATCAAAAGCTTCTTGCTGCCGTAGATATTCATGCCCTTTATCAGCTTGGAGTACAAGTTAGATAAATACAGCAGAAACCGCAATGGAATGTTGGGGTTAAAAGTACTTTGGTGTTCGTACAGGCTTAGCCGCATGTCGATGAGAAAGGATAAATCATTCTGCATGGACATGTAAATGGCATTTTCCAGAGTGTTGATAGTAAGAAGCTCAGGGTTGGTGTAGTTCTTACGACTCATGGCATTATACAGCCGCAAAAGCCTTTCCTTGTCGCTGAAAAGCATGGTAAATATCCTGGATTTATATTCCCGCTTGGGCTGCAAATCCGGTAACTGTGGTGATTCCGTGTTCATACACATACCTCCTTGTGAATATACGCAGGAGGCAGTCATTTCGTAAAACCTCACTGCTTTGATAATTGGGTAACAAAAGCATTGAGATTCTTGGAAATGAAAAATAGATGTTTAGAATTTTTATCTTTAGAATAGGTAGAACTATAATGCTTTGTAAGTATTGTAGCACGTTTGAGGTGGTGGTGCAATGCTTTTATGGAAATTGGGGGAAATTTATTACGTGCAAATTGTTAACATGAACTTTAATAATTCCTAAGAAAGTTTATAGTTTTATAAGAAAATGTACAAACTCACGTCACAAATATGCGTTATGATAATTACATCAAATGAAGTTGCTCAGTGATAGTGGCCACTGCCATTGGGACAGCTTCGACTACATATTATCCTAACTCGCATTAGGTTTCTATATATTTTTCTTCTTTCTTGTTTTTATAAAGAGAAGCAGGTCTTTTGACGGACCTGCTTCTTTTTATATATGCTTTTTTGCCATGGTATTGGAAAAAATGACTATATTTACATTTGATTTGGCCTCTGTTGGCTTGATTAAATATGGTACGGTTTTGACAATACAGGATGCAGCAATCGTTGCGACAGAGTAGTCAGGAGGTAATGTATTAAAAATTAAAACAAAAACGGTATATATTCCTTTCGGTACTTTCCAGGAGTCATACCTGTTTGTTCTTTAAAAGCTTTTATAAAATATGCGGTTGATTGGAAACCTGATTTCCACGCGATGATGTTGATTGAATCGTCGGTGGTAATCAGGTTTTCTTTTGCTATTTTCAGTCGGTAAGAAATCAGATACTGATGGAGTGACTTGCCGGTATAGTCTTTCATCATCTGACTCAGATAGCCGGGATTGTAGTTAAACGTGGTAGCTATAAGTTCATTGGTTAAAGTTGCATTGTGATAATTGCTGTGAATGAACTGTAATACAGGAGTAATTTTTGACATTTCACTATCGCGATTGTGATTTCGCTGAAATTCCATAAGGCAGAGTTTTAGCAAGGCGGATGCACTTTCGCGATAAAAGGAATTTTGATTGGAAAATTCCTGGGTGCACTTGTGAAGCAATTCGGTTAAACCGGGTACCTGCTTTACAAGGACATTCGAAAAAACTTCCGGTAATTCATAGGTGATAAGCTTCTCTGGTGAAAAGTTCTGTTCACTGGCAGTTCCAAGGGAAGTGCTGAAAAGACAGTAGTCATTTATCAGGTCAAAATTCACAACGGTCATAGTAAATTTATGTGAGCTTTTATTTAAATATAAGTGATATTTGGTGCCGGGCGGAAGGAAGATGGCGGTATTAGCCAAAAAGGAATAGGATTGTCCATTGGCGGTAATCGTTCCGGTTCCTTCTTCTACAAAAAAGAAACGGCAGTCATAACAGATGCTGTCAAAATTTTTATCAAGAAACGTATAGTGTGTAGCGGCATAGCGGATATGTGGATTGATGTCAGATGTTTTCATATGTAAAACCTTTATTTTATTATATTAATAGTTGCTTTCTTTATACATTTTAGCACGAATTTATTATATTATCAATAATGTAAAGGGGATATTATGCCATTTTTTAGGAGGATAAGGCTTATGAAATATTCTGTAGGATATCAGATGCGGGAAGATAGTAGTTTCCTGGAAAGCATCATTGCAAATAAAGAACATATTCACGAAATTTATTTTTCCTGGGGTGATTTTGCCAATGGTCGCAACAGTCAGCTCAGGCAGTGTGGTCTGACCCCTTGGGAAGCTCAGATAAAGCAGGAAGCAGAGTTGAGATGGCTGGCAGATGAGGGGCTGAAATTTAATTTGCTGTTCAATGCCACCTGCTATGGCAAGGACAGTCAGTCTAAGGCATTTTTTAGAAAAATCGGCGAAACCGTTACGTATATTCAGGAGAAGATGGGGCTTGCAAGTATTACCACTACCTCCCCTTTGATTGCAAAGTTTATCAAGGAAAACTTTGAAGACCTGGATGTACGAGCTTCCGTCAATATGTCCATCGGCACGGTGGAAGGTATGGACTATGTGGCAGAATATTTTGACAGTTATTATTTAAAAAGAGAATTTAACCGTGATTTTGAAAAAATTGCCGAGCTGAAAAAGTGGTGTGATGAAAATGGCAAGGTGCTGTATGGGCTTGCCAACAGCGGTTGCCTTAACAATTGCTCTGCCCATGTTTTTCACGATAATCTGGTGAGTCATGAAAGTGAAATTGCACCTATGGACAATGGCTATGCTTTCGAAGGTATTTGCAGAAAGTACTTGAAAAAAGAGGAAAATGCACATGCGTTATTAGATTATACCAGTTATATCAGACCGGAGGATGTACATCTATATGAAGGTATCTTCCCTGCTATGAAGCTGGCTACCAGAGTGAGCCTACATCCGGTAAGGATTTTAAAGGCATACATAGAAAATCAGAGTTATACCGGCAGTGTGCTGGATCTCTTAGAGCCAAACCATACCGGATTGTTTTATCCGTACCTGTTAGAAAACAGAGAAATCAAAAGTGAAGTTAAAGATGGAAAGCTCATTTACAGTAATTTGGAAAATGCGTTTGTTGAGCTTACCTATTAACTTATAAAAACTTAAGGAGGAAAAAATATGCTGACAAGTGAAATGATTAAAAAAGCAGCATACGAGGCCGGCGCCGACAAGTGCGGTATCGGTCCCATGTCACGCTTTGAAGGCGCACCGCCGGAAATGGATCCAAGATACCTTTTCCCAAATGCGAAGAGTGTCATTGCCTTTGCATTCCGTATTCCGCGAGGCGTGCAGAGAGGTATTGAGGAAGGTACCCAATTTTATCAGTATCCTTCCATGGCATACGGCGGCATCAATGAAATTTATGCGCCGGCAGTGCTTTATCACGTAGGCAAGGTTATTGAAGATGCCGGTTACGAAGCGGTAGTTTATCGTAATACCGGTGCCAGAGGTCCTGTATCCGATATGGACGGAAGTCCGGGTAATACCCTGTCTCCGGAGGAGCAGATTGAGGTAAGTAAGCATGCCAAGGGTAAAACCGCTCATCACAGAAGTGTGCAGTATACTAGAGAAGTAAGTCCGGACAAGGTTCCGCCAGATTTACAGTTCCAGTTTAGACTGGCAGCAGTAGCCTGTGGTCTGGGTGAAATCGGCTGGAGCAAGATGCTTCTGACACCGGAGTTTGGACCTTTGCAGCGTGTGGCATTTATCTTTACCGATGCAGAGCTTGAGTACGACGAAATGTACAGCGGTCCGCCACTGTGCCGTCGCTGCGGTGCATGTGTAAGAGAGTGCCCGGGTTCTTGTATCCCTGCAATCAATTCCGGCAAGACCGTACGTGTTAACCTAGCAGGCAAAATCTGCGAGTGGGGCGACATTGATATGTGGCGTTGCTATGCGTTCTATACCCATGGCGGCAGATATTATAATCCGTTTGTTCCAAAGGAAGTCTTTGACAAGAACGAAGACGGTATGCTGGATTTATTAGAGGGCGTAACCGATAAGGCAAACGAAAAGGAAGTTATGAAGGTATACACAGCTTTGGAGAAGTATTTCCCAAGCTGGGTTGGCTACAACATGGCAAAATGCGGCGGCTGTATCCGTGCATGTGTAAGCATGCTGGAAAAGAAGGGCGGCTGTATGGAAGGCAGATTCAAAGAGCCTCTTCGCCATGAGAAAAAAGCATGGAAGATGGATCGATAGGAGAAAGGAGCATACATGACAGCAGAATTTATTAAACTAAAAGCAAAAGAGCTGGGTGCTGCAGTCTGCGGTATCGGCAATGTAGAGTTACTGCGTGGAGAAGACCCACAGCGCAATCCTTTCTCTATTTTACCAAATGCAAAGAGTATTATCGGTTTTGGTATTAAGGTGCCAAAGGGGCTTTATCGTGCCATGGAAGACAAGGCACAGTACTACAATTATACCAATCTTGGTGTAAAGTACATAGACGAAAGCTTTGCGGAAATTTTCCTGTTAAAGATGGGTGCCATGATTGAAAACGAAGGCTATGATGCATGCTTACAGCGAAGCATCCCGGGCTTCCGTATTCAGGGCGACAAGTCTACCAATCCGGAAGTAAGCAGAATTTATGAGCTGCAGTTTGCAAGTCCGGTTGCTCCGGGCAAGCCGGTACCGGATGTTATTATTGATTACAATAAGGCAGCTGTAGTCTGTGGTCTGGGCAGTATCGGTATGCACGGCAAGGTAATCGTACCAAAGTACGGTCCGTATATGCGTTTTGTATTTATCATTACCGATATGCCATTAGAGCATGATGAAGCATTTAAGGGAGACCTTTGTGACAAGTGTGGCAAGTGTCTGAATGCTTGTCCTGGTAAGGCTATCAGCGAAGAAGGCGTTGATAGCTGGCAGTGCAGCGTGTACTACAGAGGTGCTCATAAGTCCAATCCTTTTATGAAGGAAGACTTCTTAAAAGACCATCCGGAGCGCGAGGCGATTCTTAACGGTGAGAAGCGTTTTGACAGCGAAAGTGCCAAGGAAATTTACAAGGATTTGAAGTTCCTGCCGGCCACCCATTTCGGCTATGTTCCATGTTTGTGTGGTAAGAGCTGTGAAACCGTTTGTTACAATCATTTAAAGGAGGTTGGTGTACTGTGATAAATAAAATTATTGAATGTGCAAAGCATTATGATGCAGACGTGGTTGGATTTGCGCCAAGAGACCGATTTGCCGCAGACGATCCGATTTTTAAGATTTTTCCGGACACCAAGACCGTAATCGGCCTGGGCTTTCGTGTGTTGCGCGGTATTTACCGTGGCGTAGAGGAAGGTACTACCTACTATCAGTATACCACCATGGGCGTGGAAAATTTGGAAGAAACCGTTATGCCTCTCACACTTATCAATGTATGTAACCTTATCGAAGAGGAAGGCTATGAGGCAATTCCACAGCGTCGTAATCAGCTGATTATGAGTGAAGAAAACTCCACCAATCCGGAAGTGGACTACACCGATATTTACAGAGGTATCACCGCAGAAAATCAGATTGATTTCTTAAACTGTGCGGTACAGTGTGGTCTGGGCGAACGCAGCATGATTAACACGCTTTTAAATAAAGATTACGGTCCGTTTATCCGTTATTGCTTTATTTTAACAGATGCTGAATTAGAAGCTACTCCTTTGGTAACCGAAAAGCTTTGCGACGGCTGTAAAGAGTGTATCAAGGCTTGTCCGGGACGTGCTATCAAGGAAGATGGTGAAGTAGACAACTGGAGATGTGCCGTTTATTATAATGGTGCAAATGGTACCAAGAACCCATTCATGCCGCCGGAAGCTTTCGATGAATTTGAAAACAAAATGGATATCATTAACGGTATTGCTGAGTTTGACAGCGAGGAAGCAAAAGAAATTTTAAATAACATTTATTTCTATCCTCCGGCAAAGCATTTCTACAGAACCTCTATCTGTGGACGTGCTTGTGACAGAGCATGTTATATCCATTTAGAGGAAAAGGGTGTGCTTGGCAAGGGCTTTGTGAGAAAGTTCCGTGAAAAAGAAGACTGGAAGCTTGATACCAAGCAGTTTGAAACCGGCGAGCATGAGAAGAGCTGGATTTTTAAAGAGAAGGAAGAAGGAGAAAACTAAGATGCAGGAAAAGATTAAGATTGCAGTCATTGGCTGTGGCAGATTCAGTCCGTTTTTTGTACCTTTATTTAAGGCTCATCCGTTTGTAGAAAAAGTGTATGTTTGCGATTTAAAGAGAGAGCGTGCAGAAGATTTTGCAAAAAGATTTGACGTGGAAATTATCGATAGCTTTGAAGAAGCCCTTGCTTCTGATAAGGTTAATTCTATTGCTGTTTTCACACAGAGATTTAAGCATGGTCAAATGGTAATTGATTCTTTGAAAGCAGGAAAGCATGTGTACAGTGCAGTACCGGGTGCAGTCAGTGTGGATGAAATTATAGAAATTGAAAAGCTGGTACGTGAAACCAGACTTACCTATTCCATGGGTGAGACGGGTTATTATCGTGCCCCTGCTATTTTCTGTAGACGTGAATTTGCAAAGGGTACCTTTGGTAAATTTACCTATGGTGAAGCGCACTACAATCATGATATCCGTAATATGGAAAACAGTTTCAGAAGCTCCGGTGGTGAGGATTGGAAAGCTTTCGCAGGTATTCCGCCATTCTTCTATCCGACCCATTCTACATCCATGATTTTAAGTACCATGCCGGGTGTATATGCTAAGAAGGTAGTTGCATTTGGTTATAAGGAAAGTCCTAGAACTGATATTTACGGAACCGACGGACAGAACCGCTATAATAACCCATTCTCTAATGAGGTAATGTTACTGGAGCTTTCTAATGGTGGTATCGTACGAATCAGTGAAAACCGCTGTGTAGGCTGGCATGCTCCGGAAACATATATTTCTCAGTATTACGGTACGGACGGTGGCTACGAATTCTCTGTTGCAAAGCATTCTTTGGCAACCTGGGATCCTGCAAAGAAGGATCCGTATTCTGTTACCATGAAGGACGTGACAGCAGAATTGCAGCCGGAAAGAATTAATAAAATGATTGAAGATAACTATGCAGAAGCAATTCAGAAAATTGCCTGTGTGGATGGATTCTTTGATACCTCACCAATTCAGCCGGTGGACAGACTACCGGAATCCTATAATGGTCTTGGTAACGGTCACAACGGCACACATCACTTCCTTATTGATGATTTCTGCCGTGCAGTAGAAACCGGCAAACTGTCCCCAACCAATATTTGGCAGGTGGCAAGATGGAATATTCCTGGACTTTTGGCACACCAGTCTGCACTTAAGGGTGGCGTGACTATGGAAGTACCGGATTTAGGAAATCCGCCTGAAGATTGGGAAGTATTGTGGGAATAGTAATGAAATAGGTAGCTTCGTAAAATGAAATAAATATTAGCAAAAGGCTCTTCGGAAAAAGTGTAAAACTTTGATACCGGAGGGTCTTTTGGCGATTATACGCATAATCCTCTTGAAAAAGAAAACAAATAGTGATAAAATTTAAGAATATTTTAATACTTTATTGAATTAAATTATTAGGAAAGAGTAGGAGAGAATATGAAAAATATAACAAAGTGGATAGTTCCGGGATTTGTAGTAAGTATACTTGTAATTGCAGCGGTGCTTACGAAAGGTATTGATGTGTATGCGACATGGTGGGCGTTAGTGCCGCCGGTATTGGCTATTATCTTGGCATTAATTACGAAGGAGGTTTACAGTTCCTTATTTATCGGTATTGTATCCGGTGCATTATTGTTTGCGGATTTCGGTTTTGAAGGAGCGGTAAATCATATATTTGTAGATGGCATTATTTCCGTATTATCTGATTCATGGAACGTGGGAATTATTATTTTCCTGGTGTTCTTGGGTGCCATGGTTGTACTTATGAATGCGGCAGGTGGCTCTGCAGCCTTTGGAGAGTGGGCCGGCAAGCATATTAAAACCAGAGCAGGTGCTATGCTGTGTACGGTTTTCCTGGGAATGCTGATTTTTATTGATGACTATTTTAATTGTCTGACGGTAGGCAGTGTAATGCGACCGGTAACGGATAAGCATCAGGTGTCCAGGGCAAAATTAGCCTACCTGATTGACTCCACAGCAGCACCGATTTGTATCATTGCACCGATTTCTTCCTGGGCGGCAGCAGTTTCCGGTTTTGTAGAGGGAGAGAATGGACTGGCATTATTTATTAAGTCTATTCCGTATAATTACTATGCTCTGTTTTCTATTTTAATGATGTTTTTACTGATTGCTTTAAGGGTAGACTTTGGTTCCATGAGGTATCATGAAGTAAATGCAGTAAAAGGCGATATTTTCTCAGATGGCAGAGAACACACAGAAGATAACGAAGCAATTGCAAATACACATGGTAAAGTAATCGATTTGATTCTTCCGATTGCTTCCCTGATTGTATGTTGTGTTATTGGTATGATTTATACAGGAGACTTCTTTGAAGGCGTGGATTTTGTTACTGCTTTTGCAAAGAGTGATGCTTCCGTAGGCTTGGTATTTGGTTCTTTCTTTGCATTTGTCATTACCATCGCTTTCTACGTAATCAGAGGTACGCTTTCTTTCAAAAAGTGCATGGAGAGCCTTTCTGAGGGCTTTAATGCCATGGTTCCTGCTATTTTGATTTTAACACTGGCATGGGGCTTAAAGGCTATGACAGATTCTCTGGGAGCAGCACCTTATGTAGAAGCTTTGATTAAAGAGTACGCAGAAGGCTTTGCAGTATTCTTACCGGCAGTGATTTTCCTTGTGGCAGCAGGACTTGCTTTTTCAACCGGTACTTCCTGGGGCACCTTTGGTATTTTGATTCCGATTGTAGTTGCAGTGTTCCAGCATTCCAATTATGAGATGATGATTATTTCCATTTCTGCATGTATGGCAGGTGCAGTTTGTGGTGACCACTGCTCACCGATTTCAGATACCACAATTATGGCAAGTGCGGGTGCACAATGTGACCATGTGACCCATGTGTCTACACAAATTCCATATGCCATGTTAGTAGCTGCAGTTTCTTGTGTGACATATGTTGTTGCAGGTTTTGTGCAGGGTATCGTGATTCCGCTTATTGCCGGTGCCGGATTATTGGTTTTATCTTTATATGTGTTAAGTCTGAAGGGAAAAACTCGAAAGGTGAAATAAATTTTTTGTTTGTAAAAGGAGTTTATTATGGGAAAAATTTATATTCCGGAGGGCTATAAGAGTCCTCAGACTATTAAAGAAACAGAAAAAGCAATTAAAGAAGTAAAGGACTATTTTGAGCGTGCACTTGCAGATGCACTTCATCTGACACGTGTTTCTGCACCGCTTTTTGTAAAGCCTTCCTCAGGACTAAATGATAACTTAAATGGTGTAGAGCGCCCGGTTGCTTTTGGCATTAAGGAGCAGGATGATGCCATCGTAGAAATTGTGCATTCTCTTGCAAAGTGGAAAAGAATGGCGTTGAAGGATTATGGTTTTGAGATGGGTGAAGGTCTTTATACGGATATGACCGCCATTCGCCGTGATGAAGAGACGGATAATATTCACTCTTTATATGTGGACCAGTGGGACTGGGAAAAGATTATCGATAAGTCTGAGCGCAACGAGGAGACCTTAAGAGAAGTAGTGTTCCGTATTTATATGGCGATTAAGCAGACCGAATATTATATTTGCGGCAAATACCACTTTATGGATCCGTTCCTTCCAAGTGAAATATCTTTCGTTACTACACAGGAGTTGGAAGACCGATGGCCGGACAAAACTGCCAAAGAGCGCGAAAATTTGATTGCAAAGGAGAGAGGTGCGGTGTTCATTATGAAGATTGGCGGAGCACTGCTTTCCGGCGAAAGACATGATGGGCGTGCACCGGACTATGATGACTGGGAATTAAATGGTGACATTTTAGTGTATTACCCTGTGCTGGACATGGCACTGGAGCTTTCCAGCATGGGTATCCGTGTGGACGAGGACACTCTGGCACGTCAGTTAGAACTTTCCGGCTGCCAAGACAGAGCAGAGCTCGCTTATCATAAGGCAGTATTAAATAAAGAGCTTCCTTATACTATCGGCGGCGGTATCGGACAGAGCCGTATTTGTATGTTCTTCTTACAAAGAGCACATATTGGTGAGGTACAGTCCTCCATTTGGCCGGATGATGTGTTAGAAATCGCAAAGGGTGCGGGGATACATATTTTATAAGATGAAATAAGAAATCCCACAAAAATCAATGACTGTACATTGGTTTTTGTGGGATATTTATTACTAAATAATTACTTGAATCGTGAATCAAAATGCATTCCGTATCAGTTTTTATTCTTATATTTCTTGTTGTCATACACCTCACATTATGGTATAATTGGGATAGAACGTATGTTCTTATTGGGCGCAACTTGATATTCCAGATTGGAAGTTCAAGATTAAGATTATAAATGTTAAAATATACGGGGAGATACCAATGGCAAAAACAGCAATAAAGGAAATAATTCATGCAAAAGGTATAGATATCGAAATATACACTACTGATTTTGAAAATGAATATATATCATTAACAGATATTGCAAAATATAAGAGTGATGATCCGACTGCAGTAATCCAGAATTGGATGCGAAACAGAGATGTAATTGAGTTCCTAGGCTTATGGGAAAGCTTACATAATCCACATTTTAAACCCCTCGAATTCGAGGGGTTTAGAAACCAGGCAGGTGCCAATGCATTTACGATGTCTCCAAAAAAATGGATTGATGCCACGCAGGCAATTGGGATCGTTTCTAGATCAGGGCGTTATGGTGGAACATTTGCACATTCTGATATTGCATTTGAATTTGCTTCATGGATTTCACCTGAATTTAAGTTATACATTATTAAAGATTATAAACGGTTAAAAACAGAGGAGAATAGTCGTTTATCATTAAACTGGAATTTAAATCGTGAAATATCAAAGTTGAATTATCGTATTCATACAGATGCGATTAAAGCTAATCTGATACCACCAGAATTAACGCCGGAACAGATCGGATTTACATATGCAAATGAAGCAGATATGCTTAATGTTGCTTTGTTTGGAAAAACTGCAAAACAATGGAGAAGTGAAAATTCTAATAAGAAAGGTAATATCAGAGATTATGCAACATTAGATCAATTATTAGTATTGGCAAATATAGAAAGTTATAATGCAATATTGATTGAACAAGGAAAAAGTCCTTCGGAACGGTTAGTTGTTTTACATGATTTGGCTGTAAAACAGCTTAGAACAATGGAAAACTTGAATTTATCGACTTTGCCACAATCAGGGATCAAGGAAATAAACTGAATAATGAAGTTGTCTACAGTTGTCTACAACTTTCCAGATACACGAAAATAGCGAAAACCCTGATAAAATCTAGGTTTCCGCATCAAATAAAAAAAGCGCGAGACGGGGATCGAACCCGCGACCCCCTCCTTGGCAAGGAGGTGCTCCACCGCTGAGCCACTCGCGCACGTTTTTGTTCATAAGAACAAATCATCTATGTAAATTATCTGAGTGATTTGCCCAAATAAGAAGCGCGAGACGGGGATCGAACCCGCGACCCCCTCCTTGGCAAGGAGGTGCTCCACCGCTGAGCCACTCGCGCATTGTTTGTGTTGCCACAACAGATAATACTATATACGAAAAAAGCTAATGTGTCAACACTTTTTTGAGAAAAATTAAAAAAATGCAAAGGATTTTATTTATGAGATACTACATGGCTCCGTTAGAGGGAATTACCGGATATATCTATCGAAATGCATACAGTACATATTTTAAAAGGTTTGATAAGTATTTTACACCTTTTTTGGCGCCTCATGGGGAAAAGGAGCGGTTGACCCACCGGGAGAGAAACGATGTAGCTCCGGAGCATAATGAGGGGTTATATGTGGTGCCGCAGATATTGACAAATAAATCCAGTGAATTTATTCGTGTTGCAAACTATTTGCAAGGCCTGGGTTATGATGAGGTGAATTTGAATCTGGGCTGTCCGTCAGGCACGGTGGTATCAAAAGGGAAAGGAGCCGGTTTTCTGGCAAGGCCGGATGAGTTAAAGCAGTTTTTGACAGAGATTTTTGATGGGATAGATATGAAAATCTCTATTAAGACGCGTATCGGCATGTATGACACAACAGAATTCTCGGAATTATTAGATATATTTGAACAATTTCCTTTGGAAGAATTGATTGTTCATCCAAGACTTCGAGAAGAGTTTTATACCGGAAGTCCTCATAGAGAGGTGTTTCACGACGCAGTATCACATGCTAAGAACAAACTCTGTTATAACGGCGATTTGTTTTTGAAAGGACAGTTGGATGCGTTTAAACAGGAAGAACCGAATGTAGAGCAGGTTATGCTGGGAAGGGGAGTGCTTCGAAATCCAGGGCTTTTACAATTGGCGGAGGAAGGCTGCATGCCGGATAAGATGCTCATAAAAGAATTTCATGACAAGCTGTATGGAGACTATCGTGATGTGTTGCCGGGCGACAGACCAACGTTATTTAAAATGAAGGAGTTATGGTTTTATATGGGTACACTTTTTGCCGGTTGGGAGGAAACCTATGCCAAGCAAATGCGGAAGTGTAATCGTTTAAGTGATTATGAGCGGATTGTAAAACAAATTTTTAAAAACCAATTTTTGGAAAATTATTTATAAGTGTATTTACAAAGTAAAAATAATATGTTACTATGAGGATAACAGTAATGATTACTATTTTGGAGGAATGTTAAAATGAAGAAATTCGTATGTACAATTTGTGGTTATGTTCATGAAGGAGTTGCAGCTCCGGAAGTTTGTCCGGTTTGCAAGCAGCCGGCGTCTGTTTTTAAGGCAGAAGCAGAAAAGAAGAATCCTTATGCCGGTACGAAGACTGAGCAGAATTTATGGGAAGCTTTTGCAGGCGAATCTCAGGCTAGAAATAAGTACACCTATTTTGCATCTGTAGCAAAGAAAGCAGGTTTTGAGCAGATTGCCGCTTTATTCTTACAGACTGCTGACAATGAAAAAGAGCATGCAAAATTGTGGTTCAAGGAATTAGGCGAGCTTGGCGATACAGCAGCAAATCTGTTACACGCAGCAGAAGGCGAAAATTACGAATGGACCGAAATGTATGACGATTTTGCGAAGACAGCAGATGAAGAAGGCTTCCATGAATTGGCGGAGAAATTCCGCGGTGTTGCAGCTATTGAAAAGAGCCACGAAGAGAGATACCGTGCTTTATTAAATAACGTGGAGACAAAGGCCGTATTTGAAAAGAGCGGCGTGGTAATGTGGGAATGCCGTAATTGCGGTCACCTTGTAGTAGGCACTAAGGCTCCGGAACTTTGCCCGGTATGTGCACATCCACAGAGCTACTTTGAAGTTCGCAAGGAAAATTACTAAGAGTCAGAGGGGATTAGCATGACATTTGAAAGCTTATTTGCAACCATAAAAGAAAAACTGGAAGGTGCAGATGTACGTGGTATACGAGGTCATGTGGCCTTGGAATTTCAAGTGCGGGGTGAGGCAAAAGGAATGTTTTTTGTTGAGATTACAAATGGCCTCCTTCGAATTGAGCCATATAATTACCACGACAGAGATGTTTCCTTTGCGGCAGAGGCTGACACCTACCTTGAAATATTACACGGTGAATTAAATCCGATGATTGCCTTTGCAACAGGCAGGGTGAAGGTTTATGGTGATATGCAAAAGGCGATGCTTGCTTTACAATTATTATAACTTTATATGCTTAACAGACGGTCTCTCCGCAGTGGGGAGGCCGTTATTTATGGGAATTTACTTGTGGGAATATTTGGAATTTTCAGAAAAATATTGACAATTTAGCGAGGTAAGGGTATAATGGCGAAGATTTAGGCATACTAGGAGGATATAATATGTTGAAAAAATTGTTTAGTATCTTATTGACAGCAACCATGATTTTGAGCATGATGGGGTGTGGCGGCACAGAAGATGCAGCGGCAGACAGCGATTTCAAAGTAGGTATGGTAACATCCGTTGGCGGCGTAAACGATGGTTCTTACAGTCAGTCAGCATGGGAAGGCTTGACAAAGGCACAGAACGAATTGGGTGTTAAGGTAACATATCTTGAATCCAAGACAGATGCGGATTATGCATCCAATATTGAGACATTTATAGACGAAGAGTATGATGTTATTATGGGTGTTGGTTTCCAGTTGGCAGATGCCATTGCAGAAGCTGCAACCACATATCCGGACCAAAAGTTTGTTATCATTGATGACAGCACATATGCAGACCTTCCAAATTTAGCTTGCTTAATGTTTGAACAGGCACAGGCTTCTTACTTGGTTGGTTATATTGCAGGTATGACTACCCAAACAGATAATATCGGTTTTGTACTTGGCATGATTTCTCCTGTAATGCATGAGTTTGGTTATGGCTATACAGCAGGTGTATTGGCAGCAAATCCGGATGCAAAAATTCAGATGGCAGATGCAAACTCTTTCGTAGACTCTGCAATCGGAAAATCCATTGCAACATCTATGATTACATCCGGTGCTGACGTTATTTTCCATGCAGCAGCAGGTACAGGTCTGGGTGTAATTGAGGCTTGTAAGGAATCTAATATTTATGCGATTGGTGTAGACTTTGACCAGAACTATTTGGCTCCTGAGCATGTAATCACTTCTGCATTGAAGAAAGTAAACGAAGTGGCATATATCGTATGTGAGCAGGTAGTAAATGACAGTTTCAAGACAGGTATTACTGTATATGACCTTTCTAATGAAGGTGTAGGCTATGCAGACTGTGATTTGATTTCTGAAGATGTCAGAACAGCAGTAGAAGAAGTAAAAGCAAAGATTTTATCCGGTGAAATTGTTGTTCCTAAGACAAAGGCAGACTTTGAAGCACTTCATGGTGATATATATACATTAGATTAATATAATAGAGCTTTGTAAAAATGTGTTGAATTTTTTAGTAAATGCAACTTTTTCTAACTAAATGCAGGTAAAACAGTCTTATTTTGAAAAATTACAAGATAAGGCTGTTTTTTTATTTCATATTAGGATAAAATAGTATTGATATCCTCCAAATAGACCTAAA
>JAFXAZ010000056.1 GCA_017521985.1 Lachnospiraceae bacterium
AATTCTTTATTGTCCGCACTATCCTGCTGCCACTCTAAAATCTGACGAAGCCAGGTCATTTTTTCTTCGTCGCCCATATCGCTCTTTTTGCCGTCGGAAGCCTCTTTATACTTCCAATGTGCTGCGATACCATATTCGGCTGCTTTATGCATCTCCTCGGTACGAATCTGAATTTCAAACGGCTGGCCATTAGAACCAATCAGCGTCGTATGCAAAGACTGGTACATATTTGGCTTCGGCATGGCAATATAATCCTTGAAACGCCCCGGAATCGGTTTGTACATCTCATGAATAATGCCAAGTGCCGCATAGCAGTCTTTTACACTTTCCACGATAATACGAACAGCAAACAAGTCATAAATCTGGTCTATAGACTTGTTCTGATTTTTCATTTTCTTGTAAATACTAAAGAAATGCTTGATACGTCCATCAATTTTGGCCTTAATGCCTGCCGTATGAATATGGGTAGACACTTCATCTACGATGGACTGAATGTATTTTTCACGAACACTTTTACGAATGGCAATCTTATCCACCAAATCATAATAAATGTCCGGCTCTAAGTATTTCAAACTCAAATCATCCAACTCAACCTTAATACGAGCGATACCAAGTCGCTCTGCAATGGGTGCATAAATTTCCAAGGTCTCTCTGGAAATACGCTGCTGCTTTTCCGGAGGCATATGCTTTAAGGTACGCATATTGTGCAGTCGGTCCGCCAGCTTAATCAGAATGACACGAATATCCTTTGCCATGGCAAGAAACATTTTACGCAGATTTTCCGCCTGCATCTCCAGACGAATATTATCTCCATCATGAAACTGCGGCAATTTCTCCAATTTGGTAACACCATCTACCAAATTGGCTACATCCTGACCAAACTCCCTTACCAAATCATCATAGGACATAACCGTATCTTCTACCACATCATGTAAAAGACCTGCAACAATGGTTTCTTTATCCAATTCCAAATCCGCCAAAATAATGGCAACATAAAGAGGGTGTATAATGTAAGGTTCCCCTGACTTACGCACCTGTGCCTTATGAGCCTCGAAGGCTACACGATATGCTTTCTCAATAAGGCTGATATCATCACTTGGATGATATTTCAGCACTCTCTCAATTAAATCCCTATATAATTCGTCCGGTGTCAAGAATTCTTTCAACCTCTCGATTCTGCCATCATCAAAAATAGTGGTATTTGATACACTGCCCACAGCTATTCTCTCCTCCATCCTACAAATTACTAGAATGTCTTGTCATTCGATTTCGTCCTGCGAATTTATTTGCCTTCGTAAGTAATGGCTGCATCAATACGATACTTTGCCAGTCTTTCTCTGCCTTTTAATCCGGCAAGTTCAATCAAAACGACTACACCTGCCACTTCACCGCCAAGTGCTTCCACCAACTTAATCATCGCTTCATTGGTACCTCCGGTTGCCATCAAGTCATCCACCAACAAAATTTTCTGTCCCGGCTTAATAGCATCCTTGTGGATTTCAATAGTCGCCGTACCATATTCTAATGCATACTCCTGAGAAATCGTCTCACATGGAAGCTTTCCTGCTTTACGAATAATTACTAACGGCTTATGATTATTATATGCAAGCGGTGCCCCAAAAATAAATCCTCTGGATTCTGCGCCAACTACTACATCATAATCCAAATCTTTAATCAAGTCCTGCATGGTGTCAATTGCAAGCTTAAAACCATCTGCGTCCTGAATTACACTGGTAACATCTCTGAAAATAATGCCCTCTTCCGGGAAGTCCGGAATACTTCTAATGTAAGAATCTAAATCTCTCATTGGTATTCTCCTAAAATATCATAATAATTATATAGTATACTACTTTCTACCCATTTGTCAAAACCTTCTCTGCAAACTAATCATTCGTTGCTACCAAATTGTTTAACCAAATGCCTTTTTTTATTAAAATAAAGCCTATTACACATTTAATAATGTCCGCCATCTGACACATAAAATACAATGGTATAATTTCCATATCCGTAAAACGACTAAGTACATATGCCACAGTAATATTGACACACCACATATATACACTGTCAAACAAGAAGGTAATAAAGGTTTTTCCGCCGCTTCGAATCGTAAAGTAGGAAGCATGTATAAAACCATGCATAGGCATGCAAACTGCTGCCACGCACATAAAAGATGTTGCAAGCGTTTTCACTTCTATTGAGGTGTTATATAATTTAGGAAATAACGGCGCACAAAAAATCAAAAGTCCTCCCATCACTACACAACTCATGACAGAAAGCGCAATCAGCTTTGTATCCGTCTCTCTTGCTTCCTCCATCTTGCCTGCGCCAAGCAACTGACCTACCATAATGGCTATGGCACTTCCCATGGCCATAAATACAATATTAAACAAATTTGTTATAGTACTGGAAATATTATATGCTGCTACAGCATCCAAACCACGTAGGGAATAGCACTGCATAAGCATTGCCATGCCTGCAGACCACATTATCTCATTAACCATCAAAGGAAGTCCCCTTAAAATAACACGTCTGGTCAAATAACCGGGTATGGTCGGACTTGCATACGCCCCTTTAATAAACACAATACTCTCTGAATGTCTGTGCGTCCATACCACAACAATAGTTGCCTGAATATAACGAGCTATGCAAGTAGCAAGTGCTGCACCTACAACACCTAATCTCGGGAAACCCAAAAAGCCGAAAATCAACACAAAATTTAACACACCATTTATGAGAACAGCCACCACTCCGGCCTTCATCGGCACAACCGTCTCTCCGCATTCACGCAGCGTACTGGTATATACCTGCTCCACGCCAAAAGGCAAAAGTCCAAAGAGCATTACAAGCAAGTACTGCTTTCCATATGTAAGAGCAGCCTCTAAAGACTGGCCTCCACCTTCGTCGTGCAGATACAGCCTTATCAAATCCTCTCCCCAAAAATATAAAATCCCCATGCCGATAAACGTAATAAGCAGACATGCGTACATCTTAAACCGAAAAATGTACCTTACACCCTTATGGTCCTTGCATCCAAAAAACTGTGCTCCGAAAATACCCGCACCGGATATAGCCCCGAA
>JAFXAZ010000057.1 GCA_017521985.1 Lachnospiraceae bacterium
ATAGGCTCGGTTTGTATAAAGGTATAGGAGCCACCTTGCTTCTGACACAACGCATATAATCTATCTGACACCGGCTGCTGATGATGATTAAAATAATTTGACACAAAAACAAGCTGCATTGCTCCTCCTTTCTGACTATTCGCAAAGCATCATAGTCTGGTATATTTCTAATAAACGTTTGTTGTTTACGTCACCATTATGGGTCTTGTTTGCATGAGCTCTGGCTTTCTCTGCCTTTGCACAAGCTTCCACTGGATTTTGGAAAGAGTATATTACCGCTTCAGCCAATCGACTGCTGATAAGCTCAAACTGCCCAGGTTCATCTGACAGTTCCACACGAAAGCCTTCGTATATGGCACCTTCATCGGGTCCTATCATAGAAGTAATCCCACCAATATCCGTAGTCACTACAGGAACCCCCAAAATCATAGCCTCCCCTAAGGAATTTGGTGAATTTTCCATAGTGGACGGACACACAAAAGCCTGACTTTTTAAATACGCTTCTTTCATTTGCTGCGCATTTAGTTTTCCCAGGAAAACTATTTTTCCCTCTAATTTATAATCACGAATCAATTTCTCTAAATAAATTCCATAGGAAGATATTTTTAACCTGCCTATTATATTCTTACTTCTTAGAATGCCGTTACCGGCTACATACACCTTGGTATCCGGAAATTCCTCTAAAATCCTTGGCATCGCCTGCAGCATATAATGAAGCCCTTTAATCGGATAATCCCCCTGGCTCAAAAACAAGCTATGTGGCTCACAAGTATCTAAACTCCACTTTCCGCTATAAAATTCCTTTCGTAGTGTCTCCTGCATCACATGATAGGCAGCATTCGGATTCCATTTGCCGGTCCAGAACTTGTCCCAGTGTGTACGCCCCGTTACATGACCGGTTCCTTGTACTGCTGCCAGCTCCCATTGGCCTCTGTCTTCATATTTCTGCTTTTGTTTTTTCAGGCTGTCCTTTTTTATCAAATCTCGAAACGTAACACTGTTTTGTACCCTTTTAGGCAGACTCGCCATATACCCGGTAGCATACACTCTGCACAATCCCTGAATTCCCACCAGTGTACGCTGCGGTCTGCCAAAACATTTAATTGCAGCCAGCGTATGAGGATATTCTGTACCAAAACAGTGCACAATGTCCGGCTTAAAATGTGCTAAAATCCTTGTCATGTCCGCTTCCATGGACACGTCGTACTGGTCTGCCGACAGTACATTTTCCCGAAATCCGTAGAAAGGCACATCATAATCTTCGTTAATTACTAATGCATCCTGCAGAAAATCCTGCTCTTTTGCAATAGGAAATGCGATTCCAAGCTGCACCGCATGCTCCTTATCAGAAGCATTGTGCGCCAAAACTGCATCCATCAGACCGGTAAGCCAGCCTTCTTTGTTATTCACTTCCTGCCCCAGCTTTTCTGCAATGCGTGGCAGCATAATATTGCAAATCCAAAGTACTCGCATAATGCTCCTTTCTAACTAATTAAAAATCCAATTTAAATATGGTAATAGTCGTATATCTACATTGTACGCAGTCTTTAAAAAGAATGCGAAATATATTGAAAAGGCACTCAACGTTCCAATCGTCAAAATAGTCTTCCAAAGCCCATTTTTCAAATGGTACAAGCAGCCGCTCACCAAGAAAATCTGAAAAATGCAGAAGTAATTGCCAATTCTTGTGACTTCCGGAATAAAAGAACCGAATGTATTAATAATCAGGCCCACAATATTGGCCCAGAAGTAAAACTGCATATGCGTTCTTTCTTTAATGGCATCTTTGTAACATATCAGTGCCAAAATCAAGCAGCACAGGCATCGCAAAATATTGATAACAGACACCTGACCATTATCAAAAGCGGTATCTTCGTAGTAAGGATAGAACTGAAATATGATAGACCTGTAAAAATCCTGTAGAAAAATCATAGATAATATCACAGCACTTCCGGCTGCAATTACCCATTTGTTTATTTTCACATCACACAAAAGCCGTAACACAATGTAACATGGAATAACCAACAATACAGACTTGTGAAATAACGCTGCCACTAAAATCCAAGTAGTAAACTTGCCAAACTCCTTACGGATAGCAAACTTTGCTGCATACATTACCATACTAATTACTAAATAATAACGCACGGTATTGAGACTTTGAAAATAGTAGCCATTAGTCATAAGTAAAAAAATAACGCCCCAGTACCATTCACCTTGATCGTACACTGCCTTAACCATAAATGCCACTGTAATAATAGAAAACAATGCAAAGATAGGCAAATAATTATTGTAACCCAAAAGCTTCTGCATCCAGTAAACAATAAAATTAAATCCTGGCTCGCTGGCAACATCACGTCCCATGTAAATCAGCTTAAAATTCTCACGATACACCCAATAATCATTGCCCACCGCAATTCGACAGGCACTCACACCCATCAGCAAAAGGTAAATACCAATAGATGCCGCTATATTTATGGCCTGTTGTCTATCCACACCACCCTTGCGGTAACCATAAATCTGACCGGATGCATATTCACTATTTTTTATATAACTGGCGAGCACCAGCACCGCTATCGTCAGTATGATATAGACTGCCATGTTTACTCCTTTTTTGTCAGACTATCGTCTGTACAATATCTTCTTTACTGTCTGGTAAAAACTACCGAACAGCTTGCTTTCTGCCATAGCCGTTCTCACCGGCTGCAAACTCAAAAGCATAATCACTTTATATTTAAAAATTTGTCCCTTGGTCATATACATAGAGATAATTTCGGAATGTTCTTCTTTGGAACGGATACGATTTGCCTTTGTTTCAGAAAATCCCCCACCCTCGTACAGTGC
>JAFXAZ010000058.1 GCA_017521985.1 Lachnospiraceae bacterium
AAGTTTGTGGAGCAGCGCCAGTCATCCTATGAAAATATTATGAGCGAAAAAGGTATCCTGTATCGTATGAATCGCTCCATACAGGTAGAAGGAGCCTTCGGAGTTCTAAAAAAGGATTATGAATTCCAAAGATTCCTAATGTGTGGGAAAACAAAGGTAAAACTTGAGATTCTTTTATTGTGCATGGGTTATAATATCAATAAACTGCATACTAAAATCCAGGGTGAACGCCTTGGAAAATACCTACATCCGGTAAAAACTGCATGCTAAATTTAAACTAAATCGTTAGCCTTATTAAAGTACGCAAAAAATCCAGGAATCCCAATCTTTTTAAAAGATTAGGTCCTGGATTCTCTTTGTTTATGGAATACTGTCAGAATAATTTTAAAAATCAATCATTCTGCAACAGCCCCATTGTTGTTTAGATTTTTGTCTGAAAATCATCTTACTAGTTCCTTAGCCCAAGCAAAAGCGTAGGATAATCCCTCAATTTTTATCTATATGCTTCTAACACATTAATATCTATCCATCTGTCCAGATTAAGCTTATCATATCCTGCTACATAAGCATCCCATTCCTTTTCAACGCCGCCTTCTACGACCCAACGAGCAAAATGATTCATGTAATGTTTGCCGATATCCGCACCTAAAACACTCTGTTCCTGAGCTTCTTTTCCTGCCAACCATGTATTCAAATAAACATATGGTGGTTCAAGGTAATCCTTATAAAAATCATTTGCCTCCTTATTTTTTATATTACCTGTAGGAGGTGTTTCTAACTGAAAGTCTTCCGCTAATATTAAATATGGAGAACTACTCAACGGAACATCTGCACTCTTTACTACGTCGGAGTATTCCTTTCCTTCCGCATCCATTAAAACTCGGTAAACATTGTCACTTACTTCTTCAATATACTTTCCTTCGATACCACAGGCAAGCTGTACACCTGTATCCGGATCATAGTACTGATCAATATACATCATAAGCTGCGGCAATTTATCAGCACCTTTATCGGTTACCCAAAATGCCAGGTTATTTTGGATTGATGAATCACGGCGTGACCACACAGGATCTTTTCCATTTGGGGAAGTAAGCGGAGGCAGATATTCATATACACCCTCACCTACTGCATTATCAATTGCAGTCTTACTCCACCATGTCATTACACCTACCATAGGTGTTGAAGACTGACATTTTGCACCATAAGCTGAATCAGCCATAGTGAAAACTTCTTTATCTAACAAGTTCTCTGAATATAATTTGTTTAAATACTGTATTGCTTCCTTGAATTCAGGCTGAATACCGGTAAATACCACTTCACCATTGTCCAACTGTGTTAAACCTGTTAGATTGCCAGGTACACCAAACCAACCAAGAATACAATGTGGCCCCTTCATATGAGCTCCAAAACTACCTGTTCCATATAGGAATGACATCGGAATTTCATCCTCTACACCATTTCCATTTAAATCTCCGGCATCTCTAAATGCCACCAATACTTCATACAATTCCTCTGTTGTGGTAGGCATTTCCTTGCCTACTGCTTTCAACCATTCTGTATTAATCAAGATTGTATCATTAATTGTTCGAAGCAAGGAACCAGGTTCATCATAATGCGGAAGTGCATATATATGTCCATCTGTTGCAGTCAATGCCTCCTTATACTCCGGTCTTTTCTCAAAAAGATCATACAGATTCGGAGTCAATTCCTCTGTAATATAGTCATCCAATGGAACTAAAATTCCCTCATCTGCATACTGTGATGTCTCTATAGCATTAAAAAGCCAAGTACCAATCATTGCATCCGGATAGGTGCCGCTGCTAATTGCAAGAATTCTCTTTTCATCTACTGATCCAGCACTCCAGTCCAACCACTCAATTTCCAGGTAATCACTTACATTGTCCTCTAATTGCTGAACAAAAGTCATATCCTCCCATTTTACATATTGCTTCATACATGTGGAACCAATAGTAACACTTACCTTTTCCAATTGTTCTACAGACTCTGTTGTTTCGCTCACACTGCTAGTTTCTTGGCTAGATACGGTTTGCGTTTCTCTCTTTGCTACGCTGTTTTCATGCTTTCCACATCCTGTGAAAAGCATGGATGTAATCAATGCACTACTCCATAAAAGACTGATTGTTTTTTTCTTCATGTTTTTCCTCCTTGGAAATTTTTATATTTGTAGCATATGAAGAAATTATGTTGTAAATTTTTTGTTAATCTCCTAGGGAGATGCCGAGATTTTTGCAACATTCTTCCTAAGTAATATCTGGGTGTTCCTTGAAATAATTGAGCATTAATTTTGAACTATTTTTCGTTGTGTTTGTTTTGTCTTAGTATAATGGATTCCTCTTTCTAAAAATTATAACATAAATTATATTTAGGAGAAACCTCATTTTGATTTGTACTAACTATATTCTAACATACATCTCAATTTCTTTTTATAGTTCACCTTGCTTTCATCTTATCTCTTTTTTATCTATACTTCAATACACATAAATTTACCCACGACTTTTTTATTACACCTGTATCTCTGATTTCCATAAAAAAATGCTGTAAAAAATTGCATATTCCCCCATTATTGACATCGAATTACTACCATATTACAATAAATTAGATAGAGAATAAGTAATACATTCAGAGAATGGGAAGTGAGGATACAATGAAATCAAAAATATTTTCGAAACATTCTTTTTTATACCAATACTTAATATCTTTTATATTGGTATTACTAATTCCTATCATCGTGTTTTCTTTCCTGCTGAAAACCCAAATATCTAATTTGTTACAGCAAGAAATCACTCAAAACAATCTGAACCGCTTACAAAAGACAGCAGTTCTTTTTGAAAATGATTTAAATACCATGGAGCAGATTGTTTCACAAATTATGCTTACACCTGACTTTTACAGCAAGAAGACCTCTTCTAAAGTAATCGAATTAAGTGAATGTCAAAGCAGACTCTCCGCATATATATCGTCAGGAAACACTTTTCAAGCCATAGCGATTAGTTGGGAAAATGTACCATACATTTATTCCAATCTTGGTTCCTGCTCTATTAATTTACTGAAAACGAACGATCCCATGTATCCGGACTTTGCTGAAGATGATGTATTCAATGTTACGCTTGCCCAGACAAATCCACTGGTTCCTACCAGTATGGATTGCCTGCTCTTTACATACCCACTTGACTTTTTCTATTCTAAACAGAAAGCTCAGGTTATGTTTTTAACGGAAGCAGACCGCTATTACGGAGAAAATAAGTTCTCTTCCATTGCAAATGATACTTACTACTATATTTTTTATGGAACTCAATTAATTTCAAGCAATACAGACTATATGCCGTTTGACGTTGCAGACATACAGACTCTCATGGATTCCTCCGAACCATTTTCACAGAAGTTAAATTGTAATGATACTGAAATGCTTATGTGCGCCATTCCTTCTGCCCATAATGATTTTTATTTCATTTCACTGGCGCCTCTTGAAACTGTTATGGCAGCGTCCAACAGCTTACAGCAGAGTTTTATTTTTTATGTTGCCATCAGCTCCATAATTGCATTGGTGGTAATCATGATTAATCTTCAGCTTAACTACAGACCAATACACAATTTGTTCTATTCCATTAGACATCTACTGGACAATAACCAGAAGCATTTAAATGAAATTGCCTCGATACAGTCGGCCATCGACAATATGACATCCAAAAACAAACGACTATTGCTTGATAAGCATGAGAATATGGTCGAAAATATTTTGACCAATCTGCTGAAAGGAAATTATTCTCCTGCCAAACCAATACCTGCAGAAGACCTGTCCTCTATCTCTTTTAATCCGGTTTATTCCGATTATATGGTATGCATTATTCATTTGCATAAAAAAAGGCACCTTCTGACTACTACTGTGCTCTCTTCCATTATGAAACCATTCTTTGATATTTTTCTTATCAAGGACAACAACGATGCTACCATATCTGTACTGATTAATTTGGAAAAGCAGCATGTGGAAAAGCTGGAAACATTCAGGCAGACGCTTTCGGATTACTGCAAGTCACCTGTCACTATCAGCGCAGGTAATCTTTATTCCGATATCTATGACAGTTTCTATTCTTTTATGGAAGCGCTGTATACTATGGATTATCGTTTTATTCGAGGAAATGACTGCGTCATTTTGGCAACAGATGTGGCTTTTCAAGAAGATTGGTCCGAGTTTTATCCAAAACAGGATCTTTTAAAATTTAGACGTATGTTAAGTACCAGAAATCTCAGTACTTCGATTCAAATTGACGAACAGCTGAATTACATTCTAAACTATATACGTACCTGCGATGTTCCGATGTTTGCTGCCAGAAGCATTTGTTTTGAGATTATTAATATTATTCTTTCTTCCATGAGCGATGAAGAACTGAAAAATAATAAGTCTTATCTGACTCATTTGTCACATTTTGATACTATTGAAGAAATGCTGAATGCACTCGGTATGATTTGTCATAATCTTTTTACACTTTCGGGAAATAATACTGCCTGCGAAGCTGATTTGATCACTCAGATGAAAATCTATGTGGACAGCAATTATGCAGACAGTAATTTCTCTTTACAGGAAATGGCGGATTACTTTAATATAGGGATGTCCAACCTAAGCCAGTTTTTTAAACGCCAGACAGGGAAAACACTAATTGAATATTACACCAGCCTTCGTATGGAACAGGCCAAAACGCTTTTGGCAGATCCCCAGAATAAAATTGACGACATTGCACTCCAAGTCGGTTATCTGAACACTTCCAGTTTTATACGACGTTTTAAACAATGTTATGGTATTAGTCCAAGACAATATACCCAGGAGCTTTTAAAGGAAGAATAGATGTGCTTTATGAAGAAACGAGAATTAAGATACCATTATTGGTATTTTAATTCTCGTTTCTTTAACACAATTAAAACTATTAGTAACATATACCAAATTTTCAACTCAAGCATGTAATTCACTATAAACCGCTGCCCCCAAAATCAATACCATTCCCAATATGGTCAGTCCGTCCATCTTTTCCTGTAAAAGCACTGCGGACAACAGAATGGCCACAATCGGGTCTATGTAACTGAAAATCGCCACGGTTTGTGCCTTTAAATATGCCATAGAGCCAAAATATAAAGCATAGGTCACACCTGTATGTAAAATACCTACCACCAGCACCAGGACAAAACCGATTCCGGACCACTCTGCCACTGCCAGTTCTCCCGTCAGTAACACATAAGGTACCAGCACGGTTGCAGCACAAACTAACTGCACAATCGTTTTGTCATAGGCCGGAATATCGGTTATTTTTTTATTCAGTAAAATAACACTGGCATAAAAGGCTGCTGCTCCCAGTCCAAACAACACACCTTTCAGTTCTGCCAGCCCGGTGAAACCAACCTGTAATACTCTGGATACAAACACCATACCCGCTAAGGCCACTAGCACACACATTACCTTCCGTCCGCTTAATCGCTCCTTTAAAATCAGTGGCGAAGCTATAATGACAAAGATAGGTGCCAGGTAATAGCACAGCGTTGCAGTCGCCACCGTTGTATATCGATATGCCTCAAAAAGCAAAATCCAGTTAAACCCAATAAATGCCCCGGAAAGAATCAAGAACCAAAGATTCTTTTTAATGGCTGCTTTGGATAGCTTTTCCCTCTTCAGGGCTATTATAAATAGAAGAAACATGGCTCCTATAAAACCTCTCGCCATGGCAAGCACTCCGCTGGATAACTCGATGTGCTTACGGAAAATGCCGATGGTGCCAAAAATCACCATAGAAAAAATCAATGAGAGTAACGCTCTTTTTTCACTCATCTTATTTGTATTTTTTTTCATAGTCTGACTCCTCAAATTTTTAAAAACATGATACCACATCCTTTACACTTTGCACACCCGATATTTATTAATTTTTTTGCATAAATTTGCAAAAAAACCATAAATTGTGGCTGTTTATTACGTAAAAAAATATTGCACATACGTCACGAATATTGTATTATTATAAAGGGTTTTACATCAAACTATATGATGTAAGACAATCTTTGAAAGGAAGTGTACAATTATGGAAAGAAGAGTTGGTACAATTTCAAGGGGTATTCGTTGCCCTATCATTCGCGAGGGAGACGACCTTGTATCCATCGCAGTAGAAAGTGTTTTAGGTGCTGCCGAAAGCGAAGGCTTTACTCTTAGAGACAGAGATATTATCGCATTAACAGAATCTATTGTTGCCCGTGCCCAGGGTAATTATGTTTCTGTTCAGGATATCGCAGCTGATGTTAAAGCTAAATTAGGCGGAGAAACTGTAGGTGTTATTTTCCCTATCTTGTCTCGTAACCGTTTTGCTATTAATTTAAAAGGTATTGCAATGGGCTGCAAGAAGGTCGTTTTGATGCTCAGTTACCCAAGCGACGAAGTAGGTAATGCATTACTGACATGGGATCAGTTAGACGAAGCCGGCATCAATCCTTATTCTGATGTACTTACATTAGAGAAGTATCGTGAATTATTCGGTGCAAATGTTCATGAATTTACAGGCGTAGATTACGTGGATTACTATTCCAATATCGTAAAAGAAGCAGGCGCTGACGTGGAAGTTATTTTTGCAAACAATGCAAAGGCTATCCTCGACTACACAGACTGTATTATCAACTGTGACATCCACACCAGAGTTCGTACCAAGCGCATTTTAAGAAATGCAGGTGCAAAGGTTGTTTGTGGTTTAGACGACCTTATGACTGCTCCTATCAATGGCAGTGGTTACAATGAAAAATACGGCTTACTTGGCTCCAACAAATCTACCGAAGACAAGATTAAGTTATTCCCACAGGAATGTAAGGACTTAGTCGTTGCTATTCAGGACGAGATTATGAAGAAAACCGGTAAGCATGTAGAAGTTATGGTTTACGGCGACGGTGCTTTCAAGGATCCTCAGGGCAAGATTTGGGAATTGGCTGACCCGGTTGTATCTCCTGCTTTCACAGATGGTCTGGTTGGTACACCAAACGAATTAAAGCTTAAATATTTAGCAGACAATGATTTTGCAAACTTAAGCGGTGCAGAATTAAAAGAAGCTATTTCCAAGAGTATTAAAGAGAAGGACGGCAACTTAGTTGGTAACATGGCATCTCAAGGTACTACTCCTAGACAGTTAACTGACTTAATCGGTTCCTTATGTGACTTAACCAGTGGTTCCGGAGATAAGGGTACTCCTATTATCTTTATCCAGGGTTATTTTGACAATTATACTATGGACTAATTTACAACAAAATTTCAGGCTGTTGCTTTTACGCAACAGCCTGTTTTTATCTCACCATATTTCAAAAGGCAAGCTCCTTTTTAATCTTCCTTCGCCCAGTCAAAGGCGTATTTTACGGCCTTTCTCCAGCCTTTTATACGCTTTTCACGTTCTTCCCCAGAAATAGCACATTCAAAGGTTCTTTCAATTTCCCAGTTTTCACGAATCTCTTCCAAACTCTCCCAATAACCCACGGCAAGACCTGCTAAATATGCTGCACCCATAGCAGTCGTTTCCACACAACGCGGTCGATTTACCGGTGCATCGATGATATCAGCCTGGGTCTGCATCAAGAAGTTGTTGGCACTGGCACCGCCGTCTACCTTTAAGGCACTCAGTTCTATACCGGAGTCTGCCTTCATAGCCTGTAACACATCATTGGTCTGATAACAAATAGAATCCAATGTAGCACGGATAATATGATATTTATTCACACCACGGGTCAGACCCACAATGGTACCTCTTGCATACTGGTCCCAGTATGGTGCGCCAAGCCCGGTAAATGCCGGTACTACGTAGCAACCATTGGTGTCCTTTACCTTCTGCGCCATGTACTCACTGTCTGCAGAAGAGTCAATAAAACGCATCTCATCCCGAAGCCACTGTACGGCTGCCCCTGCCACAAAAATAGACCCTTCCAGTGCATAATACACCTTGCCATTCAGCCCCCATGCAATGGTAGTAACCAGACCATTCCCCGAATAAACAGGCTTTTCTCCGGTATTCATCAACATAAAGCAACCTGTTCCATAGGTATTTTTGGCTTCTCCTGCCTTAAAGCAGGTCTGCCCAAACAATGCCGCCTGCTGATCACCTGCCGCGCCCCCGATTGGAATCGGACCACCAAAATATTGCGCTGCGGTCTCACCATATATGTAGCTGCTCGGTTTGGTCTCAGGAAGCATACTCTTTGGAATCTGCATTTCCTCTAAAATATCATCATCCCACTGAAGGGTCTTTATATTAAAAAGCATGGTACGGGAAGCATTAGAATAGTCTGTTACATGCACTCTACCCTGGGTCAGCTTCCAGATAAGCCAGGTTTCTACGGTGCCAAACAACAAATCGCCATGCTCAGCACGTTCTCTGGCACCATCCACATTATCCAAAATCCACTTTATCTTAGTACCGGAAAAATATGCGTCTATGACAAGCCCAGTCTTTCCACGGTAAACGTCCGTCAATCCTTTTTCTTTCAGCAAATCACAATACTCGCTGGTACGGCGACACTGCCACACAATGGCAGGATACACCGGCACTCCGGTATGCTTGTCCCAGACAATTGCAGTTTCTCGCTGATTGGTAATACCAATGGCCGCAATATCCTTAGCCTCTGCTCCCAAATTTGCCATGGCCTTCTGCGCAACCTCAAGCTGTGTCGCCCAAATTTCCTCCGGGTCATGCTCCACCCAGCCGGGCTTTGGAAAATACTGTGTAAACTCCTTTTGTGCCACGCTGCACATCTCGCCCTTTTCATCAAAAAGTATACAACGATTGCTGGTCGTTCCAGCGTCCAGTGACATGATATATCTTGCCATGATATGTACCCTCCACTCTTAATTTTCCAAATATTTATTCAGATTTTCGATATTATAAAGCGGGAAATTTACCATCCAGTCCTGCTCCCTGTAATCAGACATGGAGGTCCTTACCGCATCCTTGATATCATACTTTTGTACAAATGTTTTTAAACTTTTTGCCTGAAGATTTTCTTCTGCCTTCACTTCAATCGGCACAATCTTTTCTTCGGTTTGTACCAGAAAGTCAATCTCTGCTGCGCCACTGTCTGATGACCAATAAAATATATCATTCTCAGAGTGAACCAATAATTGTTGAAGCACATACTGCTCTGTCAGCGCTCCCTTAAATTCTTCAAACAGTTTGTTACCATCCAAGATAATCCTTGCATCCAGCCGGGACATGGCTCCCAACAAACCAACATCTACAACAAACAATTTAAATGTAGAAAAATCCTGATATGCTCTAAGAGGGAAATCCGGCTTTTTCACCCGATTCACTTTATATACAAGCCCCACATCTATCAGCCAGGTAATTGCAACCTCGTATTCTCTCGCCCTTGCTCCTTCCCTGACCAAACCATATATAAACTTTTTATTTTCCTTTGCCAGCTGTGTTGGTATAGAATTCCACAACATGCGAATGCGTGTAACAATCTCTCCCGGTGCATGCTTAGACAAATCATTCCCATATGCAAAAAGAAGCTTGCTTTGTATATTACGCACGCTCTTAAAATCCCTATTCTTTACAAAATCGTTAACCACCTCAGGCATGCCGCCAACATAATAATAGTACTTCAAATAATCAACATACTTCGACTTGAAGATTTTCATCATGTCAAAATCGTTCCTATCCAATACCTGCAGCAGCATTTCTTCCCCACATGCGAGCAAAAATTCCCTATATGTCAAAGGATACAAATCACAAAAATCCACTTTTCCTACCGGGAAAGAGGTCCCCTCATGCAATGCAATCCCCAAAAGAGAGCCTGCTGCCAGTATCTGATACTGTGGTGCATTCTCTTGAAAATACTTTAAAGATTTCAGTGCCCTCGGTATCTCCTGAATTTCATCAAAAATAATCAGTGTATTTTCCGGGTCAATCTTAAAACCAACTTCTATTTCAAGTGCAGAAATAATACGCTCAATGTCAAAAGCTTCCCGAAAAACATTCTCCATCCTCTCGTTTTCATCCATACTGATATATGCGCAGGCACTATAATGCGTCCTGCCAAATTCCTTCATCAGCCATGTTTTTCCCACCT
This sequence comes from Lachnospiraceae bacterium, assembly GCA_017521985.1. Taxonomy (GTDB): domain Bacteria; phylum Bacillota; class Clostridia; order Lachnospirales; family Lachnospiraceae; genus RGIG6307. The sequence goes on from JAFXAZ010000058.1 coordinate 10,093, forward strand.
GGCGTGCTCCACGAATTATCATTGGCTTTTTGTCAGGATTCTTTTTCCACGCTTCTAATTGCTGTATGGCTTCTCTATACATACCTATCACCCACCTATCTGCAAAGTATCTTGTTATTATATTATAGCTTTATCAATACCTTTATGCAACTATTTTCACATTTTACGATGGACTTTTGGGCAGAATTGCACATTTTACAAGGGACTTTTGGCAATATCACATTACTCCCATCATTTTTCCAATCCAATATATTAACCCCAGCGCCCAGCTGGTAAACACACCATACAAAATAACCGGTCCCGCAATGGTAAAAATTTTACACCCTACTCCAAACACCCAGCCTTGTGCCTTATATTCAATTGCCGGTGCCGCCACAGAGTTGGCAAAGCCGGTAATCGGTACCAGTGCACCTGCACCACCCCATTTTACAATGCTTGGAAATACACCGAAACCAGTCAAAAGTACACTGATTAAAATGAGTATCAGGGAGCAGATGCTGCCTGCCATTTCGTCTTCGATACCTTGTCCAAGCGCCAGGTTAATAATCCCCTGACCGATGGCACAAATAATACCTCCGCAAATAAAAGCATTTAACATTTGCTTTCCCAGACTATGTGTTGGCGTAATTTTTTTGATATACTCCCCATACTCTTTTTGATCTTTCTTTTCCATAGCTCCTCCTGCCCGCCCTTATCAAGGCACTGTTTCATATAATTTAAAATAAAAATACACAAATCCGCCTGTCATTTTTCCTAACGCAACAGCCAATATAATCCATGCAAGACCACCGGATAACTTCAGTCGCCTGAAAAATATCGGAAATGCATCCAGCATTTCTGCAATGGCAAGTGCAAGCGTACCAACAAAAATCCCTGAAAAAACTCCATAAATAATTTCTGTCAGGTTTCCTAACAGTCCCAGGCCACTGTTGCCCACATAAACACCAAACAAGGATATAAAGGTACCACTCATAGTCCCCCAGATAATCATATTTTCGAAAAGTGTAATGTGCTTGGCTTCATGCACACGCCCGGCATACCTGGGCATCAGGCCTACTGCCATCAGCACCGTAAGAACACCGGATGCTGCCAGTGCACCAAAGCTTAATCCAATAATCCCCGGCAAAATTACGGAAGAAATCGTACTACTCACTTTCTTCTGCCCCTCGTCTTTCCGCATTTTCTACAATAGACTGATTGACATCCCGTTCATAATTATGCATGGCTACTGCCACCGGCGTCGGGTCATCTGTAAATTTCTTTTTACCAATATGATTAAAAAACACCGTAATTCCAAGAAACAGCCCAAGACAATAGGAAAGCTCCAATATGCCCACGCCCTCCGGCGCCATTCCGCTGGTCAAATGATACACTTCCTCAAAAACAGAGCGAATACCAATATCATTATGAAATGCCATAATGGTAAAGGCGGTTCCAAAAAAAGCAATAAAACAAACGCCTGCCACCTTTAGAGTTTCACCTTTTTCCGGCTTTTGCCACTCTACGATAATGTCTGTTTCACCAATACTCTGTACCTGTGCTTCGGGTATCACTTTTTCTATCTGCTCCATAATATAGAGCACGCTGATAACCTTGCGCTCTCCTTTCTTTTTCAAATGACTTACCAACACTGTTTTTGCCTTGGCTGCCAACGTGGAATCTGCGCAATATACTTCCGCTACATCTTTTAAGTAAACCTTATCTTGATTCACTTTGGAATGACTATCACATTTCACATAAATAGTCTTGACCATACAATTCAGACCTCTCAAAACACAACAAATATCTTTTTCTGATATTTATCCTTTACATTTTTCCCAAAATCATACATAATATTTCCAACAAGCAAACTGGTATGGTCAAAATTATTCTTTTTGGCACTTTCTAAAAGACCGATTTTGTATATACTGTAACTATCAGCTGAAAAATACATATTTTAAGAAGGAGACTAGAATTTATGAAAAATAATAAAATATATAAAATTACGGTAACAGGTCTGATGGCTGCACTTTGCTATGTATCCTTTACATATATTCAGATTCCGATTCCGGTTCCGGGTGGAGATAATGTTGCATTACACATTGGCAATGCCTTCTGCGTACTTGCCGCACTCCTTTTAGGCGGTGTATACGGTGGTCTGGCAGGCAGCCTTGGCATGACCATTGCAGACTTGCTAGACCCAAGGTATATAACCAGTGCACCAAAAACTTTTATTTTAAAATTTTTAATCGGACTTATTGCAGGTTTTATGGCGCACAAAATTGCACGTATTTCCGAAGATCACTCCAAAGCTTACGTTTTTAAATGGAGCTTGATTTCCAGTGTGTGTGCCCTTGGTTTTAACGTAATTGCTGACCCGATTTTCGGCTATTTTTACAAGAACTATATTCTCGGTGTCCCAAGCCCTGCAGCTAAAATTATGTCTACTTGGGCGGCAGGTGCAACCGCTATTAACGCAGTAGTCGGTACGATTGTAGTAGTTATTGTTTACAATGCGCTTCGTCCTACCCTAAAAAAGGCCGGACTGTTTACTTCCATCCAATAATCTGTTACAATAAGAGCTGGCTTCGTGCCAGTTCTTTTTATTTGGAGGAAAATATGTCCCTACGTAAATTAGCTTTAATTCATGCCTTTTCCGGATTTGGTCACAGCACCATGTCCGTTATTTTACCTGTAGTATCTGCCATGGGTGTGCAGGGCTGTCCTTTGCCCACTGCCATTTTTTCCAACCATACCGGCTTTCCTGAATGGTACAAACTGGACTTTACCGAACACATGGTGCCATATGCTGAGGCCTGGAATCGTTTGGAACTGAAATTTGACGGTATTTACAGCGGTTATTTAGGCTCCGGTGCCCAGTGCGACGCCGTTCTTAAATTAGTAAAAGCTCACCCGGAAGCCATCTTTTTTCTGGACCCGGTTATGGGAGACCACGGCAGGCTCTACAGTGCCATTACTCCGGAGCATGTGGCTGCCATGAAAAAGCTGGTGACTTATGCACAGTATATTTTACCAAATATTACAGAAGCCTGTATACTGACGGATACTACCTATAAAGAGGCATTTTCTCAGGAAGAAATATGTGATATTATATCCAAGCTTCATGCCATGGGACCTTCCCACGTTGTTATTACCGGTCTTCATGATAGTAATATGTTTACCAACTATATTTCAGAGCTTTGCGATACAAATTATCCAAGCGATGTTGTTTTACCATCCGGCTCAGACGTTCGGATTAAAACCATTACTCTCCCCGCGGCCGGCAATTCCCGTCCGGGAACCGGTGATATTTTTGGTTCCGTAGTCGTTTCCGGCATATTAAAAGGACAGCCTTTGGAACAAAGTGTCCAAAAAGCTGCCCGATTTGTTTCTGATTGCATTAAAATTTCTGATGAAAATAACCTTCCGGTTCGGGAAGGAACTTGTTTTGAATTGGTACTCCCTAGTTTACTTCGTCAGGAATAACCACTGCTGCAATAAAATATCCTACGATACCAAGACCTGCAGAGCCAAGTGAAATAATAATCCACAGCAAGCGGATTAAAGTAGGGTCTACCTTAAAATACTCACCAATGCCGCCACAAACACCACAAATGGTTTTGTTGGTGGCACTTTTTCTTAATTCCTTGTAATCGTTACTCATGATTTATCCTCCTATTCTTCTGTAAAACTAATATTTACTGCGCCTACAGAACATTCTATATCTATATGCTTTGAAGCACCATGCTCCAATTCAACTGTTTTGGCAATGCCCTCTACTGCCTGGTCACCAACGGTTACGGAACCGCCTGCACAGCTAATGTCATAATTGTATGCCTTGAATGCATCCCTAAGTGCTATTTCTACCTTACCGGCTGTCGTTTCAAGCTCCGTTTCACTGCCTAACACACCTGTCAATGTAATGGTACCGGCACTGACTTTCATGTCCGTTTCTCCTGTCACGGTCGTATTCGTACCATTTACCGTTCCCGCAGCCATTTCTACACTGAGCTCTCCTGCGGTCAATTCCTTCCAGGAAATGGTGCCTGCACTTACCTTTAATTCTACATCCTTTGCAGTCAGTTTGTCAAATGACACCACACTCGCTGCCGACTCAATTTCTAAATCTACAGCTCCACTATTACACAGAGAACTCGGAACAGACACCTTCACTTCTCCTTTGCCTAAATTTTGACCACTTTGACCTCTGGCAATAATATGAAGCTCCCCATCCTCTAAATAAGCCTGATATTTATGCACCATATTTGCTTCTATGAAAATGCCTTCTCCCTCATGCTCTGTAATCCCTATGGTAACACCGGCACTTTTTATATACAATTCCTGTACATCCGCTTCGGAAAACGTATCCTGCACCTTCTCCACATCCACATTTACTACCGCGTCCTCTTTAAAATAATGCTGCTCTTCCAATTCAAAAAACGGCTCAATTTCGGTATGCTCTCCCAAATCCACAAACCATTCCCCATTTAAAATTTCATCTTTTAACTGTGTTAGACCACCTTTAAAAATACCGGTACCGGATGTCGCAATACCTGCCACTATGCAAATCACACCTATAATTAAACATGTTTTAATAAATTTTCCCATAGTTCCTCCTTTTTCACTTTTTATGTATAATACCGGAACACAAATTTACCAGTCCCACAAATAACTTAGGAAGCACTTTACATACAATCCATGCTGTAAAAGCAATCCCAATTAATCCTAATCCAATCATCAAAAGGCCACCACCCAGCATGATTGCCGAAGAAAGCGGGGAAATAATCACCTTTACGATTGCTACTACAATCACTGCAATGGCTGCTATTACCAATGCAATTCCCGCTATGCCCGCACCAAATGCAATTGCAACTAATACAACTACAATTGCCAGAATAATACTCAAAAATGCACCACAAATCGGAACTATTACAGGAGCTGCACATAGACAGAGTATAAGGAAAATAATCCACTGACCTGGGGTTAGTTTCCCCTTTCTACCTGCTTCATAGCTTTCCTTTCCTCTTTTTGTATTGCTGCCATATCTACTATTATCTTCGCAACGTTCCCCTGTAAATTTACCTCCTGTGGAGAAAAAAACCCGATATGTACCCGGTACGTCTTTATATACTCTGGTATAATCTCCGGCTTCATTATTTCCATATAAATCTTTCTGAATACTTTTTGCAAGCTCCTCAGGTGTACCGAGGGAACGAATCACTTCCTCTACCTGGTCGCCTGCATCTTCTAAATAATCACTATAAAATTGAATCGCTTCATATCTGTCCTCCGAAGGGATATCGTATAGAAGCTGGTCTAATTTTTGTAAATATTCCTCTTTTCTCATGACACTAACACCCTCTATTATTAAACATACTTGAAATCTTAGATGAATATACCTGCCATTCTGCTTCATACAAATTCAATTGCACTCTGCCCTTTTCTGTCAGTTTATAATATCGTCTATTCCTGCCTCCGAATTCCATATCATAAACCTCCAGGCATTCATCCTTCTGTAACCTACGCAGCACCGGATACAAAGTAGATTCCGAAATATCAATAACCTCTCTGACCTCCTGCGTAATCTTGTAGCCATATGTACCATTTATATCCCTAGACACAACAGCAAGTACAATAGCATCTAACAGGGTGGCACCAGTATTAAAAACCATATGTACCTCCTTTACTTTATACCATACATTGGTGTTTGCGAAACTATATAGCTGCTCCTTCTGTATGTACCACAGAACCAATTCCCCGAAGGCACGCTTTCGCTCTGAACTGCTGGCAACGGTACTAAACTCAGCCGCGGCTAATGCCTTGCTTCGTTAAGGACCGGCCGCAGTTCGAAGACCTTCTTAGAAATTGGTTCTGTGGTACATACAATACGAAGAAATTCGTAGTTTCACCAAACTCCATTTATACCCTATAATACTGTTGAATTTTATAATATTATACGCCGTATAGTATCATTACAACTATAATATATCATATTTTATTTCATTCCGTCAATTATTTTTCTCAAACTCAAGATTTTCTTAACTTTTTAGACAATATGCTCAATATGACATTTTCTTTTTTGTGCATATTTATATATGACGCATTAAAATTTAAACTGTACTGTGTGACGTTTTCCACACTGTCCACACTGTTATCCACATCATTTTTAATTTTCATATATGTCATTTTTTTATGATACATATGTCATTTACCTTGATTTAAAAAAAATAATTTTTAGAAAAGCACAAAAAAATCAAAAACAGGTGAAAAAAGGTAAAAAGGCGACATTTAAAAATTTTGTAGCATATTTCTCATATATGAGGTATACTATATATGTTATCCATGATTTCACATGGAAGTTATCCACATTTACACGAAAGGATTTATTATGATTTACTTAGGTTCTCATGTTGGAATGAGTGGCAAAGATATGTTTCTTGGTTCTGTGAAGGAAGCGCTTTCCTACGGTGCCAACACCTTTATGGTTTACACCGGTGCTCCGCAGAATACCCGTCGCAAAAAAGTAGACGAGCTTCGTATCGAAGACGCACACGCTCTTATGAAGGAAGCCGGTATTACAAAATTTATCGTCCACGCTCCATACATCATCAATTTAGCCAATACCGTGAAACCGGAAACCTTTGAACTTGCTGTGGAATTTCTCAAAGTAGAAATTGAACGTACTGCTGCTATGGGCAGTAATATCCTTGTTCTCCATCCCGGCAGTCATGTAGAGGCCGGAGTAGAAGCCGGAACGGCCCAGATTATCAAAGGACTCAATATGGTTCTTAACGCTGATACCCCTGTTTATATTGCCCTGGAGACTATGGCCGGAAAGGGAAGTGAAATCGGACGTACCTTTGAAGAACTAAAAGCAATCTATGATGGTGTAGAACACCCGGAAAAACTACGAATTTGCATGGATACTTGCCATATGTCTGATGCAGGCTACCCTGTAGCCACTGATTTTGACGGAATTCTTGCAGAATTTGATAGAATTATTGGTTTAGACCAGCTTGTTGCAATTCATATTAATGACACCAAAAATCCTCAAGGCGCCCACAAGGATCGCCATGCCAATATTGGAGATGGTTTCCTAGGCTTTGATGCACTTCACTACATTGTACATCATCCAAAGCTGGACAATGTCATTAAGATTTTGGAGACGCCTTACATCGACGATCCGACTAAGGAAGGCAATAAAATTGCCCCATATAAAGAAGAAATTGAAAAATTATTAAAATAAAGGAGTTTTACCATGAAAAAAATTGAAACAACCAAGGCACCGGCTGCAATCGGTCCTTACTCTCAGGGTTACATCGTAAACGGCCTGTTATTTACCTCCGGCCAGATTCCATTAGACCCTGCTACCGGTGAAATTGTCGGTACTACCATTGAAGAACAGACACATCAGGTTATGAAAAACCTTGGTGGACTTTTAGAAGCTGCAGGAATTTCCTACCAAAACGTTGTAAAAACTACATGCTTTCTTGCAGATATGAACGATTTTGCAGCTTTTAATGCAGTTTATGCACAGTACATGACGGAAAAACCTGCAAGAAGCTGTGTAGCTGTCAAAACCTTACCTAAGAACGTCCTTTGCGAAGTAGAACTTATCGCAGAAGTATAAGGAGAACTGTATGAAACCAACTGCCATCGTCTATACATCCAATACCGGTTTTACTGCACGCTATGCGGCACTTCTTAGTGAAGAAACCGGTTTGCCGGCCTACTCTATCAAGGACGCCGGTAAAAACCTCGCCAAAGGTGCTTCTGTCATTTATTTAGGATGGCTTTTTGCCACCAATGTCAAGGATTATGACAAAGCTTCCCGCAAGTATGACATCTGTGCCGTGTGCGGTGTAGGCTTATGCACTACAGGTTCTTTGCTCACGGAGGTACGTCAAACTGCAAAAATTCCGGAAGGGCTGCCTCTTTTTACTGTTCAGGGTGGTATGAATCACGAAAAGCTCAAAGGCTTATATAAATTTATGATTAATGCTCTGACCAAAATTCTGCTATCCAAGACGCAGAAAACAGATGACGAAAAAGCAATGCTTGCACTTCTCCAAAAAGGCGGAGACTATGTGGACAAAGCCAACCTGAAGGAATTGCTTCACTGGTATGAGAACATTGCATAATACAATTGCATATACATAATAAAACAGGCGTTTGTGAAGTATTACGACCTACCATGGTCACAAACTTTACAAACGCCTTAATCAATCCTTTCTTCTCCACCATTGCTCTTACAATGCTCAAAAAACTCTGCCATCTTTTCCGCGGCATTTCCCCTGTCTACCACTTCCATGTGCTCCCATTCTCGTGGATAAAGCGCCTTATAGGAGGCCTGCAAAAACCGTTCATCCAATAACAATACAATCCCGATATCCTCTGCTGTTCGTATCACTCGTCCGGCCGCCTGAAGCACTTTATTCATGCCCGGAAAACGATATGCATAATCAAAGCCGCTAAGCCCCTGCTTATCAAAGTATTCCTTTAAAAGCTCACGCTCCTGCCCTACCTGCGGAAGCCCCGTGCCCACGATAGCTGCGCCAATCAGACTATCATGTTTTAAATCAATGCCCTCGGAAAAAACACCGCCAAGAACACAAAATCCCAATATTGTGCGGTCACATTCCTCGCGGAAAGCATTTAGAAATCCTTCCCGGTCTTCCTCACTCATGTCTTCTTTTTGCAGTAAATAGTCCACATGCTCCTCATGATACAAGGTCACATAAGTCTGAAACACCTCTTCCATAAATATGTAAGAAGGGAAGAACGCCAGGTATTTGCCCTTTTTAGAACCAATCATATCATGCAGGTACTCCGCAATCCGCTCATACTCTTTAGGTCCACGCCTGGTATACTTGCTGGTCACGTCCCTTGCCACAAAAAGCCCACGATTTTCCGGCGGAAATACCGAATGGGCATACACCTCGTAGTCCTCTTTCGCACCGCCCAAAAGCTCTTTATAATATTGAATCGGCAGAAGCGTTGCAGAAAATAAAATACTGCTTCTTGCCTGCTCCATTCGCTTTTGCAAGTTATTGGATGGGTCTACATTAAACAACTTCAGCAAATAATCTCCACTATCCAATAGATGCCCATATATGACATACTTGTCATCTACTTCTTCATAAATACCAATAAAATGGACAATTCTAACGTAAAAATCCATAAGTTCATCTGCGACAGCACTGTCATTATGGTTATTGATATATACGTCAATCTGCTCCTTCACATCCAGCGTAGCTAAATATACTTCTTCCACATCCTCAAACAGGGTCAGTCCATCACTCTTTTTCTTGAGGGCAAGTAGTGCCTTATTCAGCTTTCCTAAATACATTGCCAATTCTTTATCCTGTTCTTTGACAAGACGCCGGATTTCCAGCACCTCATCCTTTAACAGCGTGGCACTATACATTTCACGACCACGATCCAGCAGGTTGTGAGATTCGTCAATTAAAAAAATATATTTTCCGGCATTGTCTCCGCTAAAATACCTACGCAGATACACATGTGGGTCAAACACATAATTGTAGTCGCAAATAACCCCGTCCGCAAATAAGCTCACTTCCAAGCTAAGCTCATACGGACACACCTCATAGGCTCTGGCATATTGCTCGATTACCTCACGACTAAACCTTTTTTCCTGCGTAATCATGGCATACAAACACTCATTGACACGGTCAAAATGCCCCTTTGCATAAGGACAGGCTCCCGGATTACAATCACAAGTCTCATTAAAACACGTTTTTTCCTTAGCAGTAATTACAATATCCTTAAAAGCCAGACCGTTTTCCCTAAGAAGCGCAAAGGTCTCCTCTGCCACCGTGCGTGTAATAGTCTTAGCGGTCAAATAAAACACCTTTTCGCTAAGGCCCTGCCCCAATGCTTTGACTGCCGGAAACACCGTAGAAAGGGTCTTACCAACCCCTGTAGGGGCCTCCAAAAACAACTTTCTGCCAAGGTAAATGGTCTGATACACATAGCTTGCCAGCTCCTTCTGCCCCTCACGATATGTATACGGAAACGATAGCGCCTGAATGGATGGCACTTTCTCTTCTTTCCATGCAAAATGATATCGCACCCACTTTAAAAGTTCCTGCATGGCATCCTCAAACCATTCCCCCAAAGCTTCCTTTTTAAATGTGTAATGAAAATATTTTAAATCATGGTCTTCAAAATTACAGTAGGTTACACGGACACCAATTTCCGAAAGTTCCTCTTCCATTGCCACAATATACGCATAACACTTTGCCTGCGCCAAATGCTCCACATAAGGCTCTCTAATGCGGTTTAACGCCTGATACGTGCCCTTTATCTCATCAATATACGTTAGAGGCGTTGGAACGTCCATAAGGCCATATTCCGTGGCAAATAAAGGCATCTGCTCGCCCAGCTTCCGGTATTCCTCCGGCACATACTCCTCCATAACACCGTCTGCCCTGCCTTCCAGGCAAATATCATATTGCTCCGCCTCATAATGCCACCGAAGCCCCACCTCTGCATGATACCCCGCGCCGCCCTTTTTTTGCAGCATACGATGTACCCGGTTTCCCTCTGCCATAGCAAGCTCCGAGCTGGTCCTTCTTCGATTATCCAAGTCTCCGCTACGGAAAATAAATTCCACCAGACTGCGGACGGATAGACGTATTTCTTTTTTATGTTCCATGACGAAGACCTCCTTTCTTCTGTCTTTTTAAACGTATATGAACAAATTTTGCCGTATCTGCATATAGTTTAACACTGCAATTCCGGCCAGTCAACTTAACAAAGTGCAAACGACAATTCTTTACAATTCGACAATTTTTAGATATTATATATATAGTAATCTATATCGCAAGAAACGCATATATAGAAAAACTAATTTTAAAGGAGATTTGTAAGATGAAAGACAAAAATAATATTAAAAAAATTATTTTCCCCCTGATTCTGTTGATTGCTGTGACTTTACTTGCAAAGTCTACAGGATTGCTGAACGGTTTTGATGGCATGATTATCGTTAATCTGGAGAAATTGCTTGAAATTATTATTGCCGTTGCTTTCGTCATGGTATTGGGAAATGTGGCACTGATGTTGTTGGGCATTTACAGAAAGAAAGCCGGACGAGTAGGTACTATGGCAACCCTTATTTCCAGCATCGTAAAATATGCAATGATACTTATTATCTTTTGTTGGGTATTGTCCATTATCGGTGTGGATGTAAGCACGATTTTTGCAAGTATCGGAGTTATCGCATTGATTATCGGTTTTGGTGCAGAAAGTCTTGTTGCAGACCTTGTTACCGGCGTATTTATCCTTTTTGAAAATGAATATAATGTAGGCGATATTATAGAAGTTGACCAATTCAGAGGTACGGTAAAGGAAATCGGTATCAGAACCTTAAGCCTTGAAGATACCGGTGGCAATATAAAAATTATAAACAACTCTGATTTAAAAAATATTATTAACCGCTCCAATCATGGTTCCAAGGCAGTTTGTGATGTGGGAATCAGTTACGATATTGATTTAGAAGAACTTGATAATATTTTGCCTGGCATCCTGGCAGATATTAGAAAGAAGCACGAAGACGTTTTCAAAAGCGAAATTAAATGTCTTGGCGTAGAAAGCCTGGGAGATTCCAGTGTGGTTTTGAGATTCTGCGTAGAGGTTGATGAAAAGGATATTTTCAGCGGCAGACGACTTCTGAACAAGGAACTGAAGATTGCATTTGACAAAAACAATATAACCATTCCTTTCCCACAGTTGGATGTACATACAAAGTAAGTAAAAATACCATGAATCCCGGAATGTGAAGAAGCATATGAAAAGCGAATTAAATAATATAGGAAAAGAGTTCCTCAACTCTGAAGAGATTTATCAGTCTATAAATCAAGAATCCATTGTTCCTATGGAGTTATCCATGCCCGTGGGTGAGTTTACAGAGTGTGCACCGGAATTCATAGATGTGGTGCAGTCGGTTGATGATAAATCAGAAGAGTCGGTCCAAAAAAATAAGGAACGAAAGAAAAAGAATGCCCGCGAAAAACTTGTGAAAAAAATGTCTTACATGGTAGTGAGTGCTGTGACTACGCTGACACTGGCAGGCACATTGAATTTATCGGATATAATCCAAAAGAACGTGTTATCAGCCGGAGGTTCTATTGAAGGAGATTTAAGATTTTCCATCCAATGGAACGATAAAAAAAATAATCCAAACGATTTTGATGCACATTGTGTAGAACCCGATGGATATCATATAAGTTATGGAAATGCAAAACAACTATCCCCTTCAGGCGGTATGTTGGATGTAGACATCACCTATCCTCAGGATGTGGCTATAGAAAACATTGTATACAGTGATAAGAAACAGATGAAGGAAGGTACTTATCGACTATACGTCCATAACTATGCAGCCCGCGGAGGAAAAGAAGGCTTCAGTGCAGAGGTTGAAATTAACGGACGTGTCTATGAATTTGAATATGACAAGGAGCTGGCACACGGTGAAATTGTGGATGTGGCAGAAATCATATGGGAAAATGGCAGATTCACCATTGACAAAAAATTACATAAATAAATTCAGTGAGGGTGCGGATTTTTATCCGCACCCCCTTACTTCACTTGCAAGCTCTGCAGCCTGCTCAGCAGCTCAATCTGCTCTTTTAATAATCTATTCTCTTCTTTCAGTGCTTCCAGCTGTGCTGCATGACTATTTATACAAGACACTTCCCGGATATCGGAATCAAGCACCAGTCTGCCGGCGTTATAGGCTTCTCTCCAATGTGCTGCAGCTCGCTCAATACGCTTTGGGCCAAGCAGGTCGGTGTCAAAGCCGGCCTCGCGGAAAATCTGCGTGGGACCTTTCCCGGTCTCCAGATATTCCCGCATAAAATGTCTTTTAAAATCTTTCGTATATAAAATACGTCCTTTGCCTACTCCCTTGATATTAGGATTTTCGCAAATCACTGCAATTTCTTCATTTGTTAATTTTCCTCGGCCCATTCTTTTTCCCCATTCTGCTTTTTAGCGTGTTTTCTTATAACCAATAATAGCACACCGCAAATCAATACTAAGACGATATATAGACCAATTTGAGAATTATCACCGGTTGTTGTTACAGTTCCTGAAGATGGTTTGTCAGGTTGAGAATCTTCCGGTTCTTC
>JAFXAZ010000059.1 GCA_017521985.1 Lachnospiraceae bacterium
ACTCTGAAGAATGACATTGGAATTTTTATCTATTACTACAGTAGACAAACCAGAGCCCGTGCTATATTTACTGAAATCACAAAGTTGCGTCTGTACATTGGTACCGGATATACTTATCAACAGACCACTGGTGCAGGATGCTTTGCCGCTTCCGTTTAAAATTACAGAATATACATCACCATTTGTCAGTTTATCTGTCCAAACACCGAAAGCAACCAAATGCCCCTGACCATCTGAGGTAATGTTGGAAATTATCGTAGTCATGGTATCCGTATTACCTGTTGCAGTAAAATAATTGGTACTCTCTGCTATTAAAGCACTTGTGCCTGTATCAGCCTTAGTCCATATCATCTGGTATTGTTTGGTATTTTCATCAATATCTACTTGCGTGTAAGTACCGTCAGAATAATACAGGCCTGCCATGGTACCGTCTGCAAGGACTGCACCACACCAAAACTTACCTGAATAAGCATCCCATTCGATGACACCCTTTAAATGAAGGGCGGTGTTTGTACTGTCTGTTGTTGTATAGGTGTACACCTCTGTTACAGTAGTCATATTTTGGTTCATTACAAGTGCTGTATTGGTACTTGTAGTGTCCGGTAGTATCAAAAAATACCTGTTGTCTGATGGTCCACCATATGTGAAACCATAGGTTTCGTTTTGTACAAGCGCCATACTTTCATCCTCTGTCCGAGCCGTCCAGTTGATGCCATCCGGTGAGGTATAAAAGCCCTTGCCCCCTGTTACATAAAGTCCTGTGGATCCGGAACCATCACTCAGTTCAGCTATATATTCGATATCTGTAGCATAAGCTGCTTCCTTTGTACCGAACATATAATTAACAGTAGCGTTTTGTTCTCCTTCAGAACCATTTGCATTTTCCGCATATACAGGCACACTGGATAAAAACATTACCAGTGCCAATATAAGCGAAAACGTTTGTGTTAGTTTTTTCATAACTACGTTTCTCCTTTTTATCAAACACCATCCATAACTATCTCTTCTTTGTCATTCTGGAGGCATACTCGCCACCAATTTCAAGTTCCATTTCTTTGCCATTCATAAATTTAACCATATTATCTGCCAGACGCATGATGACATGTGGGCTTCTATTTACCGTCATCATTTTGTGTGGGGTATGTGGATTACCTCCAGTTTAAATCAACTTCTCCATCCCAAACACCGTACGTCATTCCTTGCCAACTCATTGGGTCTTTCGTTACTGTCATCATCTCTTCCACTTCCACAAATTTCATCATCTCTGCTTCCGGTTTTATATATTCTCTTTTCATCTCAATATATCCTCTATCATTTAGTAGTTGTGACTTCTGGAAAACTGGTGCCGCTCCATGCTACACCCTTGCCCTTGGATACTACCATAGGAGTAATTGTCAAACCTTCAAAACTCGTAACACCAGAAGCGTTAATATAAAACGCCTTGTTGTTATCATAAACCTGTTGAACCATTTCGTCCTTATAAACGAGATCCTGCGTCTTTTGTTCGGTACCCACTGTCCAAGTTAAACGAATGATTACATTAAACTGATCATCAATACCGTTACCAGTTGTTGATAACGCATTTTGGATGGTTGTTTCTGATCCGAAGTAAGGTCTGAAAATAAGGTTATATACTGTTGAATCATTCTCTCCCTCACTGCTAAACGTCTCCTGAGGTGTTATAGTTGCAAACACATATCCTTCGCCATTATATACAGGCATCTGGGTATTGGTTTTGGAAAATACACATTTCGTGCTATCAACCTTTAAAAGTCCGGCTTTATCATCAGAATTATCAACTACATTTCCTCCAAAAGTAACCGAACCAGATGCAGTCAACGTCTTTCCCTTCAAATCAAGGGTGATACCCTCGTTAATCTCTAAGATTTCTTTATATACAATGTGATCAAGTAATGTAATTACAACATTCTCTGTAGCTGATTTGGCTGCTTCGGTAGCTGCCTCAATTGCTTCCTGCAAGGTTGCATATCCCGTGCCGTTAACTGAGGCTACCGTTGGAGTTGCAGTTAGTGGTATAGAAACCGTTACCGGAGACGTTATGGTTATCTTTTCTGTACGATCCGGAATTGCTGACGTCGTATCATTACCAATAAAAGTGCTGTCTGTTACAGTATTATTTGTATCAATAACCGCAACTGTGGTTGCATAAGCCTGCTCCGTTGCAATAGCTTTTTCATATTTACCTGTGATTAATACTACCTTTCCATTCGGTCCTGCCACAGCATCTGCTATGTACATATTAATGTCTGCAGTAACTTTATTTGTACTGTAACTATAATAATCACCCATAAGCTTCTTTGCGGTTTCCTGATTATTAATAAATGGTAAAAATCTGTTCTTTAAGGTGCCATCTGTATTATAAGTAACTACGAAAATGTCAGAAATATGGTTATTACCACCTACACCTTGTCCGCTTCGCGGAATCAAAAGAAGCATTTCATCCAAACAAACTATTTCACTCAAGGCATTGGTTAAATTATTGGTATGAATACAATTAGAACTTGCACCCGGATAAGGATTTACTGCATACTTAACAGCATTCATTGTGGTTGTAGCTGGTTTTCCATTATTTCCAAGTCCCCAAAGGTCACCGAAAGTATCGTGATAAAATACAAGTATTTTGTATGTCGTTGTATCCTGAATAATTATATTTGATTTTTTGTCAATAACAGCCGTAGATAATCCTGCACCAGTACTAAATGCACTGAAATCACAAAGTTGTGTCTGAATATCGGATGCAGATATATTTACGAGTAAGGCAGTTTTACAAGTTAGTCCGCCTGAGCCATTCGTCAAGTTAGAATAAGCATCTCCACTTGATAATTTATTAGCCCATACTCCAACTGCAACAAGATGTCCCTTATCATCAGAGGTAATATTACCAATTACTGTTGCCATGGTGTCAGCAGTTCCTGTAGCAGTAAAATAATCGGTGCTTTCTGCTACCAATGCACTTGTACCATAGTCAGCCTTGATCCAAACCATTTGATACTGACCAGATGAAGCATCCAATGTGTAAGTGCCATCAGAGTAATACAGACCTGCCATGGTACCATCTGCAAGTGCTGCACCACACCAAAATTTGCCTGAATAAGCATCCCATTCAATAACACCCTTTAAATGAAGTGGTGTGCTTGTCGTACCAGAACCATCAGCTGCCTGAATATTAGTGTAGGTGTACACCTCTGTTACAGTAGTCATATTTTGGTTCATTACAAGTGCTGTATTGGTACTTGTAGTGTCCGGTAGTATCAAAAAATACCTGTTTTCTGATGGTCCACCATATGTGAAACCATAGGTTTCGTTTTGTACAAGCGCCATACTTTCATCCTCTGTCCGAGCCGTCCAGTTGATACCATCCGGTGAGGTATAAAAGCCCTTGCCCCCTGTTACATAAAGTCCTGTGGCTCCTGAACCATCACTCAGTTCAGCTATATATTCGATATCTGTAGCATAAGCTGCTTCATTTGTACCGAACATGTAGTTAACAGTACCCGATTGTTCTCCTTCTGAACCATTTGCATTTTCCGCATATACAGGCACACTGGATAAAAACATCATCAGCGCCAGCATAAGCAAAAAAGTTTGTCTTAGTTTCTTCATAACTACGTTTCTCCTTTCTCTTCTTCATAGTTATATGTTAAACCGTTATCGGTTTACGCTTCAAAATGAAACACGGTATGTAACCACTTAATACTCCACTCAACCCATCGTCCATTATACTCACACAAACTGCCGACTTCCTCGTTGCACACGGACATGCCATGAACTCCTTTCGGAAGAATATGTAATTCAAAAGGAATCTTCACTGCTGATAATGCACATGCCATTTTCAGACTGTTTTCAACCGGCACTATTTCGTCTTCAGAAGTATGGACCAAAAAGGTGGGCGGTGTTTGTGTATCTACATGCTTGTCCAAGCCAAACCACGCAAATTCTTTGCTTCCTTCCTTCGCACCACTTATCTTTTCAAGACTGCCTGCATGTGTATATTGGTCGGATGTAATAACCGGATATCCTAAAATCATGGCATCCGGTCTTATATTGTCTTCTCTTCCAAAAATATCCAAGAATTCTTTTTTATTAAAGAGTGTACCTAATGAAGCAGCTAAATGTCCGCCGGCTGAAAATCCTGCCACAGCAATTTTATATTGCTCCGTAAACCATTCTCCAGAATATTTTCGAATATGTGCTATTGTGGCCGCAAGCTGACACAATGGTTTAAAATTTTTAGCCTTCTCTTTTGTTGCATATTCCAGAATAAAAGTATTATACCCCGCAGCTAAATAAAGCTTTGCAACAGGCTCGGCTTCTCTTTCCGAGACTCCTTCATAAGCTCCTCCAGGACAAATAATGATTGCCGGATGCATACGTTGCTTCACATCTCTCTGGCCGGTATGCAAACAGGCACGCACTACACAATCCTGTACACCTTCCGGAATAAATTCAAATGTTTTCATAGTTGTTCTCCCCTCATTCATAAATAACTTTTTACAGCAATGTATTTTCTATTACAAGTATACCCTTTGGAGTAAAACATTTTGAAGAAACAGTATTTTGGATTACTATCAATTTCTTGGAATCCAGAGATAAAATTTCTTTGATGAAAAACTATTCATTTATAAAATTTTTTCAAAATAAAAACCTCGCTAATTCAGTTGAGAAAAACGAGGTTTTTACTATATTCCTATAGGTTTGGTTTCAACCTTTTACTGAACCTATCATTACTCCCTTTACAAAGTATTTTTGTGCAAATGGATACAAACAGAAAATCGGTAAAGTAGAAATTACAATCATTCCGTATTTCAGTATTAACTGTAAATTCTGCATAGCAAGCGCCACTTCAGGATCCATCAATTCTGAATTTACCTTGCTCTGAATAAGTATCTCTTTTAAGAATATCTGTAATGGATACAACTCCTTATCCGTCAGATACAAGAATGCATTAAAGTAAGCATTCCAATGACCGACCGCATACCACAAAGAAATTACTGCAATCACTGCTTTTGATAAAGGCAGTAAAATCGTAAAGAAATATCTGATATCATCACAGCCGTCAATTTTTGATGCTTCTAATAATTCCTCCGGTATAGAGCTTTGTATGAATGTTTTTGTGACAATCATATTGTAAACGCTTAGTGCACCAGGAATAATCATAACCCAGACAGTATTCAACAGGTGTAATTTCTTCATCAATATATAATTCGGTATCATACCGCCGCTGAAAAGCATGGTAAACGTAAAAAGCATCATAATCTGTTTTCGCCCCATTAAGTTGTTTCTGGTCAGCGGATATGCACAGAGCAGTGTCATAACAACATTAATAAAAGTACCTATTACGGTATAAAAAATCGTATTCCTGTAACCAATCCACACATTCTTATACTGCAAAATCGTTTTATAGCCCAAAAATGTAATATCCTTTGGAAACAACCATACTTCTCCTGCCATTAGTGCCGTACCGGAAGAAACAGATGCAGATACTACATATATCATTGGATAAAGAACTATCAAAGATAATAGTATGATTATCGTATAACACACAGCGTAATAAATTTTATCTTCTCTGCTCAATTTCAATTTCGATTTTTTCATCGCCTGCATATCATTCCATTCCTTTCTACCAAAGACTTGTTTCGCTGTATTTACTTGCAATCTTATTCACGGAACAAATCAATATTAGATTTACTACAGAATTAAAGCATCCGATTGCTGTTGCATAAGAAAAATCCGATGTTCCGCTGGCAGACAAACCAACCTGATATACATATGTAGAAACGATTTCGCTCGTTTTCAGGTTTAGGGAATTCTGCAAAAGGAATACTTTTTCAAAACCGATACTCATAATAGAGCCCATTCGCAAAATCAGATTAATGATAACGGTAGGTATAATACATGGGAAATCAATATGTCTTACTCTTTGCAATCTGGTTGCACCATCAATCTGTGCTGCTTCGTGATAGGAAGTATCCACACTGGATAATGCCGCCGTGTAGATAATACTGTCCCAGCCGAAATTCTGCCATACGGCTGACCAAACATAAAAATGTCTGAAATTTGCTGCAGAAGCAAACAAATCCTTTGGATATTCTCCTGTTATCGCTTCATATGCAATGCCATAAATTCCGGTTCTGGCATTAAATAACTGGAATATAATACCTACAAGAACTGTAACTGAAATAAAATGCGGAAGATTTACAATTGTCTGTGTAATTTTTGCCAACTTTCCATTTCGAATACTATTAATCATCAGAGCAAAGATAATAGGCAACGGAAAGGTTACAACAATAGAATACAAGGACAAGATTAATGTATTTCCAACAACATTTTTAAAATTATAAGATTGAATAAATTTGATAAAATTATCAAATCCCACCCATTCACTTTTAAGGAAACCTAATCTTGGCTTATAATCCTGAAAAGCCATAACCAATCCGCCCATAGGAAGATATGCAAAAATTACAATATAAAGCAATGGAAGCACTAAAAATAAATATAATTGCCAGTCTCTCTTCAAATTGCGTTTCCATTTTTTATTTGTTTTTTTCATAACATCTCCATTGTTAATCGTTTTTATTTATACAGTCTGTCATAAGCACCCTGCAGTGTTTCCACAACAGTATCAATGCCCATCTTCTTTAACTCTGCAAGATATGCATCCCATTCTGCATCAATATCTCTTTCACCGGTTAAAAATTCTGCGGTAGTCTGTTTTACATAATTTTTCATGGTACTCAACGGTTCTGTAATGATTTCTTCCTCTTCCGGAAGCAGTGGTAAGTAACTGATTACTTCATCCGCGGAACGGGCAAGTTCATGTCCTGCTACAGAAGAAGAGGCATAAGTCTGCGCATAGTCAAATGCCAATTTTTCTTCAGGAGTTGATGCACCGGCATTTATTGCTACACCATTCGTAATACCTACCCACATAACCTGAGGTCCTACCTGTAAATAACTTACATTCTGCGGAGTGGTACCACCCCAGAAATTAGCATCGTCATAGGCAATAATACTGATGTCAAATCCAGGAACAGTTGCAATATAAGCATCTTTGTTTTCAATATTTGCTTCCTCAAAGTAATCCCAGTCAACGCCTCTCTTGCCGTAACGCTGGGTAATAGCAAATTCTTCTTTACATAAATAGTCACATACCAAAAATGCTGCATCAGGATTTTCACAATCTACACTGATTGCTGCACCCCTATTCGGTAAATTAGGTAAGAACATCGCTTCCTTTAATCCATCCGGACCTTCTAATGCATTGATATAAGTATAGCCTGATCTACGTTCTGCATCCTTTACACTACCCGGATTCCAGCCTGCAAGTGCAAATACAGTTGTATCTTCCGCATTCAAAAGGGCTGTATATTGTTCTGCAGCCTGTGTCAAGGTTTCAAATGGAATAGACTTATTGTCAAATAACTCTTTAATATATTTCAGACCTTCTTTCCATTTATCAGAAGTATATGCAAAACTAATCTTACCATCCTCAAGCACACGATAGTTGCTGTCATATGCATAAATAAAGGAAGACATCAGACACTCAAAATATGTATTCAGCCCATATCCGGTAAGACCGATTTCATCTGCTTTACCATTTCCGTTTAAATCTGTGGTTGCAACTAATTCCATAATCGCAAGGAATTCTTCCGTGGTTTCAGGAACTTCTTTACCAAGCTGTTCTAACCATGGTGTATATACCCAAAGTTTCTTATATACTTCGCCATTGTAGCTCTGTGAATAAGCAGGCAATGCATAAATATTACCATCCGTCGCTGTTAAGTATAATGGAATATCTACTCCTGTTGTTTCCATGCCATATCTGATATTTTCAGAGAAATTCGGGTCTTCATAATACTTATTTAATGGAATGAACGCACCTTCCTGTCCCCAACGATCAATATCCGGTGCATTAAAGATAATATCTGGAAGTTCGTCACCGCCTGTCAGCATAACATTCAGCTTATTTTCGTAATCTGCACTCGGTAAAACAATAAATTCGAGGTCTACACCCAGTGCTTCTTCTACCGCTAACGTCATTTCGTTTGTATTAAAGTCTTCCACTTTAATATTATCTGCTACACAAATCGTTAATTTTACGCCTTCCGTAATACTTCTAGCGTCAAACACATCACTTTCAGAAGCGGATGATGTATCTGTTTCCAATACCGCTGACTCAGAAGCAACAGACTCTGAGGTCTTGGCATTTGTTCCACAGCCGATTAATGTTGGTACTAAAAGTGTACCTACCAATGTTGACGCTGCCCATTTTTTTAGTTTCTTTTTAAACATTTGTTTTCCTCCTAAAAATACATGTTGTTTTTCATCTCGAGATTGATAGTTAAATTGTAATATCTCATCCTGCATTTCACAACTTGAAATAAAATGCAAACAGCATGATTTTTTGCAAGTTGCATTTTTTCAGAGGTGGAAAAAACGTTTTTTTATCGTGAAAAAATCTTTTTCCATTTTCTTCAAATTGACATTCCCTTTTGCCTTTTTTATACTTCTTTTATAGATATAATAAACATTTATCATATTATTGAAGAACGGAGCATTCACATGAAAAAATTCAGGTTAAAAAATAAAAATAGGTTTCTTATCCTGTTTTCTTCTTTTTCTTTCATTTTTTGTATTATACTGATACCAATATATATTTATCTTCAATACACTTTTACCAATTTAGAATCGGAACGCAACAAAAGACATCTTATCAGTGGTATGACAAAACTCGAAAATCTTTCTACGTGCGTGCTGAATTTTGCACAGTCCTTAGATAACGACTCCAGGTTTTATAGTCTGTCTTATAACCCATTACATTATCAGGACATAAACGTTACTACGATTACCGCTTTAAGAGATACCTTACGCTTTGCTTTTTCTACTCAGGACCTTATCAAAGATTCCGGTATTTTATGGAGTGAAGGCCTGACCGTTACACCGACCAGCATATACTTTGATAATCTTACGACTTATTATCCTGATTTTTTTTCATGTGAGCATATGGATTATCAGGAATGGTATCGCTTTTTATCAGAAAAAGGGACAGGATTTCTTCCTGTAAAAACAGTGACTGCATCTAATAAAACGTATGCTTCCCTGATATATACTACTCCATTAAATAAATCTTCCTTAGTGTATGTCTGCATTGATATTAATAACTTAAAGAAAGAACTGATTCCGGAATCTAAGGCCGATTGTTATTTATCTGTTTACAACGTCAATAAAGAACTGCTTTATTCTGACTTTCCAGAGGACAGTCCCAAATGCAAGACCATTATTGAAACAAATTCTATAACAGGTCTTTACATAGAAATTCATATTCCTACAAAAGTTTTCTCAGCTAATATGCGCCCACTTTATGCTTTTCTGGCGCTTTATGCTGTTGCTTATTTTGTGATTTTATGCTACTTCGTTTTTATGGGCATCAGAGTTTCCAAAAGACCTTTCCAGAGATTGATAAATATTTTGCATGAAAGTGAAAATCTAAATTTTATGTTTTCTCATTCTCAGAATGAAATGCCTTTTAATCCAGATATTGGATATATTGAAAACAGTATCCTTCAGGCAGATAAAAAACTTTCTTCTTACAAAAATACGATTAACGAACAGTACGAAATATTAAAAACACAAATATTTGAGAAAGCAATTTCTGGTTCATTGATTACGGAGAATGATTTTTTACAATTTAAAAAATATTTTGCAGATTTTCCAGGCAATTATCGTTTAGTACTTTTTTCTTTGCAATCTAATTCGACTCAGCTCGAAAAATACCTTGCCAAGCCTGTAACCTATTTGCAATTATTTTTAAAAGGAACTATTTTTCCGGCACATATCCAGCAGTTAAATGCATCTGAATTGCTCTTACTGCTTTCGGATACACAGTTCCATGACAACGAAGATGCTCTGGAATATCTGGTTCAAAATGTAAATGAACATGAACCAACTTTATCTTTGAGCTGTAAGGCAAGTAATTCCTTTACCACTCCGGAAGAACTACCATTAGCATATCGTCAGTTGCAGATTTTAACTTGTACCTCTTACTCCAAGAGTAACCATCGTATCTGCACCTTGGACGATACTTTCCAGGAAGCAAGTAGTTCCTTTATTATGTCTGATTTCCAGACGTTGATTAATGCCATACTATTCGGAAATCATTCCATGGCAAAAATCAAATTACACGAGTGCTGTGAACATGCAGAAAGCTTTGAAACGCTTTCCAGTGACCGAAATATTTTTAACCTAATAAGTTCTATGCTTATTTGTATTCAAATGGAACATCCTGAAGTCGTTCTCACGGAATATATACCATACTATAATTCATCTGTATCTTTGGAAGAACAGCTCTCTCCTATTATTATGATCTTCTGCGATAAATTCAGCGAAGTACAGCCTAAAGGTCAGGACAGCCTGACTTACAGACTGCTACAATATATTGAGGAACATTTTACAGAACCAGACCTTTGCCTAACCCAGATTGAAGATGTTTTTCAATATTCCGTAACAAAGATTCAAAAGCTCATCAAAGATGCTACGGGTATGACCACCGCAAATTACATCAATAGAAAGAGAATGGATTTAGCTGTGCGATTATTAACACAGAATGAAAAAAATATAAACGAAATTGCGAGGGAGTGTGGTTTTACTAACACCAACTCTTTCTACAAATCCTTTAAACGAACCTTTGGCAGAACGCCATCTGAAAATAGAAGTAACTAGTATAAGCAGAAAAAGGGTAATGGACCGAAGTTCATTACCCTTTTTCAAATCAATTATTTAGTTGTATAACATTTACTCTACGATCTCAGATGCATCTTTTTCCCTTGAGGATGCTACCTTTCCACCAAGGAAACCGCTTAGCACCGCTGTCAAATCCACACCGGTAGATTCCTTCAGTCCATCGGTTACCTGTGTAACAGTTCCCATAATGTCCTTCATTAATTTGGCAGAATTGCCGTCGCCATACATGGTGATGCGGTCTACGTTGGTTAATGGTGTTGCAGCATTCTTTACTACTTCCGGAAGTGCCTTGAAGTACATTTCCAGTACCGCAGCCTCGCCCATCTTAGTCATAGCTTCGGCTTTCTTTTCAATACCTTCCGCTTCTGCAATTGCTTTGGCACGAATTGCCTCAGCTTCTGCAAGACCTTTGGTTCGGATACCTTCTGCTTCCTGTTCCATAGCATACTTTTCTGCTTCCGCTTTTGCTTTCATAGCTTCTGCTTCTTTTTCCGTCTCGAACTGTCTAGCTTCTGCTTCACGCTGACGCTCGTAGAGCTGTGCATCTGCTTCCTGCTGTTTTGCAAACTTGTCGGCTTCCGCTTTCTTTTTAATCTGAGCATCCAAAGCCTGCTCCATAACTTCGGCTTCTTTCTGCTTTAAAAGAATTTCCTTCTCCTGTTTTGCAATGTTTGCATTTGCAGTGGTAATTTCTACGGTTTTACGCTGCTCTTCTTCCTGAATCTTGTATGCTGCGTCAGCTTCTGCACGCTTTACGTCTGCAACCTTCTTAAGCTCTGCCTTCTGAATATCTAATTCATTCTGCTTCTTCGCAATTTCACTTGCTGCATTTACTTCTGCTTCATTTGCTTCGCGTCTTGCATTGGCTTGTGCTTTTGCAATTTCTTTTTCACTTTCCGCTCTGGAAATCGCTGCATTTTTCTGTATTTTTACGATATTGTCAACACCCAGGTTTTCAATAACGCCATTACCATCCACGAAATTCTGCACGTTAAAGCTGATAATATCAAGTCCCATTGCTGCAAGATCCGGTTCTGCGTTTTCCTTTACTAACATAGCAAATTTCTGACGATCAGAAACCATTTCTTCCAGTGCCATCTTACCTACGATTTCACGTACATTACCTTCTAATACTTCTCTTGCAACTCTTGCAATATATTCAGAGTTTTTATTTAAGAAGTTCTGAGCCGCCAATTTGAGGCGTTCTTCGTTGTCACTGATTTTTACGTTAACGGTAGCGTCTACGTTAATGTTTATGTAGTCCGCAGTCGGAACGGCATTGGATGTTTTAACATCAATTGGAATAAGCTGAAGGTTCAGTTCATCTTTTCTTTCCAGGAAAGGAATTTTGATACCAGCCTTACCGATTAATACCTTCGGATTCTTGCGAAGACCGGAAATAATAATGGCAGTATCCGGAGATGCCTTTACATAACCTGTAATAAAAATTACCAGTACAAGTACTACAATTAAAATGATTGGTAATAATGCAATAAAATCTTTCATGTCTCTGTTCTCCCTTACTTTATAAAATTAATTCATCAATTGTTGAATTAATATAAATTTACCATAAAATTGTCGATTTTCATAGTGTTATTTTTAGCATATTAGGGGTTTTAATATATCATTTTCTGAATAATACAGGTCAATTATATTATTTTGGTACATTTGAATAAATATAATAACCGGACATACTCGGAATGCTTCCGTCAGTGGCCTTTAATAATGTTACAATATATTTAGCAGAGTATCCATCTATGATGAGACTTGGGTCTTCATACAATAAAACTACCCGCCCCTCTTCCGTACGATATCCATCCAATAAACTACATAATCGATAAATTGGTCTTTCATTTAGAACCACTAAATAATATGCATCGTACTCTTCTAAATATACAAATTTATCCAAACCGACTTTGTGTGTTTCCTCTAAAGTAATCCCTGTATACAACTTAAGTACATCACTCATTTCCGATGTAGTGATTTTGGAAACACTAATATTGTCTTTTCCTTCTGCATTGGCAAGCTTCCTTGCAAGAGTTTTTTCTTCCTCTGATTTTGAACTTCTACCAAAAAACATGAGTTGACTGGTAAAAAGCTCAAATAAGTTAATCTCTTTCGGTGATGTATAGTCTGTTTTAAGGAAAATATTAGTTGTATGAAAAATGCTCATACATGGGTCTGAAAAATATTGTTCTCCAAACCATGTCAATTCTTCTTCATCAAGGCGTATTGCTCCATTCGGTAATTCTAGAGATGCTGTTTCTTCCATCGGTACTTCCACTGAACCTAATTTAACGTACTTCGCCAAAATATCGTTGAGCTCACTTTGTTCTGCTTCGGACAGCCTAATGCAGCGTCTTGTTTTATTGTCATTTATCGTGCCACAATCAGAGTGATAATATAAAACGAAACCATCTTCCAGACCAAATACGCAATCTTCAAAGCAGTCTGTGGTACCATTCAGCCATATTGCATTAGCAAGTAACTCACTTATATATTCTGCATCTTTAGGAGTCAGAGTATTTACAGGAAGAAGACCATCGCTGTTTCTATTTCCGACTTTGATTTTGGCATTTTCTGTAGAATGAATATCCTCATTTGAATTAGTGGGATTAGCCAGTAAAACTACCGCAGCTACAACAATTACCACGCCAGCTGTCACAGACAACCACAACAACGGCTTTTTATACTTCATCACATTCTTCACGCGATCTTTGGTATTCCCTTCTCCAAAAGCAAGAGGCGTCCCCACCAAAAGCTTTCTTCCGGTAGCAAAACGGAGCAAAGAGGTAGCGTATTCTGCTCGAATATCATGGTTCATTTTACCTATAACCGCTTCGTCACAGGACATTTCCATGTCTTTGCCGGAAAGCACAAACGCCAACCATACAAAAGGATTAAACCAATGAATGCACAATGCTGCAAATGCCAGAACTTTTATAATATGGTCTCCACGCTTCACATGATGCTTCTCATGCAAAATCACATATTCCTGCTCGGTTTCACTCAAGGAAGACGGTAAGTAAATCCTTGGAAATACAAGACCCATTACAAACGGTGAATCAATATAATCCGCCAGAAAAATATTGCCCCGTAATGGTGTTGCGCCAATGAGCTTCCTACGTAATTTGACATATTGTACGGCACTATAAATTGCAAGTGCTGCTATGCCCAAAAACCAGATATAAGTAATGATACTTACCGGTGCTTCTAACGGATCCGCTACCAGTTGCTCGCGTCCTTGCGGAAGCCTTTCATTTACCACATCATTTACTACTGTAATCGGGGTGCTTATACCAGGCTCCTCCATATGTACAATATTTGCCGGAACATATTCAATGCTTCCACTTTCCGTTACCGGTACATCAAACTGGTTCAAAAAGGAAACATCCAACGAGAAAGAAATCGGACATAACAACCGGAACAACACCACCGCCCACAGTGCGTAGGAAAATAGTTTCGGTGCTTTTTTTAACAAAAACCTCACACATATTACCGCAAGGATAATCAGTGTGCCTGTTATACTCATATTAAACACCTGTGGAAATAATTCATAAAAAATAATATCATGCCAAGCCATAATCTTCACCCTCTGTTTTCATCAATAAAACGTTGAATTTCCTCGATTTCCTTATCAGACAACTTCTTTCGCATAGAAAATGCCGCCAAAAATTGTGGCAAAGAACCGGAAAACGTCTCCTCCACAAACTTCTCGCTCTGCCCTGCCAGAAATTCCTCCTTGGAAAGTAAAGAGGTAACTACACTATCGTTATTTTGAAAAATTTCCCGCTCACACAATCTACGTAAAATCGTATAAGTGGTGGATTTTTTCCAACTAAGCTCTTTTTGCGCAAGCTTCACCAAATCACCCGAAGCCACCGGCTCATTCTGCCATATTAAATCTGCAAACCGCATTTCAATTTCACCTAATCTATAATCTACCATATCATTCACACTCCTTTTGGTTTACTGGTTGTAAATCTCTGTATTTTAAGTTTACAGCAAGTAAACCTATTTGTCAATATGATTCTAAAAGAATTAAGATTTTACAAAAAAAAGACACTCTCTTTCGCGAAAGTGTCTTTGAAATATCTTATTTTTAATATCCATGGATGCTTTTTAAAGTTACCATGGTAAATTCGGGTTGAAAATACACTTCATAAAATCTTAAAAAAGGATTAGAAAAGTTTTTAATAATTATCCTCCAACTACTTCTCATATGGCGCAGCCCCGGAGTCAAAAGGATCTTCAGTCCTATGGTAAATTTCGTAAGATACGGTATCTTCTCCCATCCAAAATAATCCTTTATATTCGTGGCAATTTACACTGGAATCAAGCCAACCGATGACACTTGCTACACATTTTTTACCATCACGAATTACAATATATTCTTTAGGCTCACTGGATAATGCCCACAGTTCCATCCATAGTACAGGAAACATAAGAACTACACATAGAACCGCAAATACTGTTGCTGCAATTTGTTTTAGTAAAGATGGTTTTTCTAAATATTTACGGTAGGCAAATTTTATAAATATAGCAGCCAAACTTCCAATAAAAGCATATTTAAAGAGGAAACAGCTAGCTAAAGCTACCTTCATAACCCAAGGTCTCCATTTGAGTCCAAATAAAGCCATAAGGTCATTCCCATAGCAGGAAAATAGCCAACAGAAAATGCATAGGATTAAAAAAATAACAATAAAGCGAATTTTTATAAGTATATATAGTATTTTTTTCATAATAACTACTCTCCTATGTAAATGATATTCTCATTTTACATAGGAAAAGTGATGAAATTATTAGGAAAATATTAGAAAACTGTAAAATGTTCTTTTGTAATCGTCTTTACCACTTTATATAATCCAATAATACCAATCAGGTTCGGAATTGCCATTAATCCGTTCATGGTTTCGGAAATACTCCAAATTAAATCCAAACTTCCTATGGTTCCGATAAATACAAATGCTACATAAATACATCTGTATGCTAATACAGCCTTTTTGGAGTTGCGGGAAAGAAATTCCATGCATACTTCCCCATAATATGCCCAGCCAAGAATAGTAGACAGTGCAAAAAAGATGGTAGATAAGGTTACCACAATACCTCCTATACCCGGGATAATTGCATTAAAGGAAGCGATGCTTAAGGCGGAACCTTGGAATTGTCCTGTGTTCCAAATATCCGTGGTTAAAATAATCAGCGCAGAAAAGGTGCAGATAACAATGGTGGTAAAAAATACTTCAAACATCCCCCAAAGTCCTTGTTTGACAGGACTTTTCGTACTGGAGGCTGCATGAGCAATGGGAGCACTTCCAAGTCCGGCTTCGTTAGAGAAAACACCTCTGGAAAATCCGTAGTGCATAGCAAGCATAATTCCGTAACCGGCCACACCCCCTGTTGCAGCTTTAAAGTTAAAAGCCTCTTTAAAAATAAGTGCAAAGGCTGCGGGAATCTTTTCAATATTTAAAATCAGTGCAATCACAGCACAAATCACATAAAATACAGCCATAATCGGAACTAATTTTTCATTAACAGAGGAAATTCTCTTCATTCCGCCCAAAATAACAGCTGCTACAATAACGGTTAATACAATACCGGTAATCCATGGCTTGATACCAACGGTACTTTCCAATGCAACAGCTATGGAATTGGACTGTGTAGCATTTCCGGTACCAAGACATGCTATCATGGCAAAAACAGCAAATAAGACAGCCAGCCACTTGAGTTTTAAGCCATTTTTTATGTAATACATAGGTCCACCTACCCAGCGTCCCTCGTCATTTTTTTCTCGAAATTTAATAGAAAGAAGAATTTCGGAATATTTGGTAATCATTCCCAACAGTGCGCTGACCCACATCCAGAAAACGGCTCCCGGTCCACCGGACACAATTGCGGTAGCCAGGCCGGCAATACTGCCGGTTCCGATGGTTCCTGCCATGGCGGTAGCAACTGCCTGAAAAGGACTTACACCTGAAGTGTCTTTTTCATGTTGATTTTTGGAAAACACACCTAACAGGGTGTTTTTCATCATGTAACCAAATTTTCGAAACTGTAAAAATCCGGTTTTCATAGATAAAAACAGACCCGCTCCAATTAACAGGGTAAGCATGATAGGTCCCCACACAATGTTATTTATTTCTGCATTTATTGAACGTATTATCTCCATGTGATTGTTGCTCCTTCATTAGTGAAAAATTATATATTATATTCTACACTTTCTTTATCTGGCAGTAGACAAACCTCATATTTATTGGTGGAAAGAACTACGGAAGTGCGTGTAAGAGACACTCCATGAATTGATTTAATGTCACTCAAAACATCTTTCAAGGTACTTCCGGATTTGGTAATGATTTTTAAAATAAAATCAAAATCACCTGCTATATAATGACATTCCACAACGGAGGCATTTTCATTAATGATCTTTATAAAATTTTCATTATATTTCGGGTGTTCTAAGCTGACATAAATAAAAGCAACCAGTTCCCTGCCCAAAATGGTTTGATTGATTATAGCAGTATATTGTTCTATAAGCCCTGCACTCTCAAGCTTTTTTATACGCTCAATTACAGCAGAGGTGGACAAATTGATTTTGGTACCTATGTTTGTGGCACTTTCTCTTGCATTTTCCTTTAAACACTTTAAAATCTGATAATCGATAGCATCCATCTTCGTTCCCTCCATAAAATAATTATATAAAAAATAATAAAATTGTAAATAAATGCAAATAACATACGTATTATTTTGTCCATAAATTAATTTGACAAAAAAATTTTCTTTTACAACACAATTAGCAAAAAAATATCCGGTCAGCCCTACACTAACCGGATGTATTTCCTATAAATACCAAATTATCCTATTCTTCTACAGGTACTTCATACACGTAAATGTAGCTGCTGACACAATAAAGTGTTTGTCCATTGTATTCTACTTTGGACCAGCCCAGCTCTTCGTTAATACCGACACGTCGGAATGTTTCACCATAATGTGCGGTTGCAACAACAGTGGAATTTTCAGAGGTAACACTAGGGATATTGCGAAGGTTTACTTCAATCTTAGCCATAACCGTTTCGTCACAGGCAATAAATTCTGTCTGGATTCCATCCTCCGAATTGGACGTATTTTCCTCCGGTCTAGGAACCGGTTCGGGTGCCTTTACCGTCAAATCCGTAGTCAAAAGACTTGACACTGCATAATAGGTCTCGCCATTATAAATCACTCTGGACCAGCCGCTGGAACTAATACCGGTTCGCGTGGCAGTCTGTCCATTTTGCAGCGTGAGCATAATCTGACTGTCATTGCCTTGACTTGGAATGTTTCGAAGATTGGTAGCATCTTTTGCCGTAACCGTCTCATCTACCTCTGTAAAGGTATGACCGGCTTCTACATCTGCCGCCACTCTCTCCGGTGGTGTACTATCCTTCGGTGCAGCAACCGTTTCATATCCAAAATAAGCTACATTAATATCTATGGGAGAATGAATTCCCGCCACAGTACCATTGTTGGTATATTGCCACATATCATGTGTTCTTGAATAATCAGCCTCCGGTATTTGCGGATATGGAAGTCCCGGATACCAGGAAAGCCATATTTTGTAGTTTTTTTCCAATTCAGAAGTTACCCACTTACTATCATTTAATAACTCGTTTCTGGAAGCATAAAACATCGGTGTATAGCCTAGTTCGTAAATTGTATTTAAAAATACTTTTGCAAGCTCCGTGCGCTCTTCTTTTGTAAGATGAAGCTGTCTGCTCTTTGGATTTTCATAATTTTCACAATCATACACCACAGGGTAAGTAATTGGATATTGGGCTATGGAATCTGCAACCCACTGCGCTTCTTCTATAGCCTCTTCCTCGTTAATGGCAGTGGAAAAGAAATACACACCCACATGGATACCGTTTGCAGCCGCTTCCTGCATGTTGTATTTGGCACTGCTGTCTTCTACAATTTCACCGCTTTCCATGGTACGATAACCAACTCGAATCATAGCAAAATCAATACCCTCTGCAGCTACTTTAGCCCAATCGATATTACCCTGATACCTGGAAACATCAATACCGAGGGTAATTTTAGAATTCTCTACAGCACCATCTGCAATCAAAATCTGCGGTTCTTCTTGCAGTGTTTGTACTTCTGATGGCTCTGAAGTTACTTGATGCGTGATTTCAAAAATATTCTCTGAACTCTGCATGTCTTCATCCACAGCAGGCATTGTTTCTGTCAAAACGTCTGAAGAAGTAGAAATACTCTCATACGCATCCTGCTCATCTCCGCTGAACATAAGAAAGTACGCACCGGCAAAAATTGCAATCAGTAGAAATACCGTTACAGCAATTAATAATATATATTTAAATTTGGATGGTCTGTCATCTAAGTAAAAATCATCTTGTCTCATAATATTTTCTACATACTCCTATATGGTATTACTTTGTTTAAAAAAGTCTGAATCATAGTTAATAATATACCAAAAAATCAGAGCGCCTGCAACAACGTACAGACGCTCAAAACTTAAGATTTTATGATTATTTAATTTCGCTGTGATACTCCTGAAGGGACTTGATTTCACTTTCCGGATTATTCTTAATGAAGTGAATACCATCTGCGGAAGCCTTTGCGGCTGCAATAGTTGTCATATAAGGAATCTTTGCCTTAATAGCAGCCTTTCTCAAGTAACTATCATCATCACGGCTATCCTTACCAATTGGAGTATTAACAATGATATCAATCTTTCCATTGGTAATAAGGTCATTGATATTTGGACGACCTTCGTGAAGCTTCAGAACCTTTTCAGCAGGAATGCCGGCTGCAGTAATTACATCATAGGTGCCACCGGTAGCCATAATCTTGAAGCCATCTTCATAGAAACTTCTTGCGACCTCTACAACCTCCGGTTTATCTTTTCTGTTTACAGAAATAAGAACCGTGCCTTCTAATGGAAGCTTGCTGCCAACGCCTTCCTGAGCTTTGTAGAATGCTTCACCATAAGAAGCAGCCATACCGAGAACTTCACCGGTAGAACGCATTTCAGGTCCTAAAACAGGGTCTACCTCCTGGAACATATTGAATGGGAATGCAGCTTCCTTTACACCATAGTTAGGGATATTCTGTTCCTTTAAGTCCTTAATCGGTGATGGACGACCGGTAATCTCGGAAGTAATAATGTCCGTAGCAAGAGGTACCATGCGGATGTTACATACCTTGGATACTAATGGAACGGTACGGGAAGCACGTGGATTTGCTTCTAAAACATATACCTTGCCATTTTCAATTGCATACTGCATATTCATAAGACCGCGTACATGCATTTCCTCTGCAATCTTACGTGTATATTCCTTGATAGTTTCCACATTTTCCGGAGAAATATGGGCAGAAGGAATAATACAAGCGGAGTCACCGGAGTGAACACCTGCAAGCTCGATATGCTCCATAACAGCAGGAACAAATGCATGCTCTCCATCGCTGATTGCATCAGCTTCACACTCTAAAGCATGATTTAAGAAACGGTCAATAAGGATTGGTCTGTCCGGAGTTACACCTACTGCAGCATTCATATACTCTGTAAGTGCGGTTTCATCATAAACCACTTCCATACCACGACCACCAAGTACGTAAGAAGGACGTACCATTACCGGATAACCTATTCTGTTTGCAATTTCTATAGCTTCTGCTACATTTACAGCCATTCCGGATTCCGGCATAGGAATTTCTAACTTATCCATCATAGCACGGAATAAGTCACGATCTTCTGCAAGATCAATAACTGCCGGAGAAGTACCGAGAATCTTTACACCATTCTTCTCTAAGTCTGCTGCAAGGTTAAGCGGAGTCTGTCCACCAAACTGTGCAATAACACCGAGAGGCTTTTCTTTCTTATAAATGCTTAATACATCTTCTAAGGTAAGAGGTTCAAAGTATAACTTATCAGAGGTATCGTAGTCTGTAGAAACAGTTTCCGGATTACAGTTTACGATAATAGTCTCAAAACCAAGCTTCTTTAATGCCATGGAAGCATGTACACAGCAGTAGTCAAATTCAATACCCTGACCGATACGGTTTGGACCGCCGCCGAGAATCATAATCTTTGGCTTATCTTCATTTACAGGGTTTTTGTCCTCTGCATTATAAGTGGAGTAATAATATGCACTATTCTCTGTGCCGGATACATGAACGCCTTCCCAAGCTTCCTCTACACCAAGAGCAATTCTGCGGCCACGGATATCATCTTCCGGAATATTTAAAATCTGACTTAAATATTTGTCAGAGAAACCGTTTTTCTTTGCAGAAATAAGTGCTTCATCTGCAGGCATATAGCCTTTCTTCGCAGCAAGTGCTTCTTCCTCTTCCACCAATTCCTTCATCTGTTCGATGAACCAATGCTTAACCTTGGTGATTTCGTGGATTTCCTCTACGGTTGCACCTTTACGAAGTGCTTCATACATAAGGAAATGACGTTCACTGGAAGGGGTAATTAACTTCTTTAATAAAGCATCCTTGCTTAAACGATTGAAGTCCTTAGCATAACCCAAGCCGTAACGACCTGTTTCCAAAGAGCGAATTGCTTTCTGGAATGCTTCCTTGTAGGTCTTACCGATACTCATAACTTCACCAACGGCACGCATCTGTGTACCAAGCTTGTCTTCTACACCTTTGAACTTTTCAAATGCCCAGCGAGCAAACTTAATTACCACATAATCGCCGTCCGGAACGTATTTGTCAAGGGTACCGTACTTACCGCAAGGAATATCCTTTAAGGTAAGACCGGTTGCAAGCATAGCGGAAACAAGGGCAATCGGGAAACCGGTAGCCTTGGATGCTAAAGCGGAAGAACGGCTGGTTCTAGGGTTAATTTCAATAACAATAATTCTATCAGAAACAGGATCATGTGCAAACTGTACGTTAGTACCACCAATAACCTGTACGGAATCTACAATCTTAAATGCCTGTTCTTTTAAGCGGTCCTGTACTTCCTGAGAAATAGTAAGCATAGGTGCAGAACAGAAAGAGTCACCGGTATGAACACCTAATGGGTCGATATTTTCGATGAAACATACAGTAATCATGTTACCTTCTGCATCACGAACTACTTCAACTTCTAATTCTTCCCAGCCTAAAATAGACTCTTCTACTAAAACCTGTCCAACTAAGGAAGCCTGTAAACCACGTGCACAAACAGTCTTTAACTCTTCTTTATTGTAAACAAGACCGCCGCCTGCGCCGCCCATAGTGTATGCAGGACGAAGAACAACCGGATAACCAAGTTTATCTGCGATAGCAAGAGCTTCCTCTACAGTATAAGCAACCTCACTGCGTGCCATTTCAATACCGAGTTCATTCATTGTTTTCTTGAATTCGATACGATCTTCACCACGTTCTATAGCATCTACCTGAACACCGATAACTTCTACATTATATTTGTCTAAAATTCCTGCCTGATGTAATTCAGAACAAAGATTTAAACCGGACTGACCACCTAAGTTCGGCAGCAATGCATCCGGACGTTCTTTTGCAATAATCTGCTCTAAACGCTCTACGTTCAAAGGCTCAATATAAGTTACGTCTGCAGTCTCAGGGTCTGTCATAATGGTCGCCGGATTGGAGTTAACCAATACGATTTCGTAACCTAACTTACGAAGTGCTTTACAAGCCTGTGTACCTGAATAGTCAAATTCACATGCCTGACCGATAATAATTGGGCCTGAGCCGATAATCAACACCTTGTGGATGTCTGTTCTTTTTGGCATATTAATACCCCTCCTTAGTGTTTGGTGAATAAATACTTTGGTTTGTATTTTTTCCTACTCTCTATTATATATTTTATAAGAAAAATCACAAGCATTTTTTTAACAAAAATTGGCTTATTTTTAGAACAATTTTTGCTACAATTTATAAAATTTACTTTTTAAGTAATATTCTTACAGAACAATTGGCATAATCCCGGCTAATTTCCTTATAATTCGTTGCACCAAGACTCTTTAAAACTTTATTCAAAACAACGTTCTCATCTAGAAAATTTGTAACCTCTACCAAAAGATAATCCCCTGATTCCTTCGGGTAATCCGCAGCTAATATATCAATATTTCCCTCGTACACCACTCCAACTCTATTGCACTGTGCTAAAATGCTGAGTTCATCAGAGCTTTCATTGTAACTTCCGTCCGGAATTACAAACACGCAGTCCGTATTGGCCGGAACTTCGTACGCTTCCTGTCCACCCGGATTTAAATATCCCGGAGCATTTATGAAGTAATTGTTGGTACCTATTAAAAGAACTGATACTGCAAAAAGTGTGCCATATGCCAGCTTGTCTGCCCCAAATGAAAGCTTACCTGAGATAAGAGCTGCCACGGCCTTTGCTGAAGAAAACACGGCACTTACTACCATGATACACCAGAACGGATAGGTGCACATCACATATCGGTCAGATAAAAACGGAGAAATCTGACCGACCACATATGTGTACGCTACAATAGGTATGCACAGCAACGAAAGCTTTGCAAACGGTACTTTTTTACGAGACACGATACAACCTGTAATGGCTAGTATAACCAAGAAAACCGGAATCCATTTATACCCACCAAACATATTTTGAACAATCTGTCCCCACATATGCTCTGCTTTAAACATATAAAACTCGCCGGTTTTTAAAACCTCCAAAGAAGCGGTACCGCGATATCCTCTAAATACATGCTTGATGGCAAAAGGCCAAATTATAATACCGGTAATTGCTGCGCTTGCAAGAGTCATTACATAAGTGAGTACACTTTTCCATTTTCGATGCAGTGCCATAATGACCAACATTACCGCCGCAATTACAATAGCATACAACACAAAATAATACTGAGTATAATATCCACCCAAAACACTGAAAAAAAGTGCTGCTATTAATTTCTTGGAAAATCTAAAGTCTGATTTTAAAATTTCCATATGTACATACAAACACAGAAGCGTCATTAACGTCAAAAGTGCGTACATACGGATAAACATAGCCGTTGACATAAATCCGGCCGAACATGCATAAACCGCTGTGATTGCCAGAGCCGCACGTTTTCCGCCAAAATGCTTTTCTGACATCTTATAAAGCGTCACTAACGCAATCAGCAACACGATAATATTCAGTGAAATACCGTACCATTTAGAAAAACTGCCCTGAAAAACAGAACAAATCGTATGTAAAAGCATATAAAAAAATGGTGGATGTACATCGCCACGTTGATTATAATATACGGACGCATAATTAAAGGTATTACTCTCACATACCGACAGATAATCTACATAGTCCTGCCCCGGAACCCAGGTCGTCGTATAAGTATCTGCGCTGTTGGCTTGAGCAATCAGATATGCCTGATAAATTTCGCTGCCGTAAAAATCAAAATCACATTCCCTTAGTATTTTGAAATCTTTTATTAAATTAGAAAATAAATCTACAAAACTCTCACCTGCGCCATACTCGTTCATCCAATCCTTTACATCATAGCCACTGAGACCAAAATGCATAAACGGCAAATACTCGCTATTGGAAAGCCCATAAGAATACAGCTCATCCACATGATAGCCCTCTTTTTGATTTCCAAAATATATCATGGCGCATAAACTCGTTATTAAAATAAAAGCTAAAACAAAAATCGGTATGTGTTTCTTTGGTAGTTTCTTCATAATCACTAAAGTTCCCTGTAATTTTTATAAGGAAAGTTGCTTTATAAAAGGGATTGGCAAGTAAATACTCGTCAATCCCTTGAGTAGTTGCATAATTCCATGTATGTATATACAAAAATTATACCCCTTTGCTATTTAAAAATCAATCATAATTTTAACCTAACACCGAAAAAAGAAGCTCATACCCCTCATCATGGTCAGAAATTGTATGTCCGCCTTCCCAGACATCAAATTTATAATTCTCCGGAACACCGAAGGCTTCGAAATAATCCTTTACCCGTTCTGCTTCCCCAATAGCGCTGTTATAGTCAAATACCTGGTCTTCCATACCCACCTGCACGTATAATTTACGTGGTGCGCAGAGTGCTGCCACTTCTGCATCCTGAAATTGTAATGCAGAGGCTTTATAGGACCAATCTGCCCAATCATACACGTCACGGTCATTGAACACTCCGGCACAGTAGCCTGCTTTGATTCTGGTATCCGCTGCCATGGTATGTAAGGTAAAATATCCACCGTAAGATAGTCCAATCATGGCTATCTTTTCCGCATCAATTTCTTTCATATTGGATACATAGTCAAGGCTTTTCGTAATTCCACTAATTTCCAAAGCTGTAATACTGCCACCAAAACGCTTCATATCCACATCGGTCTTGTGTCTGTTATGTGGAATCGCATGCGCACGCTGGGTGGCGATTTCCGTCATACTCCACAAAAGTAGCTGCGGTGCCAAAATGGCAACTCCACGTGCCATTGCTCTTTGTACCATGTGGTTGTAGTTGTTTTTGCCATTCATATCTGAGCAAAGCTCCGGAGTACCTCCGCCGCCATGCTGTGCAATCACTAACGGCATTGGCTCTTTCACATCATGTGGCAAAAGAAGCATGGAATAAAAAGGAATTTCATCCGTAATATACACCGTCAAACGATAAATCTTACATACCTCGTCACTTCCCACGTATGTCATTTCCACCGGCTTAGATGCTTTCTTTGCAAAAAGCTGCATGCCTAACATCTCTTTATATTTTTCACGGTAGTATTCCTGATTTTTTACAAATTCTTCCGGGGGCATACTATTTCTTCTTACGTTTTTGCACTCCTCATTCATTTTCTTAATATATTCCTGAATTCCTTCTACATATCTGGCACGATAATCATCTGCAGCAGCAGGATCCTCATCCCAAATTTGTTTACCTAAATATTCCATAATATCACCTGTTTCCTTTTAAAACATTGTATCATGAGTATGACTTATTTTACAATCACATACTCAATTCCAAGAATTTCTGCAATTTTTGCAATGGTGTCTGCATGATGGCCGATACCTAATGCATAATGATGTGTCGGGCCTTCCATAACCCACTTTTTAATAAATTCCTTGGTTGTCGGCTCAAAGAAACCACGTGTATTGGTATTGCCTGTTGGTGGAATAGGACCTTTCTTGGACATACCCTCTCCAATTACAAACTTAAAGGTACCTGCTCCTGTCTGTGTAATACCAAGCATGGTAATAGGACCTTCTTTGATTTTAAATTCAACAGATGCGCCGCGTCCAGGCTTTCCGTGATATTTCTTTAAACTACGTAATACCGGCTTACCCTCTGCAATGGTTAAATGATGAGGACCATCGTGACCTACTAAAATAAAGTCTTCCTCAAAATCAAATGGATGGAATTCTGCAAAGCTGCCGCCAATATCCAATCTGTCCATAATTAACATGGCAACGCAGGTCTTTAAGTCAAACTCACCACACATTGGAATACCCTGTGCATTAAGAATAGAATTACCAACAATTAAAGAGCTGGTTACTTCACGCTGAATGGTGTTGTCACGGGCTTCATAATAATATGCTAAACCGGTCAAGTTATATTTTTCTACAAACTTATCAAGGGCAACTGCGGATTTTGCAGCCTGATATTTATCTGCATCGGTAAGCTTTGTAGTAATTGGGTCACTCTTTGGCTCCGGCATATCAAACTCTGCATCAATGATTGCAATTTTTGCCTGAATTTCTTCCTCTGTTACAGTCTCATACACTTCTACCAAATCTTCTACTTCCAAAAGCGGTACATGAACACCAAAAGATGCAGAAACAGCAGTTGGGTCAGCAT
Source organism: Lachnospiraceae bacterium (assembly GCA_017521985.1). Taxonomy (GTDB): domain Bacteria; phylum Bacillota; class Clostridia; order Lachnospirales; family Lachnospiraceae; genus RGIG6307. The sequence goes on from JAFXAZ010000059.1 coordinate 26,529, forward strand.
GCATATCGTACATAGCCTCCATGGTATGTCCCATAAGACCCATACGTGCACCATTTAAGTCGTGAAGTACCTTTGCAATATCACACCACTTAGTCAATTCCTTGTCAGCCTCTGCATCATTATACAAGGTACCGATAATTACATCATAAACTTTCTTACCAAGTCTGTATGCTACACCGGTAAACTCCGGTACAGAACAAATGTTGTCATTTTCCAACTGCATAAAGGTATTCGCCTTGGTGTAGTCCAATTTGCTCAGTGGCTGTAATGCTACTAAAATCATTGGGACATTGGAATCACGAATAATTGGTGCAAATACAGAAGAGGTAGCATAGGTTACCATGTTACACATCAGTAAGTCCACATCTGCAGCCTTAATTGCTTTTACTGCTTCGAATGCCTTTTCGGAACTGTCTACCATACCGAAATCTACTACTTCTACGTCCTTTGCTTCCACCATGGCTGTGAAATCATGGTGATAACCCATGATATTGTCTAAAAGACCATCGAACTGTGCCCAGTAGGTAGCATGTGCCACTGCAAAAATTCCGATTCTTGCAGTACGTTTGTTTTTACGTTCAATCATGTTATTTTCCTCCAAAAAAATATTTTTTTCTTTATTTTAGGAAAATACTGTGTTATCATCAACTTACATTCCAAAGAATTATTCGTAAAAAACAAAGATTTTAAGAGGTCACATACATGAACTTGCAGATAATTAACCCATATGTACGTTTTGCGAGAATAAAAGAGCAAACCATCCCACACGGAGTTTCTCAGGCGGTAGACCACCGTATTTTTTACTGCCATAGTGGCAAAGGTCAGTTAGAAGCAGCGGGTAAATTATACCCTTTTACGGCCGGAACCCTGATATATTTGCCAGCCGGAACACCATATCGCTACTTATTTGAGCAGGAAATTCCTGTGTTTTCCGGATGCAATTTTGACTTTTACCAGGATCATAATACCCTAAATGCATCCATCCCACCAGTGCCACATACCAGTTTTAGCAAACAAGATATTCTTGAAAAACAAATATTTGAAAAAGACGATATATTTGCCCATTGTATGTATTTAGAAAATGCATTTCAGTTCGAAGGGAAGTTTGCAGAAATTGCGGAAGAATTTGTAAATCATAATTTATATTATGATGTGCGCTGCAGCACACTGTTAAAGGATGTGCTGATTATGACGGCACGCCTGACTGCTTCTATGCGCCATGGTATTAACCGTCAGAAAGCAGATGAGATTTTGCAGTACATACACAGCCACTATGACCAACCACTTACTAATAAAGAAATCGCAGACCATTTTAATTATCACGAAAATTATATCAGTACATTAATTTTAAAATATACCGGACTGACCCTGCACCAGTACGTTTTAAACCATAAAATGCACATGGCCGTGGTGTTTTTACAGTCCACTACCCTTACGGTCGGTGAAGTGGCAGAAAAAGTGGGAATGCCCGATATCAAACACTTTTCCAAGTGCTTTAAAAAGATTATCGGACACTCCCCGTCACAGTTTCGTGTAAAATGAGGAGCCCCCTTAGAGGCTCCCCATCTTTATAGGGACTATTTTAAGTTAGTAATTAAATTCTTGCTACACCGGTTTCTTTTGCCGCCTTGATAACTGCTTCTGCAACTACCTTTGCCACTCTCTTATCCAGTGCCGGTGGAATAATATTTTCTTCACTTAATTCTTCATCAGAAATAAGGGAAGCCAGTGCGTAGGAAGTAGCAACTTTCATTTCCTCGTTAATGCAGGTTGCTCTGCAGTCCAATGCGCCTCGGAAAATACCCGGGAATGCCAGTACGTTGTTAATCTGGTTCGGGAAGTCACTTCTACCGGTACCAACCACACGTGCGCCTGCTGCTTTTGCCTTGTCCGGCATGATTTCCGGAGTAGGGTTTGCCATTGGGAACACGATTGCGTCCTTCGCCATGGACTGAATCATTTCTTCGCTTACAATATTTGGAGCAGAAACGCCGATAAATACGTCTGCGCCCTTCAAGGCATCTGCAAGATTACCCATCTGGTGTTCAAGGTTAGTAACCTCTGCCATTTCCTCATGAGCAGGATTTAAGCCTTCCATGCCCTGGCAGATCATACCGAAACGGTCTACCATAGTCAGATGCTTTACACCCATGTTTAACAAATGCTTGCCAATGGCAATACCGGCACTGCCGGCGCCATTGATAACAACCTTTACATCACCGATATTTTTCTTTACCACACGAAGAGCATTTAAAAGCGCTGCAGCTACTACGATAGCGGTACCATGCTGGTCATCGTGAAATACCGGAATGTCACAGATTTCCTTTAACTTGCGCTCTACTTCAAAGCATCTTGGAGCAGAAATATCTTCTAAGTTAATACCGCCGAAGGAACCGGAAATCAAGTAAATGGTACGAACCAGCTCATCTACATCCTTAGAGCGAATGCAGATTGGAAAAGCATCTACGTCTGCAAAAGTTTTAAAAAGTGCACATTTACCTTCCATAACAGGCATACCTGCTTCCGGGCCAATATCTCCCAGCCCCAGTACGGCAGTGCCATCTGTGATAACTGCGACCAAATTATTACGACGTGTTAATTCATAAGATTTATCAACGTCTTTATTAATTACCAAGCATGCTTCTGCAACACCCGGTGTATATGCTAAGGAAAGGTCATGACGGTCGTTTACCTCACAACGGGCAACTACCTCAATCTTACCATTCCATTCATAATGTTTTTGTAAAGATTCCTGTCTGATATCCATTTTCTCATCCTCTCATCATGTCAAATGCATGAACTTATCTACAATTTAGTCTTCAAATGGGAACTTGTACTGTGTAAGACCTAACTCATCACGTACAGCAATCATTTCCTTCTGTACCGCCGGATTAATCTTTACGCCAGTAACTTTTCTTTCACACCATGTAAGGTATTCCTTCTCGCCTGCTGTGTAAATACGTTCACAGCCCGGTGCCTTCACGGAACCACGAAGGTCACGAAGGATGTCGCCGCAAGTCTTCTTAAAAGATTCCAGACCCATGAATGCTTCCGGATCAATAGCAATAAACCAGTGTCCTAAATGGAATGGAACTTTTTCGCCGTTTTCACCAATACCGGAAAGAGCTCTAAGGAAGTTACCCTGCTGAAGTGCTGCAGATAAAACTTCTACAACCGTAGCATAGCCATAACCCTTATAACCTGCAAGGTCTTCGCCAATACCGCCAAGAGGAGCAAGTGCTGCCTGTGCAGTATTTAATTCGTTTAAAATAGCAACAGAGTCTGTGTGTGCCTTACCATCACGACCAACAACCATACCTGCCGGAGTATCCATACCCATACGAGCATAGTATTCAATCTTACCACGCTGTGTAATGGATGTTGCACAGTCTAATACGAATGGGAACTCTTCATCCGTAGGGAAACCAACGGTAAGAGGGTTTGTACCGAGCATATTTTCTACACCAAAAGTAGGTGCGATAGATGGACGTGCGTTTGTTCCGGTCATACCGATTAAGCCTGCCTTAGTAGCCATGGTTGCATAGTAACCTGCAATACCATAATGACAGGAATTACGTACAACCGTCATACCAATACCGTATTTTTTAGCCTTTTCGATTGCCATGCTCATAGCCTTGTGGCTGACAACCTGACCCATACCGTCATGACCATCTAAAACAGCAGTTGCTGCAAAATCCTTTACGATTTCAATCTCTGTAACAGGATTCTGGATACCTGCTTTGATTCGGTCTAAGTAAATAGGTTTGAAACGGTTTACACCATGAGATTCAATACCTCTCTTATCAGACTCTAATAAAACATCTGCACAAATTTCTGCATCTTCTCTAGGGATACCATAACCTACAAAGGCATCAATTACAAAATTTGTAATCAGTTCCCAATCCACATAATTTCTTCTTTCTTCCATGTTAATACTCCTTTTTGTTTATGTATCTCACCATAGTGATAATATCATGTGCCTTACATTTGTAATCATAAAACAAAATCATATTATAATCAATATCTTTTCTTTATATTGACAATACAATCATAAATTGATTATAATATTTACAAAAATGATTATAGGAGTGATTATATGGCATCCTACAAACGAGAAAACGATTACATTCGACTGCTTAAAGAACGGGACCACACCGTACAGGAGCTTGCTTCAAAGCTCTTTATCAGCGAACCCACCGTGCGACGTGACATTATTGATTTAAAAGAAAAAGACCTCCTTATTTGCAAAAGAGGTCTGGTAAGCTTGAAAACCAATTCTCCGGACAAGCGAATCCCTCGATTTATCCGTGACCTGGAACATAATGATGCCAAAAAAGAAATTGCAATTAAGGCAGCATCACTTATAAAAGACGGCTGCGTTATTATGTTGGATGGTTCCACTACAGTAGATTATTTGTTGCCGCATCTAATGCAATTCAAAAATCTGTTCGTAATAACCAATGGCGCTCAGGCTGCAATTGCACTTGCCTCTATGGGCATACATACCCTCTGTACCGGCGGTGAGCTTACCTTAGATACATTTACCTATGTTGGTGCTGATGCAGAACGTACACTTAATAATTATAATGCGGATATCGCCCTATTCTCCTGTAGAGGAATTTCTGAGGACGGACTCGTTACGGATACCTCAATTTTGGAAAATAATATCCGCAAAGTTATGATTAAAAACTCCAAACGCAGCTACATCCTCTGCGATAAAAGCAAGTTTGGTAAAACATACTTGAATACCATTTGCCATGCAGAGGATGTAGATGGGATAATATGTGATTAAATTGTCTACTACAATCTTGAGCAAACCTCAATGGTCAAATCACTCATCGGATATGCAGAGCATGGATGGAAATATCCCATATCTTTGTCTGCTGCTCTTACGCCGTCGGACTGTGATCTCTGCCATACTTCGCCTTCTAAAAGGAGGCTTCTGCAGAAGCCACAAGCACCGCTGCGGCAATGGCTGTCAGGTGCAATGCCTGCTTTTTCCAGAGAAACTACGACCGTATCGGTCGCTTTTGCATCAATAATGCGTTCGTCTTTACCGAATACAACTTTAATCTTAAAGGTTTTGTCTTCATTGCCCTTTGGATAAATATCATACTTGGTAATGTCATCAATTTCACCGTATTCTTCTTTACGGATAAATTTCTTGCGAATGTTCATAGCTGCAAATTCTTTGTCCAGGAAATGATACATGGCCTGTGGTCCGCTGATAAAATAACTTACTTTATCCCAGTTCGGAACCAGTTTCTTAATCACGTCTGCGCTAATGAAACCGGTTTCACCCATCCAGCCTTCTTTTGGCTCGGATAAAATATGGAACACTTCGATAGCACCTTCACTTGCTGCTGCAATCTGATTTAATTCCTCATAGAAAATAATATCATCCTGATTGCGAGAACCATAAAGAATAGTCAGCTTCTTTGGTCTGCCGGTGTCTGCCATGTCTTTTGCAATAGAGCGATATGCTGTCACACCGGAACCTCCGGCGATGGCAACTACATGCTCAGCATCACGTATGGAGGACCAATAATTGTCACCAAATGCACCGTCGAACTGCACTTCTGTACCAGCTTTCCAGTTATTCCAAACGTAATCTGTTACATATCCACCCGGCTTTTTACGTAAGGTAATCTGTAAAATACCGTCTCTGTCTGCTTCCATAGGTGCAGAAGAAATAGAAAACGGACGGGTTACCCAGTTACCGTTAATACAGAATTTTACACTAATATATTGTCCCGCATAGAAAAATGGTAAGCGATAGCCTTCTGCTGCTTTAAAGGTAAAAGTGCGTGTAGAAGGGGTTTCCTCCTTCACTTCTACAATGACAGCCTTCATAAGACCCGGATGAAGCTGTTTGGAAAGCTCCATTGGATAGTCACTGGTATCAATCTTACTTGGGTCACCGGAGGCAATCAGCTCTTCACGGCGCTTCATAAGCTTAAACCAACCCATTAAATCTTTAAAATAACCATTTACACTGAATTTTGCTTTTTTTGCCATTACTGTGCACCTCCTATTTTTTCAAGTGCATCCCCTGCAACATCATAACCATTGGTAATAACACTGGAATATCCATGTGCACGAACACCTGCACTGCCAACAAAATCTAAGCCCGGAATGTAACGTTCTTCTTCCGCACGAAGCTTACGAGGAACTGCACCATCCAATGCGGTACAGGTATAACCATAAATATTACCGCGGAATGCGTTAGAATAACGTGCAAAGGTAGCCGGAGTTGCAATAACCAATTCTTCAATATGGTCACGAATCTTTGCACCGGTTGTTTTTTCAAAATAATCAATCAAGGAATTTGCAAAACGCTCATTTTCCGGCAAATAATCATATTTGCTTGGTGCAGCATCGTGCATTGCATCCGGATTATAAATGGTTGTAAAGTTCAACTGACAACGGTCAGGACCGGTCATTCCAGGAATTGCTACGTCAATACAAGTTGCAGAAACCTTTGCGTGTGGTTTCCACTCATTACTCTCTCTCCAAATACGTTCTGTATCCATGTCAGGACCCATAAAGTATTCGTAGCTTTCGATACCCATTTCTTCCGGAAGCGCATCCAATCCCATATAAACCAAGAATGGAGAACCTAACTGTGTACGTACGCTGGCAAGCTTTAATGCTTCTTCCGGTACATCTTTTCGGTCAATCATATCAGCAAGTGTAACCGTAGGGTTACCATTACTAATCACAAATTTTGCTCGGATTTCGGTTCCGTCGGAAGTACGAACACCCACACAACGACCATCTTCTATCAAATATTTTACAACTTTAACGCCCAATTCCAGCTGACCGCCATGTTTACGGAAAGCCTTTTCAATATCGTTTGCCAAAGCATGAGAAGTTTTATTGGTTACATGAGCACCATCTCTCAAATAAATATAAATCATCTGTGCCCATACAATAAAGCTGGCTTCGCTTAAACGACGGCTAATATAGCCATAATATGCATTTAATACATGCTCAGTCTTTGGACCAAACTTAAATGCTTTATTTACTTCACTTGTCTCATATGCTGCTGCACGTAAGAAGGAAGAATATTTGGTGGCCATTACTTTTGGTTCCGGACCTTCTTTGCCGCAGGAACCTATGTACTCTAATGCTTCGTTAATTTCTTCAAAAAGCTTGAAATAATTACGTACCTTTTTACCATTGCCCGGCTCTAATTCTTCGATTGCCGCAATTGCATTTTCAATACCAAACGGCATGGTAAAATCAATACCCATTTCAGGCAGTACCACACGATAAGCATCCGGAACCAATCTCCAATCGGTTTCAACCCCTAAATCATCAAACATCTTGCGTACTGCACCGTAACCGGTTCCGTTTTTACCGTCACCGCACTCACAAGCCTCATGAAGACTTGCTTCAAATTCATATCGCCCTCTTACAAAGCTGGTCGCATAACCGCCGGTCATATTGTGCTGCTCAAGCAAAAGAACACTCTTTCCTTCTTTTGCAAGACGTGCCGCAGCAGTCAGACCACCTAAGCCCGCACCGACAACAATCGCATCGTAGGACGGCAAAAATCTTTCTCCCTTAGACATGAATATACCTCCTTATGTCTTTTTCTTATATATATATTATAAAAGACATAGGAGGTATATAGTCAATCTTTTTTAAATCACTTGTTAAATTTTTGTCACTTTTACTGTTTTCTCATAGTTATATATGTACAATTTTGCCAAAGTATATTCAATTGCTTTTCTTTCTTACAAATTATTCTTTATTAATACACTGGTCGGACCGTCTATTCCATCCATATTCATTCTATTAAATTCAGAAATTTCTCGATAAAAAGCTGTGATTGCAGCACGCTTGTACGGAGTCAACCACAAATTACCAATACCTAACGTGAAGGAACAAAGGATTGCCCAACCGATAAAACTTAATTGCAAACAAAACAGACGAAAACGATTGCCAGACATCATTTCCTTAGAACGTTCCACAGCTTCCGTAGCAGTTAAATCAGGATGCTCAGCCAATATATATCCGGTCATTGCATAACTATAAGCTGCTATAATGCCAGGAATAATAAATAAGAAAGTCCACAAAATAGTACGCAAACCTACTATAAACCTAGTAGCCGCTGTTGTCTTCCAATTATAAAAATATGTAAACAAGGATTCCAGCTTTGCTTCTTTCTTATCAACTAAATCCAGATTAAATCTGGCATAACCAGTTTCAATCACACTGCCCAATATAAAGTAAACTGCTGCAAGAAGAATTGCTGCTACAGCAATATAGATGACGCTTCCTGTTAATATTAATGCTAATTGATCATTTAATCCGCCATTTGTAGAAAGAATGGTCTGTCCTGCATACTCGAAGCTTACATTAGCTCCGGTTGACATATCAATATTTAATTTTACCTCTGGTCCATCAGAACCCAATCCCCCTAACAAACTTGCAATCAATCCCGCAATTACTGCAATTCCCCATTTTCCACGTAATGCTTCCCTTGCAATTTGTCTAAAATCTGCTGCAAATTTCATATGTACTCCTTTCTGCACTCTTCCTATTTCCTCTCAGCCTCAATACATGCATCAATCACAAGCACTACCGCCAATGCAGACACTTCGTCTACTCCTGCACCAAACTGTATCTCATAGGCATCGCCCCAGGTCATCCATTCCTTTGACACAGATGCGATAACAGTATTGCCGTCCGAAATCTCGTATTCATGATTAAAGAAATCACCATGCACCTGCCAGCCCAAACCATTTACACTGTACTCATGTCTAAAGAACGTAAACTCCTTAACCACTTCTGCCAACTCTTCTCCGTTTCGTGAAATATGATACTTTGGAAGAAATGTTAGAATTTCCTGTTCAATAAATGCAAGTTCTCTTCCTTGCACATCATACAGATGAAGTTTTTTGCCCCATGTAAAAACCTCACCTTCCACATAGTATTTTTCGTTTCCAGCTTCGTCATATATAGAAAACTGATCTCCCCATGTAAATATATGCTGCTTGATATATAAATTAGCCATTTTTGTCCCCTCTTGATTCGTTACAAAGAACCAATTATTCTACTTTAGTAATCCGTTTCCGACTAGGCATACTATTTTTTCAATTTAGTCGGGCGAAAATTTCTTGTATCCCCGACTAAAATCACTTTTTCAGCTCAATAATCGGGTGAATTTTCGTGCCTCACCCCGACTAATGCTGATTTTCTATTAATAGGTCGGACACATTTTTTCTATCCACCCGACCTAAAAGTGCTTTTTATAAATCCAGTCGGTATTCTTTATTCTGTTTTCCCCCACTTAACGAGGTTAATTTTCAAATTGGTCGGGTTTTCTTCAAAAAATATCCCGACTAATATGACTTTTTCTCAATACAAGTAGGGATAGTAACTTAATTTACCCCCACTAAAATAAGTTTTATGTCTATTTAGTGGGATAAAATAACATTTCATCCCCCGACTAATTAAACTTTTTAAAGTTTCCCAGTAGGACAGCCACCTAACAAATCGTCAGATTCATTGTATTTTCTTTGACATAATATTATTCTTCCTGATCCAATAACCTTTTCAACAAATACTCCCGGTTATTGATAAACATTTCCGTCACTTGATAGCTCTCAGTTTCTAAATAATCACAAGCATGAATTACCCCATCATCGAAGGATAAAATATGTGCTCCCGGTATTCCAAGCAGAATCGGCGAATGACTTGCGATGATAAACTGTGCCCCTTGTTTGGCCAGTCGACTTATTTCAATCAATAAAGTCAATTGCCGCTGGGGTGATAATGCAGCTTCCGGCTCATCCAAAAGATATAATCCATTTGATCGAAAACTCCCTTGGGCTAATGCCAAAAAGCTTTCCCCATGAGATTTCTCGTGATATTTCCTTGATGGATGATCAAGGTCTGCATATTCTTCCTCTTTAGTAGCCACATTATAAAAACTCTCCGCCCGCAGGAAATAGCTCCATGCAGGCTTCCTATACCCTTTGGTAAGTCTGAGAGCACTATGTAATTCTGAATGTGAGTCATAGGTAGAAAAATTATAATTCTTACTTCCACCCTCTGGATTAAATCCATAAGCAACCGCTATTGCTTCCAATAGCGTTGATTTTCCGGTACCATTTTCTCCTACAAAAAATGTGATGCTCTGAGAAAATTTTAAGTTTTCCTCAAACTGAAGTGCCGGTATTTCGCGGAGATAACTATATTCATTTATCTTTTCCCACTCAATTTGTACCCCTTTAATAAATAGCTGGTTCATTTTTGCACCTTACTTTTTCCTTTTGGCTTTCAATTCTTTCTCATTCAAGTATGTCTAATTAGTCTCAACGCATTGTCGTAATCCTTCTTATGAACATAAATTTTATATTCATAGGCGAAGATTTGATTCATGCCAAAACTTTATCTTATCTTTTCTCATCCTCCTGCCAGCGGAAGAAACAGCATCACGATAGCCATACCGATAATAACCACTCCTCCAAGCATTTCCATCACAAGCCCTTCGTCAGAAAGCTCCGGCTCGAAGCGGTAACGCCAACGATGTCCCAAAAACGCCATCTCCTGAGGCCAAAGCAGGATTGCAGCTCCCAGTGCATAAAAAAATATATATGCCACTGCCAATAACATGTGGCCCCTCTGTTCCACTTCGCCTTCTGCAACCTTCACCAATGCCTGAAGCAATCCTCCCTTACTGATATATTCCTGACCGTCAGATATCATAAACAAGCAGTTAGGATTCATCAAGTATTCCCCTTCTTCATTGACAAACAGCTTATTCTGATAATTTTCAGAATCCAGTGTCATTCCGTCCTTTATTATTTCCACCGGTCTACCATTTTCCCCATACATGTAGTTCTTTTCTTCCGCTTTCACAGCCTCAAAATCAAGGTCCATAGCACCAATATCCTGAATGACAAGTTGCGCATCCCCCACAAATATGATACCGCCAACCATTATTGACAAATAATTCTCTGAAGGTATTTTTAACCCCCATCCCCGATTCGTCTCCATGTACCATCCATCTTCCTGCTCTTCAACCGTGGCCGTAAGCACTGTTTCACCTAAAGTAATCTCAAATTTCTTGCCACTCCCATTATCCACACAAAAGATCCGATTATCCTGATGGGCAAAGCTGCCATCCTTTTTAAGTACCCAGAAATCCGACAGCAGGTTCATGCCTTTCTGTCCATTCAGCCAGATTCCCAACACCAGAAAAAATATAAAAACACTTCCCAGAATAATGCTTTTTCTTTTCATCTATTACTCCTCTCAGATACGCAAAGCCACCATTATGTATCCTGATAGTGTTACGGCCAAAACAATGTTAAAGCCTCACTGTTACCATATTCAGATACAACATCACCAGAACTGTAGTTATCCTGGTCATCACTTTGCACCTTCCATGATTGTAAAAAGAAATCATATCCCAAACCAAAGTTATCTCGGCAGACAAAATGGATGTCTATCACATCACCAATCTTACATTCTATGTTCCAATCAGGTCCTACAGAATATGTAATCTCACTGATTTGGGCTCGCATTTCCGGTTCCAACCCTGCAGCAATTCTTATGTTATCTTCCGGTGAGCTTGCTATTGCAGGTAATCTTTGTTCCAACTCGCCATTCTTATATACATGAAATTCCGGATTCTGCACAGAAGCAGGTATGCCTTGTTCTTCATAAACCTGCAGCATTTCGTTACCAAAACCTCTGATTGAGATAGAAAACTGTGAACTCAGCACACCATCACGATACTCGGGACCACTCCATCCACCACCGCCATTCTGAAGTGGTAAAAGCATGGATAGATTGCTCCATCCACCGATATCTTCTTTTTGGGTAATACCACCACCTGTAATCTGTGTGCTCAGATAAATCGGCATGTCACCTTCTATGGGCAGTGAAATCTCTCCACGGAAAATTCCGGTTCCATCACCATTCATATCAATATTTATTTTCTGCTGGTCCAAGGTTGCAATTAATTCCACCCTAGTGTCTTCATACCATTCTTTTAAAGAAACACTAACCTCTGCTTTCAGACAGTGGTTATCTTTGTCAATTCCGGAAGGGGTCAGTTCATACGAACTAACAATCTTCTCTGCCTTTTCCAGTTGACTATCAATATAATAGCGGAGGCTTTGAATGTCATCATTGACAGACCATTTTAACGATTCCATCTGAGCGTCCATCTGTCTTTGATATGCATCCAATTTTCTACCTTGAACAACAACGATAACTACCATGACTGCACAAAGAATAATTGATAGGTATTGTATCCAATTATTTTTCATATTCCTTCCTCTCTTAACAGGCTATAATTCATCCAAAATCTCTTTTTTCTTCTG
>JAFXAZ010000060.1 GCA_017521985.1 Lachnospiraceae bacterium
ATGCAGCATGCGAAATTCTGGACGAAGCAGATGGTTGGTATCATATTACTTCTGGTGAAGTGGAAGGATATGTAAGCAGTGAGTTTATTGTTACCGGTATTCAGGCAAAGATGCTTGGTCTGGAACTTGCTTACGAAAGAGCTATTGTTCAGGAAGATGGAGTAAATGTACGTACAGCACCAAGTCAAAGTTCAAAGGTTCTTACTAAGGTGGCAGCCGGTGAAGCACTGGAGGTTATCGAAGAATTAGATGGCTGGGTGAAATGCAGATTGAATACAGATGAAGTGTATATTAGTGCAGATTATGTGGAAATCGTGGATGGTTTAAATACTGCCATTACCATTGCTCAGTTTAAGTATGGCATGGACGTAAGTGATGTACGTGTAGATTTGTGTGAATATGCCCTGGAGTTCGTGGGTAATCCTTATGTGTGGGGCGGAACCAGTCTTACCAAGGGAGCTGACTGCTCCGGTTTTGTATTAAGCATTTACAAAAAATACGGCATTGACCTTCCGCATTATTCCAAATCTCAGTCCAATTACGGTACAGAGATTAATTACAAGGATGCAAAGCCGGGAGATTTATTGTTCTATGGCTCCAGCAAGAGTACGATTTCTCATGTAGCTATTTATTTGGGTGACGGTCAGATTGTACATGCAAACGATGAAAAGACCGGTATCATCGTATCCAATGCTTATTACAGAACACCGGTAAAGGCTTGCACTTTATTGGAAGATTAAATTACAGAAGTAATTTCGGAGAATTTAGAAAAAACTCTTTACAAGACCGGAAATATATGGTATTGTATATAGGTTGAGTTTAGCCGTTGCTCAGTGTATGGACACTCCGACCTGCACTTAGTATCTGGCGATTATAAATATTCAGGAGGATTTTAAAATGATTTCTAAAGAAAAGAAAACCGCAATTATCAATGAATTTGCAAGAACACCTGGTGATACAGGTTCACCGGAAGTTCAGGTAGCTGTTTTAACAGCTCGTATTCAGGAATTAACTGAGCACTTAAAGTCTAACAAAAAGGATCACCACTCCAGACGTGGTATGTACAAATTAGTAGGTCAGAGACGTGGTCTCTTAGACTACTTAAAGAAGACAGATATCGAAAGATATCGTGCTTTGATTGAGAAGTTAGGTCTCAGAAAATAATTTTAGCATGTTAGGCGGAGCGACCCTTAGGCGTTCCGCCTATTTTCGGTTTTTTATGTGAGAGTCGCAGCATTGCGATATGGAGGTTTTTATGTTTAAAAGTTTTACAATGGAACTGGCCGGCAGAACGTTAAGAGTAGATGTTGGCCGTGTAGGTGCTCAGGCAAATGGATGTGCATTTATTATGTACGGTGACACAACTGTGTTATCCACAGCTACTGCATCTGAAAAGCCACGTGATGGTATTGATTTCTTCCCGTTAAGCGTGGAATACGAAGAAAAAATGTACGCAGTTGGTAAAATCCCTGGTGGTTTTAATAAGCGTGAAGGTAAGGCAAGTGAGAACGCTGTTTTGACAAGCCGTGTAATCGACAGACCAATGCGTCCGTTGTTCCCTAAGGATTACCGTAATGACGTAACCTTAAACAATATGGTAATGAGTGTTGACCCGGAATGTCGTCCGGAGCTTACAGCAATGCTTGGTTCTTCAATTGCAACCTGCATTTCTGATATTCCTTTTGATGGTCCTTGTGCTATGACACAGGTTGGTCTTGTGGATGGTGAATTTATCATTAACCCAAGCCAGGAACAGTGGAAAAATGGTGATTTAAACCTGACTGTAGCATCTACCTCTGAGAAGGTTATTATGATTGAAGCCGGTGCAAATGAAGTGCCGGAAGACAAGATGTTAGAGGCTATTTATATGGCGCATGACATCAACCAGACTATCATTGAATTCATTAACAAGATGGTAGAAGAAGTTGGTAAGGCAAAGCACGAATATACAAGCTGTGCAATTCCAACCGAATTATTTGATGCTATGAAGGAAGTAGTTACTCCTTTGGAAATGGAAGAAGCTGTATTTACAGATGTAAAGCAGGTTCGTGAAGAAAATCTTCGTGTAATCAGAGATAGATTGGAAGAAGCTTTTGCTGACAATGAAGAGTGGTTAGCTCTTATTCCGGAAGCTCTTTACCAGTATCAGAAGAAGACCGTTCGTAAGATGATTTTAAAGGATCATAAGCGTCCGGACGGCCGTGCAATTACACAGATTCGTCCTTTAGCAGCAGAAGTAGATTTGATTCCTAGAGTACATGGTTCTGCTATGTTTACGCGTGGACAGACACAGATTTGTACCATTACTACTTTAGCACCTTTATCTGAAGCACAGAAGATTGATGGTTTGGATGACAATGAAGTAGCAAAGAGATATATGCACCACTATAATTTCCCTGCATACTCTGTAGGTGAAACAAAGGTAAGCCGTGGTCCTGGTCGTCGTGAAATTGGTCACGGTGCATTGGCAGAAAAGGCATTGGTACCGGTATTACCAAGCGAGGATGAATTCCCATATGCTATCAGAACAGTTTCTGAAACCTTCGAATCTAACGGTTCTACCTCTCAGGCTTCTGTTTGTGCATCTACCATGTCCTTAATGGCAGCAGGTGTACCAATTAAGAGACCGGTAGCAGGTATTTCTTGTGGTTTGGTAACCGGTGACACAGATGATGACTACTTAGTATTAACGGATATCCAGGGCTTGGAAGACTTCTTTGGCGACATGGACTTCAAGGTTGCAGGTACCAAGGATGGTATCACAGCTATTCAGATGGATATTAAGATTCACGGTTTGACCAGACCAATCGTGGAGGAAGCAATTAAGAGAACTCGCGAAGCAAGAATGTACATCTTAGATGAAGTTATGCTTCCTGCAATTTCCGCTCCAAGACCGGAAGTTGGAAAATATGCTCCAAAGATTATTTCTATCCAGATTGATCCGGAAAAAATTGGTGAAGTTGTTGGTCAGCGAGGCAAGACCATTAATGAAATTATTGCTCGTACCGGCGTAAAGATTGATATTACAGATGATGGTCAGGTATCCGTATGCGGTACAGACGCAGCTATGATGGCAAGCGCTGTAGATATGATTAAGACTATCGTAACAGATTTTGAAGAAGGTCAGATTTTTAAGGGTAAAGTTGTAAGCATTAAAGAATTTGGTGCTTTCATTGAATTTGCTCCTGGTAAGGAAGGTATGGTTCACATTTCCAAGATCAGCAAGGAAAGAATCAACCATGTAGAAGATGTTCTTACACTTGGTGACAATGTAACCGTTGTTTGCCTTGGCAAAGACAAGATGGGCAGAATCAGCTTCTCTATGAAGGATGTTGCTCAGGTTTAATAAAATTTAAATTTAAAAAATTTAATCGACGAAAATTTTGTTCACAAAAAGAAATGGCGAAAATACGCCATTTCTTTTTGCTTTATATACCCTTTCAGGGGTATAGACAAAAAGGGGGGAGTTGGATATAATGGACATAGTAAAATTGGATAAATATAAGGTGGAGGATAGTACCTTTGAAAATCAGATACTTATCGATAGAGGATAGGCAGAATTTAAGAATTTTAAGGCACTCAACCGATACGGAGCTTAAGCTGCAGCTTTTGGAAAGTATATTCCGACGGCCATTACATACTTTACAGGCTGTTTGGGAATATCGTAAATGGTTTTTGGAGTTGACAGAAGAGCAGTTGAGGGAAAGACCGGCGTTGGCTTTCGGATTGATGAAGATTTATAAGATGCAGGGAGATATGGAGAAGGCAAGGCAGATTGGAGAGCAGTTGTCTGATGAAGAGCCATATCAGTTGCTGGCAAAGCTGCATACACCGGGAATGGGATATCAGACTTTTTTTGATTTGGCAAAGCAGTATCAGGAGCACGGCTGGAAGATTCCGGGGCTTGCGCTGACGGCCGGACGTCCAAGTATTATGAACGGCATATGGGACATGTCTCCTTACGGGGAGGGATTGTCACAGAATAAAGACGGTTCTATGGATGCACTAAACGTATTGTTTCCCGAGCAGGCACAGGTCATAGCGGATTTGACTCAAGCAGAAAGTTTGTACTGGCAGGATGAGTGTTATAAGGCACTGGTAATCTTAGTCAGTAAGATTCCGCTTTTGAAAGAAAAACAGGACATGCGGTTATTGTTTGTGGCCATGACTTTGGAGCTCTACATTTTGGTTACAAATGGACAAGCTATATCCGTTGATCCATTGATAGAAAATCTTAGGAATCAAATGAAATATGCCGGGTTGGAAGCATATCTGCCCAACATTGATGCACTGGATGCGTGGGCGGCGATGTACGACGGTGATTATGCAAAGGTAACCAAGTGGTTAAGAGAAGCAGCACCGGATGAGCATAGCAAGTTCTGTACCCTGGATTTGTTCCGATATATGGTTAAAATGAGGGCATACATAATCCAAGGGAAATACTTGTCAGTAACAACCCTTTGCAATCGGCTGTTGCCACTATTGGAAGCAGGAGGACGATATATGGACACCTGCGAGCTGCACATTATATGGGCAATGAGCGATTATGCAGACGGCAGAAAAGAGGAAGCCCTGGATCATATTGAGCAGGCTCTTGGACTTGCGGAAACATATCGGTACGACAGGCTGTTTGCAGATGAAGGACAGCGAATATATGAACTGTTAAAGTATTACCACAAAATGCGTAGCAGTAAAAAGGCACATCCATATCTGGAGCGGCTTATTTCCATGAGTGAAAAAACGGCATCTCTTCATCCGAGATATCTAAAAAGCCAGCTTCCAAAGAATCCGGCACTGACGGAGACGGAGATGAGGGTCTTGAGGCTACTTGCAGATTTAAGAACCAATGCAGAGATAGCCGAACTAACCGGCATGGCAGAGGAAACGGCCAAAAAGCATTGCAAGCATATATTTGCAAAATTAGAAGTAAAAAATCGCCATCAGGCGGTGGATAAAGCGATAGAGTTCGGGTTGATAGAACCGAGAAAATAAAAGGAGGAAAAATCAAATGAAAGGATTAAACTTGTTCCGAAAAGACACCAGAAGCCGAATTTTAGCACTGGCACTTGCGGCAGTGATGGCTCTGAGTGGTATTCCGAGTATTCCGGCAAGAGCTGCAGACAGCACAGCTCCGGCACCGGGAACAGTGACAACTGTGCACGATCCGGAAACATTACATAGACCAATTGATATTTATGGTCAGAACACATTAAATGCAGGAAAGATTACCGTTGGAAAGAGCGTGGATACTACAGGCTTTACGGATGATAAACTGGATGGTGTATCCATGGGTGGACTTACACCGGCAACCAACAACTTCCTGGTAACCTTATCCCAGTCTGCTCAGGCGACAGGTTTGGCAAGTAAATTGCCGGTACCAGTAGATGCGGTGTTTGTACTGGATACGTCAGGTAGTATGGCGGATCCGACTAATGATCCGCGATATATTAGTATGATTAATGCAGCTAATGAGGCAATTAACTCACTTCTGTCAGCTAATGATCAGAATCGTATTGCGGTTGTGGCATTTTCCAGTGAGGATTATGGCAGAGGTACCAGCAGTGACGCGGCTGCAAATGTGTTGTCCAGCCTAGCACATTATACCGGAGAGGCTGCCACTGCACATTTACAGAGAGTAAATCAGTATGGTCAGGCAGATAGTTCCGGAAGCTTTGTGGCAGGTCGCAGTACTGTGACAAATGCGACTATTGAAGTTCAATGGGGAAACAATACTTATAATCAGTCTTACTCCGGTAATGCCTTCCGTAAGGCCCAGGAAGGCGGCACCAATATTCAGGCAGGTATTGCTTTAGGGGCAGACATTTTAATGAATGTAGCAGCGGCAGATACTAAGGTTATGGTGGAAGGTGAGCAGGTAACACGTATGCCATTTATTATTGTGTTATCTGATGGTGCACCTACTTTCTCTTCCACTGCTGCAAATTGGTATGATGCAGATGCTATTGCGGACGCAGATGAGCAGGGACCGGGCAGTGCGCCATATGCAGGTAATGGTTTCCTTGCAACTATGACAGCAGCATATTACAAGGGCAAGATTACAGAGCATTATTATGGTGCCAATGCCAATGAAGAAAATCGTTGTACTATCTACACCGTAGGCGTAGATGTAAATACAGCAAGTGACATGACAGCGTCAGAAGTTGCTTTGGCTGAGATGACCTTGAATCCGGCTCAAAGCTTTACAAGCAGTAACAGCTGGTATAATACCTTTTCCGGTTATTGGAGAAGTTATAGCGCGGCAACTGTCAGGGCATTCAACATTAATGTAGGTGAACAGTATCAGCAGGGTTATCAAACCAGATATAGAGATAAAAATTTCAGTATTACTGCAAATTCTATTACCGCTTCCAGAAATTATGTGAATGGTAAGAGCTCCAGCGGTATCAGCATGTATGCCGGTGGTATAGGATATAATGACGAATATTTTGCAACCAGTGGCAGCAGCGAGGCATTGAATAATACCTTCAAAGAATTGGTTCGTTTAATCCAGATTAAGGCTATTTCTTTACCAACAGATACCAGCGTAAGTGCTGACTTTGGTGGTTACGTACACTTCTATGACCCGATTGGCGAGTACATGGAGGTGAAGGATGTTCATGGTATCGTGGCAGATGGTTATTTCTTCCAGGGTGCATCCTTTGCCAAAAATATGGTAAATTATGGAACTGCAAATGCTAATGAAGCCTTTGACGCGGCTATTACGATGGCATTAAACGGACGTCTGGAGTTATCAGATAGCAGCAAGCTGGATGAGGCTGCCATCAAGGAAATAGTAGCTGCAGCTGTACAGGCAGATGGTCAGTTATATTATAATGACAATAGTGATTATGAGAATAGCTTCTGCTGGTGGGGCAGTGCATATACGGATGATGCAGAGGATGAGCACGTACAGTTTTTGGGCTTTGCACAGGATGATTCTATTGAATATATTGAGAATGCCCTTGCAACAGGTAATGTTATTCCGGCTGATGCAGATTATGTTTGCCGCTCTTATTATTATTACGGAACTGCAGGAGGGACTATTGATCCGATCGATGACTTCCTGTTAATGGTTGTCCGTGTTCAGCGTTCCTTAGTGGCACCATATCAGGAGACAGTTTATGTAAGTATTCCGGGCAGTCTGCTTAGTTTAGATCGCGTACTGATTACAGAAGACCACACACAGAATCCTGTAACATACGAAGCTTTTGTACAGGCAGAAAATCCTGTTCGTGTTATTTACGAAGTAGGTCTACAGAGTGATATTAATGCGCAGAACGTGGCACAGAAGCTGGTAGGCAGTGCATATGTGACAGAGAAGACAAATAAGAATTTGGTTGTTAACGGTAAAGATAACTACGAAGCCGCAGAAGATACCTACTATTTCTACACCAATGACTGGGATAGAAGTAAGAGTGGGGAAAATCATGAAAGGGCATTGGCTCATGCAGGCTTTGACGTAGCAGAGGATAATGACTTCTATGCTTTTTTGGAAGATACCTTATTGTATACGGATACAAATGGTACTCCTGCAACAAGCTTGACAACCGGTGAAACTTATTATTATAAGAGACCTTATTATGCGTGGAATGATAATGGAGCAAAGAATGAGGAGAAGACACTCTTTGCTTGTACGCTTGAAGAAAAATATATTGCAGTAGTGGCTCCAAGTCAGGATGTTATTAGTAAATTTGCAGCTCAGGATGCAAGTGGTCAGTGGTATGTAAAGGCAGGTACTTATACTGCATACTCTCTGTCTGCAGAAAATGATGATACCATCAAGGTGGATGCAAATGACAATCCGGCTAACTATACCGGAACAAGTACTATAGTAGCGCACCCAATGCGTGCAAATGCAATCAATGACTCTCATTACGTGGTATACCTGGGCAATAATGGTAGACTGGCTCTGAAGGCAGATAAGACGAAGGATGTAACAATTACCAGACTGGATGATGCAAGCAATTCAGGTGCTGTAATTACAGATGCGGATGGTAAATTGATTACCGTTGATGATGTATTGACTTATACTATTAAAGTTGTAAATAACGAAGGTGCTACAGCTAATGCAGTGGTAACGGATAGTGTACCTTACGGTACGGAGCTGGTGGAAGGTTCAATAAGCTTTGATGCAAATGGCACAGGTGCTACGGCTTCCAATAGCAACAGTAATGGCGCAATTACATGGAACATTCAAAACATTCCGGTTAATGGTACGGTATATGTTTCCTTCCAGACGAAGGTAACAACAGCTGCATTAGATCAAAATGCAATTACTGTTGATAATCAAGCAACTGTTCAGATTGGCAATAATCCGGCTTATACTACCAATAAGGTGGAAAATCCGCCATATGGTAAGCTGGTAGAAGGTGTTGGTACGGTAAATCCTGACAATGGTGTGAAGGTAGGCGATGAGCTGACATACCGCATCAATTACTATAACGATTTGGATACTGCAGCTACAATTACCGTTGAAGATATCATTCCTACTGGTACAACATACGTTGCTGGTTCTGCAACTCATAATGGTACATTCGCAAATGGCGTGTTAACATGGACACTTGCTAATGTAGATGCTGGTGCATCAGGTTATGTTTCTTTCCGCGTTGTAGTAAATGAAAGTGCAAAGACTCCGGTTGAAAATGGTGCGATTATTACTATTGGGAATAATAGTTATACAACCAACACTACAGGTACAAGCGTGCTGACAGGTGATTTGGTGCTGAGTAAGATAGTGGATGTTGTTGGTAATGTTACTGAGCTTGAGGAGGCAGCACAACAGACAAAGCATACCTTTACATTAAAATTAACTACAGCTAGTGGTTTGAATGGTACATATAATTATTACAAGAATAGTAGCAGTGATGCAGCAGGAACGGTAGCTTTTACTAATGGTGTGGCTACAGTTGAGATTAAGCATGGTGAAATATTAACGATTAAAGAATTGCCGGCTGGCGTAAGAATTACTGTTACAGAAGAAAATGTACCAGGTGGTTATGCTCCGACATATAATCCGGGACAGACGGTTTCTGTTGCACCAAGCGGAGAAGGCGTAACCGCGGTATCTGTTGGTGTAACAAATACTTATAGTGTTAAATCA
Organism: Lachnospiraceae bacterium; assembly: GCA_017521985.1. Lineage (GTDB taxonomy): Bacteria > Bacillota > Clostridia > Lachnospirales > Lachnospiraceae > RGIG6307. The sequence goes on from JAFXAZ010000060.1 coordinate 9,101, forward strand.
ATGAAGTTCCAGTTAAAGGGAACAAAAAATTTATCAACTGCAGAAGGTGCATTCCTGAAAAACACCACATTCAGTATCGTAGCGTATAATGCAACGATTGATAATGGAAATTGGGTACAGGGCTCCCTTGGAACCTCTGCGGAGCCTACAGTAGGTACTAATAATCCAACAGCATCTGCTTTGTTTGGTGAGAAGGAAATAACTAAGGCTGGTACATATCGTTTTATTATCTGCGAATTAAATAATAATGTATCTGGTGTGACATATGATGAAACACAGTATAGATTAACATTAGTAATCGTGGATAAGGATGGTCAATTAGAAGTTGATTTTGCTAATTCTAGTTTGGTTAAGATTCCAGTGAATGCTAGTGAAGTTCCTCTTGAATTTAATGATTTAGGTGATTTAGAGACTAATATTGTATTTAATAATAGTTATGCGCCAAAGGAAGTTGAGTTAGAACTGAGTGGTACAAAGACTTTAACAGGACGTACTTTACAGGCAAACAAGTATAGTTTCATTGTTCAAGAGATTGTAACAACAAACAGCGTAGAAGCTTTGGGCGAAGTTGTAACAACAGGTACTAATATTGATACTGAAGGTAATATTAAATTTGGTGGCATTACATATACCAAGGCTGGTGTATATAAATACCAGATTACCGAAACAAATGGCGGTGAAGATGGTATTACTTATGATGGTAGTGTTTATCGTTTAGAAGTAGTTGTTTCTGATAACAATGGTAAATTAGAAATTTCAAGCCAAACTTTAACAAAGGATGGTGCTACGGCAACAAATATTGTCTTTGCAAATAGTTATGTTCCTGAAGAAGTTGGATTGGTACTGTATGCAAAAAAGATTTTACAGGATAAGGATAGTCAAGCTCTCGCGTTAACAGCAGGTGATTTCCGTTTCCAGATTAGAGAAAAATATACTGACGGTACTTTAAGTGATGTGCTTGCATATGCTTCTAATGATGCAGATGGTAAGATTGAATTCCCAATCATCTATTTTGATAGAAGTGATGTTGGCGAACATACCTTAGTAATCAGCGAAATTATTCCTGATCTGGCAGCTAGCAGTACTATGAAATATGATGAAAATCAGATTGAAGTAGTAGTGGTGGTTACTTATGATGAGGGAAATGGTCTTTTGAGTGTTGAAGAGAAGACAACAGAAGGTTATACCAATAAGCATGCTACAGATAGCAATAATACAACAGTAGCATTTACTAACATTGATTACCCGGATTTCATTACTGTACAGCCAGTAGCATACAAGATTACAAATGGTACAAATTTACCGCAGGAAGCTAAGTTTAGTTTCTCTGTAATCAATGCTCAAACTAATACAGTGATGTATACAGGTAGCGTAAGTGCTAATAATGCAAGTCAACTTGTTGAATTTACTGAACTTGAATATGAAAGAGCCGGTGAGTGGGATTACTGGATTGTAGAAAGCAATGCTTCTAATACTACCAATGGTATTACATACGATACAACTCGTTATCGTATGAATGTAAAAATTACACTTACAGATGGACAATTATCAAAGGAAGTAAGTTATTTTAAGCTTGATGCTGATAAGGACGCAAGTGTAATAACAAACTATACTACACCAATTTCAGAAAGTGATGTAACGTTTACAAATACTTATGAAGCTAAAGGTTTTATAAATATTACAGCTAAAAAGTCTTTGAATGGCAGAGAATTGAATGCAGGTGAATTCACATTTGAATTAAAGCGTTTAGGAAAACTTAATGTTACAGAAGTAGGTGGAGAACTTGTTCCGGTAATTAGTTCTAAACCAGGTGAAAGTGAAGTGACTGGCACAACTGGTGAAGTAACCGGTACAAACCAGGCAGGTAGTGATGCAACAATCAATTTTGCTACATTGTATTATTCAAATGGTGATTTTGAAGAAAATGTAAATACAGCGTATATTCTGTATGAAATGTCAGAAGCGATACCTACTATTAACAAAGTATCCGGTGTGACATATGATACAAATAAGTATTATGTAGTTATTAAGCTGACACATACTTCTGCAGAAGCAGATGTTACAGCATCTATTTATGAAGTGTATAAAGCTGATGGTACAAAGATTACAACTGGTTCAGGCAATGACACAGGAATTGTTTTTGAGAATAGTTATTCAGCTGGTAACACAATAGTTATTCCAGCAACCAAAAACTTAACTGGTCGTGATTTACGTGAAGGCGAATTTACCTTTGGTTTGTACCGAGTGCTTAGAAATGGTGAATCTGTAACATATGAGTTAAGAGACAGTGCAAAGAATGCGGCAGATGATAACAATGATGGTATTGCAGATGTTACCTTTAGTAGATTTATCTCTGCAACTGCACCGGCAGGAACTTACGAATATGTTATAAGAGAAGAAGTTGGCAATGAAAAAGGTATAACTTATAATGTAGGAGAAAAGAAGGAATATACTGTATATGTAACAGTAAGTTATGAAGCAGATGGTACTCAGAATGTATATCTTTCAGATGCAAACGGAAATTCTGTAAATAAGGATAACCTTGGTATTGTTTTCGAGAATAAATATGCGGCAACATCAACTAAGTATACACCAGTAGCAACAAAGACATTAAACGGACGGCCTATGAAGGATAATGAATTCTCATTTACTGTATGGTCAATGAAAGAGGAAAATGGCGAGTATACAAAGACACAAGATGTTGCATCTACTGGTTTATCTAAGGCTGCAGCAGACGGTGTTGCAAGCAGTATTGTATTTACACCAATCATTTATAATGACAGACCAGGAGCCGATAATGAAGTTGCATTATATTATGTAATTGAAGAAAATCATGGTGCAGCAGGTGGTGTAGATTATACAAAAGCAACTCCAATTTATCTGAAGGTTGTTGTGAAGGATTATTCTGAAAAGGGTAAAATTGAAGTGGTAAGCAGTACATATTATTCTAATGCTACGTTTACAACTGAAGCTGAATTAAATGAAACTGCGAACTTTACAAATACCTACAAAGCTTTAGGCACAACAGTTAAACTTGAAGCAACCAAAAAATTAACTGGTCGTGATATGGCAACAGCAGAGTTTGATATCATATTGAGGGAAGTTTTATCTAATGGTTCTATTGGAACAGAGATTAAACTTGTTGGTGATAATGTAGCAGCAGCAGCTGGTACAGCAGCAGCGGTAAACTTTGCTGAAATTGGTTATAGTGAAGCTAATACATATACTTATATGATGTCTGAATTAGCACCACCAAGTGGTAAGATTAATGGTATTACTTTTGATACTGAAATGTACAAGGTAGTGGTAGATGTAGTAGACGATGGAAATGGTAATTTGGTTCCAACAGTTAAGTATTATGAATTGGCTGAAGGTGTAACAGATGTTACAAATCCTGCCAACTATACAAAAGAACTTATTAATGGTGTTCCAAGCTTCCATAATACTTATGCACCAGAACAGACAGATGTAGTAAAGATTGATGTTTTCAAGAATCTTATCGATAAGGAACTGAAAGCAGAAGAGTTCACATTCGTTTTGAAAGATAATGCAGACAATGTCGTTGATAGCGTTAAAAATGGCTTAACTAACCAGCCATTAAGTCAGGCAAGCTTCGAATTAACATTTAATGCACCAGGTAAATATACTTACACTATTTCTGAAAAGAGTGAAGCAAATAGTGAAGTAAAGGGCAGTGGCACATATACATTCGATGAAACTGTTTATACTATTGTAATTGATGTAACAGACAATGGTAAGGGCAAGTTGGAATACACAACTACTTATTACAAAGGAAGCGTAGATGAAGTGAATAAGGTTACATCAATCGATTTTACCAACAATTACACTCCTTCTTCTATAAAGGAAGACCTTACTGCAGCTATCAACGCAACCAAGACTGTTACAAGTCCTAACGGTTATACCTTAGAGGCAGGTGAATTCCAGTTTGTTGTTAAGGATGTAACTGGTAATACTGTTGCAACAGGTGAAAACGAAGCAGATGGTAAGATTAAGTTTACTGACTTTACCTTCACACAGCCAGGCGAATATCGTTACTGGATTAGTGAAGTGGTTGATATAACCAAGGAAGCGTACATGACCTACGATGCTCGTAGCTGGGAAGTTCATGTAACTGTAAGTTATGCATATGATGACATTTTAGTTGAAAACAGTTCAGAAGTATTGTATCCGGCAGGTACGCTCTACATCGCTGACGGCGCTGTGAAGACATATGCTTCTTCCAGAGCACTGGAAACGGAAGCACCGGCTTTCGTTAACATCTATACCCCAGCCCCTGTCAGTCTGACTATTACTGCGGACAAGAAGTTGACAGTACCGGAGGGCAGTGAACGTAAGCTTCAGGCACATGAATTTACATTCCGTGTGAAGGACGAGCATGGTATCATTCGTGCGGAAAGTCACAATGATGCAGAAGGAAATATTACATTCAATTTCACAGAAACTGTTCCAGGTAAGCACACGTATACTGTTGTAGAATATGTTCCGGCTGTAAATGCAAATGGTATTTATTATGATAAGGAAACTAAGGCTACTATAGAAGTAACTGTAGTAGATGATGGTAGTGGTCAGTTAAAAATTGAGAATGCAGCAAGCATTACCAAGGAAAACGTAGCTGTATTTACTAATACCTACAATCCAACTGCTGCAACAACAACCATCTCTGCAAAGAAGGTTCTTCATGGTGCAGAGCTTACCGCAGGCGCATTCAAATTTGAATTGGTTGACAGAACTTTAAACAAGGTTGTAGAAACAGTAACCAATGATGCAGATGGTATGATTACATTTACACAGACCTTTGATAAGATTGGTCAGTATCCTTTCTTAATTCGTGAAGTAAAGGGTACAGATTCAAATGTAACCTATGATACTACAGAATATGCATTGATGGTTGATGTAAAGGATAATTTGGTTGGTCAGTTAGTAGCAACCGTTGATTTCCAGAGAGAGGCAGTTTTTGAAAACACCTTTACGCCTCCGGTTGAACCTACTCCTGAACCGGAAGATGACGGACGCATTTACAAATCCTTTGCTTTCGTAAAGGTTTGGAACGACAATAACAACAAGTTAGGCAAGCGTCCTGACAGCATTATCGTAGAGCTTTATCAGGATGGTGTATATGTAACCGATGTTATTCTTAGTAAGGAAAATGGTTGGACCGACACAGTGATTTTAATGTATGCAAATGGTGACCATGTATACGAATGGACTATGAAGGAAAAGAATGTACCGGCAGGCTACGTTGTATCCTACAATCAGTCTGAACATATCGTTACCAACACACTTGCAGAACTTATCATAGGAGGAGGCACTACGCCAACCGGCGATGATTCCAACCTTGGATTCTTCCTTGGAGTAGCAGCAGTTTCACTGATTGCTATCATTGGACTTATTGTACTGATGAAGTTCAGAAAAAAAGACGATAAATAAACTATTAACTCAATAAAAAACACCAGGACGTCAATCCTTTTGGAGGTTGGCGTCCTATTTTGGCTAAATTCAGCCCTTGATGTTGCTTTCGTCCTCTTGTTGATTGACAAAAAATATTATATAATTACATTAATCGAAGGTTTTCTTCTTTCGTATCCATTCTTTTACCATCAGATACCGCTCGCAATCAGAGCAATTTTTCAAAATTTTTAAATTACATATTTATACGAGGAGGTCATGTTATGGCAAAAAATTTATTGCAGCAGTATTTTCCCATGCTCTGGGTGCGGGAGGAGTTGGAGGAGCGCATCAGGAAGGATTCCGTGCTTTTTAGTATCTTTCAAAGCTGGAAGCCGGAGCAGAGGGATGAGTTTCTGGACTTTTGTACCGGTGAAAGAGGTGTCAAAATTTTGTATGACTGCTTTTTCAAGGAGGTATTCAATCCGGAATACACACCGGAACGACTGGAAAAACTCGTTTCGCTTATTATGAAGCAGAAGGTGCGTATCTTGCAGGTACTTCCAAATGATTCGGTGCGTATCGCAGACGAGGCCAGCCTGTTGATTACGGATATCGTGGTGGAACTGGAGGACCACAGCATAGCTAATGTTGAGGTTCAGAAAATCGGCTATATGTTCCCTGGACAGAGAAGTGCCTGTTATTCCGCGGATTTATTACTACGCCAGTATAAGCGAATCCGTGGTCGGAAGAAGGAGAATTTTTCCTACAAGGATATTCAAAACGTGTATACTATTGTATTTTTTGAACAGAGTACTGTAGAGTTTCACAAATTTCCAAAGGACATCCTGCACTGCTTTGAACAGAAGTCCGACACAGGACTGAAGCTCAATCTTTTGCAGAAATATTACTTCGTACCCCTTGACATCTTTCTCAAGAACCTTCAAAATAAAGGTATCAAGACAGAGCTGGATGCATGGCTGGTGTTTCTTACCTGCGACGAACCGGAGCGGATTGCGGAGCTGATACAGGCTTACCCGGAGTTTAAGCGTACGTACGAGGACATTTATGAGCTGTGCAGGAACATGGAGGACGTTATGGGCTTATTTTCTAAGGAGTTACAGGAACTGGACCGGAATACCGTGCAGTACATGATAGACGTGATGCAGGACGAGATTGATGCGTCTAAGAAGCTTATAACGGAGCAGGAGCAGCAACTAAATGAACAGGCAAAACAGTTGTCTGAAAAGGACCAACAGTTGTCTGAGAAAGAGCAGCAACTAAAACAGCAGGAGCTTGATAATCAGTTATATGCATTGCTTGATCAGGATGAGCGATTGACTGATTTGAGGCGTGCGATTAAGGATGAGGCATTTCGTAAGCAGTTATTGGAAGAGTACCAATTGAAGTAAAGACGATAAATAAACTATTAACTCAATAAAAAACACCAGGACGTCAATCCTTTTGGAGGTTGGCGTCCTATTTTTGCGTGTCTTTGAAAGCAGGTAAGATGAACAATATCTATAGTTTGTACATATTTTACACGAAACGTAAATATAATGAATCAAGCAATAAGACAACGTTTTGGGGCAGGAGGGAAGGATGCGGCAGTTATTACCGGACGCCTATTTGCGAAAGTGGGAGTTGGAGTATTTACGAAGGGATTTTTTGCAGGAAATCAGGCTTCGTGCAGGCAAGGAGTTAATGATTACCTATGAAGGAATGGAGCAGGTGTTGGACGAACATCTGGTATCTAAGGCAGATATTGAGCAGATTTTTCAGTGGTTATGCGGGTATGGGGTATATGCATACCAGGAGGAAATTGCAAAGGGGTACATTACCATTCAGGGCGGTCACAGAGTTGGTATTGGAGGGCAGGTTTTATTTGATTTATATGGAAAAGTAAATCATATGAAGTATATCAGCAGTTTGCTTATCCGTGTTAGTCATGATGTAGAGGATGTGTGTGATGGTACATTAGACAAGCTATATAGAGGAGGAAAAGTTCAAAGTACCTTGATTTTGGCACCGCCGGGGTGTGGAAAAACCACTTTTTTAAGAGATTTGGTACGAAAGGTATCGGACGGAAATGCGCTGGGAACAGGGCAAAATATCAGTCTTGTGGATGAAAGGGAGGAGCTGGCTGCCGTTTGCATGGGCATTCCTACCATCAATGTGGGTAAGCGTACAGATGTAATAAGTGGTTGTGAAAAATCTGTTGCCATGGAGATGTGTCTGCGTTCGTTGGGACCGGAGGTAGTGGCAGTAGATGAAATTTACAGTGAAAAAGATTTGGAGGCGATAAAACGTCTGGATGGTTGTGGCTGTGCCATTTTGGCAACACATCACGCATACACATTTGAAGAATTTTCAAGAAAGTATTTTGGGAAAGAGGTGCTCAAATATGGATTATTTGAACGCTATGTGCTGCTTGGCAGAGAAAATGGGGCATATGTGGTGAGGGGTGTGTTAGATGCGGAAGGAGAAGCTTTGATGTGAAGGTGTTATTGGTAATTTGGCTATTAAGTGCCGGTATCGGAGTTTCCTATAGTGTGATTTCGGAAAGAAAAAATCGAATAGAGTTTCTGAGTACTATGGAGCAGGATTTAAAGGAACTGGCATATTATATGTGTGAGTGGCGTTTGCCGGTAGAGGAGGCTGTTGGGAGGATGATAAAAGAAGGCAGTAGTTTTGTTTTTTTTTACGAGGCGATACATAAAAGAATACGGGAAAGAGTTACAGATGATTTTGGAAAACTATGGTGTGAAGAAAGTAAAAGTCTACTGACAGGAGTGACCTTATCGGAAGAAATAAAAATACTTTGGAAAGATACCTTTTCGCATATACCGATGGAGCCTGGGGCGGTAAAACGACAGTTATATCTAAAAAGTGAAATACTTTCTGAAAAAAGGAAAGCTTTAGAGGAAAAATACAAAGGCGAGCAGAGACTGGTACTTTCTATGGGTTTTTTTGTAAGTGCATTTCTTTGTTTGATATTATGGTAGTGAGGGTTGGATATGGAAATAGGAATGATTTTCCGAATAGCAGCGGTAGGTATTCTGGTAACAATTTTATCGCAGATTTTAAAACATAGCGGAAGGGAAGAGCATGCTTTTTTGTTGAGTTTGTCGGCATTGATTTTGGTAATGAGTTGGGTGCTGCCGTATATATATGACTTGTTTTCTGCTATGCAGACGCTGTTTTCTCTTTAAAAAGGAGTCTTTATGGATATTTTAAAAATTGCAGGATTAGCTGTTTTGGGAGTAGTTACAGCTATGCTTTTAAAACAGTCAAAAGGGGAGTATAGCACGGTAATCGGACTTGCCATGGCGTTGATTGTGTGTGGATATGTGGTGGTAAATTTACTGGATGTGGTAAGCACTATTGAAAACTTATGGAACCAAATTGCCGGTGACAGCAATTTTTTGCACATATTGCTTCGTATTATAGGAATTACGTATATTTCGGATTTGACCTCCGGTATCTGTAAGGAATGTGGATATAGTGTTTTGGCAGGACAAGTTGCGGTGGCAGGTAAAATGGGGGTGCTTCTTGCCGGATTTCCTATTTTTATGAATTTACTGGAATTTGTGCTTGGTTTGGGAGCCTGAAGTATGGAAAATATGAATCTAGGACAACTTACGGAAGAATTGTTTCAAGGTTTTATGGTGGATTCCGATGCACTGATAGAGGCAGTCAGTTCCGGAAATATATTAAAAGCTATGGAAATACTAAGGGATGCTGTGGCAGATACGCTGGGCCGTCCCATAGAATATATGAAAGAATATTTTATTGCATTGTTTGCCATTGGGATTGGTGCCGCCTTGCTAAAACAGTTGGGGCTTTTCTTTAAGGACTCTCAGGTACAGAAAATAGGATTTTGGATTGTGTATCTGATTTTGGCAAGATACTTGCTTACGCTATATTATAACGGAGAAATGGTAGCGAAAGAATGTTTGGGAAATTTAATCGATTTTGGTCATATTTTTATTCCGGTGTTTTCCGTAGTGTTAACCATGGCATCGGGGGGTATTACAGGGGCAGGGTACATAGCCACGCTTACACTGATTATTTATGTTATAGAACAGTTTTTAATGGTAATTATGATTCCGTTGGTAGAAGGGTATATGCTGCTTAGTTTGTTGGGAGCCCTATGGCAGAAGGACAGAGTAGAAAAATTAATGGAACTTTTTGAAAAAGGCATCTCGCTTGGGTTTAAGGGGATGTTTGTAGCAATCAGCGGACTTGGTGTGCTGCAGTCTATGATTTTACCTTACGTGGATCATGCGAAGGTGGGAACGGCAAAAAAAGTCATCGAAATGATTCCGGGAGTTGGAAGTCTGGCAGGAAATACCATGGAAATGTTAGGTGGTTCGGCAGTGCTTTTAAAAAACGGCGTTGGTGTAATAGGAATGTTGTTACTGCTTTTGGTGGCTGCGGTGCCGTTAATAAAGATAGGACTTGTTTATCTTGTTATGAAGTTAGCAGGTGTAATATATGGGTTGTTTGGGGAAAAGCAGATGACCTGGTGCGCAGACAAGTTGGGGCAGGCGGAAAGCTATATGTTTAAAATAACCGGTGCCGGTGTAATGTTATTTTTGCTATGGATTATTTTGGCAGTATATACCACAAATCAGAAAGTGATGTTTTAGGAAAAATGGAGTTTATTATTGACGGGATTCGAAAAATTGTAGTGCTGGTACTTTTGATGGAGTTAGTGGTACAGTTGCAGTCTGGAAAACAGTATGAGCCTTACATAAAAATGTTGATAGGAATTATGGTAGTGTACAGTATTGTTTCAGGAATCAGCGGTGTGCTTGCAGGCATAACATCTTTTGAGATGGCACCTATGCAGGAGTTTATCTGGAGTGGTGACTGGGATATAGCAGGGGGAGGCCTAAACGAAGATGATAAAGGCAAAGGTGGTATAGGCGATATATCGTCTAACGTGGAAGAGGTACATGTGAAGGAAATTGTAATTGAGGAAATAAAAGTGAAGGAAATTGGAACTGTGGGAGGAGCACCATGAAGCTGCCGGAATTTTGGGGAAAACTTATACAAAGGTTCAGTAAATCAGAGCATACGAAGCAGATGACTGCAAAGGAAAAATGGATGTTGTTTTTATTGGCTGGATTACTTTTGGCGGTAATCTTTTTTCCGACAGGAGAAAAGGATACAAATGCTTTGATAGGGGCAAAGGAAGCGGGCAAGCAGGAACAGGGAGGGAGTGAATTCATATCTGCCGGTGCCGGGACGAGTCTAAATCAGTATGAAATATATTTGTCTAGGCAGTTAGAGGATATTTTATCTGAAATGGATGGCGCCGGGAAGGTACAAGCATGGGTTACTCTTGCGGGCAGTAGTGAAAAAGTGCTTGTGCAGGAACGTGATTATGTGGAAAATTTGTTGCAGGAAGCAGACAGTGTAGGAGGAACCAGAACAGAAGAAAAAAATGACGTGAATGAAACCGTTTTTACGAATAACAGCGGAGAACCTTATGTGGTTAAAACCCTGCAGCCCAAGGTGGAGGGAGTGCTTGTGATTGCAGAGGGTGCCGGAAATAGTGTGGTAAAGAAAAATATATCTGAAGCAGTAGAGGTATTATTTGGAATTGATGCTCATAGAATTAAAGTAGCTAAGAAAAAAGTGGAGGAATAATAAGCATATGAAGGACATGGTAAAGAAAAATCAAGTGATGATTACAGCACTGGCTATCATGATTGCTATCGCCGGTTATCTTCATTTTGCCGGAGAGGTTCCGGAGGATGGCTCCTTGGAAGCCAGTGCCGATGTAGCAAATCAGACAATCGTGGAAGAACAAATCAGTATCGAAGATTTAATGGCAGATTATGATTTGAACAGCCTCGCAGACATCAGCGATGAAGATTTGGAAGAAGCAGCGCTATTGGATGGGTTGGATTCCACGGTGGATGTAGTGTTGGAAGACTACAGTGAGGAGGAAATGGTAGCGGTGCAGCCGGAAGATAATGAAATTCCGGGTGATACCATCTATACATCTTCTGTGGGGATTGCAACAATTTCCGAAGCAAAGCTTTTGAAGGAGCAGACCAGAGCAAAGAACAAAGAAACACTATTAGAGATTATTGATAATACCGGTTTAGCGGACAGCCAAAAGCAGGAAGCTATCCATAATATGATTGCCATGACAAATATTGCAGAAATGGAAACCGGAGCAGAAATTTTGCTGGAAGCCAAAGGTTTTGAAGATTGTATCGTCAGTATTTCTGATACCGGTGTAGATGTGGTGATTAACGCTGCTGAACTGAATGATGTGCAGCTTGCCCAGATTGTAGACATAGTAAAGCGCAAGACCGGTGCAAATGAGAATGAAATTGTAATTAGTACTGTGAATGTAGATTAAAGGAAAACATCTATTATACGGTGAGAATCCGTATAATAGATGTTTTTTATATGTTTTTTGTATACAGAAAGACGATATATAGACCAAAATAAAGGTGGACAAATACACAGTTTTGTGGTACTATATGTTTATCTACAAAAAACGAGGAAAATCGACCTGATTCATGTACAAAGGATAAAGAACATAAAATTTTGAATTAGGAGGTAGTAATATGTTTGAAGATGAAAAAAGTTTGTTGGATGCCTTGTGGACATTGAACGGTAAGGTGGATACTTTGTTGACCGACGTGGCAGAGCTGAAGACCGACGTGGCAGAGCTGAAGACCGACGTGGCAGAGCTGAAGACCGACGTGGCAGAGCTGAAGACCGATATGGTGGAAGTGAAAGCAGATGTGGCACAACTCAAGACGGATGTGGCACAACTCAAGACGGATGTGGCACAACTCAAGACGGATGTGGAAGAACTCAAGACCGATGTGGAAGAACTCAAGACCGATGTGGCACAACTCAAGACCGATGTGGAAGAACTCAAGACCGATGTGGCACAACTCAAGACCGATGTGGAAGAACTCAAGACGGATGTATCTGTTTTGAAGTCAGATATGGTGGGTGTTAAGGAAGACATAACCCGATTAGAAGCTATGGAAACTGAGTTGAAGGCATTGCATTTTGATGTTGTCGAGCTTAGAATGACCTGTGAGAATGATATTAACAAGCAAATTCGTATTATTGCAGAGGGTCACGGGGAGCTGATTCGTTATTTTAGCAGAGCCCTCGAGAAAAAGGCAGAGATGGAAGAGTATGCTATCAGGGTAACTTATCTTGAGGGCGAAGTAAGGCGTTTAAAACGTTACTGGGATTTTGGCATGAGTGCCTGAAATTAAAAAAATTAATTATTGAAAAAAGGACCAGACTTATTTACAAGTTTGGTCTTTTTTAGTATATTAGGAATAGTGTGAATTTTTTAAAGATATTTTATGGAGGATATATTGTGGGTGCATATACCAAGGAAATCAATAGAAGAAGAACTTTTGCAATTATTTCTCATCCGGATGCCGGTAAGACTACTTTGACAGAAAAGTTCTTGTTATATGGTGGGGCTATTAATCTTGCAGGTAGTGTAAAAGGTAAGGCAACTGCCAGACATGCAGTTTCTGATTGGATGGAAATCGAAAAAGAAAGAGGTATTTCTGTAACCTCTTCTGTATTGCAGTTTGAGTATGACGGTTTCTGTATTAACATTTTGGACACACCGGGTCATCAGGACTTCTCAGAGGATACCTATCGAACACTTATGGCAGCTGACAGTGCCGTGATGGTTATTGATGCTAATAAGGGTGTTGAACCACAGACCAGAAAGCTGTTTAAGGTTTGTGCAATGCGTGGTATTCCGATTTTTACCTTTATCAATAAGTTGGACCGAGATGTAGACGATATGTTTGCATTATTAGATGAAATTGAAAGCGAACTGGGTATTGCAACTTGCCCGATTAACTGGCCAATTGGTTCCGGTAAGGCGTTCCAGGGTGTTTACGACAGAGAAAAAGAGTGTATTTATAAATTTACCGATACCGAAAAGGGTACCAAGGAAGGTGCTGTTACGGAGGTGTCTGTTTCTGACAGAGATGGTCTGGTAAACTTGATTGGGGAAAATGCAACCGATATATTACTGGATGAAATTGAATTGTTAGATGGTGCAAGTGCAGAGTTTGATTTGTCTCGTGTACATGCAGGTAAGCTTACTCCGGTATTTTTTGGTTCTGCGCTTACAAACTTCGGTGTAGAGGAGTTTTTAAAGCATTTCTTGGATATGACCACTACTCCGTTGTCTCGTGTAGCAGACTGTGGAGAAATTATTCCGGATGAACACGATTTTAGTGCCTTTGTGTTTAAGATTCAGGCCAATATGAACAAGAATCATCGTGATAGAATTGCTTTTATGCGTATTTGTTCCGGCAAGTTTGATGCGACCAAGGAAGTACGACATGTTCAAGGTGGTAAGACCTTGCGTTTAAGTCAGCCGCAACAGATTATGGCAAACGAGCGTAAGATTTTAGAAGAAGCTTATGCCGGTGATATTATCGGTGTATTTGACCCGGGTATTTTTTCAATTGGGGATACCGTTTGCGCTCCAAAGGAAAATTTCCGATACGCAGGTATTCCAACCTTTGCACCGGAGCATTTTGCAAGAGTACGTCAGGTTGATACTATGAAGCGTAAGCAGTTTGTTAAAGGTATTAACCAGATTGCACAGGAAGGTGCTATCCAGATTTTCCAGGAATTTAATTCCGGTATGGAAGAGGTTATCGTAGGTGTAGTAGGTGTGCTTCAGTTCGATGTATTAAAGTACCGTATGGAAAATGAATACAACGTAGAAATTCGTTTGGAAAATCTTCCTTATGAGCATATTCGCTGGATTGAAAATAAGGAAATTGACTTAAACAAGATTGTCGGTACCTCCGATATGAAGAAGGTTTGTGACTTGAAGGGCAATCCATTACTTCTTTTTGTTAATAGCTGGTCTATTGGTATGACATTAGATAGAAATAAAGACCTTGTTTTAAGTGAATTTGGCACAGCGGAATAAAATAAATCAAGAAAATTGATTAAATACACACCTTGTGGTAAACGATAAGCTATGGTATTCTAGGAACATGACGTTTGCCACGGGTGTGTTTTTATTTGCACTTGCTGGATATGGAGGAGTTTTATGAACGTGAAAGAAAAATATGGCGTGTCTTATTTTATGCCGCCTGAAGTGACTTATGAGTGGGTGAAAAGAGAAACAATTACTGAGCCGCCGATTTGGTGCAGCGTGGATTTACGAGATGGTAATCAAGCATTGATTGAGCCTATGAGCCTTCAGGAGAAGCTGGAATATTTTAAGATGCTTGTAGATATTGGATTTAAAGAGATTGAGGTGGGTTTTCCGGCCGCATCCGATACGGAGTATCAGTTTGCAAGAGCTTTGATTGAGAATAATATGATTCCTAAGGATGTGACGATTCAGGTATTGACACAGGCCAGAGAGCACATTATAAAAAAGACCTTTGAAGCATTGAAGGGTGCACCACATGCCATCGTGCATTTGTATAATTCTACATCTGTTGCACAGCGTGAGCAGGTATTTAGAAAGAGTAAGGAAGAAGTAAAGGAAATTGCAATAGAAGGTGCCAAGTTATTAAAGAAGCTGGCAGATGAAACGGATGGTAATTTTACTTTTGAATACAGCCCTGAGAGTTTTCCGGGCACGGAAGTGGACTATGCGGTTGAGGTATGTAATGCGGTATTAGACGTATGGCAGCCTACACCGGACAATAAAGCGATTATTAATATTCCGACTACGGTTCAGATTGCCATGCCGCATGTATTTGCCTGTCAGATTGAATATATACATAAGCATTTAAAATATCGTGACAGCGTGATTTTGAGCGTGCATCCTCACAATGACCGTGGCTGTGGTATCAGTGACGCAGAGTTTGGTGTACTTGCAGGTGCAGATCGTGTAGAAGGTACCTTGTTTGGTAATGGCGAGCGTACCGGTAATGTAGACATTATTACACTTGCCATGAATATGGTATGTCATGGTGTAGAATCCGGCTTGGACTTCTCTGATGTAAATAAGATTCGTGAGAAGTATGAGCAATTAGTGGGTATGAAAGTATACGAGAGAACGCCTTATGCAGGTGATTTGGTATTTACGGCGTTTTCCGGTTCTCATCAGGATGCCATCAGTAAGGGCATGAATTTCTGGAAAGAAGGAAAAAGCGGCAAAAAATGGACGGTTCCGTATTTACCGATTGACCCAAAAGATGTGGGCAGAGAGTACGAGTCTGATGTAATTCGTATTAACAGCCAGTCCGGTAAGGGCGGCGTGGCCTTTATCTTAAAGCAGAATTATGGTATTTCTCTACCAAAAGCAATGCAGGAAGAAGTAGGCTATTTGATTAAGGGCGTTTCAGACAAGAAGCATCAGGAGCTTGCACCAAAGGATATTTACCAGATATTTGAGGATGCCTATGTAAATCATACTCCTATTTATGACGTTCCGGAATGTCACTTTGTTCAGAAGGATGGTATTATTGCCAAGGTTACTATTGCACAGGATAGAGAATCCCGTACCATTGAGACCATGGGTAATGGACGATTAGACGCCGTAAGCAATGCAGTAAAGGCATATTTTGGCATTAGTTATGAGCTTGCAAGCTATGAAGAGCATGCTATCAGCAAGGGCTCTACCTCTAAGGCTGCGGCATTTGTATCTATTGTATCCGATGGCAAGGTATATTGGGGCGTAGGTATTGATGAAGATATTATTAAATCTTCTATCGAAGCATTAGTTTCCGCAACGAATAAATTACTGGAAGATGTACATATTACAGAGGGTAGAGAGGAACGTATTGTAGATATCATGAATTATATTCAAAATCACTACCAGAACGTGACTTTGGATGTTTTAGTGGATCAGTTCCATCTTACCAAGCCTTATTTATCCAAATACATTAGGATGAAATCCGGCATGACCTTCCAGGAGGCGGTAAAGGCAGCGCGTATGAAAAAAGCCAGGATTTTACTAAAAGAATCTACTCAGACGGTGGAAAGTATTGCTGCTACCGTAGGCTATGAAAATGTAGAGCATTTTAATCGTTTATTCAAAAAAATATACAATATGACCCCTAGTCAGTACCAGAGGGAAGGAAGATAAAAGACGGTATTGCGGAAAGCTTTACTGTGACAAACGAACAACAAGACGCAGTATTAACTATTGCGTCTTTGTTTATTTTTTGGTATACTTAACAAAAGTGTCTTAGTATGACGAGGAGGGATTCCTATGGACAATAGAAACAATTATGTATTAAGAGAAGACGAGAAGGTTGGCGGTGTATATCTGGCAGAAGATGTGATTGCAACGATTGCCGGTCTTGCTGCTATCCGAGACGTGAAGGGGGTATCTGCTGTCGGCGATTGTGCTGTGAAGGGCGGCCAGAATGTAAAGAAGGCTGCAAAGGGCGTGAAGGTTGACATTACAGATGGTGTTGTGACGGTAGATTTGGCTTTAGCCATCGCGTATGGCTACAATATTCCTGAAACATGCCGTAAGGTACAGACAAAGGTACAGAGTACAATCGAGAATATGACAGGCTTAAAGGTGGCAGGAGTAAATCTTCGCGTTGCCGGTCTGAACATGAATTAATTGCGAGGTTAATATGACAAGAACAGAGCAGCGTGAATGCGTGTTTAAACTTTTATTTCGTGTAGAATTTAATGAGCCGGATGAAATGGCACAGCAGAAGGTGTTATTTTTTGCAGACGATGAAACGTCTTATTCTGAGAAGGATCAGGCTTATATTGCAGATAAATTTGAGCGTATTAAAGAGGCTATTCCGGAATTGGATGAAGCACTTTTTACCAAGGCAGAAGGCTGGACCAAGAATCGTATTGGTAAGGTAGAGCTTACCATTTTCCGTCTGGCTATTTATGAAATTTTAAAGGATGATACGGTGCCGGCAGGAGTTGCCATTAATGAAGCTGTGGAGCTTGCCAAGAAATATGGTCAGGACAATTCCGGCAGCTTTGTGAACGGTGTGTTAGCGAAATTTGTGGCAGAGTAATTTGTAGTATGGGTAATGTTTATTCCGTTACACAAGTAAATAACTATATAAAAAATATGTTCACGCAGGATTTTTTGTTGCAGGGTCTCTCTATCCAGGGAGAGGTCAGCAACTGTAAATATCACTCCTCTGGACATATTTATTTTACGTTAAAGGATTCCGGCGGGACGTTAGCATGTATTATGTTTGCCGGCTATCGCAAAGGGCTTGACTTTGTACTTACGGAAGGTCAGCAGGTCATTGTAACAGGCGGTGTGGATGTATATGAACGCGATGGCAGATATCAGCTTTATGCAAGGGAGATACGTCTGGCCGGACTCGGCAGGCTGTATGAGCGCTATGAGGCATTAAAGGCAGAACTGCAGGACATGGGGATGTTTGCTGCAGAGTACAAGCGTCCGATTCCAAAGTATGTGAAGACGGTAGGAGTGGTTACCGCACCAACCGGAGCAGCCGTGCGTGATATTATTCAGATTTCCATGCGACGTAATCCTTTTGTGCAGATTATTTTATACCCGGCCCAGGTGCAGGGAGAAGGAGCTGCAGAAAGCATTGTACAAGGCATACGAGCTTTAGAACGACTTAAGGTAGATGTTATGATAGTGGGGCGTGGTGGCGGCTCTATAGAGGATTTATGGGCCTTTAATGAGCGCATGGTGGCAGAGGCAGTGTTTGACTGCAGTGTTCCGATTATCTCTGCGGTAGGTCATGAGACCGATACCACGATTATTGATTTTGTATCAGATTTACGTGCCCCTACCCCTTCTGCAGCAGCAGAGCTTGCTGTGTATGATGTACGCATGTTTTTATCACAGATAGAAACCTACCAAGGAGCTTTGTCTAGTGGTATCATACAGAAGATAGAGCGTTATCGTGTGGCCACGGAGCAATACAAACGTCTGCTTCAGATGAAGCATCCTATGCATCAGATTCGGGTGCAAAGACAGCAGCTTATGAGTTTGGAAGAACGTTTGCAGTCTGCCATGAAGCATCAGATTGAATACAAGCGCAGCGAGCTTATGTTAAAAATCAGTCAATTAAAGGGGCTTTCCCCATTAGACAAGTTGGAACAAGGACTTGCCTATGTGTCTTGTCCGGATGGTACCTCGATACACAGTGTGCGGCAGGTGGAGGAAGGCAATGCCTTAAATATTCAGTTAAAAGACGGCAGTGTACAGGCTGTTGTTACCGGAAAGGAGCATATGGATGTCAAAGAAAAGTTCAGCCGCTGAAAAAGCGGAGTTAAATATTTCTTTAGAAGAGGCTTTTGCCAAATTAGACTCTCTGATTTCAGAACTGGAGAAGCCGGAAAATTCTCTGGAAGCTTCTTTTAAAGCCTTTGAAGAAGGTATGCAATTAGTGAAATATTGTAATGATTCTATAGATAAAGTTGAAAAAAAGGTTCTCGTATTGGGACAAGATGGTGAATTAGATGAATTTTAATGAAACTCTAACAACTAAGGTGCAAAATATAGAAAAGATTATAAAGCAGTTTCTTCCGGAAGAGACCGGCTATCAGAAGACGGTGTTGGAAGCCATGAATTACAGTGTGCTTGCCGGGGGAAAGAGGCTGCGCCCGATGCTGGTACAGGAAGTGTTTGAAGCCTTTGGCGGCACAGGGGATGTAGCTTGGCCATTTATGGCTGCTATAGAAATGATTCACACCTATTCCCTGGTACACGATGATTTACCGGCGATGGACAATGACGAATATCGCCGTGGCCGTAAGACTACTCATGTGCTATATGGTGAGGCTATGGGGATTTTGGCTGGTGATGCCTTATTAAACTATGCATTTGAAACGGCCTTTCGTGCCTTTGATAAGGCAGAAACAACGAAATATCCGCGTATTGCCAAGGCGTTAAAGGTACTTGCGGGGAAGGCAGGTATTTATGGTATGATAGGGGGTCAGGTTTGTGATATTGAGTCGGAAGACAGCATAGAACCAATTACTGCTGAGCAGCTAATGTTTATCCATGAACACAAAACAGCAGCACTGATTCAGGCTTCTATGATGATAGGCGGCATTTTAGCAGGGGCTACGGATGAGAAAGTTGCCGAATTAGAGCGAACAGGGTATGATTTAGGAATTGCATTCCAGATTCAGGACGATATATTAGATGTAACCAGTACTTTTGAGGAGTTAGGTAAGCCAATCGGCAGTGACGAAAAGAACCATAAGCAGACTTATGTAACCATTTACGGATTGGAACATGCAAAGGCAGAAGTAAAGCGCTTATCAGAAGAGGCAATTTCTTTATTAGGATTAGATTCTGACAGCTTTTTAGCAAAACTTTTTGAAAGCTTAATTTATAGAAGTAAGTAAGAAAAGGACAAACTGGGAGACAGAGATGTTATTAGATACCATTTTAAGGGAAAATGATATAAAGCAAATTCCATCAGACCGATACGATGCCCTTGCAGAGGAAATCAGGGAGTTTCTGATTTCCAAAATCAGCATGACAGGCGGTCATTTAGGACCAAATCTGGGTGTAGTAGAGCTTACTATGGCGTTGCATTTAAGCTTAGATTTGCCAAAGGACAAGATTATCTGGGATGTTGGGCATCAGGCATATACACATAAGCTTTTAACAGGGCGTAAGGACAACTTTGATACCTTACGTAAGTATAAAGGACTAAGTGGTTTTCCGAAGCGTAAGGAAAGTGCTTGTGATGCTTTCGATACGGGACATAGTTCCACCTCTATTTCTGCAGGACTTGGACTGGTAAAAGCCAGAGACTTACAGGGCAGCGATGAAACCGTTGTGGCGGTTATTGGTGATGGTTCCCTTACAGGAGGGATGGCCTATGAAGCGCTCAATAATGCAGCCAGACTGGATACCAATTATATTATTGTTTTAAATGACAACAATATGTCTATTTCCGAAAATGTGGGCGGTATGAACAAATACCTCAATAAAATTCGTACCGGAGACAAGTATTTGGGGTTAAAATCCAGAGTTTCCAATGCACTTATGAAAGCATTGCCGCAAAAAGGTGCCACGGTGGTGGATGGTATCCGTCACTTTAAAAATGGTATTAAGCATTTCGTGATACCGGGAACCTGGTTTGAGGAATTAGGACTTACTTATTTAGGACCGGTGGATGGACATGATATACCGGCTATGATGCGTGTGTTGGAAGAAGCAAAGCGCGTAAAGGGTGCTGTGGTAGTGCATGTGCTTACCAAGAAAGGCAATGGGTTTTCCCCTGCGGAAAAGCATCCAAGCAGATTCCATGGTGCGGAGCCATTTAATACAGAAAACGGTTTGCCGACTTCTCCCAGAAAGAGTGCAAACTATACCGACATTTTTTCTACTGTTATGATTAAATTGGCAGCCAGAGATGAAAAGGTGGTTGCTATTACCGCGGCCATGCCGGAAGGTACAGGACTTAAGCGTTACCGCAATATTTATCCGGAGCGATTTTTTGATGTGGGTATTGCAGAGCAGCATGCCGTCACTTTTGCGGCAGGACTTGCTGCAGGGGGATTAAAACCGGTAGTGGCAATTTATTCTTCCTTCCTGCAAAGGGCATATGATCAGATTTTGCACGATGTATGTATTCAGAACTTACCGGTTGTATTTGCAATAGACAGAGCAGGGCTTGTAGGAAGTGATGGTGAAACTCACCAAGGCGTGTTTGACTATTCTTATTTGAGCGCGATGCCGAATATGCATGTAATAGCTCCAAAAAACAAATGGGAGCTTTCTGATATGATGAAATTTGCTGTGGCTTTGGGAAGACCTGTAGCAGTAAGGTATCCGCGAGGGAATGCGTATACCGGTCTGCAGGAGCATCGTGCACCAATTGAGCTTGGAAAGAGCGAGTTGTTATTTGAAGGCAGTGAGGTGGCAATATTTGCAGTGGGCAGCATGGTAAAAACGGCCGAGGAAGTGCGAAAAGCACTATTGGAGCAGGGGATTTCACCTACGATAATCAACGGCAGATTTATTAAGCCGATAGATGAAGCGGCTGTTTTGGAAGCATGCAGGACGCATAAATTAATTGTTACGTTGGAAGAAAACGTAGCTGCCGGAGGTTACGGTGAAGCAATAGCAGCATTTATGAAGCGTGAAAAGCTTGATAATGACTTATACTTGGTAGCCATACCGGATCGTTTTATCGAGCATGGAAGTATTGATCAGCTCAAGCAGGAAATCGAAATGGATGCACCTGCAATTGTAAAAGGAATTTTGGAGAGAATTCGTTAATGAAGGAACGTTTAGATGTGCTTTTAGTGTCAAACGGATACGCAGAAAGCCGTGAAAAGGCCAAAGCAATTATTATGTCCGGTCAGGTCTTTGTGGATGGACAAAGAGAGGACAAAGCCGGCAGTATGTTTGACCCGGCAAAAATTCAAATAGAAGTAAAGGGAAGTACGCTAAAATACGTAAGCCGCGGAGGATTGAAGCTGGAAAAGGCCATGGCGCAGTTTGATTTATCCTTGCAGGACAAGGTCTGCATGGATATTGGTGCCAGTACCGGTGGTTTTACCGACTGCATGTTGCAAAATGGTGCCATGAAGGTATTCAGCGTGGATGTAGGACATGGGCAACTGGCATGGAAGCTTCGCAATGACCCTCGCGTAGTTTGCATGGAAAAGACAAACTTTCGCTATGTTACCATGGAGCATATTAAAGAACCACTGGATTTTGCTTCCTGCGACGTATCCTTTATTTCTTTAACAAAGATTTTGATTCCGGCAAGAAACCTGTTAAAGGACAATGGGGAGATGGTTTGTCTGATTAAACCGCAGTTTGAGGCAGGTAAGGACAAAGTAGGCAAAAAAGGCGTTGTTCGTGAACCGGAGATTCATAAGGAAGTGGTAGCCAAGATTTTGGATTTTGCTGCACTGATTGGATTTGATATATTGCACTTGGAATATTCTCCGATTAAGGGACCCGAAGGCAATATTGAGTATTTGGTACATCTTAGGAAAAATGCACAAAAGTCCGGAGAAGTTTTGGAACTTACAGAAAAAGAAGCGGAAGAAGCTTTGAAGGAAATGCAGGTGCTTGGACAGGGTATTTCCACACAGGCACAGGTAAAGGAATGGATTGAGACTACAGTGACACAGGCGCATGGTGCATTGGATTAGTCGGAAGGGGAGCCTATGAAAAAGGTATGTGTAATTAGTAATGATTTTAAGGATAAGGAATTAGTTCTGACAAATCGCATTACCACTTATTTGAACGAACGAGGCTGTGAGACTGTAGTTGTAATGACAAAGTGGGATTGTGAGAAAGAAGAATGGACGAAGCCGGAAGGAATTCCGACGGATGCAGAGTGTATTTTGGTACTTGGGGGAGATGGCACCTTGCTGCAGGCTGCACGTCACAGTTATGGACTTCATATTCCGCTTCTGGGCGTAAATTTAGGTACCTTGGGATTTTTGACAGAGGTAAACAGCGATGGCTTGGAAGATGCGCTTCAGCAGTTGTTAGATGGTGATTATTCTGTAGAAGACCGTATGATGTTAGAGGGCAGTGTCCTTACCAAGGAAGGTAAGACCATTACCAGTGTTGCATTAAACGATATTGTAGTAAATCGTACCGGTTCATTACAAATAGTACGTTTTGACGTATGGCTCAACAATACTCTATTAAAGCGTTATAATGCGGATGGCTGTATTGTATGTACTCCGACCGGTTCTACCGGTTACAATTTATCTGCGGGAGGACCTGTTATTGACCCGACTTCAGATGCCATGGTTATGACCAATATTTGTCCTCACAATTTATTTAACAGAGGTGTGGTATTGTCCGGCAAAAAATTAATTACCATTGTTATTCCGGGAGACAGACAGGGACGCAATCAGCAGGTGGAGGCGACCTTTGATGGATGCTTCAAGATAAAGTTAAATACAGGTGATTGCCTCAATATTACCATGGCGCCATGTACAACGAAAATTATCCGTTTAGAGCCTACCAGCTTTATGGAAATCTTACATAAAAAAATGAGCTTGTCATAGGAAAAAGATATGAAGAAAAGCAGACTGGAAGAAATTATTTCATTAGTGGAACAGAATAGTATAGAGACCCAGGAGGATTTAACCAGCCTTTTAAAGGAGGCTGGTTATAGTGTTACTCAGGCAACGGTCAGCCGTGATATTAAAAAGCTTGGTCTTATTAAAGCACCGGGCAGAAACGGCAGACAGGTCTATACCATACCAAAGGGAACTAAGGTAGACCTTAGTGAAAAATACATTCGAATCTTAAAAGATAGCTTTATCAGTATGGAGCCGGCAATGAACATACTTGTAATCAAAACCGTTTCCGGCATGGCTATGGCTGCGGCTGCGGCACTGGATGCTATGCACTGGCACGAAATGGTAGGTGCGGTAGCCGGTGATGACACCATTATGATTGCAGCCCGTTCCTTAGAGGATACAAAGAAGCTGGAAGAGAAGTTAGGGGACATTGTCTTATAAGCAAAGGAATGTATTATGTTAAGCAATTTACATGTTAAAAACCTGGCATTAATAGAAGAGTGTGATATAAATCTGACACCGGGGCTTAATATTTTATCCGGTGAAACCGGAGCAGGTAAGTCTATTTTAATCGGCAGCATCAATTTAGCCTTGGGAGCAAAAGCGGACAAGGATATTATCAGGCATGGTGCAGAATACGGCTTGGTAGAGCTTGTTTTTGAAAATTTAGATGATAAGGTACAGACTGCACTGGAAGCAATGGATTTACCGGTAGAAGAAGACGTAGTGATTATTCAACGTAAAATCACACCGGTTAAGAGTATCTTGAAAATAAATGGAGAAACGGTTACAGCACGTCAGGTAAAAGCACTGGCAGAAGTTTTGATTGATATTCACGGTCAGCATGAACACCAATCTTTATTAAAGTCTTCCAAACATATGGAGATTTTGGATGCCTATGCAGGAACAGAGCTATTCGATGAGTTATCAAAGTTAAAAGATGCTTATCAGGAATATAAACATCTTCAGGAAGAATTAGAAAAAGAAAATCTGGATGAAGGACAGCGCAAACGAGAATTGGATTTGCTGCAGTACGAGGTGGAAGAAATTGAGCAGGCTGCCTTAAAGCTTGGGGAAGATGAAGCATTAGAACAGGATTATCACAGAATGCTTCATGGAAAGCAGATTGGGGAAGCTCTGCACAAAGCCATTCAGTGTACGGACTTTGACAGAGGTGCCGGTGCCATGGTAAGCACAGCTCTTAGAGAGTTAAAACAGGTGGTTTCCTTTAGTGAGGATTTGGAGGAGTTAGATAGTCTGCTGATGGATATTGACAGCTTGTTAAATGATTTCAACCGCGAGGCAATACATATGGCAGATGCGCTGGAATTTTCCGAAGAAGACTTTATACAGACCGAGGAACGTTTAAATGTCATCAATCATTTGAAAGATAAATATGGTAAAACCATTGAGAAAGTGCTTGCGTATGCAGAAGAAAAGCAAGCGCGTATGGAAGAGCTTTTGCATTTCGAGGAGCATTTACAGCAGTTGGAAGCCCAAAAGAATCGTGCATATAATAAGGTGATGCAACATGGCAAGATTATCTCCGATTTGAGAAAAGAGGCTGCAGAGAAGCTGTCACAAATATTGACGAAATCTCTTTTAGAATTAAACTTTTTAGACGTAACATTTGAAATTGCGTTAAAGCCAAAGTTAGAGCCTACAAGCAAAGGCCTGGAAGAGGTAGAGTTTATGATTTCTACCCATCCCGGAGAACCATTGAAGCCAATGGCACAGGTTGCCAGCGGCGGTGAATTGTCACGTATTATGTTAGCCATTAAAACTGTTTTGGCCGAGAGAGATTCTATTGATACATTGATTTTTGATGAAATTGACTCCGGTATTAGTGGAAAGACCGCTTGGCGTGTTTCAGAGAAACTGGGACAACTTGGTAAAGCTCATCAAATTATTTGTATTACACACTTGCCGCAGATTGCTGCTATGGCGGACAATCATTTCTTGATTTCAAAAAAAGTACAGGATGGAAGTACCATTTCCAGTATCGATGCACTGAACGAAGAAGAATGCGTGCATGAACTTGCCCGAATGGTAGGAGCAGATGAAGTGGATACTTCTGCAACAGAGCATGCAAGGAATATGCGTTTTCAGGCAATGCAATTTAAACAAAATAAATAGAATAAAACATAGCGAATTACAGATACTATGTTTGACTTGAAATCCAAGGTATAAGAGCCTTGGATTTTTTAGGTACATATTGTTTGTGAAGGAGGCAGCTATGGGAAAAAGAAGAAAGTGGATTACAATTGGAATACGATTAATAGGTGCAATGGCTACCTTTTCCTCTGTATGTGGTTTTGCTGTGCAATATTATAATGAATGTCTTCCTTCTAAAATATGTGTAACATCCGGACAAGAAGAAACCCTTTCCTTTGGACTGCCTGTAACCGGAGTAATAAGGCATAAAGAAGATAGTGATACTGCTATGGCAATTAATCTAAATGAGCCAATCACGTTGGTTGCAAATGATTTGACAAGTTACGATTTGGAACTTCAATTATTTGGATTATTTGCTTTAAAAGACGTAGAATTGGAAATTGTCAATGAAAAATATCTGACTCCTGCAGGTATTCCCATTGGGATTTATCTGGAAACAGAAGGGGTTATGATTGTTGATGTTGGTGAAGTGGAAAGCAGTCAGGGAAAGGTAAGCCCTTCCAAATATATTTTACAAAAAGGCGATTATGTTTTGGCAGTAAACGGACATAGTGTAGATAAAAAGAGTGAATTATCAAAATGGATAGAAGAATGTGCAGGAGAAAGTCTGGTATTTACCATTAACCGTGACAATCAGGTGTTTAATGCAAGAGTCACACCGGTGCAAAATACGGAAGGAGAATACCAATTAGGCATTTGGATACGTGACAACGCACAGGGAATAGGAACTCTTACCTATGTAGATGAATTGGGCAGTTTTGGTGCACTTGGACATGGAATTCATGATGGGGATACCGGAGCGGTGGTGCACATTGAAATAGGAAGCTTGTATGAAACAGAAATAATTAATATAAAAAAAGGCACCAGTGGAGAACCCGGTGAGTTGACTGGGGTAATAGATTATAGCAACAAACATGTTTTGGGAGACATTTATTCCAATACAGATTTAGGTATTTTCGGAAATTGTAATACCAAATTAATGAAAAGTCTTTCTGATTTGGAAAAACTGCCTGTTGGTTACAAACAGCAAGTAACGGTAGGATCTGCAGAAATTGTATGCAGCATTGATGGGGAACGTAAATATTATGACATTGAAATTACTGCTATGCACTATGATACCCAGGTGCAAAATAAAGGGCTGGAAATATTGGTGACAGATGAAGAACTGTTGGAGAAGACCGGAGGTATTGTGCAGGGAATGAGTGGTGCCAGTATCGTTCAAAATGGTAGGATTATAGGTGCAGTAACCCATGTGCTGGTGCGGGATAGTGCCAAAGGGTACGGAATTTTTATCGAAGATATGCTCCAAACCGTAAAATGATTAGCAGAAGAGCAGCAAATGACTTTTGCATCACTGTAGAAAGTCTGCTTTTGTTTTGGTAATGTCTGTTGTAATGACAAATTCGTTGTGCTACAATACAAATATAGACTTCAATTTTGTAGGAGAATTGGTATGTGGAACGGAATTAGTATTTTCATTTTGATTGTGGAAGTCATATTGTTAATTAGTTTTATCATTTGTCGATTCAAAAAGAAGAAACTTAATGAAACGACCACATATTTAGCTGTTGTCTTTCTAGTGAATTTGGCGTTAAATCTTGTGCCCTATTTGTATAACGTGATAGTACTTAAGGAAAAAGTAAATCATGTTTTCGGATTGTTTGGCTGTGTGATGTCGGCAGTTCAGATGTTTATTGGTCAGGGTGGAGGTGAAGCTGCAATCGCTTTCTCTGAAATCGTTCCGATTTTTGCGTATGCCTATATTTTGGCTGTTCTGATTTCGCTTATTGCCGTTATCACCGCAGCAATTGAGGCGTTTCGCAATACGATTGTTAACAGTTTTCGTCTTACCAATGCGATGAAACAGACCGATTGTGATGTGGTAATGGGGAATAGTCCACGTGCATTGCGTTATGCGAAATCGTACAACACAGTATTGTTATTGGATGACAGTGTAAGTAAAGACACCATTAATGAATTGATTGAAGATGAGTATGTGATTCTGCACAAAGGTTTTACAGAGAATTTGCTAAAAGGATACCCATTCAACACCACCACACGTTATAACTTAATTTGTATCAATGAGGAAAAGAGCCTAGACTGTGTGGACACATTTATTGCATACAAGAAAGCAGCGCAGAAATCGAAAAACATATACCTCTATGTAGAGATGGAGGGAGAGAAGGCTGAAACGATTCGTCGTGAAATTATTGAGAAGAACGGGATGGAAGCTTACATTAATACCTTTAGTATGAACGAATTGTTAGTACGTACCCTTATTGAAGAACATCCTATTACAAAGCACATTCCAAATAGCTATATCGAGGAAGCCACTATTAAGCAAGGAACGGAAATTAGCGTGTTTACGCTTGGCTTTGGAAAGTTTTGTTCAGAATGGTATCGCCAATCCATTCTGAACAATCAGCTTATTACTTTTGACGGCGAATATAAAGTGTTGCCAATTAACTATTTTTTGTGTGACACAAACATTGATACTACTGAATGGAACATCGGTGGTTTGGCGGAGGAACTTGGAGAATATAACACTGCTGAATATTTCCCACTGCCAGAATTGCCATATAAAACCTTGACTATCGATAAGTCACCTGCTTCACGTGAAGTGCTGAAGGCTATTAAAGCGAAAGTGCAAAAGGATAACAGTTATACATTGATTATCGTGGATACCAATGAAGATTGTCATAATATAGAAATCGCTGCAAAATTAAACTCAGCTCTTTTTGATAGGGACAATTATCAGATGTTTGTGCGTAGTGAGGCAGCATTTACTGAAGACAATGCTAACACTACATATTTTGGAAAAAGTGAAAGTGTGCTTAATCACGATGTTATCGTCAATGATAGTTTGTCGGTTATGGCAAAGAAACTTAACGAAGTATATACCGCACAATATGCAGGTGCAGAGGAAAGAAAACGTCCAGATTTTACCGATTATATTCAGAAAAAAGCAGAAAAAGATTGGGCTGACTTAGATTATTTTACAATGTACTCCAACATCTATTCTGCAATGAATTTGCGTGTGAAGCTTAACTTATTAGGACTGGATTACATAAAGAACAACAATGGCAACAATGCATTAATTGAAGAACGATACGATCACAAGGGTGAGTATGCTTATAGTGAATATTTTACGCCTTCTGTCCGTAATGCACTGATTGCCCAGGAGCATGCAAGATGGAATGCATATCATTTGCTCGGTGAATTCCTTCCTCTTAACAAAAATGGTATTACCATCAAGTCTGACGACGGCAAGATAGTACGTTTTAATGTGAAAAATACAGTGGCGAAAAAACACGCTTGCCTTACGACATTTAATGGTCTAAACGATTTGTCATCCTACCTTGCAGAAAAAGCAGGAAACGGTTGTACCGCTGCAGACTATGACTATTATATTTATGATGAAATGCTGATTACCTCTGTTAAGGAACTGCTAACCTCCCTTGGCTATTCGGTAATAGAAAAATAAACATGATTGGAGAACCGCTATGAAGCTGGTATTTGTATCTTCAACATTTCGTGATATGCAGTTTGAACGGGACGCGCTCAATACGCGCGTTGTGCCCCGTATTAATCAATTTTTGGAGCGTTATTCGGAGACCGTTCACTTTGGCGATCTGCGCTGGGGTGTGAACACCACGGAACTCGAAAGCGAAGAATCCTCAAAAAAGGTTTTGAAGGTATGCCTTGACCAAATTGACGATTGTAAGCCGTATATGATCATCTTTATCGGTGAGCGGTACGGCTGGATTCCGTCTGCCGATTTGCTTCATGGTGCTGCTCTGTTAAAAGGAATGGACGTTTCCTCCATCAAAGAGGATACCTCTGTTACAGAATTGGAAATCGAATATGGCGCACTGCTCAATCCCGACTATGAGGGTCGTATATTGTTCTATTTTCGTAATCCCTTTGATATGTCGGGGATGACAGAAGAACAAAAGGCAGACTATATTTCAGAATCACCTTTGCATAAAGAAAAGATTGAACAGTTAAAGGCGCAAATCAAGGAAAAATACCCCAACTACATCCGATACTACGATGTTTCCTACGATGCCGATGCCGGGAAACTTGTAGGATTAGAACCGCTGATGGATCAAATCTATAAGGATTTGCAGCGTATTTTTGATTTAGATTTGACCTATTTGAATTCCTTACCTACCGAGGAACGTGCGCTTTCTAATTCCAAGAATCATTTTGAAAAAATGGCGTCAGATTCTTATTTTAGAGAATTGTCGGCAGTAAATGAATTTGTGTCCGGTGTGGTCGATTATTGTTACGAATCGCGCTTTAAAGACAACCCCGTTTTCGAGGTGGTGACGGGACCGCACGGTATTGGTGCTAAAACGCTGGTTGCTCAAAAGTATATGAATACTTTGAAAGCCGGCTATAATGCGGTATGTTTTTCCTATGGTATGGATGAATTTACCGACTCTACCGATAAAATGATTTCCGCATTGTGCTACCAATTAGAAGAATTTATGGAAATTCCTCACGGCACCAAAGCAACTATAGAGCGATTTGCTCAGTTGTGCGATAAATATGTCGATTGTTTAGAATTGCCGTGTCTGTATTTTTATCTGGTTAACCTGCCGGCAAGCGCTATGTCCGTGTTTTATAAATTGGAGGCACTTTATCCGCACTTGTTTGGTGTTGGTTTTTGTGTGCATTTTAGGAAATATGTTCCCGATGAAATGTCACTTCCATATTTCCTTAAAAACAGACTACTCCAAGTACCGTTGCTTACCACCGATGAAATTGGTGAAATGGTAAATGCCATTTTGAAATCCAAACGTAAAGAATTACCACCTATTGTTATTGACGAAATCAAGAAACACAGTGCGGCAAATTTGCCCTTGTATTTATCGTTGCTCGTGGAACGCTTACTTATTTTGGACAGTGAGGATTTTGCCGCCATTCGAGCACGCGGCGACGGTATGGACAATATTAATGCTTATATGATTGACCTTATCCGTCAGTCGGGCGATAACGTAACCGAAATCGCCAAAGAACTGCTGGAAGAATTAGCGGAGCGTATCAACCCCGTGATGATTCCGCATTTGGTAGCGCATATCGCTCTGCCGAATCATTTCAAAGAAGATTTTATACAGGATTTCTTTACCCATCAGGGTTGGAACTATTCTACCTTGGATTACACGCTATTCAAAAAAACGTTTCCTTCGCTGGTGTACCAAAACACCGTCGGTCGTTTACTGTATACCAACAATGAGGTGGAAGCGGCGGCACAGAAATTGGCACTTGAATGGGGCACTGATAAGGACGTTTCAGATATGTTGTCCTATATGGATACCAAGGAACTCGAACATGTAATTGAGGCAAAAATGCTTTTATATCGCTATCTCGGCGATGCAGACAGCTTTGCTGATTATGTCCTTACGTATTTGGACGGCACCACACATCAGGAAGAAACAAAGGTTTTGGCCCAGCGTTGTTATAAGGCTTTTTCTGATATTTTGTGGGACGAGATTTGTGAAAACAGTGACTTTGCCTTATCGGTATCAACAGTAATTTTTGATGCTATCGCAAAAGGTCAAGTAAAATACCCCTATGAGATGGCAGCATATTTTCTGCAAAGTATTCCTTCCGCCTATATTTTTGAGAAAGAAAGCGTCGGCAGAACCTATGATTTTTTGGTGCAGTTTGAAAAACATCTGATAACGTTGCGCAAAAAATGTAAAGACGATGTGCTTAAGGTTACACATTCTATGTTGTGCCAATCCTTTATGATGCCGCTTTTGGTGCGCATAGGCGGCGAAAAAGGAGCAGCAGAATATGATAGAGTGACAAAACAGATAAAAAAATTCGGTCCGCTTTGGCCGCAAAAAATGCTTCGGATTGTTTGGGATAATAAAATGCCTGTCGTAGAAATACTGCGAAACAGCTCGAATGATTTGTTCCGTATGTTTTCAAGTGTTTTGAAGATGGACGATCCCGCGAAATCGCCGAATTTTGTTGGATTACAAAGACAATGCAAGAACTTGGAAGCCTATATGCTAAAAGAACAACCGGAGCGTTACGATTGTTTATTAAAAGGAAAAATCGAAGAGTTACCCCCAAATGATTTTGGGATGTATGCACTGATTTTGGCAATGTCGGGATTTTGTAGTTATAAGACCGAAGACATTGATAAAGCCAAGATATATTATGATGCCTTTTATGCTTTGTTTATGGGGCACTTTAAGGCAAACCCGCCGGCATCAAATGATCGAGCGATGTACATTGGTGCCATTAAAAACTACTGCAAGTTCTTAATAGATGAAGAAGATGCTGACTTGGTGGATGAAAGATACGGA
>JAFXAZ010000061.1 GCA_017521985.1 Lachnospiraceae bacterium
GAAAGCAGAACCCTTGACATGCACATTAAGACACTCAGGCAGAAGCTTGGTGATGCAGGCAGTATGATTAAAACGGTTCGTAATGTGGGCTATTTTATGAATGAGGATTGATTTTTATGAAAAAGAAGATTCGAAGACAATTTATGGTTGTTACTACACTGGCAATTGCAGCGACTCTTTTTATAATCAGTATCTTATGCTATGATTTGTTTCGTGCGCAGGTTTTTGAGGAACTAAAGACCATTGCGCACGTTGTGCTGTATACTAACGGTAATGACGTGGAAGCTATTTCCGGGTTTGTAGAAGAGTACTCTCAAAGTGGAAGAGATGATATTCATATTATGCTTATTGACAGAGACGATAACGTTTTGGCGGACAGTAAGGCTGATACTACTGCAATGGAAGAAGCTTATTATGTGGATACCCCAATAGATGAGAATATCCTATTACGTGTCAGTACAAACAGCACCAATTTATATCGTGTGTGCTTAAAAGCAGTACTGTTAATATGGATTGTAGTGGTAGTTTTGTGGATTGCCTGTATGCTGCTTGCAAATGTCCTTACCAGCAATATCATTAAGCCTATTGAGGAAATGGCAGAGGATATCGGAAAGAAAGATACGGGTTGGTCTTACGAAGAATTGCAGCCGATTATGGAAACCATCCGAAAGCAGCATGAAGATATTTTATATTCTGCTCAGATTCGTCAGGAATTTACGGCAAATGTAAGTCATGAGTTAAAAACTCCGCTGACATCCATTTCCGGATATTCGGAGCTTATCGAAGCCGGTATGACAAAGGACGAAGATACCAGACGTTTTGCAGGGGAAATTCACAAAAATGCCAATCGGTTACTTTCTTTGATAAATGATACCTTGGAGCTTTCCAAACTGGACACACTCAGTGGTGAAATGCAGATGGAGCCGGTGGATTTATATGAGCTTGCCAAAACCTGTGTGGGAATGCTGGAACTAAATGCCAAGAAGCGTGGTGTTACCATATTGGTAGAAGGAACCAAGGCATATGTTAACGGCAGCAGACAGATGTTAGAAGAAGTAATATATAACTTGTGTGATAATGCTATTCGTTACAATAAGGAAAACGGACATGTAACGGTATGTGTGGAAAATAGAATGGATACCGTAGTATTTCGTGTGATTGATACCGGAATCGGTATTCCAAAGGAGCATCAGGAGCGGGTATTTGAACGTTTTTATCGTGTGGATAAGAGTCGGTCCAAGTCCACAGGCGGTACCGGTCTGGGTCTGGCTATTGTAAAGCATATTGTAGCGATTCATGGTGCAGAGCTGGAATTACAGAGTGAAGAACATATAGGCTCTACCATTACGGTTACTTTTAAGAAAAATGACCGGGAAAAGATTTAGTGTAACTGAATTTGATATTCTTTTTTTGATAAAATATTACAAAAATTATAGTGAAATTAAAACGACGATATATCGTCTTACTTTTTAAAAGCTATTTTGTAGAATGAATCCATCAAGTAGATGGAGGAAGACTATGAATAGCTTTTTTTATATGGAAGAAGCTCCAAAGATAAAAATCAAACCTGCGAATAAAATACGAAAAGAAGAACCTTACGTGGATGAAACGTGGGAGCGTATTGCAAAGCGTATTTTATATTTGTGCAGATTAAAAAAAATCACACTCAATACGCTTGCTTTACGTTCCGGGCTTACACCTTCTACACTAAAAAGTATTTTGTATGGAACAAGTCGTAATCCGGGAATTGCAACAATAAGACATATATGTGATGGTTTGGGAATCAGTCTGGAAGAGTTTTTTCATAGCAGGCTGTTCATGGAATGGTAAGACTATGTTGGATTTTGAACGATTTTATTTTAATACCAAAAATTTTTTGTATCAGTATTTGTATCAGCATGTATGTGATTTTTTTGAAACGGAGGATATTGCACAGGAAGCATATTTGACGGCGTTAGAAGAATGGGATGAATTGCAGAAGCATCCAAACCCTATGGGATGGCTTTTACAGACTGCAAAAAACATATGCACGGGATATCATAGACATGTGTTTTATCGAACAGAAAGCATAGAAGAGCATCATAATGAGGATGTACCCTATGAAGAACCTGCATATGAAATGTGTTTAATGGAAGATATTTTAGAAAGAGTGTATAATAAAAAGGAGTTACCTATTGCCA
Organism: Lachnospiraceae bacterium; assembly: GCA_017521985.1. GTDB lineage: Bacteria > Bacillota > Clostridia > Lachnospirales > Lachnospiraceae > RGIG6307. Next base: position 2,181 of record JAFXAZ010000061.1, read on the forward strand.
GAAAATATTTTTTGGAAGAGGATAGTCTGGAAGAACTGTCTCTGGAGTTGGGGGTTTCAGTAAATAGTTTACGAAGCAGGCTTTTTCGGATGCGTCGAAGGATGAAATCGTATATTGAGTCCGGAGAGAAGGTATGGTAAAATGATTGCAAAGAAAAGAATTTCACGGAGTGTTTATGAAAGAACAGTATATCAGAACTGCAATGTTATTTGGTATGGATGCAGTAAATAAATTAAAGAATAAAAGAGTAATTGTATTTGGAATCGGTGGAGTGGGCGGTCACGTAGTAGAAGTGCTTGCCAGAAGCGGCGTGGGCGCCATTGATTTGGTGGACCACGATACCGTTGCCATGTCAAATATCAATCGCCAGCTAATTGCCACTTATGAAACCTTGGGGCGCAAGAAAATAGACGTAATGAAGGAACGTATCCTAAGTATTCAGCCGGATTGTAAGGTGACCACATGGGATACCTTTTATCTGCCGGAGGAAAGCGAGAAGTTTCCTTTTGCGTCATATGACTATATTGTGGATGCTATTGATACGGTTACTGCCAAAATTGATTTGGTTTTACAGGCAGAGCAGGCCAAGGTGCCGATTATCAGCAGTATGGGAACCGGTAATAAGCTGGATCCGACGAAGCTTACGGTGACGGATATTTACAAGACCAGTGTTTGCCCTTTAGCCAAGGTAATGCGCAGGGAGTTAAAAAAGCGCGGTATTCAGAAGTTAAAGGTAGTATATTCAACGGAAGAGGCTCTCACACCGATTGAGGGACTGGTGGCAGAAGATGCAGCACCGGAAGCGGAGCAGAGTTCCCGCAGAGCTACACCGGGCAGCAACGCCTTTGTACCGGCCACGGCAGGCCTGTTAATTGGGAGTGAGGTCGTAAAGGATTTGATGTAAGGTTCAAAGCGGAGCAAGTCCGCTTTGTGCGCCGATGTGCAATAAAAAAAGACCTGTTAAGACGGACACAGGTCTTTTATTTATTCTTATTAATTAAGCCATTGTGTTTACAGCTTTAGTGATTGCGCTTACTTTACGAGCAGCATTGTTTTTATGGTAAACACCCTTAGTAGCTGCCTTCTCGATAACAGAAGTAGCTTCAACTAATGCAGTATTTGCAGCAGCCTTATCACCAGCTTCTACAGCAGCGTATACTTTCTTAATCGCTGTCTTTACGCTAGACTTGATTGCTTTGTTTCTTTCATTTTTAGTTTTTGTAACTAAAATACGCTTCTTTGCAGATTTAATGTTAGCCAAGACGAACACCTCCCTAAATATTTTCTTAAATAAAATTATTGTCTCATGTTTATATCCATCAGACACGGGCGATGGCTAAACACACTTGTATATTGTAAAATTTATATCTTGATTTGTCAATACATAATTTGCATATTTTTGAGAAAAATAACAAAAACAGACTATTATGTAGCAGGGGGATGTGTTGTGGGAGAGCAATATGAAGTACGAACAGATTTGGCGTTGGAAGCCAGTGAGAGTCTAAAGACAAAAGAAGGGCATTTAAACGGGATTTCCGTACAGGAAAATAAAATCCCCGAAGTGAATGCCCTTATTACAAAAGTAAAGATTGAAACGAAAAATGCAGCAAAACGAATGGGGAAACCGATTGGCACGTATATTACCATGGAGGTTCCGGGACTTGCAGAGGATGATACCGGGTTTCATCAGGAAATAAGCAGTCTTTTGGCAGAGCAGATTAGGGAGCTTTTAGGCAAAGAGGAAAAGCTGGAAGAAAAAAGTATTATGATTGTGGGCCTTGGTAATCGGGCAGTGACTGCGGATGCTTTGGGACCAAAGGTAATTGACCATCTGGCAGTGACCAGACATATTTTGAACACTTATGGGAAGGAGGCTTATTCTACTGCCGTACCCAGCATCAGTGCCATGGAACCGGGGGTTATGGCAAAGACAGGAATAGAAACCTCTGAAATGGTGGCCGGGGTGGTACAGAAGACCCATCCGGATTGTCTGATTGTGATTGATGCGCTGGCAGCCAGAAGTACCAAAAGGCTTTACACCACCATTCAGATTAGTAATACCGGTATTTCTCCGGGCAGCGGTGTTGGGAATCATCGGAATGCCATTAACGAAGAGGTGATGGGAATACCGGTACTGGCAATTGGAATTCCAACAGTTGTGGATGCTGCTACAATCGTGGGGGATGCTTGTGAAGCCTGGTGGCATGAGTCCTTGAAGGAACCGGGACCATTTCCGGAGGAGGTAAGGAAATATTTTCACGACTTAAAAAATATGTATGTGACCACCAAAGAAATTGATGAAATTATTGAGTGTATCAGTTATACGGTATCGGAAGCATTAAACAGTGCCTTGGCAGGAACCGCATAAAGACATAGTTTTCTGTCTTCGAGCATATACTTCACAGGGAGGTGTGCTATGGAACGGATATACAGAGAGACTACACTTCGGAAAAAAAGGTTGAGAATAAAATATTTGGCAGGAAGTTTGGTGTTGGGACTTGTTCTTTCCATAGTTTCCGGAATGTCAGACAGTATTTGGAGTGAGGTTACAGCGACAGGGACAAACTGTATTCAGCCTGCTATTATAAAATTTCAGAATGCGGCAGAGGAAGAAGAAGGTGCACCTCTTCTTATCCGCCTTTTGGTACCCAAAATTTTTGCGTACACTTGGAAGGAGGAGGTGCCTGCTTTTGCCATTATTGAAGTAAAAAAAGAGCCTGTAGTGCAGCAAAACAATAGTACAACGTTTCGTTTTGTCCTTTCGGGAGAGGATGAGTTATCCCTTCTTCAAGAAAATTTGTATGTAGAGGGAAGCGAAGTGTTTGTAGAAAATTCGCATTTTGAGTTGTTTGATGGAGATGTGGAACAGGTACTTCAAATAGAAGAGTTGGATGTGCATCAGAACTATAATTTTGCTCAATATTCTGATATGACTCAGTTGATTAAAGATTTTTATGTAATTGACGCTTCTACATCGCCGGATGCAGATTTACTGGACGTAGATGCGTTAAATGGGTATGATTGCACCATTGATAAGGAGTCTGCAGGCCCCCAAATACTTATTTATCACAGTCACTCGCAGGAAGGGTTTGCGGATTCCATTCCGGGAGATGCAAGTACTACCATAGTCGGAGCAGGAGAGAAGCTTACCAGGCTTTTAGAAGAGGAGTATGGGTTTGATGTGCTGCATCATACGGGGGTATATGATTATCCCAGCAGAGATGAGGCTTATAGCAACGCGTTGCCGGCAATTGAGCAGGTGTTAGAAGAAAATCCGACCATTCAGGTGGTGATTGACTTACACAGAGATGCGGTGGCAGAAGGAACCAAGCTGGTAACTACCATAGATGGGAAGGATTATGCACGATTTATGTTTTTTAACGGAATATGCAGAAGCACCAAAGGACCCATTACATATTTGAATAATCCCTACTTAAAAGAAAATCTTGCATTCTCTTTTCAGTCTCAGGTGATTGCAGAAAGTTATTTCCCGGGTATTACCCGCAAAATATATTTAAAGGCATGGAGATATAATATGCATTTCAAACCTCGCAATATGTTGATTGAACTGGGGGCGCAGACAAATACGGTGGAAGAGATTATGAACACTACGGAAATATTAGCTTTTGTAATTGACGAAGTCCTTAGTAGACAATAAGGAAAATTTTTGATATACTTCACTATGAGCAGTTGTGTTTTGTAAAAGAAGCTGCTTTTTAAATAAACAAATGGAGAAATGCGAATGCCACACATGGATCAGAGTAAAATTAGAAATTTTTGTATTGTAGCACATATCGACCATGGTAAATCTACCTTGGCTGATCGAATTATAGAGCACACCGGACTGCTTACCAGCCGCGAAATGCAGGCACAGGTTTTGGATAATATGGAGCTTGAGCGTGAAAGAGGTATTACCATCAAGGCTCAGGCTTGTCGTATTGTATATAAGGCAAAGGATGGCGAAGAGTATATTTTCAATTTGATTGATACTCCGGGACACGTAGACTTTAATTATGAAGTGAGTCGTTCTTTGGCTGCCTGCGATGGTGCAATTTTAGTCGTAGATGCAGCACAGGGTATCGAAGCACAGACCCTTGCCAATGTATATCTGGCGTTAGACCACAATCTGGATGTTTTTCCGGTTATTAATAAAATTGACTTGCCAAGTGCAGATCCGGACCGTGTAAAGGATGAAATTGAGGATATTATTGGCTTAGAGGCGCACGACGCACCGCTTATCAGTGCCAAGAATGGTATTAATATTGAAGAAGTATTAGAACAGATTGTAGCCAAGATTCCGGCGCCGCAAGGTGATCCGGATGCACCGTTAAAGGCGTTGATTTTTGACTCTGTATATGATTCTTACAAGGGTGTCATTGTATTTATGCGTGTCAAGGAAGGGCGTGTCAAGAAGGGCACCACCATTCGCATGATGGCTACCGGTGCCAAGGCAGAAGTGGTAGAAGTAGGTTATTTTGGTGCAGGTCAGTTTATTCCTTGTGAGGAATTGTCTGCCGGTATGGTAGGTTATATTACAGCTTCTATCAAGAATGTAAAGGACACTGCAGTGGGTGATACCGTGACCAATGACAAGGAGCCTTGTGCAGAGCCGCTTCCGGGCTACAAGAAGGTAAATTCCATGGTGTACTGTGGTATGTATCCTGCAGATGGTGCTAAGTATCCGGACTTACGAGATGCGTTGGAGAAATTACAGTTAAACGATGCTTCTTTAAATTATGAACCGGAAACCTCCATTGCTTTGGGCTTTGGGTTCCGTTGCGGTTTTCTCGGTCTGTTGCATTTGGAAATTATCCAGGAACGACTGGAGAGAGAGTACAATCTGGATTTGGTTACGACGGCACCGGGCGTAGTGTATCGTGTGCACAAGACCAATGGGGAAATGATTGAGCTTACCAATCCATCCAACTTGCCTGACCCATCTGAAATTGCCTATATGGAAGAGCCGATTGTAAGCGCCGAGATTATGGTAACTACTGAGTTTATTGGTTCTATTATGCAGCTTTGTCAGGAGAGAAGAGGACGATATATCGACACCGATTATATTGAGTCCAATCGTGCGGTACTTCGTTATGACCTGCCGTTAAATGAGATTATTTATGATTTTTTTGATGCCTTAAAGAGTCGTTCTAGAGGATATGCTTCTTTTGATTATGAGTTAAAGGGCTATGAAGAAAGCCAGCTTGTGAAGTTAGACATTTTGGTAAATAAAGAAGAAGTGGATGCTTTGAGCTTTATTGTTCATGCGGAGACTGCTTATGAGCGTGGACGCAGAATGTGTGAAAAATTAAAAGAAGAAATTCCAAGACACTTGTTTGAAATTCCGATTCAGGCAGCAGTGGGTGGCAAGGTTATTGCCAGAGAGACGGTACGTGCGATGCGTAAGGACGTACTTGCAAAGTGTTATGGCGGTGATATTACCCGTAAAAAGAAGCTTCTGGAAAAACAGAAGGAAGGAAAGAAGCGTATGCGTCAGGTGGGCAATGTTGAAATTCCACAGAAAGCCTTTATGAGTGTATTGAAATTGGACGAATAATTATGAAAAAAGCATTAAGTATTTATATACACATTCCTTTTTGTGTGAGGAAGTGTGCTTATTGTGATTTTCTTTCTGCTCCTGCCACCCGTGAGGTACAGGAGCAGTATTTGCATATGCTGATGCGTGAAATTCACGAAAAGGCGGCACGATATGCTAAGGAATATGTGGTAAAAACCATTTTTATTGGAGGCGGCACCCCTACCAGCGTGGATGCTGACCTGCTTTGTCAAGTGCTTGAGAAGGTGAAAGCGCAGTTTGAAGTAAGTGTTGATGCGGAAATCAGCATGGAATGCAATCCGGGAACTGCGGACAAGATTGCATTTAAAAAATATTGTCAAGCAGGGGTCAATCGTTTGAGCATCGGCCTTCAGTCTACACAAAATCATTTGCTTCAAAAACTGGGAAGAATTCATACCTTTGAGCAATTTCTGGACACTTACCAAGGTGCAAGAGAGGCAGGCTTTACCAATATTAATATTGATTTAATGAGTGCGTTGCCGGGGCAGACGTTAGCGGATTACGAGCAGACTTTGCGAGAAGTTCTGGCGTTAAAGCCGGAGCACATTTCTGCTTACAGTCTGATTGTAGAGGAAGGTACGCCTTTTTACGATATGGAGTTGAATTTGCTGGATGAGGATACGGAGCGCATGATGTATGAGCTTACAGAGAAGCTTTTGTCAGAGCATGGGTATCATCGGTATGAGATATCCAATTATGCAAGGAAAGGCATGGAATGCAAGCACAATCAGGTGTATTGGGAACGCGGGGAATACCTGGGACTGGGGCTTGGAGCGTCTTCTTTTTTGAAGCTTCCCTGGAAGGATGATGCACCATCTGAAAAAGAGGTGCGTCTGAGAAATAACAGCAACTTAAAGACCTATTTAGATAGTGATTTTTCGTATGAGGAAGAGCTTGTGTTGACCGGAAGAGAGGCTATGGAGGAATTTTTCTTTTTAGGGCTTCGTCAAATGAAGGGCGTCTCTCTTATTCAGTTTGCGGAGGAATTTGGTGAGGATACCATAGAGTGGTTTTACGATGCCATAGGCCAAAATGTAAGAGATGGACTGCTTGTGCAAGAAGGTGGTATGCTTTTTCTTACAAAAAAGGGAATTGATGTAAGTAACCTGGTATTTGAACGCTTTTTGGAATAGCAGCTACCTGGGATTCATGAAATAGTATAAAGAATAAAATTGGGAAAGGCACTTCGTCTTTCCCTTTTTCATACAATATAATAAAGGGACTTTGGAGGGGCATGTGCAAACATTCCTGAAGCCACTATCCGAGAAGGAAGAGACACATTATCTGGCTCTGTTACGGGGCGAGGATAAAGAAAAGGCAAAGGATGCAAAAGAAAAACTGATTATGCATAACCTCCGATTAGTAGCCCACATTACCAAAAAGTATCAGAATTCGCCGGAGGATGCGGAGGATTATATTTCTATTGGGATAATAGGGCTGATGAAAGCCATAGATACCTTTGATGCAGGACGGGGAAGGCTTGCAACGTATGCCTGCAGGTGTATTGATAATGAGCTTTTAATGATGCTTCGTGCCAGGAAAAAAAGTGCCAAGGAAGTGTCGTTGTATGAGCCGGTGGGAACGGATAAGGAAGGAAATGAAATACAAATTTATGATTTGTGTACCGAAAAAGATGATATTTTATACACCTTAGAGCGTCAGGAGGCAGTGGAAGCATTGCGTAAGGCAGTAAATACGGTTTTGGATGATAGAGAGCGTGATGTAATTATCAGGCGGTATGGTTTAAATGGTGACAAAGAAGAGACCCAGCAAGAGGTGGGGATGGTTTATGGTATATCCAGAAGTTATGTTTCACGTATCGAAAAACGCGCTCTTTTAAAGCTTCGGGCAGCCTTGGAAGCGTAAAATATGAAATTTTTATAAAATTTTGAAAAAAAGTGCGACGAAAACCCCTTCTCGTGCATATATGTAATGAGGGCATATATCACAGAAAGGGGTATTTCTATGTATACAAACATTATTTCAGGAACTACGAAAGGAATGGAGGCAGCGCTTATTCAAGTGGAAGTAGATGCATCCTTTGGTCTTCCGGTATTTGACATGGTGGGAAATATGTCGGGGGAAGTAAAGGAGGCCAGAGAGCGTGTGCGGATTGCATTGAAAAATATCAATATGCAGATTCCAAATTTACGCATTACCGTGAACCTGTCGCCTGCGCAGCTCAGAAAAGAGGGGACGGCCTTTGACCTACCTATTGCTATAGGGGTGCTGGCGGCATCGGAAAAAATAGAAACGGACAAGCTGGAAGAGACCTTGCTAATCGGGGAACTGGGTTTAAATGGCGAAGTAAAAGGTGTGCGAGGGGTTCTGCCGATTGTGAAGCATGCTATGGATTGTGGTATCAAATGTGTCATTCTTCCTGAGGAAAATGTGAAGGAGGGGGCGTTTGTACAGGGAATCAAGGTGTATGGTGTGTCTCATATTTTGGAGGTAATTGAAATCTTGACCGGTATGGGAGCGTATAGCCCCTATCGGTTGGAACTGGACAGTGTATTTGAAGCACACTCGACGGAAAGCAAATATGATTTTAAAGACGTGCATGGTCAGTATATGGCAAGACGTGCTGCGGAAATAGCTGCTGCAGGCTTTCATCATTTACTGCTTATGGGACCACCGGGAGCCGGAAAAACCATGATTGCCCGTAGAATTCCCGGTATCATGCCTCCGCTTTCTATGGAGGAGTGTATGGAAATATCCTCCATCTATAGTGTGGCGGGCAAACTAAACAGCAGCCAGTCTTTTATTACCAAAAGACCTTTTTTGTATCCACATCATACGATTTCAGAACAGGCTATGGTGGGAGGCGGAAGGATTCCAAGACCCGGTATTATTTCCCTGGCACATCGGGCTGTGCTGTTTTTGGATGAGTTCCCTGAGTTTCCACGTAATGTAGTAGAGGTGCTTAGGCAGCCAATGGAGGATAAAGTGGTACAGATAGCAAGAAGTCAGGCGGTATATACCTATCCGGCGGATTTTATGTTAGTGGCGGCCAGCAATCCTTGTCCCTGTGGATATTTTCCGGATAGAAATCGATGTAAGTGCACAGAGCAGGACATTCAAAAATATATCAGTAAAATTTCCGGTCCTATTCTGGACAGAATAGATTTATGCTGTGAAATGAATGCAATTAATATAGAAGAATTGCAAAAAGATACGAAGGAAGAAAGCAGTGCATGCATTCGCAGTCGGGTTATGAAGGCACTGGAAGTACAGAAGCAGAGATATGAGGGCACTGCTTATCGTTTTAATGCAGATATTTTGCCGCAGGACGTGCCTAAATATTGTGTGACAGAGGAGAAGGCACATGATACGTTAATGCGCATTTATGCCAAATTGAGGCTGTCTGTGAGGGCCTATCATAAACTGTTAAAAGTCAGCAGGACCATTGCAGATTTGGAACAAAGCGATATGATTTTGGACAAGCATGTTAAAGAAGCGGCATGTTACCGCTTTTCCGTGTAAGGAGGGCCTATGAACAAAGAAGAAGCAGCATGCAGCATGTGGTTTCAAAAAATTAATTATATTGGGGCAAGGACCATGTTTTTGCTAAAGGAGCGGTTTGGGAGTATGGCGGCAGCGTATGAGGCATCGGAAAAAAGCTTGCGTGAGGTGTTAAATGCCAAGCAATTCAGCGGATATAAGGCTGCCAGATACAGAATGGAGCCTTTGAAGTATCTGGAATGGGTGGAATCCCTTGGTATTTCTTATGTGATGTTTGGCGAGAATGCATATCCTACAAAGCTGAGTTTTATTCCCGACCCTCCTTATGGCCTTTTTGTAAAGGGAAAACTACCGGACGAAGCAAAACCTTCCGTGGCAATGATTGGTGCAAGAGCTTGCTCAGAATACGGCAAAAAAGTTGCAAAAGAATTTGCAGAGAAATTGGCTACATATCAGGTGCAGGTAATCAGTGGAATGGCCAGGGGGATTGACTCCGTCAGTCA
>JAFXAZ010000062.1 GCA_017521985.1 Lachnospiraceae bacterium
ACTTAATGTTGTATCATGCAACACCTTTAACACCTTAGTATCATTACTATCGTTCATATCCTGAATAACCTGATACTTGGTACCTTTTGTTCCAGCATACCAGCCCCAGCAACTGTCTCCAATATCTCCGTATTTCGGGTCACCTGTTGCAGATACAGCCTCCGTCATCACGGTAGCGTTTTCAAAATCCCCATTTTCAATAATAGTCGTTGACGGTCCTTCCGCATGTACTGTACGCGCATTTGGACCGGTCCATACTGCATTGCACAGCATCATAAACACAAGCATAAAAATCAAGCCGCGTTTCTTTTTTTTGTTCATTTAACTTTTCCATCCCTTCTTTAATTTATATTTGCAAAAGACTATATGCTGTTTTTATCCTGCACAATAATCTAAGCTTTCATTTCAAAGGCTTTGTTGGCTAAATCTACACATATTTTCTAAATTCATAATTAAGTAACCTCCCATCAACAAATCCTTCCTACTATTTTTCTAGCATATGAATGCATTCCGGTAAATGGACACTTTTTGAAAGCGCCCCTCAGAATTATACAAATCAACTATTACGCCACGCTTTTTCAGCACCTTTTCGTCAAATATGCAGTATTTGATTCAAATTTTGCACATAAATTCCTTAGCACATATCCCTACTATCATAAACATGCAAAAGGCTCTTCTAGAAAAGCTTTACACTTTTCTAGAAGAGCCTTTTGCTAATATTTATTTCATTTTACGAAGCTGTCTATTTTGTTACTATTCCCACAAAATCTCCCAATCTTCAGGCGGATTTCCTAAATCCGGTACTTCCATGGTCACGCCGCCCTTAAGTGCGGACTGGTGTGCTAAAAGTCCAGGAATATTCCATCTTGCCACCTGCCAGATGTTGGTAGGAGACAATTTGCCGTTTTCAACCGTACGACAGAAGTCGTCAATAAGGAAATGATGTGTGCCGTTATGGCCGTTGCCAAGTCCTTTGTAGCCCATCCTCTACGCCACGGTAAATACCGCGCAGCACTCGAAAGCCCAGGTCGATTACCGTCTTGGTGTCCGGAAAAATCTTAAAAATCGGGTCATCTTGAGTAAATAGGTCTCTCTGAGTAACTTATCACCTATGAATTACCGGAAATAGCAAGAAAACCTGACTGCCACCGATGATTCAATAACATCATCGTATGGAAATCAGGTTTTTTGCTATTTATTATTTGGTTGTACTACCGAAACCGCCGTTACGAATCTCGGTTGCATCATCATCTACGGTAATACCGTATTCTAAGAAAATGCCTTGGATAAATCCGGTGCCTGCCGGTATTTCTACGGTTTTTCCTTCGTTGGAATCGTTGGTAATCTTTGCAAAAATATGTCCTTCGTTATCGGAATAAAAATAATCTGCATCAATAATGCCAACGGTATTATTTAGCTGTAAGCGGTATTTAAATCCAAGTCCGCTTCTTGGATACAATTTCAGTACCCAGTCATATTCCATTTCACAGCGGATGCCGGTAGGAACCTTCATGGTCTCGCCCGGTGCCAACACAATGCCCACCGGTGCAAAGAAATCATAGCCTGCGCTGCCTTTTGTAGCACGCTTTGGAAGTTTTATACTGTCATAAATCTTACGAACAACCTCTAAGTCCTTGCTGTAATCTGCAAATCCTTCTGCAAACTGTTCGAAGCTGACTTTATGAAATTTTGCGATTTTTTTCATTTGTTATAATCTCCACAATGTAATACCGGTACGGTAATGTCTTCTCCTGCCAGTGTACGTTTTACATCTACTACACGCTGGTTGGAGCTGCCCTTCCAAAGAAGCTTTACATCACGTTTCTCCAAAACAAAAGGTCCTTCTACTACAACATCCAGATATTTCATAATTGGAAACTGTGCAATTTCTTCCCAAGTATAGCCTGTGTATAACCACAGCGTTTTATTTGGATACTTTTCTTTAATCTCCATAGCCAAATTACGTACATCAATGCGATTTGCAGGATGTAATGGGTCACCACCGGAAAAGGTAATCCCGGAAATGTAGTTTTTGTCTAACTGCTCAAAAATTTCAGCTTTTGCAGCTTCGTCAAAGGCCAAACCGCCTGCCGCATCCCATGTAATCGGATTCTGACAGCCTTTGCAGCAATGCTCACAACCAGCCACCCAGAGAACTACTCTGAGTCCATCGCCGTTAAGCATGTCATCCTTCGTTATATTATGATATCTCATTTTATATTATTGTCTCCTTACATGCTTTTTCTTTCGGCAATCTCGGCCATTTTTGCAGCATTCAGTCTGGTATCACCATGTACTCTGGAATAGGACAAATAACCATTCATTCGGTCAATCTTGGTCAGGTTACGGCTGCCGCACTTAGGGCATACATCCATCTCTAATTCCTGATGACCGCAATCATCACAGTATGCCAAGGATAAGTTTACACCTTCATAGTAGCCTAATTCCATCGCTCTGTATATCAAAGTCTTAATTGCATCTTTATTGTAATCAATCGGGTACTTCACGTACTGAATCTTACCACCGTTTGCTAAATCCCAGAATCTTCCCTCTAAGTCCTGCTTCTGAATTGGGGTAATTTCTTCGGTTACGTGGCAGTGGAAAGAATTGCTTACGTATTCTCTGTCGGAAACACCTTCTATGATACCATATTTACGTCTGAACTGCTGAACCTGCGTACCACAAAGGCTTTCTGCAGGAGTACCGTAAATTGCATATAAGTTGCCATCTTCTTCCTTAAACTGATTAATCTTTGTATTGATATATTCCATAACTTCTACTGCAAACTGACCGTCTTCTACTAAAGACTTGCCATTGTAAAGCTCCTGAAGCTCGTTTAATGCCGTAAACCCAAAGCTTGCTGTTGCAGCCTTTAATAGAGGCTTAATCTTATCACTTGGTTTTAAATGGCCGCCGAGGAAACCTCCTTCACAATATGCCAAAGGATTGGTAGATGCACGCATTTCACCCAAATATGCATAGGTACGAATATGAAGCTTACGGATTAACTCTAAATAGTAGTCTAATACTTCATAAAAGTCCTTGCTTTCCTGACGAGACTTTGCAAGAATCATTGGTAAATGTAAGGAAACCGCACCAATATTGAAACGTCCCACGAATACCGGTGTATCGTTTTCATCTGCCGGATGCATACCGCCTCTG
>JAFXAZ010000063.1 GCA_017521985.1 Lachnospiraceae bacterium
CTGAACATGATATATCCATGCGCGAAGTATACGGTTTGGATAAAGCATTACGCGAGTAAACTCGCATAAGCGGTTTCCGTCAGCCCGGACAGGCGGTTTCTTGCCTGCCGGATTGGCGGTTTTACCGCACGAGAATATTCACTTTTTCTTCTCTAGTGTTAAAAATACTTAAATCGTCTACTGCAACAGCTAGAAAATCACCTAGCATATCATTAAATTCTGAATGTTCTGTTCCATTACCGAATAATTTCTTTTTACGTAATTCTTCTTTGGTTAATAATATAAATTTTGTACCAAATTCTTTGTTGAAAAAATCTTTAAATTGTTGAGTCATTCCTTTTTTTACAAAGAAGTTTAATGCTCTTGGTTCGATAGATGGTAATCTGACGAGGCAATTTAAAAGTTCAGGATAATCTTCTAGTGCAACTCCTTTTGAATCAATAAGACCATGGTCTGCTGTTATAATTAAAATAGTATCCTCCAATTCATTACAAAGTTTTACTACTGTAAGTTCAAGGTCAGCCAGCACATTCTTGGATTCTTCATGATAACAACCTTTTCCATGCATGGTATAATCAGGCTCATTCCAATATGCATAAATATACTTTTTACCATCAAGTTCACATAATTCTTTAACTCTCGAACAAATGCTTTTAAAATCACTTGGATAAGGTTTTGAAAAAGGCATAGAATAATATGCCTGACCTCCTTCAGCCTTAATTTTTGATACAATACTTTCATAAGGACAATATTTTCTCGCAACATTAAAATTTGCTGCAGGTATATTGGTTCCACTTTCTACATTTCTAAAAACCGTAACATTTTTATCAATTTTTTTAAAGTAGCAATCCCAACCGAGCCAGCTATGCTCAACCGGATTTTTTCCGCTATCAATACTTGTTGTAGCAGCTACCGTTGTCGGAGGAAATACAGAACTATAGGTATTTACCATATGACTTGCAAAGAAACCATCTTTACTTAAATTATTATCAATAATACACTTTCCCATTCCATCAAACAAAAGAACAACAATATTTTTATAATTCTTTTGAAACAAATCATCACAAATTTTTAATGAACTTCCGGAACCATAATCAATACCAAATTCCTTCAAAATAGAACACGCTAAATTTGTAATACAATTATTATAGTCAGGATAACAAATATTCATGCTAATAACTCCTTCACAAAATTTAATATAGAATATAAAATTATTAATAATGTTGAAGTTATAAAAATGTGTAACGAAATATTGATTTAATGTGGTGTATATGAAAATGAGGAGGGTGTTTTATATTCACTTATGAGACCGTTGAAAAACGCCGGTCCTTAGTGAAACAAGGCGTTAGCCGAAGTTGAACTTAGTACCGCTGCGTTTTTCGTCGAGTGAGAACGTGTCTCAGAAGTGAATATAAACCATCCTCCTCAGAGCATTTACATTAAATCAATTTCGTAGTCCATTTGCTACAATCCCATACATCCGTTGCCAGTCCGTCATAAAATTCCGGTTCATGGCAAACCATTAAAATGCTGCCCTTATATGATTTAAGGGCTCTTTTTAATTCTTCTTTAGCATCAACGTCTAAGTGGTTAGTAGGCTCGTCGAGAAGCAAAATGTTTGTTTCTTTATTAATCAATTTACATAAACGTACTTTGGCCTGTTCACCGCCGGACAATACTTTACATAAACTTTCAATATGTTTAGTGGTAAGACCGCATTTAGCAAGAGCAGAACGAACCTGGTACTGGGTGTAACCCGGAAATTCCTGCCAGATTTCTTCAATACAGGTAGTAGAAATATTTTGCGGCATTTCCTGCTCAAAATAACCGATTTCCAAATAATCGCCTTGTTCTACAGAACCGCTGATTGGCGGAATCAAGCCAAGAATACTTTTTAAAAGAGTAGTTTTACCGATACCGTTACTGCCGACTAGGACAATTTTCTGACCACGTTCCATTTCTAAATTTAAAGGCTTGCTTAAAGGTTCCTCATAACCGATAATTAAATCCTTAGTCTGGAAAATGTATCTTCCCGGAGTTCTTGCTTCTTTAAAGTTAAATTCCGGCTTTGGTTTTTCCGCAGCAAGTTCAATTACATCCATTTTATCCAGCTTCTTTTGACGGGACATTGCCATATTTCTAGTGGCAACACGTGCTTTATTACGTGCAACAAAATCCTTTAAGTCCGCAATTTCTTTTTGCTGTTTGTTATAAGCAGCCTCTAATTGAGCCTTCTTCATGGCATATACTTCTTGGAATTTATCATAATCTCCTACATAACGGTTTAATTCCTGATTATCCATATGATAAATCAAGTTAATAACGCTGTTTAAAAAAGGAATGTCGTGAGAAATTAAAATAAAAGCATTTTCATATTCATTTAAATAACGCTTTAGCCATTCAATATGCTCCACGTCTAAATAGTTGGTAGGCTCGTCCAAAAGTAAAATATCAGGTTTTTCAAGTAAAAGCTTGCCGAGTAACACTTTGGTACGCTGGCCACCGGATAAGTCTGTTACATCTTTGTCTAATCCAATATCGGAAAGACCAAGCGCACGTCCTACTTCTTCTACTTTTGAATCAATTAAGTAAAAGTCATGAACCGTTAACATTTCTTGAATAGTACCCAAATCTTCCATATACTGATAAAGTTCTTCTTCGGTACAATCTCCCATTTTCTCACAAATTTCATTCATTTCTGCTTCCATCTCATAAAGAAAATCAAAAGCAGAAGAAAGAACAGAACGAATAGTCATACCCGGCTGTAAGGAAGTGTGCTGGTCTAAATAACCTACTCGTACATGTTTTGACCATTCAATCTTTCCTTCATCCGGCTGTAATTTTCCGGTAATAATATTCATAAACGTAGATTTACCTTCTCCGTTAGCACCGATTAATCCAATGTGCTCTCCTTTTAAAAGGCGAAAGGATACATTATTAAAAATAGCTCTGTCACCAAATCCATGTGTTAAATTTTCAACATTTAAAATACTCATGAAAACTCCCTCAAATTTCATTGTTAAACATATTCAATAATAAAATTCTATCAAAAAATATAAAAAAATCAATAAAAATATGAATTTGGACGATATATCGTCCAAATCATCGACAAAAATCGTGTAAAATAGGGGTAAATATTAATAAAGGGGGGATTCTAATGAAGAGCAGAGAGGCTATTGTAATCAGACTGGCATTTTACTGTAAAGAAAAAGGTGTTAACTTAAATGAACTTTCTTATATCGCGGGCGTTCATCCAAGCACTATTAAATCTATTGCAAGTGGTTCCAGTAAGAATCCGGGAATCGTTACTATTAAAAAAATATGTGACGGACTGGATGTAAGCTTCTATGATTTTTTTATGGACGAGATGTTCAAAAAATTAGAACAGGAAATTGAATAAGGTACATAAAAAAACAGCCTTTGTATAAAGTTTGCAATATATGCAGATTTATACAAAGGCCCTTTCAATTACTTGTTTATAGTTTCATTAATTAAATCCATAATTTTTGCAATAGAGTCAGTAAGATTACTTTCTTCCATAGCTTTACGGTACATATCACGGTTTGCAAAAAGCCCATCCACAGCCTTGATTAAAGTATCTTCTGACATATCATCTTCATCCAAAACCATGCTAAATCCTTGATTTTTAAAGGAATTTGCATTTAAAATCTGGTCACCACGAGAAGCTTTTGCCGAAAGGGGAATTAATAGGTTTGGCTTCTTTAATGCCAAGAGCTCACAAATAGCATTGGCACCTGCACGACTGATTACAATATCTGCCATGGCAAATAAATCTTTTAATTCTTCTTTTACATATTCAAATTGCTTATAACCGGGTGTATTAAGTAAAAGATTGTCAACCTTTTCTTTTCCGCAAATGTGTACAATCTGGTAATCTTCCAATAAAACAGGAAGAGCTTTTCTGACACACATATTTACACTGGCAGCACCTAAAGAACCGCCGATAACCATGATAACCGGCTTTCTGTTGTGGAAATTACACATATTAAGACCGGCTTCTTTGGAACCCATAGCCAGTTCTTCGCGAATTGGAGAACCGGTAAGCACTGCTTTTCCCTTTGGTAAAAGTTCAAAAGTTTCCGGAAAATTACAGCATACCTTAGAGGCAACCGGAATACATAGTTTATTAGCCAGTCCCGGAGTCATGTCGGATTCGTGAATAATGCATGGGATACCAAGGCTGGCAGCAGCACGTACTACAGGTACACTTACAAAGCCACCCTTGGAGAAAACTACATCAGGAGCAATTTTCTTTAAAGTACTTTTTGCTTCTGCAAATCCTTTTAGTACACGGAATGGATCCGTGAAATTCTTTAGGTCAAAATATCTACGCAACTTACCTGTAGAAATACCATAATAAGGTATCTCAAAATCGCTGATTAAACGTTTTTCAATACCATCATAGGAACCAATATAGCTTATTTCAAAACCGGCTTCTTTTAAATGCGGCAGTAATGCAATATTTGGTGTCACGTGACCGGCAGTACCGCCACCTGTTAAAACTATTTTTTTCATAGTCATCCTCTTAATTTAAATTTCCTGCTAATGCTTCTGTAAGGGCTTTTGCTAATTGGTCAGGACAAGAAGTTGGCTTCATACCGCATGTAATACCGGACAGTCTTTTGATTGCTTCGTTAACTTCCATACCTTCTACTAAAGCACCAATGCCCTTTAAATTACCGTTACATCCTCCGGTAAATAATACATTTTTTACAATGCCATCTTCTAAATCAAAATCAATGAAACGAGAACAAGTTCCCTTAGTTGTATATCTCATAAAAAAACCTCTCTAAAAATTTCTTACTTATAATACTATCTCCTTTTTGTCGAAAAGTAAAGGAAAATGCACTACTTTTTGGAGAGGTTTTTTAAGTTTCTTCTTGTGATATTATATGTAAATTTTTATAATTAACATAACAAATTTTATAGCAGGAGGTAAATATGTTTCAAATTTTATTGGTAGAAGGTCTCAGCAGCATAGGTATGTTTTTTTTCTTCTTGATGAGCATGGGAATACTTATTTTTTTGGCAGTAAATTATAATCAA
The DNA here is from genome assembly GCA_017521985.1 of Lachnospiraceae bacterium. Taxonomy (GTDB): domain Bacteria; phylum Bacillota; class Clostridia; order Lachnospirales; family Lachnospiraceae; genus RGIG6307. The sequence goes on from JAFXAZ010000063.1 coordinate 5,068, forward strand.
TTTATAAAAGATGCCGAAAATATGTCTATTACAAAAAGACGAGAGTTGAAAGCCATTAAAACAAAATTTTTAAATAGTTATGGCAGAAAAGACACAGAAGATGAAAGAAAATTTGGAATACAGGAACAAATAAATGTGGAAGTTTTTGTGGATAAATCAATAAATAGACTAAAATTTTGTGGATTAAAAGTAAATACATGGCGGTTTTTAAGTGGACAAAGCTTGCTTATCAGTATTATATTTGCGGGTTTGGGAGCATTTCGTGGTATTCTGGCAAAAATGACAATTCGAGAAATTTCTCCTTTTTATTTGATTGCTTTTTTGGAATTGTACATTTTTTTCTCTGTAGTAAGTATATGTGATTATGAAGGAAAAGATAAGCTTCTTAGGCTTAATATAATTGAATATATTGAAAATCACATGGTTAATCGTATTCAGGTTGCAAAAGCATTCCAGGCGGAAGAAAAAGTTTTACAGATTTTAGAAGAAGAGCAGCGAAAAAAACAAACATTTTCTAAAGAAATGGAAGAAGAACTAGATTCCCTGTTACAGGAGTTTTTTGTATAAGATAAGGCGTGGTTTAAAATGTATATGAAACGTTGCTTTTTAAATACATCTTTGATAAAATAAATTTTGTACAGAAATTATATATTATTTAATGTGTATACAAAGGAAAAGAATTTATGAAAATTGTAGTTTTGGAAAGAAATAGTGTAGGTACTGATATTCCCGTGGATTATAGTGATTTGGGCGAAGTGACCTATTATGAGAATACGGTTACTGCCGAAGAAGTGGCAGAGCGTGTAAAGGATGCAGATATCATAGTGACCAACAAGGCACCAATAAATGAAGTATCTTTAAAGGATGCTCCTAATGTAAAATTAGTGTGTGTATTTGCAACGGGATACGATACGGTTGATATAATATATTGTAAGAGCCGAGGTATTCCGGTGTGTAATGTAGTGGATTATTCTACAGCTATGGTGGCTCAGCATACATTTGCACTGGCATTTTATGTGTCACAGAAGCTTCGTCACTATGATAATTATGTTAAAAGTGGTGCTTATGCAGCACAGTCCAGATTTTCCAATTTTGATGTACCTTTTAACGAATTGGAAGGCAAAATCTGGGGTATTATCGGTATGGGTAATATTGGCAGACGTGTGGCCAAAATTGCTGAAAGTTTTGGTTGTAAGGTGATTTTTCATTCTGTAACCGGTCGCAGTAAAGTGACTGAATATGAGCAGGTAGATTTTGATACACTACTTACAGAGAGTGATTATTTGTCCTTACACTGTCCATTAACTGATATTACCCGCAATTTAATCGATGCCAAGGCTTTGTCAAAGATGAAAAAATCCGCTATACTCATTAACGTTGCCAGAGGTGCCGTAGTAAATAACAGCGATTTGTACGAAGCTTTGGAAGCCGGAACTATTGCAGGCGCAGGTTTGGATGTGGTGGAAAAGGAGCCTATTACGGAAGATAATCCTTTAGGCAAAATAATGGATTCAAATAAGTTGGTGATTACACCGCATCTGGCATGGGCAAGTGTGGAAGCACGTACCCGCTGTGTGGAGGGCGTTCGACTCAATATCGAAGCTTACCAAAGAGGCGAACTTAGAAATGCTGTAAATATGTAGGAGAAATAATAATGAAAAAAGCAAAAGAACTATTCTTAAAGCTGTGGAATTTGGCTTGGGATTTATATAGAAAATACGAAGAAATTATTGTGTACTTAATTGTGGGCGTGTTGACTACGATTGTTTCATGGTTCTGTATGTTCTTTGTAAACATCGTAATTTTTGGTAATCCATTAAATCCAACCAGCACTCAAAATTTGATTTTGAGTGTGGTAAACTGGACTGCGGGTGTGGCATTTGCATTCCCGACAAATAGAAGGTTTGTATTTAAAAGTACAAACCCACATATTTTTTCAGAATTAGTAAAGTTTATTGGTTCCCGTCTTTTTACCCTGTTCCTGGATATTGGTTTAAGACAATTACTAGGTTTCATGGGTGTAAATGTATATATTACTACATTTGTTTCAGCAGTATTGGTTATTATCGGAAATTATATCTTTAGTAAGTTGTTGGTGTTCCGCAAGAAATTATAATTTTGTCACAAAATCAGCCACTAACTTCGCACTGTGTTTTGCTGCTTCACGTTCAAAAGTTGGGTAGTCCATTTCTGCGCTGTCATCTGCTTTGTCAGAGATGGCGCGGATAATAACGAATGGTAGGTTATTTAAGGTGGCAGCATGTGCAATTGCACATCCTTCCATTTCCACACAAAAACCGCCGAATACATTAATCAGTCGCTCTTTCACTTCTTTGGAGGAGATAAACTGGTCTCCGGTTACTACTCGGCCTTTTCTGCAAGTAATGTCAGGGTTTACTGCCTTACAGCTTGCTACAGCAAGTTCTACCATGTGGCTGTCTGCTGCAAATTCGGCAGTCTGGGTGCCGGGAACCTGACCAGGTGCATAACCAAAAATAGTAACGTCCATGTCATGATAAATTGCATCGGTAGAAATTAAAATATCTCCGATATCTAAGTCTGCATTTAAGGAACCTGCTACACCGGTATTGATAATATGAGTTACATGAAACAGGTCTGCCAAAATCTGCACGCACATACCCGCGTTTACTTTTCCTATTCCACATTTTACGATAACAACGTGGGTACCATTTAACGTACCTTCACAAAAAGTCATGCCTGCTTTTGTTATTTCTTTGTTCAAATGCATCTGTGCTTTGAGAGTATCTACTTCTAAGTCCATTGCACCAATAATACCAATTTTACTCATTTTTTACCTCTTTTTTCGTAAGTTATCCACAAAAATAACGAAGTTACACACTTAAAGTGGATAAGTCAATCTATTTTCTGAAATATTGTCTAAAATTTCTGTCAAATATTTATGAGCCAAAAACTTCGCCATAGGAAGATTCATATCTAAATAATTACCGCAGTCTTTGGCACTTGCTCCTGGAACATCCCCTTCAAATGTGGCAATAAATTCATACATCTCCTGCATTAAAGGGACAATATCAGGGCTTTCCAAATCTCCTGCAAGAATCAAATAAAAACCGGTGCGGCATCCCATGGGCCCAAAATAAATGACGCGTTCTTTCCAGTCAGCATGATTACGAAGAAATGTAGCGGCCAAATGTTCAATGGTGTGCATTTCAGCAGTGTTCATAACAGGCTCCTCATTGGGAGAAGTCATGCGAAGGTCAAAGGTAGTAAGAGTTTCCATACCAACCTTATCTTTTCGGGATACGTAAATGCCCGGCTGTAATTTTATATGGTCTATGGTAAAGCTTGCAATTTTTTCCATGAGCTATCCTTTCTTTATAAAAATAAAATGTGCTAACTTTAAAATGCCTATACAATTTGATACGAGGTCATTTTAGCATAAAGAAGGTTATTTTACAATGGATTGACTAAAATCGACAAAGATTGTATCATAGTCTTAAGTATTAAAGGTAAAACTAAAAAATACGAAATCCGTTATACTGGTGAATGTAAAGGAGAAAAGTATGGGTATTGTTGTAATCGGCACAGCGTTTATGGATGTAAAGGGTTTTCCTCATGATATTTACTTGCCAACAGGTCGAAATGTAGGTCGTGTGGAGTATGTTCATGGCGGAGTGGCAAGAAATGTAGTAGAGGATATTGCCAATGTGGAGCTTAGACCAACTTATGTCGGTATTGTAGATGATACACCTCTAGGTGCTGCCATTTATCAGAAGTTAAAAAATCATAAAGTAAATGTGGATTATGTGTTAACCGTTCCAAATGGAATGGGCACCTGGCTTGCTGTTTTTGACAATAATGGGGATGTGGCAGGCTCTATTTCCAGTAGACCGAATTTTATGCCGATACTGGATTTATTAGAAGAAAAAGGGGATGAAATTTTTGCAAATGCAGACTCTATAGTGCTTCAGATTGACCTTGCAAAGGAAATTGTGAAGAAAGTAATTGAATTAGCAGACAAGCATGATAAAAAAGTTTTTGCTCTAGTGTCTAATATGAGTATTGCTGCGGAAAGACGTGATTTCTTAAAGCAATTGGATTGTTTTATTTGTAATCAGGGAGAAGCAGGTATTTTATTTGTAGATGATTATAGTGAAAAAACACCGGAAGAACTTTGTGACATTATTAGTGAAAATGTGAATAAAGCCAATATCCCATCCATGATTGTAACGATGGGCGGAGAAGGTGCTGTTTATGCTGTATTAGATGGAGAAAAAGGCATTTGTCCGGCACGTAAAGTACACGTAAAAGATACAACCGGTGCCGGCGATGCATTCTGTGCCGGTGTTTCCATCGGTCTTACCTATGGCAAGAGTATGGCAGAAGCCATTGAAATAGGCACACATCTTGCAGCGAGTGTAATAACCTCATCTGAAAATGTATGCCCTAGATTTTTACCGGAAGAATTAGGTTTAAATATTAAAGTAGAATAGGGCACTACTCGGTGTCCTCTACTTTTTTGTCAAGCGGCTGTTCCAGACATGCCGGATTTTTCATAATTTTACGAAGCTGACGAAGGGACATGGCAAAATATAAACCATCGCAAAAACGTTCATCAGAAACAAAACCAAACCCCATATGTTTTTGCATAGTAATTTCTTTACGTTCAATAACGGGAACTTGCTTTTCCTTTCCCATGGCAAAGAATAAACCGGTAGTACCGAAATTATAGACATGGTGGAATACATGATTAATACCCAAGGATTTTAAGTTTGTAAGAAATATAGATGTATGGAATGGGCTTAAGTCCACAATTGCCTTAGGCATTATATTGTGTTTGTCCATCCACATAAGGGTATTTACTACGAATTTAATAAGAGGACCCGGAATACCCTTCATTAAAGTACGAAGAAGCTTGTCAATTCCATTTTCTCCAACACGCTGTGTGGTTTCTTTTTTTACTGCTTCGGTTACTTTTTCTGCAACTTCAAAAATGGATTCTGTACCTTCAAAGCAAAGCTTGATAGTAGTACCTACGCTGCCATCACTGAGAGTAGGATGAACAACAAAGCTTACCCAAATTTTTGGTCTGGCATAGATGCGCCCGTTCATAACAAATCGGTTCAACTGCGGACGCTGTGCAATTAGGCGAACCAATGCAGCAATAATAATGTGCATGTAATTTAATTCAATACCTTGTTCAGCCTTCTCTTTAATATAGTCATCCATAGGAGCACAGTCAAAGGTATCATCATACATATTCATGGAGTCGGTTCTTGTTTTCATTATGTAAGGCATAATTTGTTCCATTGGCTCCAGGTTTTTGATTAAGCGGCCATCCGGTCGTTTTTTAAACATAGTACCTCTTTTCCTGACTTTCATTATAAAAAGTTCATAAATAATTTATGCTTTTTTTATTATATACTAATCGACAAATTTCGCCAAGAGAAATTTGCTAATTTTATAAAAAAGAGACTGCTTCCAATGCAGTGAAAGCAGTCTTTTTTTAATTATAGGAAATAGTATATTTAAAAAGTAAAGGAACAGTTTTACTTTTTATGCAAGAACTTCAAAAACTTCCTTGCCTAACTGGCACCAAGGACAAACCCAGCCTTCCGGAACATCTTCCCATGCTGTACCCGGAGCAACACCATTATCAGGATCTCCTACTGCCGGATCATATTCATAACCACAAGGACATACATATTTTTCCATAATGAAACACCCTCCTTCTTATATTATTTTAACCAAAGTAACGAGCAAGTAAACCTTCAAATGCCTTGCCGTGTCTAGCTTCGTCGCGAGCCATTTCGTGAACTGTGTCATGAATTGCGTCAAGATTAAGCTCTTTTGCTCTCTTAGCAAGGTCAAATTTACCTGTTGTAGCGCCATTTTCAGCTTCTACACGCATTTCAAGGTTCTTCTTTGTAGAATCTGTCACAACTTCGCCTAATAATTCAGCAAACTTTGCAGCATGTTCTGCTTCTTCCCAAGCAGCCTTTTCCCAGTAAAGACCAATTTCAGGATAACCTTCTCTATGAGCAACTCTAGCCATTGCCAGGTACATACCAACTTCTGTACATTCGCCTTCGAAGTTTGCTCTTAAGTCCATAATAATGTCTTCTCTTGCACCCTTAGCAACACCAATAACATGTTCTGCAGCCCAGGTTCTTTCGCCTTCAACTACCTTTGTAAATTTATCAGAACCAACCTTACACTGTGGGCACTGTGCAGGTGCTTCATTACCTTCGTGAACATAACCACATACATTACATACAAATTTTGCCATAAAATAAATCTCCTTTAAAAATTAATTATTGTTTGATATTTTGAGGCAGTCACTACATGTGCCTCTGAAGTTAATAGTTTGAGTTGTAATAATTCCTCCGTAAAAATTGCCTGCGTAATTTAAAATCTTTTCGGCATCAGGAAGGTATATATCCTGAACGCATCCGCAACAGGTACAGACAATATGTTGATGAGGGGAAGTGTCAGCGTCAAATCTGTCAACGCCGTCGCCGACATTCAGTCGACTGATTTCTCCAATATCAGATAGAAGTGTTAGGTTTCGGTAAACCGTGCCAAGACTGATATTTGGATATTCCTGCCTTACATGCATATAAACCGTATCGGCAGTGGGGTGGTCTTTGCGACCCATAAGGAATGTCTTAATACATTCTCGTTGACGACTATACTTTAGCGATTTCATCACCTCCTTGAAAATAATAACTATTACTGTTTTTATTATACACTATTTTTCTTATTTGTCAACAAGTTTATTATTTTTTTATATATTATTCATGCAAAATTATTTCTTACAGTTGCTTAAATGTGGTATAGTAATATCAAGAAAGGTGTGAATATATGAAATTAAAAACAAAATTAATGATAACGTGCTTATCCATGATTTTAATTCCGCTGGTACTTACTTGTGTAACATTTATTTTAGTAGGTACGTATATGGTACAAAATCAGGAAAATTTCCGCCAGGCAATTACTCAGGAGGTGGAAGAACGGACACAAATGGATATTGGAAAGTTCCTGGAAGAGCCAATGGAAGGCTTCGAGCAAATTATAGCTCCAAACCTTTTTAAAAGCATGATTTTTTCCATTATCATTATATTGGTGTTTACCAGTATTATGCTTTCTTTATGGTTATACAAAGACTTTATATCGCCCATCAGTGAATTAAACGTTGCTATGAAGCATATAAAAAATGGTGATTTTGAATATCGTCTGGAACCCCCTGAAAAAGGGAGTGAAATTAACGACCTTTATCGTAATTATGAGGATATGCGGCTTCGCCTGCGGGAAAATGCAGAAGAAAAAATTCAAAGAGAGAAGCAGAATAGAGAGCTTATCAGTAATATTTCCCATGATTTAAAAACACCGATTACTGCAATAAAAGGTTATTCAGAAGGTATTATTGATGGTATTGCGGACACTCCGGAAAAGATTGACCGTTATGTAAAAACGATTTACAATAAAGCTAACGATATGGACAAGCTGATTAATGAGCTTTCGGTATATTCCGGCATTGACAATAACCGTATCCCGTATCATTTCCACAAAATCCAAGTGGGTGAATATTTCAAAGATTGTATTGAAGAAGTGGGATTGGATTTGGAGAGTAAGCATTTTACTTTAAATTATGAAAATCTGGTTTCTCCGGATACTACCATTATTGCAGACCCGGAGCAGATGAAGCGTGTGATTAACAATATCATCAGCAACAGTGTAAAGTACATGGATAAGCCGCGTGGCAAGATTCACATTCGCATTTTAGATGAGGTGGACTCAATTCGCGTAGAGATTGAGGATAACGGCAAAGGGATTGCACAGAAGGACTTGCAAAATATTTTTGACAGGTTTTATCGTACCGATGCTTCCAGAAATTCCGGAACAGGCGGCAGCGGAATAGGACTTTCTATAGTAAAGAAAATTATTCAGGACCACGGTGGTTATATTTGGGCCACGTCCAAAGAAGGTGAGGGTACCTGTATCCATTTTGTAATTCGTAAATATATAGTAAATTCACAGGAAAATTAAGGAGGATGTTATATGAGCAAAATATTAATTATAGAAGATGAAATTGAAATTGCAGACCTTGAGAAGGATTATTTGGAATTGAGCGGTTTTGACGTGTCTATTGCCAATGACGGAAGAAAAGGTCTTGCTATGGCGCTGACCGAGGACTACGATTTAATTATTTTGGACTTAATGCTTCCGGGTATGGATGGTTTCGAAGTATGTAAGACCATTCGTGAAAAGAAAAATATTCCGATTATTATGGTTTCAGCGAAAAAAGATGATATCGACAAAATACGTGGCTTAGGTCTTGGAGCGGATGACTACATGACCAAACCTTTTAGTCCAAGTGAACTGGTTGCCCGTGTAAAAGCCCATATGGCTCGTTACGACAGATTAGTTGGCAGTCAGGCCAAGGTAAATGATATTATCGAAATACGTGGCATTCGCATTGATAAAACAGCCCGCCGTGTATACGTGGATGATGCAGAAAAAGCATTCACTACCAAGGAGTTTGACTTGCTTACCTTCCTGGCAGAAAATCCAAACCACGTATTTACCAAGGAAGAACTCTTCCGTGAAATTTGGGATATGGAATCCGTGGGAGATATTGCGACGGTTACGGTTCACATTAAGAAAATTCGCGAGAAGATTGAGTACGATACTGCGAAGCCTCAGTATATTGAGACCATTTGGGGCGTAGGATATCGCTTCAAAATTTAATTTAGGGTTTTTATGGAATTAAAAGAAGCATTATGAAAACAAAAATACTGTACGAAGACTCACAACTCTTTGTCATCCACAAGCCGGCAGGTATTGCAGTGCAGTCAGCCAGAGTGGGGCAGATGGATTGCGAAAGTGAACTGAAAAATTATCTGGCGCGTCAGGGTGTGAGTCCTTATATTGGGTTGGTGCATCGATTAGATCAGCCGGTAGAAGGGGTGTTGGTGGTTGGCAGAACCAAGGAAGCGGCAGCGAAATTAAATAAGCAGTTGGCGGCGGGCACTTTAAATAAAAAATATTTGGCAGTGGTGCATTTGGAAAAAATAGATGTAGAAGAAACAGGTACTTTTAACGATTATTTACTAAAAGATGGTCAGGTTGCCAAAATAATTTCTTCTAATATAAAGGAAGCAAAAAACATAAAAGAGGCCAAGGAAGCGTGCCTGCATTATAAAATTCTACAAAAACAGGGTGATTTGGCGTTAGTAGATGTGGAAATTGAAACCGGCAGATTTCATCAGATTCGCTGTCAGATGGCACATCATGGCATGCCGCTTTTGGGGGATGTCAAATATGGCAGCAGTACATCGCAAGAGCTTAGTTTGAAAGAAGGGATTCGTCAAGTGGTACTTTGTGCAAATCGTATTACATTTAAGCATCCGCTTACGGGAAAAGAATTATCTTTTGAAGTAAAGCCGGAAAATAAAGCCTTTTCCAAATTTCTGTAATTTAATTTCAGGCAAATAATCTTTTTGACTGCGTAAATACTATTCTCAACGAAAGTGTAAGGGTGGAAAAGTATATGCAGGAAAAAAACAAAAGACATATCAAAAGACCATATTTTACACTATTGTTGATATCAGCAATAGTGTATTTTTTTCTTGCAGTGATTTGGCGATATTTTGCACCATTGATTGTTGCTTTTCTTATATTGGTAGGGGTCGAGCCAGGGCTTAGTAAATGGAGTGGACGACTTGGCATCGGCAGAAAGCCTATGGCGTATATTTCGCTGGTATTGATTATCGTGAGTGTGGCACTGTGTGTTTGGTTTGGATTGATTCCGTATTTACAGGGATGCGATTTTAGTTGGTGCCAGGAAATCTTAAAAAATCCTTGGATACAAAAAGTAGTCACATATTTGCAGAAGCATGGCATGGGACCGGTGGCAGAATGGTCCAAGACAGCTATTCAAATTAGTAGTAAGATACTGTTTAATATCGGTGCGTATGGTTTATCTATTTTCCTACTGGCAGGAGTATTTACAAAAGTAAAAAATAAAATGGAACAGCAAAGTGAAGGCAGATTGATTTTGGGAATCAGCCAGGATATTATTTCATATGCAAAAGCATATTTGAAAACTCAGGGAAAATTATTTTTGATTATTTGTTTAATATGTATTCCTGTTCTGACGATCAGTGGAATTCAAGCGGGCTGGCTTTTGGGACTGTTGGCAGGGGTACTGGATTTTTTTCCGGTGTTTGGAACAGGGATTGTGTTAGTTCCCACGGCACTTTGGCAGTTTTTAGAAAAGGACTATATTCCCGGCACGGTCTGCGTCGTTTTATTTATAGTTTGTGCTGTGACAAGAGAATTTTTGGAACCGAAATTTTTGGGCCACGCCACAAAGCTTCCAAGTATCGGTATTTGGATTTCCATATATGCCGGTATCCAGCTTTTTGGTGCAAGCGGCATTTTTAAGGGACCTATCGGGTATTTGTTAATTTGTACGATTTATGAACGGGTAACTAAAAAACAAGAAACTTCTAAGACCTCTTGACATCTGCACAAAAATGGCATAAGATTTAATGTATGGTGGCATTGAACCGGATTAGTATGTGATAATGGGTTTCAGAGAGGGAATGGTTGGTGTGAATTCCTACGGCGTGTTACAGAACCTACTGGGGAGCTCCGTATGAAAATGCGGCGTATTTCTGCGTTAAAGAATTTGAGTGAATGTTTCGACATTAATAAGGGTGGTACCGCCGGATTCCGGTCCCTTGGGGATTGGACTCTTGCGTCCGCCCTTTTATTTTTACAAATTAGGAGGCAATTATGGCAGAAAAGAAAATGGTAGAAGCGATTACCGCAATGGAAGAAGATTTCGCGCAATGGTATACAGACGTTGTAAAAAAAGCAGAACTTGTTGATTACACTTCTGTAAAGGGTTGTATGGTGTTCAAGCCGGCAGGTTATGCGATCTGGGAGTTGATTCAGTCTCAGTTAGATGCAAGATTTAAAGCAACGGGTGTTCAGAATGTATATTTACCAATGTTTATCCCGGAAAGTTTATTACAGGTAGAAAAGGATCATGTGGAAGGTTTCGCGCCGGAAGTAGCTTGGGTTACACACGGCGGTCTTCAGCCTTTACAAGAAAGAATGTGCGTGCGTCCTACATCTGAGACATTATTCTGTGATTTCTACAAAAACGATATCCAGTCTTACAGAGATTTACCAAAGGTATATAATCAGTGGTGCAGCGTAGTTCGTTGGGAAAAGGAAACACGTCCATTCCTTCGTAGCCGTGAGTTTTTGTGGCAGGAGGGTCACACTGCCCATGCAACTGCAGAGGATGCGGAAGCAAGAACACAGCAGATGTTGAACGTTTACGCGGATTTCTGCGAACAGGTACTTGCAATCCCTGTTGTTAAGGGACGTAAAACCGATAAAGAGAAATTTGCGGGTGCAGAAGCTACTTATACCATCGAAGCTTTAATGCACGATGGTAAAGCTTTACAGAGTGGTACAAGCCACAATTTTGGTGACGGTTTTGCAAAAGCATTTGGTATTCAGTTTACAGACAAGGATAATAAACTAAAATATGTACATCAGACATCCTGGGGTATGACAACTCGCTTGATTGGTGCAATTATTATGGTTCATGGTGATAACCGAGGACTTTGTTTACCTCCAAAGGTAGCACCTACACAGGTTATGGTTGTCCCAATCGCTCAGAAAAAAGAAGGCGTTTTGGAAAAGGCAGAAGAATTACGTCAGATTTTGGCTGATAAAGGCTTCCGAGTTAAAGTAGATGACACTGACAAGAGTCCGGGCTGGAAGTTTGCAGAGCAGGAGATGAGAGGTATTCCGGTTCGAATTGAATGTGGTCCAAAGGATATCGAAGCCGGCAAGTGCATTATCTGCAGACGAGATACCTTTGAAAAGATTGAAGTTTCTTTCGAAGAGTTAGCAGACAAAGTTGCAGAAGTATTAGATGCAATGCAGGTTGAGATGCTGGAAAGAGCTCGTGCACACAGAGAAGCAAACACTTTTGTTGCAAAGAACATGGAAGAATTAGAAGCAATTTTTGCAGAAAAAACCGGTTTTGTAAAAGCAATGTGGTGTGGTGACAGAGCGTGTGAAGATACTATTAAAGAAAAGTTATCTGTAACAAGCCGTTGTATGCCATTTGAGCAGGAAGAGTTAAGTGATACTTGTGTATGCTGCGGCAAAAAAGCTCAAAAAATGGTTTACTGGGGAAAGGCATACTAATTATGAAAAAAGACAATTGTATTTTTTGTAAAATTGCAAATGGAGATATCCCAAGCAGAAAGCTTTACGAAGACGATAATTTTGTTGTAATTATGGATCTGGGTCCGGCTACGAAGGGACATTCTCTTATTATTCCAAAAGACCACTATGCAAACCTCTATGAAATGCCGGCAGATTTAGCTGGTGAAGCAATGAAGCTTGCACAGAAGATGGCGATTAAAATGACAGATGCGCTTAAGGCAGATGGATTCAATCTTGTGCAAAATAATGGAGAGGTTGCCGGCCAAACCGTATTCCACTTCCATTTACACTTAATTCCTCGCTACAAGGAAGATGCACCGTGCATTACATGGACACCTCAAACGGTTTCAGGCGATGAATTAGATGCAATCAAAGATACTATTTTAAAATAAGAAGAAAAGAGGCTCTCCTTTTCAGGGGAGCCCTCTGACATTTCATTTACAGGAGAAGAACCATGAGAAACATTCTGCTATCAGAAGTAACGCGAACTATAAAGGAAATGTGCATAGAAGCCAATCATTTTTTGTCTCCGGATATGAGGGAGGCTTTGTCTGAGGCGGCAGATAGTGAGAAGTCCGTCCTTGGGAAGATTGTCCTTGAACAACTAAAAGAAAATTTAAATATTGCAGGTCAAGATATGATACCCATTTGTCAGGATACCGGAATGGCAGTTGTTTTTATGGAGATTGGCCAAGAAGTCCATTTTGAAGGTGGAAGTCTGGAAGATGCTATAAACGAAGGTGTTCGTCAGGGCTATGTAGAAGGATATTTGCGAAAATCTGTGGTAAAGGATCCTATAATTCGTGAAAACACAAAAGACAATACTCCTGCAGTTATTCATTATAATATTGTTTCGGGTGACCGTGTCAAAATTACAATAGCACCTAAAGGTTTTGGAAGCGAAAATATGAGTCGCATTTTTATGTTGAAACCTGCAGATGGTATAGAAGGTGTCAAAGAAGCTATTTTTACTGCGGTAAAGGAAGCTGGACCTAATGCCTGCCCTCCTATGGTGGTTGGTGTAGGTATTGGCGGTACTTTTGAAAAATGTGCGCTTCTAGCAAAGCAGGCACTTACACGTAGTATTCATGAGCGTTCTCATATTACCTATGTAAGAGAAATGGAAGAAGAATTGCTGGAAAAAATTAACTGTTCGGGAATAGGCCCGGGTGGTTTGGGCGGTACCACCACTGCATTTGCGGTAAATATTAATACATATCCAACTCATATCGCGGGACTTCCGGTTGCAGTAAATATTTGTTGTCATGTAAATCGACATGCGGTACGCGAGTTATAAATGGAGGTTATGGTATGACGAGAGTAATTCATGCACCAATAAATAGAGAAGAAATAATTAGTTTAAAGAGTGGAGACAGTGTTTTTATTACAGGCACCATTTATACAGCCAGAGACGCGGCACACAAAAGAATGTACGAAGCATTACAGGCAGGTAAAAAGCTTCCGATAGATATAAGCAATAATATAATCTATTATATGGGACCGTCACCGGCAAGAGAAGGCAGACCTATTGGATCCGCTGGTCCGACCACAGCAAGCCGCATGGATAAATATACCCCTGCACTTTTGGATTTAGGATTGGGAGGTATGATTGCAAAAGGAAAGCGTTCCCAAACGGTTATTAAATCTATTGAAAAAAATAAATCCATTTATTTTGCAGCTATTGGTGGAGCGGGCGCATTGCTTTCAAAAGCAATAAAATCATCAGAAGTAATTGCATATGATGATCTCGGAACAGAAGCTATTCGTAAATTAGAGGTAGAAAACTTTCCTGTTATTGTAGTAATTGATGCAGAAGGAAATGATTTATACGAAACAACAATTTGTTGGAATAATTTTCAAGAATATACATATAGTATTGATTAGAGTTATTAAATACAATATGTTGAGCACGAAAAAAATATCAAAAAAAGTGCAAAAAAAAGTGTTGACAAAGTAGGATTTGATATATATAATCAATAATGCACTGCGAAAGCGGGGCACAAATACGTTGGTAGCGAGTGTTATTCAGCGAGCAGAAATACTCAAGAGGCTGAAGAGGCGCCCCTGCTAAGGGTGTAGGTCGGGTAACCGGCGCGAGGGTTCAAATCCCTCTTTCTGCGCTAAATTTCTATCAAAAAAGTTTTTGGGAGAAATTTAAAAAAGTAGTTGACAAGAGATTGCGACTATGTTATATTAATTGAGTTGCCGCTAAAAGCGACAACAGTACCTTGACAAATAAACAGCAATGCAACCCTGAAAGATTCCTAATAAATGAGATGAAAGGTCATCTCATCTGGAAGAAATTCAGAGAACAAAACCTTAAACAGTA
>JAFXAZ010000013.1 GCA_017521985.1 Lachnospiraceae bacterium
TATCCCCATACAGTTCTCGGCTAAAGTTCCGCGAATTGGTACAATTATGAAGAATCACATTTAGAGCAGTTCCACATTTAGGTAGACTGCTCTTTTTATCTGCTCAAAATGTGATACTTCACTTAAACATTATAGCATATGACGTTCAATTATCAACTCTTTTGTGAACTCCTGACCAATCTAATATAAATGATTTCTTTGCCACTATAACCAGATACAATACTAAATTCAAAAAAACAAGACCAAAATCTCAATGTTCGTCCTTCTTTTCCACGTAAAAAGGGCTTTCCGAATACTCGGAAAGCCCCATAAATACTGAGTTATTTACAATTATTCAATAATTGTAGCAACACGGCCTGAACCTACTGTTCTACCACCTTCACGGATAGCGAAAGTAAGACCCTGTTCCATAGCGATTGGGTGAATTAACTCGATAGTCATTTCTACGTTATCGCCAGGCATGCACATTTCTGTACCAGCTGGTAAGTTACATACACCAGTAACGTCTGTTGTTCTGAAGTAGAACTGTGGACGATAGTTGTTGAAGAATGGAGTATGACGACCACCTTCATCCTTTGTTAATACGTAAACCTGAGCGGTGAACTTTGTATGGCACTTAACAGAACCTGGTTTTGCAAGAACCTGACCTCTCTGGATATCTGTTCTCTGAACACCACGAAGTAATGCACCGATGTTATCACCAGCCTGTCCTTCGTCCATTAACTTACGGAACATTTCGATACCAGTTACAACAGTCTTTCTTGTTTCTTCCTTAATACCAACGATTTCAACTTCTTCGTTGAGCTTAAGAACACCACGTTCTACTCTACCTGTAGCAACAGTACCACGACCTGTGATGGTGAATACGTCTTCTACTGGCATTAAGAATGGCTTGTCTGTGTCACGTTCTGGATCTGGAATATACTCATCAACTGTAGCCATGAGTTCCATAATCTTGTCGCCCCAAGGACCCATTGGATCGTTAAGAGCCTGTAAAGCAGAACCCTTAATAATTGGAGAATCAGTGAAGTCATATTCTTCTAACTGCTCTGTGATTTCCATTTCTACTAATTCAAGTAATTCTTCATCGTCTACCATGTCACACTTGTTCATGAATACTACGATGTAAGGTACACCTACCTGACGGGATAATAAGATGTGCTCTTTTGTCTGAGCCATAACACCGTCAGTAGCAGCAACTACAAGGATAGCACCGTCCATCTGAGCAGCACCAGTAATCATGTTCTTAACGTAGTCAGCATGTCCCGGGCAGTCAACGTGAGCATAGTGACGATTTTCTGTCTGATACTCAACGTGAGCTGTAGAGATTGTGATACCACGTTCTCTTTCTTCTGGAGCCTTATCGATGTTTTCGAAGTCTACCTTTGCGTTACCAGCAACTCTTTCAGCTAAAACCTTAGTGATAGCTGCTGTTAAAGTTGTTTTACCATGGTCAACGTGGCCGATGGTACCAATGTTACAATGAGCCTTATTTCTCTCAAATTTAGCTTTTGCCATTTCTGTAATCCTCCATGAAATATAGATTATTATTTTTTAAATTCCAATATTTATTATATTAGAAAAATATAAAATACGCAAGTGATAATTCACTTATTTTACCTTAATTATTTAGCTTTTGCAGCTAAAACCTTTTCAGCAACGTTCTTTGGAACCGGTTCATACTTCTCGAAGAACATAGAGTAGTTACCACGACCCTGTGTCTTAGAACGTAAGTCTGTAGAATAACCGAACATTTCAGCAAGTGGAACATAACCACGAACCATCTTACCGCCGCCGATATCATCCATACCCTCGATACGACCACGACGAGAGTTGATATCACCGATAACGTCGCCCATGTATTCTTCAGGCATAGTTACTTCTACTCTCATGATAGGCTCTAATAATGTTGCGCCAGCCTTCTTCATAGCTTCCTTACAGCACATAGAACCTGCAATCTTGAATGCCATTTCAGAAGAGTCGACATCATGGTAAGAACCATCATATACGTTTGCGGATACACCGATTACAGGGAAGCCGCCCAAAATACCGGATGCTGTCGCTTCTTCAATACCCTTACCAACAGCTGGGATATATTCCTTAGGAATAGAACCACCAACTACGCTGGATTCAAACTTGAATGTTTCTTCACCATTTGGATCCATAGGCTCGAATTTAACTTTACAGTGACCGTACTGACCGCTACCACCGGACTGCTTAACATGCTTGTATTCCTGATCAACAGCCTTTGTGATAGTTTCTTTGTAAGCTACCTGAGGAGCACCAACGTTAGCCTCTACCTTGAATTCACGAAGGAGACGGTCAACGATGATTTCCAAGTGTAACTCACCCATACCGGCAATGATTGTTTGACCTGTTTCAGCATTTGTATGAGCACGGAATGTAGGATCTTCTTCAGCAAGCTTTGCTAAAGCTTCACCCATCTTGCCCTGACCTGCCTTGGTCTTCGGCTCAATAGCAAGCTCAATAACCGGTTCTGGGAATTCCATAGACTCTAAGATAACCGGATGCTGTTCATCACAGATTGTATCACCTGTAGTAGTAATCTTGAAACCTACTGCAGCAGCGATATCACCGGAGTATACCTTATCTAATTCAGCACGCTTATTTGCATGCATCTGAAGGATACGACCAACACGTTCCTTCTTGCCCTTTGTTGCATTTAAGATATAAGAACCGGAGTTCAAAGTACCGGAGTACACACGGAAGTAAGCAAGCTTACCTACGAATGGATCTGTCATAATCTTGAATGCTAAAGCAGCAAATGGTTCTTCGTCAGAGGAGTGCTTCTCGATTTCGTTACCATCCATATCAACACCCTTGATAGCAGGGATATCTAATGGAGATGGCATGTATTCAAGAACTGCATCCAATAATTTCTGAACACCTTTGTTTCTGTATGAAGTACCGCAACATACAGGAACAGCAGCACATTCGCAAGTAGCTTTTCTAAGAACTGCCTTTAATTCCTCATTGCTTGGTTCTTCACCTTCCAAATAAGCCATCATTAAATCGTCATCTAATTCGCAGATTTTCTCTACTAATTCTGCACGATATAACTCAGCATCTTCAACCATATCTTCCGGAATATCAATGATGGAAATATCATCACCTTTATCATCGTTATAGATATAGGCCTTCATTTCAAATAAGTCGATGATTCCCTTGAATTCATCTTCTTTACCGATTGGCAACTGAATGCAGATAGCATTCTTACCTAATCTGTTCTTAAGCTGTTCTACAGCACCGTAGAAGTTTGCACCTAAAATGTCCATCTTATTGATGTACGCCATACGAGGTACATTATAGGTATCAGCCTGTCTCCAAACGTTTTCAGACTGAGGTTCTACACCACCCTTTGCACAGAATACGCCAACAGCGCCATCCAGTACACGAAGGGAACGCTCAACTTCAACTGTAAAGTCAACGTGACCAGGAGTATCGATAATGTTAATACGATGCTCTAAAGCACCCGGCTTAACCTTACCCTGTTCCTGTAATGTCCAATGACAAGTTGTAGCTGCGGAAGTAATAGTGATACCTCTTTCCTGCTCCTGAGCCATCCAGTCCATCGTTGCAGTACCTTCATGAGTATCACCAATTTTATAGTTTACACCGGTATAGTAAAGAATACGCTCTGTTGTGGTAGTCTTACCAGCATCGATGTGTGCCATAATACCGATGTTACGAGTTCTCTCAAGTGGATATTCTCTTCCAGCCAAGGTTTTGTCCTCCTATTGTTATTAGAAACGATAATGGGAGAATGCTTTGTTTGCTTCTGCCATTTTGTGCATGTCTTCTTTTCTCTTAACGGAAGCACCTGTATTGTTTGCTGCGTCAAGAATTTCGTTTGCTAATCTGTCTTCCATGGTCTTTTCGCCTCTCTTACGAGAAAACATAGTTAACCAACGAAGACCTAAAGCCTGACGTCTTTCAGCACGTACTTCGATAGGTACCTGATAAGTAGCACCACCAATACGTCTAGCTTTTACTTCTAATACTGGCATAACGTTGTTCATAGCTTTTTCAAATACATCTAAAGCCGGTTCGCCAGTCTTTGCTTCTACTTTAGCAAATGCACCGTATACAATCTTCTGAGCTACGCCTTTCTTACCATCTAACATAATGTTGTTGATAAGCTTTGTAACTACTTTGTTGTTGTATAAAGGATCTGCTAATACATCTCTTTTCTGAATATGTCCTTTACGTGGCACGTTTCTTCCCTCCTTATTTAAAAACTACAATTTTGCTTTGCAAATTTGCGTCGCGTCTATTCGCGAAAATAAATCAACGGTACTCACACTGTGTCTACTAATTTCATGTGTTCGTGCGGTATATTCTAACAAAATAACCAACACTAATAATTAGTTCTGTTATGTGGTACAGGAACTCCATGAGTTCCATAGTCCTAAGACTAATAAAAACTAACTGACTAAAAAATTATTTTTTAGCTTTTGGTCTCTTAGCGCCGTATTTAGAACGAGCCTGTTTTCTGTTAGCAACTCCCGCAGTATCAAGTGTACCTCTGATGATGTGGTATCTTGTACCTGGTAAGTCTTTAACTCTACCGCCTCTGATAAGAACAACGCTGTGCTCCTGTAAGTTATGACCTTCACCCGGAATGTAGCTTGTTACTTCGATTCCGTTGGAAAGACGTACTCTGGCGATCTTTCTAAGAGCTGAGTTAGGTTTCTTAGGAGTAGCAGTCTTTACAGCAGTACATACACCTCTCTTCTGTGGAGCACTAGCGTCTGTAGCTCTCTTGTGTAAAGAGTTGTAACCTTTCTGTAAAGCAGGTGCTGTAGATTTCTTTTCAGAAGTCTGACGTCCTTTTCTTACTAACTGGTTAAATGTTGGCATTCTGTTTCACCTCTTTCTTTTTGTAAAATAATGGCTTCGTATGTAATATGTACCAATCACAAAAAAATTATACGCGCAATTAGACATTCACACACAAGATTTAGTATACTTTTTATGTTGTCTATTGTCAATAGAAATTTTCAAAAAATTTGTACTCAAAACAATACAAGAGGCGGAAATTTCCGCCCCTCGTTTCCTTATACTTCTGTTACTTCAAGTTCTTCGTTTGCGTTGTCAAAAACAACAATCTCTTCTGCTTCACTTTCAGCAAATGCCTCTTCTGTGATTTCTTCTTCGATTGTCTCTTCCGCAACAGTGTCCGTGCTTAATTTAGTATTGTAGTAACGCTTCATTCCTGTACCTGCAGGGATCAACTTACCGATTAATACATTTTCTTTCAGACCGATAAGTGGGTCAATCTTGCCCTTAATTGCTGCTTCCGTAAGAACCTTGGTAGTTTCCTGGAAGGATGCTGCTGACAAGAAGGAGTTTGTAGCAAGGGCTGCCTTGGTAATACCGAGCATAGTCTGTACCCCAACTGCAGGCTCTTTACCTTCTGCAATAAGCTGTGCATTTGAATCTTCATATTCAAGAATGTCTACTAAAGTACCCGGCAAGAAGTTAGAATCACCATTGTCTTCGATGCGAATCTTCTTTAACATCTGACGAACAATCACTTCGATATGCTTGTCGGCAATATCTACACCCTGTAAGCGGTATACACGCTGTACTTCGCGAAGCATGTAATCCTGAACAGCACGAACGCCCTTAACCTTTAATAAGTCATGTGGGTTTACACTACCTTCGGTCAGTTCATCACCAGCTTCCAGTACCTGTCCGTCTGAAATCTTGATACGAGAACCATAAGGAATTAAGTATTCCTTCACTTCACCGGTTGCTTCGTTTGTAACAATAACCTCTCGCTTCTTCTTAGTATCTCTGATGGCAGCAACACCGGCAATTTCTGCGATGATTGCAAGACCCTTTGGCTTTCTTGCTTCAAACAATTCTTCAACACGAGGAAGACCCTGTGTAATATCGTCACCGGCAACACCACCACTATGGAATGTACGCATAGTAAGCTGTGTACCAGGTTCACCGATAGACTGAGCCGCAATAATACCAACAGCTTCACCAACCTGTACCGGTTCACCACTCGCCATGTTTGCACCATAGCACTTTGCACAAATACCATTGTGAGAACGGCAGGTCAAGATGGTACGAATCTTTACTGTTTCAATTGGTTCACCCTGTTCATTTACACCTTTTGCAAGAATCTTAGCTGCACGGCCAGGAGTAATCATATGATTCTTCTTAACTAATACATTACCTTCTGCATCACAAATATCTTCACAAGAGTAACGACCTGTAATACGATCCTTTAAGCTTTCAATGGTTTCTTTACCATCCATGAATGCGGAAACAGACATACCCGGAATAGTATCTGTGCCTTCCATACAGTCGATATCACGGATAATTAATTCCTGTGAAACGTCAACCATTCGTCTGGTAAGGTAACCGGAGTCAGCGGTACGAAGCGCAGTATCGGACATACCCTTTCTAGCACCGTGTGCAGACATGAAGTACTCTAATACGTCAAGACCTTCACGGAAGTTAGATTTAATCGGTAATTCGATGGTTCTACCTGTTGTATCAGCCATCAAACCACGCATACCTGCCAACTGCTTAATCTGCTGATTGGAACCACGGGCACCGGAGTCAGCCATCATAAAGATGTTGTTGTACTTATCCAGACCGGATAACAGGGTCTCTGTCAACTTTTTATCGGTTTCATTCCATGTTTCAACAACTGCACGATAACGCTCTTCTTCGGTAATAAGACCACGTCTGTAGTTCATAGAAATACGGTCTACGGTCTTCTGTGCTTCATCCAGCATCTGCTGCTTTTCAGCAGGCACGGTCATATCGGAAATAGATACGGTCATGGATGCTCTTGTAGAATACTTGTAACCGGTAGCCTTAATATCGTCTAATACTTCTGCGGTAACGCTTGCACCGTGAGTATTGATTACTTTTTCAAGGATCTGTTTTAAGCCCTTCTTGCCTACGTGGAAGTCTACTTCAAGAAGAAGTTCATTGCCTTCTACACTGCGGTCTACAAAGCCTAAATCCTGCGGAAGAATCTCATTAAAGATAAATCTACCCAACGTGGACTCTACCGTACCCATTTTCACCGTACCATCTGCCATCGTCTTTGTCACTCTGACTTTGATACGAGAATGTAAGGTAATTACTTTATTTTCATAAGCTAAAATAGCCTCATTCAAGTTCTTGAATGCTTTACCTTCGCCAAGTGCACCCGGACGCTCCTGTGTCAGATAGTAAATACCAAGTACCATGTCCTGTGAAGGAACTGCTACCGGACCACCATCGGACGGCTTTAACAGGTTGTTTGGAGAAAGTAAGAGGAAACGACATTCTGCCTGTGCTTCTACGGAAAGCGGTAAATGAACAGCCATCTGGTCACCGTCGAAGTCCGCGTTGAACGCAGTACATACCAACGGATGTAACTTAATCGCTTTACCCTCTACCAAGATAGGCTCGAATGCCTGAATACCAAGTCTGTGAAGTGTAGGAGCACGGTTTAACATAACCGGGTGTTCACGAATTACTTCTTCTAAAACATCCCAAACCTGTGTATCCATCTTTTCTACCAATTTCTTGGCATTCTTAATATTTAAGCTGATGCCGCGGCTTACCAGTTCCTTCATAACAAAAGGCTTGAATAACTCCAATGCCATTTCCTTTGGAAGACCACACTGGTAAATCTTTAACTCAGGGCCAACTACGATAACGCTTCGACCGGAATAGTCAACACGCTTACCAAGTAAGTTCTGACGGAAACGACCCGCTTTACCCTTTAAGAAATCGGAAAGAGACTTAAGAGCTCTGTTACCAGGACCTGTTACAGCACGTCCACGACGACCATTGTCGATGAGCGCATCCACTGCTTCCTGAAGCATTCTCTTTTCATTTCTAACAATAATATCAGGTGCGCCAAGCTCTAAAAGACGAGCAAGACGATTGTTTCTATTGATAATTCTACGATACAAATCGTTCAAGTCAGACGTAGCAAATCTGCCGCCATCCAACTGAACCATCGGACGTAAGTCAGGAGGCATAACAGGAACCACATCCAAAATCATCCATTCCGGCTTGTTTCCTGATTCCCTGAAAGCTTCCATAACTTCCAGTCTCTTGATAATACGGCTTCTCTTCTGGCCTGTAGAATCCTTTAATTCTGCCTTTAAAGCATCTGCCTCACCGGCAACATCTACATTGGAAAGAAGCTCTTTAATAGCTTCCGCACCCATGCCTACGCGGAACTTGTTGCCAAAGGTTTCTCTGGCATCCTGATATTCCTGTTCAGACAATACCTGCTTGTAAGCCAATGTAGTATCGCCCTTGTCTAACACAATATAAGAAGCAAAGTATAAGACTTTTTCTAAGTTCTTTGGTGAAATATCAAGTACTAAGCCCATGCGGGATGGGATAGCCTTGAAATACCAAATGTGAGATACAGGAGCCGCAAGCTGAATGTGACCCATACGCTCTCTACGAACCGTTGCTTTTGTAACTTCTACACCACAACGATCACAGATAACGCCTTTGTATCTGATTTTTTTATATTTACCACAGTGACACTCCCAGTCCTTGCTAGGTCCGAAAATCTTTTCGCAATATAAACCATCGCGTTCCGGTTTCAGTGTTCTGTAGTTAATTGTTTCAGGCTTTGTAACCTCACCCTTAGACCATTTTAAAATCTGCTCCGGAGAAGCCAGACCGATTTTAATGGCATCAAAGGAAATAGGCTGCTGCACTTCTTTATTCATTTCTGACATATATGGCACTCCCTTTCTAAATGTTCTCGCAGCCAGCCGTTTGGTGGCTGCGACCCTTCAATAATCGTAATTACTCATCGAAATCCATATCTTCGTCTGAATCAACATAGTCGTCTTCAATCGTAACTAATTCTTCACTCTCGTCGTCAAACTCCTGCGTCTGGTAACCCATAGCGCCTAAATTTTCGTTTTCGTAATTGTAGTTACGTCTGTCGCCTTCCATTTCAAAACGATAATCACGTTCTGTATAGTCAACAGATTCCTGAATATCAACTTCTGTCATGTCTTCGCGTAATACTCGAACATCCAGACCAAGTGCCTGTAATTCCTTGAGTAATACCTTGAAGGATTCTGGAATACCCGGTTCAGGTATATTGTCACCCTTGATAATTGCTTCGTATGTCTTCACACGACCCACAACATCATCGGATTTTACAGTTAAAATTTCCTGTAAGGTATAAGATGCACCATATGCTTCCAGTGCCCAAACTTCCATTTCACCAAAACGCTGACCACCGAACTGAGCTTTACCACCCAGAGGCTGCTGTGTTACTAAGGAGTAAGGACCGGTAGAACGAGCATGAATCTTGTCGTCTACCAAATGATGAAGTTTCAAGTAGTGCATGTGACCGATAGTTACCGGGCTGTCAAAGTACTCGCCGGTACGACCGTCGCGGAGTCTTACTTTACCGTCTCTGGAAATCGGAACACCCTTCCAAAGTTCTCTATGGTCTCTATTTTCATATAAGTACTTTAATACTTCCGGCAGTAATTCTGCTTTGTGCTTTGCTTCGAATTCTTCCCATGTCAGGTTTACGTAGTCGTTTGCAAGATCCAGCGTATCCATAATATCGTTTTCGTCTGCACCTGCAAATACCGGAGTAGCCACGTTAAAGCCAAGAGCCTTTGCAGCCAAGGATAAGTGGATTTCAAGCACCTGACCGATATTCATACGGGAAGGTACGCCCAGTGGATTTAATACAATATCCAACGGACGGCCGTTTGGCAGATATGGCATATCTTCTACAGGTAATACACGGGAAACAACACCCTTGTTACCATGACGACCTGCCATCTTGTCACCAACGGAAATCTTTCTCTTCTGAGCAATATAAATACGAACAGACTGATTTACACCAGGATTTAACTCATCGCAGTTTTCTCTTGTGAATACCTTTGCATCTACAACAATACCATATTCACCGTGAGGTACCTTTAAGGAAGTATCACGTACTTCTCTAGCCTTCTCGCCAAAAATCGCACGAAGAAGTCTTTCTTCTGCAGTAAGTTCCGTTTCACCCTTAGGGGTAACCTTACCAACCAGGATATCACCGGTACGAACTTCTGCACCAATGCGAATGATACCTCTTTCGTCCAGGTTTTTGAGTGCATCTTCACCAACGCCCGGAACGTCGCGAGTGATTTCTTCCGGTCCTAACTTGGTATCACGAGCTTCTGTCTCGTATTCTTCAATATGAATAGATGTATAAACATCATTCTGAACTAATCTTTCACTTAAAAGAACAGCATCTTCGTAGTTGTAACCTTCCCAAGTCATGAAACCGATAAGCGGGTTCTTACCAAGTGCCAATTCACCCTCGTTTGTAGAAGGACCATCCGCAACTACCTGACCTGCAGCAACTCTGTCGCCCTTAAATACGATAGGCTTCTGGTTGTAGCAGTTGGACTGGTTGGAACGAGAGAACTTTGTCAAACGAAGTTCAATTCTTTCGCCATCATCTGCTGTCATTTTAATTAAATTGGATGATACGTAATCAATCGTACCATTCTTTGGAGCCACTACACAGACACCGGAGTCTACTGCAGTCTTGGTTTCCATACCTGTACCAACTACAGGAGCTTCTGTAAACAATAACGGAACTGCCTGACGCTGCATGTTAGAACCCATCAGCGCACGGTTAGCGTCGTCATTTTCAAGGAATGGAATAAGTGCGGTAGCAACAGAGAATACCATCTTTGGAGATACGTCCATATAATCAAACATAGACTTTGGATATTCCTGTGTTTCATCCAGGTAACGACCGGAAACATTGTTGTGAACAAAATAACCATTTTCATCTAACGCTTCGTTGGCCTGTGCTACGTGATAATTATCCTCTTCATCCGCAGTCATATAAACTACTTCGTCCGTTACACGAGGATTTAACGGATCCGTCTTGTCGATAATACGATAAGGCGCTTCCACAAAACCAAATTCATTAATTCTTGCATAACTTGCAAGAGAGTTGATAAGACCGATGTTTGGACCTTCAGGCGTCTCGATAGGACACATTCTGCCGTAGTGAGAATAGTGAACGTCTCGAACCTCGAATCCGGCTCTATCTCTGGACAAACCACCAGGACCAAGTGCAGACAAACGTCTCTTGTGGGTCAATTCACCAAGAGGGTTGTTCTGGTCCATGAACTGAGACAACTGAGAAGAACCAAAGAATTCTTTTACAGCTGCAGTTACCGGCTTAATATTAATAAGGGACTGTGGAGTAACTTCACCCGCATCATGGGTAGTCATTCTTTCACGAACAACTCTTTCCATACGGGACAAACCAATACGATACTGATTCTGTAATAATTCACCCACAGCACGAATACGTCTGTTACCTAAGTGGTCGATATCGTCATCATTTCCGATACCGTACTCTAAGTGCATATTGTAGTTAATGGAAGCAAAAATATCTTCCTTGGTAATATGCTTTGGCACCAATTCACTTACATTACGTGCAATAGCTTCCGCCAACGCCTCTGCATCACCAGCGCTTTCTTCGATAATCTGAGCAAGCAATGGATAATATACCTTCTCATGGATACCAAATTCAGCCGGATCACAGTCTACGTGTGCTGTCAATTCAACCATCATGTTGGAAAGAACCTTTACGTTTCTTTCCTCTGTCTGAATGTATACGAAAGGAACAGCTGCATTCTGAATGGTGTCAGCCAGTTCTCTTGTAACCTTTGTTCCTGCTTCTGCGATTAATTCTCCCGTAGTAGGGTCCACTACATCTGCAGCAAGAATGTGTTTATTAATTCTATTTCTAAAAGCTAACTTCTTATTAAACTTATAACGTCCTACTTTGGCCAAATCGTAACGTTTAGGATCGAAGAACATATTGCTGATTAAGCTTTCAGCACTTTCTACACTTAAAGGTTCGCCCGGACGAATCTTCTTGTAAAGTTCTAAGAGACCTTCCTGATAGTTCTGAGCATTATCCTTTGCAAAGCTGGCTAAAATCTTTGGTTCATCGCCAAACACTTCTAAAATCTCATCGTTTGTACCAAGTCCAAGTGCACGGACTAATACAGTGATAGGTACCTTTCTGGTTCTGTCAACACGTACATAGAAAATATCATTAGAGTCCGTCTCGTACTCTAACCATGCACCACGATTAGGAATCACAGTAGAAGAATATAATGTCTTACCAATCTTATCATGACCAATTGCATAATAAATACCAGGGGAACGCACTAACTGGCTAACGATAACACGTTCAGCACCATTAATAACAAAGGTACCTGTAGCAGTCATAAGAGGTAAATCACCCATAAAAATTTCATGTTCCGCAAAACCAATTTCAGGCTTCGCATTATTGTGAAGACGCACTCTTACCTTCAAAGGCGCAGCATAAGTAGCGTCTCTTTCCTTGCACTCTTCGATTGTGTATTTCTTGTCCTTTTCACACAATTCAAAGTCTACAAACTCAAGACTCAAAGTATCGTCATAGTTTGTAATAGGAGAAATATCTTCGAAAACTTCTTTTAAGCCTTCTTCGAGAAACCACTTATAGGAGTCTTTCTGAACTTCGATTAAGTTAGGCATCTCCAAAACTTCTTTTTGTCTTGAATAACTCATACGCATATTCTTGCCGTCAGCAAGTGGTCGTATTCTATGTTTTTCCATTGACATTCACCCCGTTCTTTCTTTTTGGCCAGTTTCATTAGCTTATTATACTTTTTAAAAGCATAACATCCCAATATAGCTTATCTACTTTACCACAAGACCGACGTGCGTGTCAAGTAGTATTTTGAAAAATTTTCTAGTTTGGTTGCACTTCTGCCTTGTTGCTAGATTTTAGGGCGAATAACTGCGCTTTCTCAGCACGTTCTCACTCTAAGCTCACGTAGCGGTACTAAGTTCAGCTTCGGCTCACGCCTCGCTTCACTAAGGACCGACGCTCGCTTGAAGGCATTCGAAAGCACAGTTATTCGCCCCAACCTCTTGCAACAATGCCAAACTGCACCAAACTTCAACATACCACACACCTCTTACGTCCGTGATTTTGCAGCCGAGGCATTATTGGGGGGGTAATGACAAGGCATCTATACTCACTTTGGAGACCGTTGAAAAGCGCCGGTCCTTAGCGAAACAAGGGCTCGCCCGCAGTTGAGCTTAGTACCGCTGCGTTTTTCGTCGAGCGAAAGCGTGTCTCAAGAGTGAGTATAGATGCCTTGTCACTCCACAATAATGCCACACCACAAAAACCCCACGGACATAATCCGTGGGGCAATGTAGCTTCCATGTAAATACGATAAAGAGGGTAGATTATTTTAAAGTAACCTTTGCGCCAACTTCTTCGATCTTCTTCTTCATAGCTTCAGCTTCTTCTTTAGAAACGCCTTCCTTAAGTGTCTTTGGAGCGTTATCTACAACGTCCTTAGCTTCCTTTAAGCCAAGACCTGTGATTTCACGTACAACCTTGATAACCTTAACCTTTTCAGAACCAACTTCTGTTAATTCTACGTCGAATTCTGTCTTTTCTTCAACTTCTGCCGCTGGGCCAGCTGCTGCAACTACAACACCTGCTGCTGCAGATACACCGAATTCTTCTTCACAAGCTTTTACTAAGTCATTTAATTCTAATACTGTTAACTCTTTGATAGCATCAATAAGTTCCTGAGCTGTTAATTTAGCCATTTTTATTTACCTCCGAAATTTATAAATTTTAATTTGTTTCTTAAATAATTAATTCGCAGTGATTATTCTGCTGCAACCTCGCCGTCTTTTTCAGCAATCTGCTTAATAACACGAGCAAAGTTTGTAATTGGAGACTGTAAGCTGCCAAGTAACTTGGAGATTAATACGTCTCTTGATGGGATGGATGCAATTGCTGCCATACCCTTTGCATCATAAAGGTCGCCCTCTACAACACCTGCTTTGATTTCTAAGTTTTTAGCCTTCTTTGCAAACTCAGCAATAATTCTTGCCGGAGCTGTTGCATCCTCTGTAGAAACAGCGATTGCACTTGGTCCGTTTAAGTATGGAGCTAAAGCTTCAAAATCAGTACCCTTGAACGCAAAGTTCATAAGAGTGTTCTTGTAAACCTTGTAGTTTACACCAGCTTCACGAAGCTGTTTACGTAATGCAGTATCTTCTTCAACTGTGAGACCGCGGTAGTCAACTAATACTACAGACTGAGCGTCTTTGATTACTTCAGAGATTTCTGCTACGATAGGCTGTTTTAATTCAACTTTTGCCATTTTCTTACCTCCTTATAGATTTGAGCCGATTAAGAGGTTGGCTGACGCCTGATATATAAAAAACTCTCTATTCGCAAAAACAGAGAGAGACTAATATCATATACTCTTCTCCTCGGCAGGCGGATTACTCGCTTACAATTACTTACCTGCTGTCTTCGGCTGGTCTAAGACCAAAATGTATATTACCACAGGGGTTCACATCTGTCAACCCCTGTGCAATATTAAATTGTAATTTTTAGCACTTAATTAGTACTTAACAGCGTTAACCTTTACGCCAGGACCCATAGTAGAAGTTAATGTAATACTTCTTAAATACTGACCCTTAACAGCGCTTGGCTTAGCCTTGGAAATAGCACTCATTAATGCTTCGAAGTTTTCTAATAAAGCTTCTTCTGTGAAGGAAACTTTACCAAGTGGGCAGTGAATGATGTTTGTCTTGTCAAGTCTGTATTCAATCTTACCAGCCTTGATATCAGCAAGAGCCTGAGTAACGTTCATTGTTACGGTACCTGCTTTTGGGTTTGGCATCAAGCCCTTAGGACCTAAAACCTTACCAAGACGACCAACAACACCCATCATGTCAGGTGTAGCTACAACTACATCAAAATCTAACCAGCCATCGTTCTGGATCTTTGGAATCAATTCTTCGCCGCCTGCGTAATCTGCGCCTGCTGCTAAAGCTTCATCAAGCTTAGCACCCTTTGCGAAAACTAAAACCTTTACAGTCTTACCTGTACCCTTTGGAAGAACTACAGCACCACGAATCTGCTGATCTGCGTGACGTCCGTCACAACCTGTTCTGATATGGATTTCTACTGTTTCATCAAACTTTGCAACAGCAGCCTTTTTAACTAATGCGATTGCTTCTGCTGGCTCATAAGCAACTGTTCTGTCGATTAATTTTGCAGCTTCTGCATATTTTTTACCGTGTTTCATTATTTACCTCCTATGGTTCAAACGACAAACCCTGTTTGTCTCCCAATTTTATTGAAATTACTCTTCTACTACAACACCCATACTACGAGCTGTACCTGCGATCATGCTCATAGCTGTCTCAATGCTTGCTGCATTTAAGTCAGGCATCTTTAACTCTGCGATCTCACGAACCTTAGCCTTAGAAATGGTTGCTACCTTATCTCTGTTTGGCTTACCGGAACCGGATTTGATGTTACAAGCCTTCTTAATGAGTACTGCAGCTGGTGGAGTCTTTGTTACGAAACTGAAACTTCTATCTGCGTATACTGTGATTACAACTGGGATGATTAAGTCACCCTTATCGGCTGTTCTTGCATTGAACTCTTTTGTGAACTGTACAATGTTTACACCATGCTGACCAAGTGCTGGACCAACTGGTGGTGCTGGTGTAGCCTTACCAGCAGGAATCTGAAGTTTAATATATCCTGTTACTTTCTTTGCCATTGTGGCACCTCCTATAATGTGGTTATTGGCGCAAGCCTTTCGCTCGCTCCCACAGCTCAATACTGAGCTTTCGTGTTACCTTTATTTATACATCTCTCACGAGACGAAAAATAAACTGCTTATAATTTTTTGACATCTGTAATATTTACATCAACAGGTGTCTCACGGCCGAACATATCAATTACGATTGTCACAACCTGCTTGTTTAAGTCAAGCTTCTGAACAACACTTACGGTATCTTTCCATACGCCTGCAGTAACAACAACGCTGTCACCTTCAGCAAAATCTACAGAAAGAACGGCTTCTGCCTTTTCAGCTGCGATTCCAAGTGCTCTCATTTCAGAGTCTGTAAGTGGAACCGGCTTGCTCCCCGGACCCACGAAACCTGTTACACCACGAGTGTTTCTGATTACATACCAGGTATCGTCATTCATAATCATCTTTACCAATACATAACCCGGGAACATTTTACGCTCTACCTGCTTGGTAGCACCGTTTTTCACCTCTTCCGCCTTTTCCATCGGAATCATGACTTCACAGATTTCATCCCCCAGATTTCTGTTTGCTATCGTGCTTTCGATACCATCCTTCACTTTGTTTTCATACCCTGAATAAGTATGAACTACATACCACTTTGCTTCTGCCATACCGCTCTCCCTCGCTTATAATGAAAGTAAGATGTTTACGCCATACTGGATAAAGAAATCCATAATCGCAATCACCACACCCACTACGACGGATACGCTGATAACAGCTACAGTCTGCTTCAATAATGAAGTTTTGTCTGGCCATGTAATTTTTTTGAATTCGGCTTTTACGCCCTTGAAAAAGCTAGGCTTTCTCGTCTTTTTTGCTGCATTCTCGCTCATACTAACCTCCTAAAAAGATACACTATTATTTGGTTTCCTTGTGCATTGTATGAGTTTTGCAGAATCTACAATATTTCTTAGTTTCCATTCTTTCAGGATGGTTTTTCTTTTCTTTTGTAGTATTGTAGTTACGCTGTTTGCATTCAGTACAAGCCAATGTAATTCTAGTACGCATAGTTTCTACCTCCACTTAAAGTAATAATAGATTGTTTCGTTTCTGACGCTGTAGTTTGTCTATAACAAATTTGAGCATTAAAAAAAGACCTAAATTCCGTCTTTCCGATTTAATTTAACACAGACAGACACTCTTGTCAATACTTTTCCGATAATCTCTTCAAAATATTTACAACTATATTTACTTAAACGCCTCCGGCACCTGGTCAATAGTCTGCCATGTCTTCATGGCTTCCTCCAGGCTCATACCTTTTGCAATGGCATCCTTGCGTACTGCATTAATTGCCTGAATTTCCTTCATACGAGGTCCGGTCAGTTTATAACCCTTCATAGCAATCAACGTAGCAATCCATGCAAACATCGGTACGATACAGAAGAGCACTACAACTACGGTGTGCATACCTTCTGAATATGGGGTATAACCATCCGGCAGCGTAGCAATACCGATTGCTGCAACGGCCAGGCCCACAATGGTAGAACCAAGAGAACTAACCAGCTTGTCTACCAAAGAGAACAAGGTTCCCATAATACCAGGAATATAGCGACCCGTACGGAAGGTCTCGTAGTCTGAACAGTCTGCTACCATCGGAATCGGCATATCTGCAGTTGCATAGTAGGCACCATAACCAATACCAAAGAATACCACAAACAAAATAGTATAAAGATTTATATTGCTAATAGATAAGTTAAAGGCCGGAACACCCTGTTTCCAGAATATCAAAAGTGCCAACACACCTACATACATAACCAGTGCAAGGGTCGTATATCGCACCAAGGAAGCCTTCTGTCCGTGTTTCTGGCTGGTTCTTACGGTTAATAAGAAGAACGGCACAGAGAACACATATCCTACAATCATCATCGGCAAATACAGACCATCATAATTGTTCATCATGGCACCATACAACATACAAAGCACAGTCATATTGGTTGCAATGGAAAATGCCAGCTTACAGCCCGCACCGGCAACCATCAGTCGAATTAACTCGGTGTTATTTTTCAAAACCTCTGCGTACTCGGAGAATTTTACTTTTTCCTGCTTAACACCAACGCCAAAAAATTCTTCACGGTCTTTTTCCCAAATGCCCACTACTGCAAGCACCGTCAGAATTGCAGAAACTATAATAGCCAAAGGAATCATAAAGTTAAAGAACTCCGCACTATTGTAACCACCGAACTGTTTTGCAATAATCGGTGCCAAAAACTGTACCAATCCCATACCAACCAAGCTAGCCACCGTGTTAAAAACAGTAAACAGCGGTCTCTGATTTGGGTCGTTGGTAAGACAGCTTTGTCCGGAACGTGTACACGCCGTCTGGAAAGTGTAACCAATGACATAAAGTGCATAAAACAGTACAAACAACGTATATCTGAGCCACATCATATCCGCGGAAACAATTCGCGTACCGAAGTACAATAATATTGCAGATACAATCATGATTACATTACCCAGAACCATAAACGGTCTGAATTTACCAAACTTAGTAACTGTCCGGTCAATCAATGCACCGATAATCGGGTCTGTTACCGCATCAAAAAGACGCATTACCGTAACCATGGTTGTGGCAAAGGTAAGAAACAAACCAAGGACACCATTGGCATAATATGCAATGAAGTTCAATGTCAAAATATAATATACATTGGTGGCACCATTATTAAATGGAAATAAAACTAATTGATATAATTTTGCTCTGTTCAGGGAGTTAGCCTTTGCCGGAGCATTCTTTTCGCTACTCATTGCTTTTTCGCACTCCTTTTCTTTTTATACCCAGTTTGCACTGTTGGAACTCTTTACATTCAGCTTGTATGCCGGATTTGGCTTGTCTACCCTACGAATAAAGGCGGTATCCTCAAAGCTTCCTGCCACTGCCTTTAAGTTGTTTTCAGCTTCCAGGCTCACTTCAAAGGTAAACACATGCTCGCCCGTCTTTTCCGCAACAAGCTTCCCGTTATTATAAAGAGCAACCTTCGGCTGATTGCTGTATACTTTTACTTTGGTAACCGCTTCCGGTCTGTCTACATATCTGGAGCCTGCAATGTGAACGAATCCCTCTTCACTCCAGTATGCCTTATATAAGTAGAAACTATCCTTTTTCACCTTACGGTCAAAAGTCACAAGACCTTTATGATTCATGCCCGGCTCGCCGCCCTGATCGCGGGCATCCGCTGCAAAATCAAACATATTCCACACGTGATTTGCCCACATATATGGATGACGCTTAAAGCACTCCAGCATATACTCGTGATAAACTGCCTGATACTCTTCGGTATGGTCCCCACGTCTTGGCTTAGAAGAATGCAGGTTCGGCATCGCCTCACAGCCATACTCAGAAAAGCCTAACGGACGCTTCGGATAACAGAAGTGGAAAAAGTTAATCCACAAATCATTTAAAAACAAGCCCGGTGTATACCAGCCCAGATATAAATTCCAGCTTACAAGGTCTGAAATATGGGCGGATTTATTGAACGGTCCACAAACTGCATAACATGCAAGCGTAGTCACACGACTCGGATCCATCTCATGGCACAAATCATTGAGCATATGATGATTGTCCAACATGTCTTTTTTGTCCTTGGTGGCAATGGTAATCTCATTGGAAATACCCCAAGTTACAATAGAAGGATGATTGTAATTCTGAATAATCAGCTCCTTCATCTGGCTGATAGTATTGTCACGGCCATTTGGCATATGAGATGAAATATACGGAATCTCTGCCCAAACCACCATACCGTACTCATCACACAAATCATAAAAATACTGGTCATGCTGATAGTGTGCCAAACGAATGGTATTACAGCCCATCTCACGAATGAGCTCCATATCCTCTCTATGATGAGCTCTTGTCAGTGCGTTACCAATGCCCTTTCTATCCTGATGACGAGACACACCGTGCAGCGGATAAGCCCTGCCATTTAAGAAAAATCCCTTTTCCGGGTCAACATGAAAGCTTCTCACACCAAAACGACTGCTGATTTCATCCACCACTTCACCATTTACAGAAAGCTGAAGCACCGCCTTGTACAAATATGGGTCCTTTAAACCATCCCATAAATGTACCTGTTCTATTTGCAAGGAATCGTCGGTTCCACTACCTTCTGCTATCACATTGCCTTCTGCATCCAAAAGACGGATAAGTACCTCTGCGTTCTCTGCATTGTGCCAGCTCTTAATATTTACAATGGCATTTTTGCCGTCCACTTTCGGCGTAATCTGTAATCCGGGACCGCCAAAATAATCCAAATCGAAATGATTTTTATTTACTACAATCACATGAACATCACGATAAATACCACCATAAAAGGTAAAGTCCGCCTTCTGAGGATATACCCTGTCATTCACGCTATTATCCACGGTAACCTTCAAATCATTGTCCGCCTGCATCAGATCACTTACATCCACACGGAAGGTAGAATAACCCCCATCATGATGCACGCAATGCTTCCCGTTCAATACCACATCCGCACTTGCATTAACACCCTGGAACTCCAAATAAACAGCCTCCGTCTCCGGATTCCAAGCAGGAGCTTCAAACTCCTTCTCATACACACAGCTGCCTCTCCAGTAATCATTGCCGCCATCCTGCCCATCAATGGCATTCCACGTATGAGGCACATTTACAATCTGACCTTTTTTGTCCGGACCAATAAAAGTCCAACCCTGATTAATACATGTAAAACGTCTCACTCTGTTCCTCCCAGCTCACTATTTTAACTTTATATAAAATACACCTATCATATGGTTACTATTTTCTCACGATTTTATGAAAAATATAACATCTTGCCTCTTCCAGCTTATTTATAACTTGCTGCAATCCAACAGCCGCATACGGCAGCATCATAATAAAATATGGAAAAACATACCTGGTTTTTGCTTCCCAAATAATTGTAAACAAGAATCCCCCGAAAATACCTATCATTAAAACGAAAGGTTCTATCTTGTTCCACTTCTTAAAATTCAAGATGAATAAACCCAAAATACTGCCGTATACAATCAATTGGTATATATTCATGTACTCTTCTACCACACTGCGTAAAGAGCCAAAATAAATGTCGGCAATGATAGGGAACTGCTCATATTGAATGTTTTGATTCATCGCCAAACAATGATACATCGGTTCGTTCCACTGTGCCAAAATTTTCTGTCCCAAAAAATCCACTGCATATGCTTTGTCATCTAAACATTTTTGAACAAAAAGCCCTAAATCCCTAAGTGCAACTTGACTGGCCGCCTCAGGATCACAGTCATTTTCAAAAAATACCGTGTAATTATATTTGGAGAACCACCCCGGATTTTCTTCTTCCCAATTGGTTCCCATAGTGATATACAATATATTCGGAATTGCATGAGCATCTTCTTGAAAATGCTCATGATACATAGCATCTATGATAAAATTCGAGCCACAGAAACCAATAAAAACAGTTGCTATCAATGCCAAATATCTCCAGTTAAATTGCTGAATCAACTTTACAATCAACAGTACAACAAAACCAACTAATATAATCAAAGAGTTTTGTCTAAGCTGCACAGCGAGTCCGCAACATACCGCCAAAGCAAAAAGCTTATACCATTTCATCTGCTCCATTGCAGATAACAAAGCCCACGCTCCTACAAACAAGAGTGCTGTGGAAGGGATTTCACCATATACAAATGGAGTGTATGCATATAACGTAAAGCAGGTAACCGCCAATAGTAAATATATCAGCTCGGCAAATACATTCCTTTTGCTAATATTTCTAACCAGTTCATATCCCGCATATACAATGATACCCACACATACTGCTGATATCACCTGGAACCCCAAATAAGGATTCGGTCTGTCTCCCAATAAGTAATACATAATTCGCAATACGCTTATCATACCCAATTGATGCGGACAGGTCGCTACATATTTGCCTTTATCAAATCCCGAAAAAATTCCCTCATTAAAGGCCCACGCATAATAAAGTACATTACTCTGATCCGCTTCCGGCGCAATATTAGAACCTGCCACCCATAAGAGGCTGACTACTACAGACAGAAGAGCAGCTCCAATAGCCAGAAATCTGGTATTTATCTTTGTCTGCACTCTATTTACATATTGCAGTAATACAAACAATACCGCAACTACACCAAGCACCCAAAGCAGACTTACAATCCCATTGTCATTTTTAAAAAAAACGGCTTCACTACTCAAATCAAACGGACTGTATCCCGTTTGAATAAAACTGTAAAAAGTAAGTCCACCAAACACCACGATACAGCATATTTTAAATACATTAACTAATACTTTTTCTCTCATCTTTTTTATATACATTGGTAAAGATGGTGCAGAGGAATATCCAAACCATCATTTCGCTCTTATACGTAAACCCTGATTCAAACCACCCAAATACCGTCATTCCTGCAATCAATAAAGCTGGAAGCAGGTATTCTATCTTGCCAAACCGAAGCACATTGTACATAGCCACTAAGAAAACCATGATAAATAACAGTATCATCATAATCATAGTTGGAATACCAAAATTGTAACCTGCAATCAGGAAAATATTATGGGCATGAGGCTGCTGATTCCATGATGTTACCCACATACGAAAGCTCCCCTCCTTATGCCCTTCATTGTTCAGTTTACTAATAGCGTATTCATGAATAGCCATGCGCAATCCCATACCATTCCCCGGATATTCTTCCTCTGTATACCAAGGATACTCCGAGGAATCTCCTCGTGAGCCACTAGGTAGCACTTCCATACTATTTGGTGCCATGTCTTCCGCATCTATCCGTAAGACAAGGGAAGATAAAATCTTCTCTAGAAGTTTGGAATACACTTGTGTGATTTTATTGTCTGTTTCCAACTCATCTTCCGTAACATTATCATCTGAACTTCCTTTAGAACCATACCAATACTCAACATACCACATCTGTTCATCAAATTGAGCTTGCGTATATATTCCCTGTTCATAATAATACTCTGCGCGTGTACGACCACTATATAATAAATCTGACGCAAGAACACGTTCCAAAAACGCACCAGCTCCCGGAATAATACGTCCCAAATTATGCTCCACAGACTCCTCAAAGGTAGCATACTTGACACTATCTACTGCCTCATTTTCCATTACCGAAAATTCATTGTACTCGTTATCCGGGAAAAAATATTCTCCCCACACTTGAATAGGACGGGAAAGCATACGATATCCCGTGTAATTTATATAATCCGGCTGATTATAATAAGCCGGAAGATATCTTACAGATGCATACGCCGTTGGAAACAGTGCCAAAGATACCAGACCTACACAGGCACAATTTACTATCCATAAAACAGCCTTTCCTATCCATTTCCACCAAGCATCCTTAAGGCGTATATATCGTACCGCCATGGCTATTACCGTCATCAATATCATGGCTAACACCGCACTACGACTGCCCGTCAAATATTCCAATGACAAGATAAAAGTAGCTGTCAGCCAAGAAAACACACGTAACATACCATTCCATATGCCCCACTTTTTACGTGCCAGCTGAACGTACTGAATCATCCAGGCAGCAAAATAGCTAAGATAAATCCTGGACATGGTGGTACAGGAATTGGAAATTCCGGTATAACGAATATCACTGTAATTGTACGGTCTATGCTTCCACGCATATCCTTGAATCACAAAAAATCCGATGCATATACCATCCAGCATTCCCTTTAATACACTTGCACAAGCTCTCTCACTCTTTTTCATCATAATGAGCGGAAGTAAACTGAGCAAAATATACAAATAAAATCGTTTGTAATCATAAATAGACGTCTGCTTTAATATAAGCAAAAAAAACAAAAGTATAGAAGGACTTACTTCAAACGGAAATCTCCTTTCCTTCACTGCATCGTAAATAACCAATATATACAAATTTAACAGTACCGTAATAAAAATACCAAGCGGCATATCCAAATAGTAATAGCTGGCGTAAAAATTAATTTTCACAAAATATATGGTTAAGCCAATGCCACAAGCAGTGGCAACACCACACAAAAGCCTTTTCCCCTTCTGAAAAGCCCCCAATTTCAGGCAATAAAAAATACCTACTGCTGACATAATATATATCTGCTGCCAAAAAATATATTCATGGTAATTCTGTACTTGCGTCCAACACATAAAAACAGCTGCAACGCACCACACCAAACGTTCCAAGGTATAGCTCTGTGCTTTTTCTATTAGCTGACTCCCAAATCTTTTTATTCTATTTTCTACTTTTATGATTTGATCCGCCATCTAGTTCCTCCTGCTTCACGTCTGCAATATCATCTAAAACCCAATGCAAGTATAGCATACTTTTTTTCAAAAGTATAGGCAATTTTCATATTGCATACACTTTCCAAAAGGGCAGCTTGCGTCCGGGTAATCCCGGGCGAGAGCCGCCCTTTTTTTGTTTTTTATATTTTTTTCGTCGGACTGTACTTCTGCACAATCGCTTCCATCTCACTCCACTTTCTCTCCATGTCCGCAACCAGTGCAAACTGGCAACGGGCACGGTCCAGGTTATGACCCTCTCTGTGGATTTTAAAGTATGTATCCCCCTCCAGATAATCGGTCAAGAAGCGCATGCCGCACTCCAGAGTCATCATCTTGGCGCCCATGGGCAACATTTTAAGTTCATTCTCAGTGAGGATACCTTGGCAGCCTTCCAAAAAGCCCTTGACATAAATCTCATAAAGTTCCAAGTCCAAAGAAACCTTGGATAGGTCGGTCTCATCCTCCGATGCCGTATTGGCACCGAAACGAATAGAATCTCCAAAATCATGGACAGACAGACCCGGCATCACCGTATCAAGATCCAGGATACAGATACCCTTTCCGGTTTGATTATCGATCATAATATTGTTTAATTTGGTGTCGTTATGCGTCACACGAAGAGGCAATTCGCCATGTTCCAGCATGTCGGTAAGCACCGGCATGTCCGTGCCATGCTCCATGACAAAAGCAATTTCCTCCCTTGCAGATGCCACTCTACCCAGAGTATCCTGCTCCACCACCTTACAAAACGTATCAAAACGCTTGGCAGTATGGTGAAAATTCGGAATAGTCTCATGCAGCGTCTCCGCCGGATAAGCAGCCAGAAGCGCCTGAAACCTGCCAAAGGCTACAGCACTTTCATAAAAATGCTCCGGCTTCTCTACCGTATCATAACAAGAAGCATCGGTAATAAAATAATACATACGGTAACTGAAATCATCCTCTCCCTTTAAGTAATTCTGCCCATCGCGGGTGTGAATCACCTGCAGAGTCTCACGCCTCGGATTACCACCACATGCTTCAATGGCGGAAGCCAAGTAAGCCGTAACACCGGCCACATTTTCTATCAACTGCTCCATGTTCTTAAATACAGCGGTATTGACTTTTTGTAAAATATACTCATCCTCCGTGGTGGTGACGCGGTAGGTGGTATTGATATGACCACTGCCGTAAATTTCTGTTTTTAAGATTTCTCCATTAATCTCAAATTTCTCTATAATCGTATTTAAATTCAAATCTGCCCCCTCTATCGTTATCAATTGCTTATAGAAATAATTAATCGCCCATTTAGATAGATTACATAGCCCTCATCAACATTCTGAATGTGACTCTAATCATTTTGCAGTTTCTATTACATACGTTTTCATAGCATTTTGCGCCTTTTTACGCGAAAACCCACTACAATATGACTAAAATTTTTCAGTGCACACTTTATTGCAACAAAGTTAAAACTTTTGCAAAGCGCTTTTATTTTCTATACATTTCACTATTTTTCTAATACATCAGCAATTCTTCTGGATGCAAATCCATCCCCATATGGATTACTTGCTTTACTCATACACTCATACGCTTTTTCATTTTCAAGTAACAATTTGAAATTATCATAAATTGTTTTCTCATCAGTACCAACTAATTTTAAAGTACCGGCTTTAATCCCCTCTGGCCTCTCTGTTGTATCTCGCATTACCAAAACCGGTTTTCCTAGAGACGGAGCTTCCTCTTGAATTCCACCACTATCCGTTAAAATCAAATAGCTTCTTGAAAGAAAGTTATGAAAATCCAACACATCCAAAGGTTCAATAATATGAATTCGGTTGTGGTCTCCTAGTTCTTCTTGTGCTGCTTTTCTAACTGCTGGATTCATATGAATTGGGTATATTACCTTAACATCCTTAAACTCATCTACTATCCGTCTTATCGCCCGGAACATATTATGTAACGGCTCCCCTAGATTTTCTCTACGATGTGCCGTAAGCATAATTAATCTTGAATCATGTGCCCATTCTAATTCTTCATGCGTATAATCCGAACGCACAGTTGTTTTCAAAGCGTCAATGGCCGTATTACCAGTGATATAAATATTCGTCTCATCTTTACCTTCAAGTAAAAGATTATTAGCACTTTGCTCCGTAGGGGCAAAATGATACTTCGCAATAATCCCAACCCCACGTCTATTGAATTCCTCTGGAAAAGGTGAATATATATTATATGTCCGTAGTCCTGCTTCCACATGGCCTACAGGAATTTGCATATAGAAACACGCTAATGCTGTTACAAATGTAGTAGATGTATCCCCATGTACTAAAACTACGTCTGGTCTTTCTTTTTCTAACACTTCTTTAATAGAATTCAAAATATTCGTTGTAACATCAAACAATGTTTGATTATTTTTCATGATTGCCAAATCATAATCTGGTTCTACATTAAATGTTTTCAACACCTGATCAAGCATCTGTCTATGTTGTCCACTAACACATACAATTGTTTTAATGCTTTCTCTTGTTTTCAATTCGTTGACCAATGGGCACATTTTTATAGCTTCCGGTCTAGTTCCAAATACCAACATCACTTTTTTCATTTCATTATATCCTCTTAATCATTCTGTTATCTTATTAATTTCTCGTTTTAGTGTTATTCCTAAAATGCACTCCGAAAGCAATGGCGCCCAAGCCGCCCCCATTCCTTTTCCAAAATAAATTAGTACAAAATTAAATACAATTGTACATACCACTCCAATCTGAAAACATTTGCTATATTCCTTATCATGCCCACTTCCCAATAAAATTTGAATCCCCCAAAAATTATTATTTATTGAAACCAGCATCCACATCAATAATGGTAGTATCCAATAAAAATACAATGCATATTCTGTACCAAATAAAATCGCCACAAGAGTTTTAGAAAAAACAGCCACAATTAATGCTGCAATTGCAAATAATCCAATAAAAATCTTTCTAAATCTATATACATATTGTTTACCTTTTTGGAAAGATTCATCCATTTTTTTACTGACAATTGGATACATCACTTGACTAATTGGCATCCAAATCAATAACATTATATTAGGTACTTTTTGTATGGCTGAATATATTCCAACAACTGAATCTATTGAAAATATACCTAAAAAAGTGATACCTATAGCTCCGAAAACTTTAGAACTCAGTTGCGTGGTAAAAATGTACCACCCCTGTTTAAGTTCATTCACTAAATCTTCTAATGTAATTTGCACAAAACATACATGATATTTTATTTTTGCCAGAAGAAATCCAAGCCCCCCACTTATACATGGTGCAATTGCATACAATAAACAATATAATAACAAATCATCCGCCGACTTAACCAATGCATAAGTTAATATCACAGAAATAGTCCTTGCTACAATATTCACAATAGAAATATATTTCATTTCTTGTAAGCCTTGAAACAACCAGTTTTGCTGTACACAATATCCTAATAATGATAGCAATAAAACTATAAGACATATGCCTTGTTTTGGCGACGATTGATTTATAAAAAAGTATACAAAACCAGTAACACTACAAAATAGCAGTAGAATTATTCTAGATACCAAAACAGTGGTAAACAATTTACTTATGTGGTCATGCTGCTTATTTAACGCTACCTTTCTTGTTGCCGACATTCCAAAACCATATTCTACAACCACTTGCATGTAACCCACAATATTAATTGCGATCGAGAAAACTCCATACTCTGCTGCTCCTAAAACCCTTGTAATATATGGTAATGTTAACAGCGGCAATACTGTATTGAAAATTTGCAATAAATATAACCATATACCATTATTTACAGATTTATGTTTTAATAAATTCCTTATTTTATTTAGCATAATGATACATCCATTCTTCTTTCTTGCTTACCTATTTATCATCCATGCATTTTTCAATAATTTTTTGACATACATTTTTAGGTGAAAAATCCTCTATACATTTATCAACAATTATTTCACAACCACCATCTTCAATCTCATGAATTACATCCAAGATACTCTCTTCATTGTTATTGCAAAAATAGTATCTATTATATTTTCTAAAAAAGTCTTTTATTATTTCGATTTCTTCTTTTATTCCATCTAAAATAAACAAAATCTTTTTATTGGTAGCAGAGTATTGGTATATCTTACCCGGAATTTGCCCCCCTCGCAGATTACATACAAACACTAATACATTTGTTACATCTTCATATTTCTTCAATTCCCCTAAAGATAATCTTGGGTATATGTGAATCGTTTCTGTACTTCTAAATAATTCATTAGGCATACCACATATATTCACTTCCAAATTAATTTTTTTGGCAACTTTATAAAATGGAGCAAGATTACGTGTTTGTGGAAAATAATCTCCAAAATATCCATATATATTCTTTCCACTCTTTACATTTTCTTTTTCATCCTTATAATAGTAAGGTAAGTTTACCCAATCAATATTTTTTGCACTT
This sequence comes from Lachnospiraceae bacterium, assembly GCA_017521985.1. Lineage (GTDB taxonomy): Bacteria > Bacillota > Clostridia > Lachnospirales > Lachnospiraceae > RGIG6307. Next base: position 28,406 of record JAFXAZ010000013.1, read on the forward strand.
TTAGGAAATAACTCTGCCTGAATTTTTGCTGTTATCGGACTAACATAAATTACCTTGTCTGCATACCTAGTAATATCATATTCTAATTGTAACAATTTTTCATCTATTTTATCGTCATATATGTCATACTGCCAAGGATCTTCCCACAACTCGCAAAACCTTTTACATTTGACCTTCTCTTGTTCTATAAGTAAATGTGCTGCCACATGACTTGTAATTGGGGATGATAAAGATACAACTAAATCAAATTCTTCACCATCATAAAACTGAGCTACTGTATTCGATATCCAAGCTTGAGAATAACCAAACACACCATAAAATTTCATTATAGAAGAACGCAAAACAGAAAACACCTTAGTTTTAATTGAAAATTTCTTATTGTCTACTGCTTGATTCATTGCTTTTCTTGCATCTGGCTTTATAAATTTAAGTAAAAATGAACTGTCATAAAAAAAATACGTTGCACCTATGGGTAATTCTATAGATTCATCTATAATCTGTCCCAAGTCTGACATTGATACCACTGTAACATCATGCCCACCTTCAATAAATCCTTGAATATATGCCTTGTGACATAAATTTGCAGAACTATTTACTTTCAAGCAATTCCCAACGACTATTAATATCCTCATCTTTTTTCCTCCCTTTTATCACATCCAAAAAACTCCATATGTTGCAATTCTATTCCACTCTGGTCTTAATAATTGAATTCCTACAAAATAAACCAAAAAACAAACAACAACAACACATTTTAACATATACTGCATTTTTCTATTTTCAACAATATTAATGCAATTTGGTACATATATTATAGAAAATAATCCAAAGTACTGCGCCACTCTATCTAAAAGTGTGAAATGCATGGATAAAACAAGAATAGAAATAGTTAGCATCATCAAATAATTCAAGTATTTAATATTTTTATCAATTTCCTTACCACATTTTTTTTGAATATACAAACCAATACATAATATCATTGTCCAAACAAATATGTATAACAATATCCCCAAAGAAACCCCATTTGTCATATAATTATCCACATAATATTCATATATCGGAAAGATTTTTATCATTAACTTTACTATTAACGGAGTAAGTACATATGCCAAAATAGTTAATATTAACCATATTTTAAAGCTAAACCTAAGTTTTTTTAAGTAAGGGACAATTGCACAAATCAAGAAAACTATTGCAGTTTTATGAAAAAGCATTGCCATAAGTATAAGAAGAATAAATGCTTTAATATTATTATTCACCAATCGGTCATATGCTATTATAATAATAGAATAAGCCATACACAATCGTATAGCATTCATTGTACTTCCAAAATAACCAAGCGTAATAAATAAAAACGCACTTAACCAATAATCTTTGGAATACTTCACTACCAATAATGAAAATCCCATATAAATAATAATAGCTGCTATAATTAAAATACATTGGCTATTATCAAAGAAAAAAGCGCAAACTTTGTTTAATAGAACAAAACCTGCTTCAAATCGATTATACCACCCAGAAGTATCAACACCACTATTCACTTCATTGAATATACTCAAATAGTTCCGTGTGTCATTTCCAACATAACTCGCTCTGACAGCACTAATCAATCCGTATATTCCCATCAAAATTAACCCATATATTTTGCCTGTTTTATAATTAAAATGTTCGCATACTTTTTTTATCAGCAACATTATTACTAAAACACTAAAATATAATACCATTTAACATACTCCTTGAAACATTAACTTAGCTAGTTTTTCCAATAATTTCTTTGTATTTTTTAACTGTTTCACTACTTATTTTATCCCAAACAAATTTTTCTGAAATTAACTTCCTTGCGTTATGTGACTTAATTTCTTTATCATCAGATTTTATTGCTAATTTCATCTTCTCTGCTATAGCTTCTTTATTATTGCCAGCATACCAGCCAGCATCTGCTGCTTCTATCACCTCTCCTAATGTTGTCCCCTCCGTTACCAAACAAGGCACTCCATAACTCAAAGCTTCCAATATTCCCATAGGCATACCTTCAAATCTAGAAGTTTGTATAAAAAAATCAGCACTCAAAATTTCTTGTTCTTTTTCTACTCCAACAATTTCTCGATTCAAAATAACAATGTCTTGTATATTGTTTTCTTCAATTCTCTGAAACAAAATATCGTATCTACCTTTAATATCTGGACCATATATGTACACCTTACATAAGTGTTCTCTCATAAAATCGGCAATTAATTGCACAGCATCTAATAATAAATCCAACCCTTTATGATACATATCCAAACGACCGATATATAGTATTTTCTGCTCCTTTTTATTAAAGCATTCTTTTAATACATTTGGCAAAAATATTCCATTAGTTCCTACAAACTTTGTTTTTCCAAACTTTGAATTATCAAGTTCTCTTATGGATAGGTACTGAATAGCTACGGCTTCGTTAAAAAATTTATTAAAAAGCAAAAAATTAGCAACACGCTTTTTAATCCACTTCTTCTTCTGAGCTTCTACTGCCAATTCTCCATGTGGTATAATAACATAAGGGATATTGCATTTAACTAATTCTTTATATATCGTTAAATATTCCTTACGATATGCTTCATGAAATACCACTAAATCTATATATCCTTTTTGCCTGCTTATTTTAGAAATATTTTGCGTGCTTCCAACATTAACCTGGCAATCAATTCCTTGAATATCTTCTTTGGATACGTTCAAAAACAAAACATCAGCGAATTTTTTTTGCGACATAATATGCTTAGGAACCACGACGCAAACCCCGTTACATAAATCAGATGTAATATGGGCAATATGCAATATTCTCATTTTAATCTCCAATAATCAACTCTATAAGCACCATTTAAATACTGTTTTAAAAGATGTATTTCCATCTCGTTCAAAGACTCTGTGTATATCTTCTATGCTACTTACAGAATTTGCTTCATATATTATCTTTTTTAATCTTGATTGAAATTTTTTATTAGCCAAATAATTACTTGCAACCAAAAAATCTTGCTTGCCAGAACGGCTACATCCCACCAAGGTAAGCCCTTTCTCTAGAACCATCCTTGTATTTATAGCAACATTACTTTCACTCACACCCATTAACATAATAGATCCTTGAGGCTCAATATACTTAATAATATCTTCTATAGCATAAAAACTCCCTTCGCCACCACAACATTCAAATGCATGGTCAACAGTAAAATCTTCAGACAAATCGCTAGCAAGAAAGACATCATTAACAAACGAAAAATAAGACAATTTATCTCTGCTCTTTCCTATCACAGTAACATGTACATCTGGATTTGTAAATTTAATAACATTGCTCATTACATATGCAAGGCTACCATCTCCCCATATACCAATACGTTTGCGTTTGCTATGGGCTATGCTGTCATATCTTAATACAGCATGTGTTGCTACACTAACAAATTCGGTTATTGCTGCAACATCTTCAGGTACACCATCAACACTTACAACTCTTTCTGCATCTGTGACAACATACTCCCTCATAAAACCATCATAGCCACTAGATAGAAAAATAGAATTCTTCCTATAATTCTCGTATATGTTATCATCATTATTACGAGGAGTATTTGGAATAACTGTAACTAGTTCTCCAACCGAAAAATTACCTGTTGGATCGCAAACAACATGTCCACAAAATTCATGTATTAATGCCATTGGTAATTTTTTTTCTAAAATTTTTCTACTCCTTAACCCTAAATAATACCTTTGGTCAGCATGACATATTGCCATATGGGAAGGTTTTATTATAACTTTATCTACAATATCTTCTTCAGAATATTTGATTGCAAATAGCCCCGGGCTAACTAATTGATAAATATGATTAATCACTTAAAACGCCTCCAATTAATGCCTGTGCAATCTTATAATCTGTTACAGTTGTAATTTTCAAATTAGAAACTTCTCCTTCAACTAAATGAACAGGCACACCTCTCATCAAGCAAATTTTACATGCATCTGTTAATATTCCTTTTTCTTCTTCTGATAATTCTCTAAAAAGCTTCTTTAAAAGGCCGATTTTAAAACTCTGAGGAGTTTGTCCTTGATACATATATTTTCTTTCCGGAATATCAGAAATTATAATATTATCTTTTGCTTCAACTATTGTATCTGTAGCAGGAATAACCGTATCACATGCATTATACTTTATAACACATTCTATATTCTCATCAAGAATTCTTGCCGTTACAAATGGTCTTACAGAATCATGAGTTATAATATAATCATCTTCGTTCTCTCCAAATTCTGCTTCTATTGCATCAACAATATTCATAATAGTTGAATTTCTATCCCCACCTCCTGCAACACACACAATATCTTCTTTTCTAAATACAATATATTTTTCTATTAGATCTTCCATATAATCCAACCAATCAGGATGAACTCCAACGTATACCTTGTCCATTCTCGTGTTTAATAAAAACTTTTCTAATGTGTGAATTACAATAGGCTTATATCCTAACAACAAAAACTGCTTGGGCATATCACTCATTTTCATTCTTGAGCCAACGCCACCAGCTAAAATTGCTCCAAAAATCATTTTTCTCTTCATCTTTCTAACAATAATATTTTCCTTTATACTTTGTATAAGGATTATCTAAATCCATAAATGTTACATCGTGATGTGCCATTTGCTTGTCTGCCGGCGGCAGTTTCATATAATCACCAAACGCAATCTTTAGATATGCATCATATCCAACCGGTATTGGCATCTCTGTATCTGCAAATGGTAATTTTATCGCTTTTACAAACGCATCCTTTGGATACCAATTCTTCATATAGCCTGGTCCAGAACATAATTCGGTAATTCCTTCACAATCATCAATATCATACTTTGTCATTTGCTTCTCAGCAAATTTCCAAATAGAATATCTCAAATGTTTAGACGGTACCATTGTTAATGCTATTTTTCCTATTAATGTAACTGCTTTTCCATGATTGACAGGTACAGTTTGTGCACAATAAAGAGAATATACCAATGCCCAGAAACACTGTAATTTTCTTTCAATTTTTTTTGATGGATACCCATCCAAAGGTAAAACATCTAAAACCACACCATGTGTAATATCCAAATCAGTTTGATAAGGCTTGATCAATGTTGTCTCTCTGTCTCTTATAGTAAAAAATAAGTTTCGATCAATATGTGACTCATCAGATTTTTCCAAAACATACTGGCTGTCGGACATTTCTACATTCCACAATTTCCAAGCTTTTTCATAATCCTTTCTTGGCATAAAAAAGTCTAAATCATCATCCCAAGGTATCATCCCTTGATGTCTAATCGTTCCAATGCATCCACCACCACACAAATAACATAACAAATCATGTTTATCACAAAACTCCACAAATGTTTTTGCCATTTGAATATCTATTTTTTGTAGTTTCTGCAACTCCTTTTTTTCTATTCTTTCCATCACTTTACAGAACTCCTCAACAAGCTTCTAAAAACTCTTTTTCTAACTCCTACAGGTATCAACGATACTACTAATTGAACTAATAAAGTATAATAGTAATCAACTGCACTGATATACCCAGTTTCCCTAATGCACTTTCTCCCTTGTCTATATTTCAGAAAATAAGAAAAACCACCCCTGCGTTCAATCATACTACTATCTGCTCTAGCAAAAACCAAATAATCGTCTATATTTTTACAATTTGCACCTATCATTATCATATTAACCCACAAAAGACTATCTTCCATTAATAATGCATGCTGATAATTCCCCGCTGCAAGAACTTTGCTCTTTTTGTACATTACAGTCATATGATTAAATGCATCGCGACGCTTTTGATATTCTTTAATATCGGCATCATATATAGGTACCTTTCGTGCTCCAGTAGTATGATTAATATCATCTTCAAATTCTTTGATATGACTACCGCAAATATCCAATTGAGGATTCTGTTCAAATTCTTTAAGTTGTCTTTCAAATCTATCTGATACTGCTATATCATCGGTATCCATTCTGGCAATCAACTCATGAGAGCATTCTTGAACCCCTCTTGCTAAAGCTTTTCCCAACCCCACATTTTCTGATAAGGGAACAAAACGAAATAGTCCTGGATTCTCTTTGTCAACATTTCTAAGAACTTCTTCTAATCCTTCCGTTAATGGTCCATCTTTTACAAGAACAATTTCACTTGGTTTACTCGTCTGCTGTAACACACTCTCTAAGCTTTGTGCTAAAAACTCTGGCTTTTCTTTGTAATACACAGACATCAAAACACTAAATTCCATCTTCACTTTACCTCAATACCGCTATGACCGTGCGAAACATCGTAATGATGTCCCCAACAAAACTAAACTTCTTCACCGCTTCCAAGTTATGCTTCATCTTCCCAGGCAGTACCTGCTCCACATATACCTTATCCACATTCTCTGCTCCTGCTAGAAGTTCATCTTCATCTTTATAACGAATACTCGCTTCACTGGTAATGCCCGCCGGCAAAAGCAGTGTAGCATACATTTCGTCTGTATAAGCATCCACATACTTCTTCACTTCCGGCCTGGTACCAACAAAGCTCATATCGCCCAAAAGCACATTAATAAGCTGTGGCAACTCATCTAAACGAAGCTTGCGGATCTTTGCACCAACCTTAGTAATACGACTATCATTACCTACCGTAACCTGACTTCCAATTTTGTCCGCGTTATTTACCATGGTGCGAAACTTAAAGATACGGAATACTCTGCCATACTGTGTAATTCTCGCCTGACGGAAGAATACAGGTCCCTGACTATCCAGCTTAATCCAAACAGCCAGAATCAGAAATACCGGTGATACTACAATCAACATGATAGCAGATACTACAATATCAAACAAACGCTTAATAACCAAACTACTTGTACGCTTCGTCAGAATGCCATAGTACTCCCTTACTGCGTCATTCTGCATATACTGTGGTAATGATTCCCATGCTTTTAATTTCATCATCTTAATTACCACCTAATACACTCTTAACTACTTTAATTACATATGCCACGTCATCATCTGTCAAATTCGTATGCAATGGCATAGAAATCTCATTTTCAAACTGACGATATGCATTAGGATAATCCTGAATATCAAATCCAAGATTCTTATATGCAGTCAGCATCGGAAGTGGCTTGTAATGTACATTAGTTGCCACACCCTTTTCCGCAATCTTGATAATCAATTCATTACGTTTTTCCAGATCAATATTCGGAATACGTAGCAAATATAAATGTCCGCAAGACTCATTACCGCCTTCATAATGTTGCAAAGACTTACATCCCAATGGAAGGAATGCTTCATCATATTTCTTAATGATTTCTTTTCTGCGCTCTAACATTCCCTCATAGCGTTCAAATTGCGCCAAACCAATGGCTGCTGCCACGTCTGTCATGTTACACTTATACAATGGTGCTACAATGTCATATTCCCAAGCCCCAAGCTGAGTCTTTGCCAAAGCATCTTTAGATTGGCCATGTAAAGAGAACAGCATAAATTGCTTGTAAGCCGCTTCATTATCAATCCCCGATATGTCTCTCCAAGTTAAAGCTCCACCTTCTGCTGTGGTAAAGTTCTTTACTGCATGAAAAGAAAAGCTGGTAAAATCAGCCATACTGCCACTCATCTTTCCATTCCTTTTTGCACCAAAACCATGTGCACTATCAGCCACAACAATCACTCTTCCGAAAGCAGACTGAATTTCATTATCCGCACGGAAAAGAGATTTCTTTCTCTCAACAATTTCAAAAATCCTGTCATAATCACACATTACACCGCCAATATCAACAGGAATAATCGCCTTTGTCTTTTCCGTAATAGCCTCTTCTAATTTATCATAATCCATCTCAAAAGAATCCGGTGCCACATCTACTAATTTCACGGTTGCACCAACATGGCAGATAACACTGGCAGAAGCAGTATATGTATAGGCCGAAGTAATAACTTCATCCCCCGGTCCTACCCCCAAATAACGCAGTGCCAACTCCATACACGCAGTTGCTGAATTCAAGCAAACTGCCTTTGACGTGCCACAATATTCTGCCACTTTACGCTCCAGTTCCTTGGTCTTTGGACCAGTTGTAATCCAACCACTTCTTAAAGCATCTGCCACAATTTCTATTTCTCTTTCGCTAATATCCGGTGGTGAAAATGTAATTTTTCTTGATTCCATCATAACCCCTCGCAATCTATTATTAAAAATCTACGCCTCTTCCCCATACTGATAGGTACTCACAATCTCCTTCACTCTCTTGCGAATATCTTCAGTATTTTCATTCTTTGCATCTTCCTGCAACTGCAGCAGCTGCTGTTCAAACACATCTACATCAAAATCAATCGGTTTTCCAATGAAAATCATCTTGTTGTCGGTCTTTTGTAAACCCTCTTCGCTCATGAGGAGCTCTTCGTACATCTTTTCACCCGGTCTGAGTCCTGTGAACTTGATCTCGATATCCTCTCCCGGCTTGTATCCTGAGAGCTTAATCAGGTTTGTTGCCAGGTCTACAATTTTCACCGGTTCTCCCATATCCAGTACAAAGATTTCACCGCCCTTAGCGTAAGCACCTGCCTGCAGTACCAGAGATACCGCTTCCGGAATGGTCATAAAGTAACGAATGATATTAGGGTCTGTTACGGTCACAGGACCACCTGCGGCAATCTGCTGCTTAAAGAGTGGAATCACACTGCCGTTACTGCCCAGCACGTTACCAAAACGCACTGCCACGAAGTTGGTGTCAGACTTCTGATTCATCATCTGGATAACCATTTCGCACATACGCTTAGACGCACCCATAATATTGGTCGGATTTACCGCCTTGTCCGTAGAAATCAGTACAAAACGTTCCACGCCATACTTTGCTGCTGCCTGTGCGGTCTTGTAGGTACCAAACACGTTGTTTTTAATCGCTTCATTCGGGCTCACCTCCATAAGAGGCACATGCTTGTGTGCAGCTGCATGGTACACCACATTTGGTCTATAGGTTTCAAATATATTATTAATACGCTTTGTATTACGTACAGAAGCAATCAGTACTTCCAAATTCAGCTTCGGATACTTCCTCTTAAGCTCCTGCTGAATGTCATATGCATTATTTTCATAAATATCCACAATAATAAGCTGCTTTGGATTATGGCTGGCTATCTGGCGACAAAGCTCGCTTCCGATGGAGCCACCACCGCCGGTAACCATAATTACTTTCCCACTGACATAGCCCATGACCTCGTCCAAATTGGTACGAATCGGGTCACGCCCCAGCAAATCCTCGATATCTACATCCTTCAGCTTGGCAATAGACACATCACCATTAATCAGCTGGTACATACCCGGAAGGGTACGAAGCTTACAACCGGTCTCTTTGCAAATTTCGATAAATTCCCTCTTTATCTGATTGCTGACAGATGGTATTGCCAAAATAATCTCATCAATACTGTATTCGCCAACCGCATCTGCAATCTTGTCACGCCCACCAATAATAGGGACCCCACGCATAAACTTCCCATGGCATCCCGGACTATCATCCACTATACATTTTACATTCAAATTTACATACTGACTGCTTTCGATTTCCTTTAAGATCGCATTACCAGCAGCACCGGCACCAATCAATAGCACATTGATACTATCCTCATGCCCCCATGCACGTCTCTTAGAATTAATCAAACGTAACACCCTATAGCTAAAACGAACACCACACGTCAAGACAGTCATAATAAACCAAAAGAGTATATAGTAACTCTTTGGCATGCTCCTCTGCAAGGCTTCAAATAAAACAAACTGCGTAAGTGCTGTAGTAGTTGTGGCAAAAATAATATTCAAAAGCTCTGTGGCACTGGCATATCTCCATACACTCTTGTACAGCTTCCAACCCGCATATATAATTAAAGTAAGTATAATTAACCATGGCAGCATCTGCTCCCATCTCTGTAAATATACTTCCTCTATGCTCATAATCTTAAAATCATAACGAATATATAAAGCTGCAAAAGATGCGATGAGAACGGACATTACATCCAACACCGCTAATGCAATTATTCGGTTCTTAGGTATTTTCAAAAAATCTTTATGTTCACTCATCAGACCTTTTCCCCTCTTTTTTTCACATTATAAATCAAAAGCGTACAAAAAACAATAGTATGCTACATCTAAAATGTCGGGTAATTATTCCCATTCATATACATTTTGCACAATTTCGACTTTTCACCATCCCCAACAACACACTCCCTATCACTCCCGCGCTTACCATGTTCGGCAAAGTAGCCCAGACGCCTTGCTCGAATGCATAGAAAACATCCTCCCCATACATCAGTACATCCAGCCCCGGGGCAATCAGGCACCAGGCAAGCAGGTTGCCCACTACCTGATAAATGTTAAACACGATAACGTCTTTTATCGTAAATTCGCCTTTGTGAATTTTTATTTTAGAGGATGACAGTCCGGTGATATACATCGCCACACCGCTTGCGATTACCCAACTCCAGCATGGCGGACCAAACTGAATGACATCGGAAAGGGCATGTCCTACAAATGCCACAAATGCACCTGCAACAGGCCCAAGAAGTGCAGCAAAGAATGCACCTATTCCGTAGGCCGTCTGAATGCTTACCTCCGGAAATCCGGTAGGCACTTTTACATATCTGAAAAACAAGGCAAATAAAGCCACGCCCACACAAACAACTAAAATCCTATTCCGATTATCATTCCAATCTTTCTTCATATCTCATCCTTTTTTCTTCTTCCCCAAATCAAATAGACTACTGCAGCTACAGAAACCAATTCTGCAACTCTCCAGTACCACATGCCTGCATACTTCACAGAAATAGTCCCCTCATAATTTGCCGGGATATTTACACGAATCACGGCATTTTCTCCCATCTGAATATCGTTTCGGGTAATCATGCCATCCTCGGAAGATGCCGTATAGCCCGAATAATTCAATAACGGAAGGTACACATAACCATCTGTGTCATCGTTTGTTGCAGCGAACTGAATGCTTGTTCCGTTCTTTTCGTACTCCGTAACCTGCACGCCATCATACCCCTGTGGTTCAAAAACTGTGGTTACAATTTCATATCTTTGGTCACACAATACATATTCGCCAGCCATAGCATAGTAGGTATTATTTTCTGATGTAAAGGTATTTTCCGTAATATCCATTGGAGCCTTGTTAAATACGGTATCCTGTGTATAATCTGATGCAGAAATTACTGCTAACACAGCAAGTAGAGCAGCTGCGACCAAAAACGTCTGCTTTCCTTCTTTCTTGTACAAAAGTAATAATCCAAAGCCAGTCACAATTGTAGCCAAGGCAGCCGCAATCCCCATAAAACGCCAAACAAACTGGATAGAGGAAATAAGCTTGCCCGCCAACGGAATAACCGTAGAGATTCTATCCCACGGGAAATAGAAAGTGGTCATATAGGTCACAATCACCGCCAAAAGGAAAAAGCAAAAACCGGAACGCTTCCATACTCTTTCCTCATCCTTCTTCACCCACAGCATGGTTGCAAACAGCAGCATGCCCAGTCCCAAAGCCAGTCCCATGCCAAGCGGCATTTCGCTGCCCATACCGGCTTCCGCTTCCAGAGACATCTGTGAAAAATCAGAGAACAATGCAAATATCTGCGGAAGAAAGACACCGGATCGCTGTATCAATTCCACATCCAATGTGGCAAATACTCTGACATCCTGGGTCAGGGAAAAGTCTGCAAATGGCACCAAGAACCATGCATTTACCAAAATGGTCACCACAACAGTTTTCACCAGTGCAAAAAATCTCTTTTTCCGGAAGGTTCTAAACGGACAAAGTCCACATGCCAGGAGGATGACTCCACCTGTCATTTCTCCGGTAAGGGTATGGGACTGAATAATACCGCTTAAACCCAACACCAACGGAATATAGGCATATTTATAGCTCTTTTCCTGAGTGTCCTCCGCCAATATACGATACAGACCATATGCCACCAACGGCAGGAAGGTCATGGCAGTCACCTCACCGATTGCCGCTCTGGTATAAAGGTCCATCAAACGATATGGAGATAAGGTATACAAAAGCGCCATGATCACTGCAATGACATCATTTGAAAACATTTTTTTACCGCAGTAGTAGCAAATAAAAGCAGTAAAAACATTCATCGCCACAAGGAAGGCATTATAACTTTCTGCTACAGAAAAACCGATAACCCTTAAAAGTCCCGGGAAGTACAAAAACAATTCTCCGTAAAATACCGGACTGGCATAGCCATAACCATTATAAAAAACAGGTGCAATTCTGACCGGAAACTGTCCAGCCAGCAAACCTTCCCGAATACTTTCGATTCTGGCAAGATGGAATCGCAAATCATGTCCATCTACCATATACCCTGTCAAAGCAGGAATACTTGCAATAAAGGCAACCGCAATTAAAGCAGTCATTGAATATTTGGTATTAGTCGAAATCGGCTTCTTTTTTTCTCGCATTACCAAGAGCACCAGCAGATTTACCCCTGCCAGCAGTACCAATTTGGAAAACAATTCTATATTTGCAAGGACACCGGTCTCTTCTATGGCAAAATGCTTGATTGTAACCGTACCTACGCCGGCGTAGTATAATTTCATAGCAATATTTAAATCCGCGTTCAGCCAGAATTTTTTGCCGTCTACAGCCCATTCCCCGGTCAGGTCCACTTTTTCCTGTTCCATGATATCAAAAAACAATTCTTGGGTATATGGGGTAAAATAGCTATTGGCAGCAGTTCCTTCATACTCTATGGTATAACTATAATGACCTTTTTCCAGAAATATATCAGGAATCACGTCATAAAAGCCCGTCCCTCTACTCGGGTCAACGGAAGCTCCCATGCAGTCTCCACTGATGTACTGTTGCAACTGCTCTTGTGTAAACTCATATTTCGCCAAATCAGATATCTCTAATGCGTACTGAATACCAAACACGCTTACCAATACTATATTTGCAACAACCAGACACACTACATATCTTTCTTTTATCCAATCTAAAACCAAATTGGTCCATGTTTTCCATGAAGTCATATCACTTGTATCCTCGCTAATATTTCCTTTTTTATTTCATAGTAGTATTAAATTATACCACGCTCCAAGGAATAAGTAAACCCACAACAAAACAGCCTGCTCCTTTTCGGGAACAAGCTGCTCACTTTTCTTATGGATATTTCTTATTTATACATTCCGCTTTCGTATTCCTTGGTCTTCTTTACCACAATGCCTACACATGGAAGCAGTGCAATCAAGTTCGGAAGAACCATCAGACCGTTAAACATATCGGACATATTCCATACAAGGTCTACCTTTAAGTTAGAACCTACCAATACAAAAGCAAGTACGATTACTGCATAAAGCTTTACAGCTTTATTACCAAACAAAGCACGTACATTTACTTCACCGAAGTAGTACCAGCTAACGATGGTGGTAAATGCAAAGAACAGCATACAAATCGCGATGAAGATATTTCCGATATTACCAAAGTCTGCGCTGAAAGCAGTCTGTGCAAGCTCAGAGCCTGTAAGGCCGGAGCCAAGTGCACCGGTAGAAAGAATAACAAGTGCTGTCATCGTAAGAATAACGAAGGTATCAATAAACACACCCATCATTGCGATAATACCCTGTTCGCTTGGATGCTTTACCTCTGCAGTTGCATGTGCGTGAGGGGTAGAACCCATACCTGCTTCGTTGGAGAATAAACCTCTTGCAACACCATAGCGCATAGCCTTCTGAACGGTCACACCGATTGCACCACCCACAACGGCCTGTGGAGCAAAAGCACCAACGAAGATGTCCTTGAATGCCTGAACAAGTCCAGCCGGATTCATAACAAGAATAATTATACTACCTACGATGTATAAAAGAGCCATAATAGGAACCACTTTTTCCGTAAAACGTGCAATACGCTTAATACCACCGATAAAGATAACACCTGCAACGATTGCTATGAACACACCAACGATACGTGGATCTACGCCAAACGCATTCTTAAAGGAAGCACCGATGGAATTGCTCTGAACCATGTTACCCATAAAGCCTAATGCAAGGATAATTGCAACAGAGAAGAAGGTAGATAAGAAGGTGCCGAATTTGCCCTTAAATACATGCTTGATGTAGTAAATAGGACCACCAACGTACTTGCCGTTTTCTTCTTTTCTGGTAACCTGTGCCATCACAGCCTCGCCGTAAATGGTAGCCATACCAAAGAACGCTGCAAGCCACATCCAGAAAATCGCACCTGCACCACCGGCTGCAATTGCGGTAGCCGCACCTGCAATATTACCCGTACCAACCTGTGCTGCAATTGCTGTAGTAAGTGCCTGGAAAGAGCTTAAGCCCTTCTGGCCATCCTTATCCTTGCCGTGCAAAGAAAAATTACCAAACAAAAGCTTCATACCTTCGCCAAACTTGCGAATCTGAATAAACTTTAACTTAAATGTGTAGAAAACGCCGGTACCTACTAAAAGTACCAATAAGGCATAATCCCATAATACTGTGTTGACAACCGCAACCACTTTCTCAATAAATTCCATTTTTCTACTCCTCTTTTCTTGTAAATAGTAAAGCCCCGGAAAGATATACCCCCGAGGCTGTAATTTACATAACAGATTTACACACAAAGAAACTAATCCTTTGATACTTCTGCTACATATATCACTGTCCTTTGGCCTGAGAGTTTCGCAGACATTACGTCTACTTTCACCTTCGGCACCCGTCAATCGGGATTCTCCAGTGTGTCATCCAGCTACAGCCAGGCACCTAATGCCCTCCTGCAGCCTTCCTTTGACTGCTATGCAATTATGTACTCCATTATAGTGACGCATGAAACATTTGTCAATACCTGTTTTTATTTGTCGCTTTTATTATTTTTAGCGCCCAGCTTTGCCATAATCCAAACGAAAATCATGATGATAACTAAAGCTACAAAAATACCGAGCATGCCTTTCCACATAATTTCCAAGGCCTGCATAATTACTTCTATATTCATATTCACGCTTCCTTTCTCTTATAAGAACTGAGATACCAGGCTGATTACCAAACCACCTGCTACTACGGATGCAATCTGACCGGATACGTTAGCACCTGCCGCATGCATAATAAGGATGTTGGTTGGGTCCTCTTCCAGAGCCAGTTTCTGAACTACACGGGAAGACATAGGGAATGCAGATATACCTGCACCGCCAATCATCGGGTTAATCTTTTTCTTGAGGAACAGGTTCATAAACTTTGCAAGCAGTACACCACCAATAGTATCCATTACAAATGCAAATAAACCGATTACCATAATTAAAATGGTCTCAATACGAACGAAATCCTCTGCCTTCATACTGAAGGAAATGGTAATACCAAGTAATAAGGTAACTAAGTTTGCAAGCTGATTCTGTGCGGTATCAGACATAGTACCGAGAACACCACACTCACGAATCAGGTTACCGAACATCAGGAAGCCTACCAATGCAACTGACTGAGGTGCTACCAAACCTACAATAATAGTTACTGCGATTGGGAATACGATACGCATGGTCTTAGAAACAGATTCCGGTCTGTATTCCATGTGGATGCGTCTTTCCTTTTTCGTAGTAACCAACTTGATTGCCATAGGCTGTACAATCGGAACCAGTGCCATATAAGAATATGCAGCAACAGCAATCGCACCTACATATTTACTCTTCAATACCTGAGATACCAAAATAGCAGTCGGGCCGTCTGCCGCACCGATAATACCAATAGAAGCAGCATCCTTAATATCAAAGCCTAATACTGCTGCCAGTAAAATCGCTGCAAAAATACCAAACTGTGCACCTGCACCAAATAAAAACATGGAAGGCATGGAAAGAAGCGGACCAAAGTCAATCATCGCACCAATACCGATAAATAACAGAATCGGCATTGCCTCAGAAGCATTGATACCTACATCAAATAACCATTCAATAATACCGTGTGCTTCTACACCGCCTACCATCTGATTCAATACACCGGACAACGGTAAGTTAACCAAAATCGCACCAAATCCCATAGGGAGTAACAAAGAAGGCTCATATTCTTTTTTGATTGCTAACCAAATAAGTACAATGCCGACCGCAATCATAACCATTGCTTTCCAGCCGCCGCCTTCAAAATCGAGTAACGCTCTCACGCCCTCCAATAAGTAATCCATATTAATTCCTCCTGAAATGTATAAATTATTTATAAAAACATACTTTATAAACATAACACAAATATGAAAAATATTCCATATAAAATTTGCACGATAAAAATGATTATCGTGCAGAAAAACAAATTGAAACCACTTCTTATTTATAGTATCATTATAATATTGATTAAAAATTGCACATCAACCAGATGAAAGGAGATTACATTTTGAAACACTATTCCAAAGACATTACCCAGGTTTTAGCTGAAATTCAGAGTTCCGCAGACGGTCTTTCTTCCGCAGAAGCCCAAGCACGTCTGCAGGCAAATGGCAAAAACAAGCTTGCAGAAGGTAAAAAAGATTCCCTTCTCAAGCGTTTTGTAGACCAGTTAATGGATCCGATGATTATTATCCTCTTAGCTGCTGCCGCTATCAGCGGTGTACTGGCAGTGGTAGAAGGTGAAAGCATGACTGACGTAATTATCATCTTAGCAGTTGTTATTATCAACGCGGTGTTAGGTGTTTATCAGGAAAGCAAAGCCGAGAAAGCAATCGAAGCCCTTCAGGAAATGTCCGCTGCTACCTCTAAGGTGTTACGTGACGGCCGCATTCAGGTTGTCCACAGCGAAGACCTGGTAGTAGGTGACGTAGTTTTGTTAGAAGCAGGCGACGCCGTTCCTGCCGACGGACGTTTAATTGAAAATGCCAGCCTGAAAGTAGAAGAGGCTGCTCTTACAGGAGAATCCGTTCCTGTAACCAAATTTATAGACATTATCCATTTAGAAGATGCTTCCAAAGAAGTACCTTTGGGCGACAGAAAGAACATGGTTTACATGGGTTCTACCGTGGTATACGGCCGTGGTCAGGCTGTTATCACCGCAACCGGTATGGATACCGAAATGGGCAAAATTGCAGATGCCCTTGCCAATGCGGCAGAAGGTCAGACCCCGCTTCAGATTAAATTAAGCCAGCTTTCCAAGATTCTTACCTGGTTGGTACTTGGTATTTGTGTGGTTATCTTCGTGGTACAGACACTCCGTTCCGGCGGTCTCTCCTTTGAAGGTGTTTTAGATTCCTTTATGGTTGCTGTTTCTTTGGCGGTTGCTGCTATTCCGGAAGGTCTTGCGGCAGTTGTTACCGTAGTATTATCCATCGGTGTTACCAATATGTCCAAGCGTAACGCTATCATCCGACGCCTTACTGCTGTAGAAACCTTGGGCTGTGCTCAGATTATCTGCTCCGACAAGACCGGTACCCTTACCCAGAATAAGATGACTGTGGTTGATTGCTTTGGCGACAATGAAAAGTACCTTGCAACCGCAATGGCTCTTTGCTGTGACGCTGAGCTTGCAGACGATGGCAGCGTAACCGGTGAACCTACGGAAGCAGCCTTAGTTGTATGGGCCAATAAATTAGGACTTCCAAAGCCGGAACTCAAAGCGGCAAATCCTCGCATCGGTGAAGCACCATTCGACTCCGGACGTAAATTGATGTCTACCGTACACCTTGTAAACGGTCAGTACATTCAGTATACAAAAGGTGCTCCGGACGTTGTGATTGACCGTTGTACCCATTACCTCAAAGACGGCAATCCGGTTCCAATGACCGACGAATACAAAAAAGAAATTATTTCTAATAATAAAGCAATGGCAGACAGAGCGCTCCGTGTGCTTGCATGTGCACAGCGCATTTGGGACAGCGAACCTGCTTACGAAGCAGACGTACTGGAACAGGCTCTTTGCTTCGTAGGCTTAAGCGGTATGATTGACCCGGTTCGTCCGGAAGTAAAAGATGCCATTACCGAATGTAATCATGCAGGTATCCGTGCTATCATGATTACCGGTGACCACATCGATACTGCCATTGCAATTGCAAGAGAGCTGGGTATTCTCTCCGGCGACCGCAAGGCTATCACAGGCTCTATGTTAAATGAAATGAGTGATGAGGAATTTGCAAAAGAATTGGCAAACATCTCCGTATATGCTCGTGTTCAGCCGGAACACAAGACACGTATCGTAAATGCTTGGCGTGACGCAGGCTATGTAACTGCCATGACCGGTGACGGTGTAAACGATGCTCCTTCTATTAAATCCGCAGATATCGGTGTTGGTATGGGTATTACCGGTACGGACGTTACCAAGAATGTTGCCGACATGGTTCTTACCGATGACAACTTTGCTACCATCGTAGGTGCAGTCGAAGAAGGCCGTCGTATTTACGACAACATCCGTAAGGCTATCCAGTTCCTGTTAGGCTCCAACATGAGTGAGGTTATCAGTATTTTCGTAGCTACTTTAATGGGCTTTACCATTTTAGAGCCGGTACACCTTCTTTGGATTAACTTAGTAACCGACTGCTTCCCTGCTCTGGCACTTGGTATGGAAGAAGCGGAACCGGACATTATGAGACGTAAGCCACGTAATGCAAAGGCCGGCATTTTTGCAGACGGCATGGGCATTGACATTGCATACCAGGGCTTAATGGTATCCGCGCTTGTTATGTTATCCTACTTTATCGGTCACTTTATGGAAACCGGCAACTGGGCAATCGAGACCAGTGCAGAAGGCATGACTATGGCATTCTTAACCATGTCCATGGCTGAAATCTTCCACAGCTTCAATATGCGTTCCCAGCGAGGAAGCATCTTCCGCCTTCCAAAGCAGAATAAAATCCTTCTCGGTGCCGCAGTTCTCACACTGATTGCTACTACTTTAGTATGTGAAGTACCTGTTCTTGCAGCAGCTTTCGGCTTCAGCTCCGTTAACCTTGCTGAATACCTGGTAGCTATCGGCCTGGGTGTGCTGGTAATTCCGATTGTGGAAATCGTGAAGTTCTTCCAGCGTAAGAGAATGAAGTAATAAAAATCTTAATTTTTTATAAATTGTAAAAAAAAGTGCGACGAAAAGCCTTGCTTATGCATATATGTAATGAGGGATAAATTTAGAACTCAAATAAATATGCAAAGTGAGGTTTTTTCTATGGGAAAGAGACAAAGATTGGGAAAGGCGGCATGATTTATACCTTCGAAAACACCTGCAAGGAATATCCTGATATAGAAAATAAAGATGGTCTTAAGTACATATACTTTAATACCACCGGAACAAAAGGTGGCACAGAATCCATAAAGCAATTGCTTTCTTATTTGAAACATAGTAAAATAGAAAATGTAACAAACGAAAAACTTTCACATATACATGATTATGTGGAAACGGTAAAGCAGGCTTCGGAAGTGAGGGACAGGTATATGACGATTGGTGAGATGTTGGATGCGAGTAAGGAAGAAGGCAGAGTCGAAGGCGCATTGGATGTGTACGTAAGCTTAGTAGTGGACGGTGTGCTTTCTTTGGCAGAGGCTGCCGAGCGTTTGGGCATGACCGAGGAGGAATTAAAGTCCAGGATGTGCTAGGCGGCGGATTGTTATAATAGAGAAGTGGTTCACCCACGATACTACAAAGAGGTGGCTCTGGGCCACCTCTTCATTCATATCATTTCATTATACGTTTTCTTCACAAGCTTAATTACAAACTGCACTGATTTCCAATTCCAATCGGTCCGCCGGTGTACCGTTATTGCTATAAGCATAGCCGGCAAAGGTTGCTGTATAGGTCTCTCCCCGAACTCCCGGATAGGTAAATTCTGCACCAATAGGCTTTTCATAGTCACTTACTGACCAGATTGCCAAACAGGTTCCTTCGGAATCAAATAATTTAACCAAACCGCTTACACCGGAGCCATGACTGTAGGCAGAAATGTCAAGTCCCACATAAACCGTGTAGTTTGTGTCAAAAGCCATAAGCAATGAAGCTGAACCAATATTATTAAATCTCGGAGTTGCTGCAGATACCGGAATGGTAAACATTACCATTGCTAAAACCACTGTTAGAAGCTTTAAAATATGCTTTTTCACTTATCTTCTCCTTTGTACTGAATGCCATTCATTACAGAATTTAACTCTTGTTTACCTGCATTTCCATACACACGATAAAACAAACCATCAGAATCTTCCCAATAATAAAACTCCTCATCCTCACGTTCAATATACAGGCATTCATAGCCATCGTCATTCAGAAATGTTTCCCTTGTAATTTCTTCATTATCCTGCTGTGGAGTAACTTTGGCTTTACTTACATATACACCAAAGTAAGCGCCTTTTGAATTTTTATATTCATATTTGATATGAGTATAATTCCTGTTCTCTCCAATCTTTATAAACCCTTCCGGAATGTATGTTATCTGTTCCTCATCAAATATAAATTGACTCTCTTTGGAATCAGGTGTACCCTTGCTAAATTCAAAATGAGTATCAAACCAGCCAAGAATATCTATCGTTGGCAACGTTGCTTTCGTGGACGTAGCAGATGCAGATACAATACCCACCACAACAAGCAGTGCTGCTGCCATGGAAACTGCGTATTTGAAAACTCCTGTGCTTTTAGTCTTTTTATTACGTACTACCAAAAGCTCCTTCATTCCCGTTTCGAATTCATCCGAAAAAATGTAGTCTTCATACTGTTCCATTTCTTCATCAATCATTACTTGCTTTTGTTGCATACATTCCTGAAGACAGTCGCTTAATATCTGGTCAGCTGCATTTCTGGCATTCATATAAATTCTCCATCTTTGTTATCATTGTTACTTTGGAACTTTCCAGTTCCTTTAATAATTCGCGATGTGACAGTCCAAGTAGTGTACTCATAGCATGTGTACCTAGTCCAAAAGCATATTTTAGTGTTAAAATACATCTTTTATCCTTTGGCAGCTCATATATCGCCTGCATTAATACCTCTCTGTCACAATCACATACCAGAGCATGGAAATCATCCTCACTTCTGATACTATCCTTTTTTATCTCTTCTCGGTCTAAGCTCACACTTTTAACACATAGATACTGAATAACCGTCCAACTAATGCATGACAAATCCTCATAACTTTTTCTTTTCAAGACAGGGTATATCTCTATTATGCGTTCTAATACTGTGATACATGCCTCCTCTGCCGCTTCTTCCTTGCCCAATATCTTGTAGGCTTCAAAATACAGCATCGGTTCTTTGCATAACCTACGGAATAACTTTTCTTCACTTTTCAGCATTCCTGCTACCATACAGACTTTTGTCCGTCCTTTCTTACAAGTTCTCCGAGATAATATGCATAGCTTATCATAATCAGAGACGAATTGTGGTAATGATGGTGCGCGCTTTCCATTATTACTACTCTACGCTTTACGCAGTACAATTCCCCTCGCTTAGCCCCCTTATACTATTAACGAAGATTGTCGAATTTTGTTCCTTGTTTTCGCAAAAAATATACTTGTGTTTCAAGTTTTCTTGTACGCGTTTTTTATCTTAAACTTTTACCCAAATTTTACCTTGTATTGGTTTTTCTTTTACTTGTCTATGCTACAATTAAAAGGTAATACAAATAAATAAGAGGTGAACTTATGTCAATAATGGATTTTTTAAGCCAGATGATGCAAAACCCTATGCTTTTTGTATCTGCCCTGCTGACACTTGGTGTAATCCTTGTAAACGGCTGGACAGACGCACCTAACGCCATTGCCACTTGTGTTTCTACACGTGCCATTGAAGTTAGGAAAGCAATCATCATGGCGGCAATTTTCAACTTCCTTGGCGTTTTTGTGATGACTGCCATCAACGCTTCCGTTGCCATGACTATCTACAACATGGTTGACTTTGGCGGGGATGCACATATGTCTCTGATCGCCCTGTGTGCAGCTATGGCGGCCATTGTTATCTGGGCTACAGCAGCATGGTACTTTGGTATCCCTACCAGTGAAAGCCACGCACTCATCGCAGGTATCTCCGGTGCGGCCGTTGCAATTCAGAACAGTTTTTCCGGCATTAACGGCGCAGAATGGGTAAAAGTTATTTACGGCATTTTTCTTTCCACCCTTTTAGGCTTTGCTTTAGGTTTTCTTACCTCCAAACTTACCGTACTTTTATTCCGCAACCAGAACCGTATGAAATCCGAGCGCTTCTTCTCCGGAGCACAGGTAGCCGGCGGTGCGGCTATGGCATTTATGCACGGTGCACAGGACGGTCAGAAGTTCATGGCCATCTTCTTGCTTGGCGCAGCATTCGCAAGTGGTCAGTCTAATACATCCACGTTCGTGGTACCAATCTGGCTTATGGTTCTTTGTTCCGGGGTAATGGGTCTTGGTACTTCTATCGGCGGTTACCGTATCATCAAGTCCGTAGGTATGGACATGGTAAAATTAAAACCTTATCAAGGCTTTGCAGCAGACCTTTCCGCAACACTTTGCTTGTTACTTTCTTCTCTAACCGGTATTCCGGTAAGTACTACGCACACCAAGACCACTGCTATCATGGGTGTCGGTGCTGCCCGTAGAATGAGTAATGTAAACTGGGGCGTCGTAAAGGAATTAGTAATGACCTGGGTATGTACCTTCCCGGGATGTGGTCTTTTAGGATTTGCAATGGCAAAACTCTTTTTAATCATGTTTGCATAAGGAGAAATGAAAATGGCAAAAGTAAAAAACGATTATTTTAAATTAGTAGAAAAACAAGTGGAATATTGCGTACAGGCTTCTGACCTTCTCGCAAACATCCTCAACAATTATTCCCCGGAAAATCTTAACGCTCAGCGTGAAGAAATGCACAAAATTGAACAGCAGGCTGATGAAATCCATCACGACATTCTGACCAGACTTTCTGCAGAATTCATCACACCAATCGACCAGGAAGATATCGTTCACCTTGTTCAGATTATTGATGACGTTACCGATGCTCTTGACGAAGTAGTGTTAGACTTTTATATGTACCATATAGACAAGGCACCTGCAGATGCACCGACACTTGCCAAGATTGTAAATCGTTGTGTATCAGCTCTGCAGGAAGCGGTAAAAGAGCTCAAAAACTTCAAAAAGCCCGACACGCTCCGTAAGCTTTTAGTAAAGGTAAACTCCACTGAAGGCGAAGCAGACAATGCTTTCGTAGAAGCAATTCATAACCTTTTCGGCACCGAGACCGAAAGCAAGGTTTTAATTGGCAGCAAGGCTATTTACGAAAGTTTGGAAAACTGCTGCGACCTTTGCGAACACGCTTCCGATGTAATTGAGCAGATTATTATAAAGAATACCTAAACGCAAAAGTGAGAGAAACGCTGCAGTTCTGCCGTGTTTCTCTCATTTTATATTACTGCTGGTGACCGGACTTGAAGCATATCGGGTCGCCGGAAACACTGATAAATAGGAGCTTTCTGCGATCCCTTCTGTTTTCTACAAACATTTTACAAACAATCTGTTTCGTTTATATACTCTGCGAAGTTGTCACACATTTCTTCCAACGCCTTGTAATCCAATGCTGACATAACATACTTCGCCGAAGTATCATTCTCCATTTTCTGCTTATAAATTAACTGTGCGTTCGCACTGATCTTCTCCTGATTCTTACGAATAAAAATTATTTCATTCTGCACCAGATCTTTATATGCTACATCCGGCTCATTATCGAGATCATATAACTCTAATTCCGAAGCCGGAACCGGAATCATATGACTAAGACGTAGCGTTGCTTTCAATTCCCGTTCGCCCTTTGCATTCTTAACAACCACTCGCATAATAGGTACAATGCTTTTCTTGATTACCATGCTATCTCCGGCCATCTGATAGTCGGTCTGTTTCGGGGATGACATTGGAATATAATATTTGTATTCGCCCACCTGTAAGACCACGCCTAGGTATTTTCTTGTATGTACCCTTGTATCCACCTTGTTAGAGTATACATTGGGAAACTTCTCACGCAAATACGATATGTACCGATCTGAAACGCTGTATATCTTAAAATCTTCCATAATTCCCTTTCTTTCGCACTTTTAAAGAAAAAGCAAGGGAGCTTTTCAGCTCCCTTAGAGTTTAAAATCTCCCACTGTCTGGCAGGGACTCTCCCGAGTTTAAAATCTTCCACTATATGGCAGGAACTCTCCCGAAGATAGTCTCCTATCTAAGTATAGTATATGTTAGTTGGCAAGAAAAATCAATGATTTTTTCAAATTATTTATAACCTACATTTTTATTCCGGCTTATCGACTACAACAACCTTGATCCCCTGTTCATCAAACATCTTTAAATCTTCCTCTGATGCATCCCAATCAGTAATCAATGTACCCAACCTATTCGCAGGACATATACTCACAATAGAGTCAAACCCAATCTTTTCTTTAGGGTATAATCCTACAGCCATTTTGGAGCTGTCAATCAACGCATTCCAAAAGCTGATAGCCTGTGTCTTTTGAATGGATAAACCAAAAGTAGCTGATATACAAGCGGATGTAAGAAAGCATTTATCAAAACGCAGTCTTTTAATTGTTTCTACTGCAATAGTATCATAACAATTTCCCCTATCGTCCATTTCTCCGCCTAACAGAATAACAGAAACGTTGTCTTTCTTTCGTAATTCTTCTGCAATCACAATAGAGTTCGTTACAACTCGGATCTTCAATTCGTCCGGAATATTTTGAACCATAAAAAGCCCAACTGTTGCGGACGGAATATATACTACGTCATGGTTCTTTATCATGGATACTGCTTCTTTCGCAATTTCCATATAATTTTCTTTCACGCAAGTCATATCTTTCATTGTCATTTTAGCCGGTCTGCCGGTTGCAATCTGACGAAGCGGCAATGCTCCCCCATGTGTTCTCTTTAATAATCCTTTTTCTTCCAGAATCCTCAAGTCACGTTTTGCAGAGTCATAACTTACACCAAAATTCTCTTGAATATCTGCATTTGATATACTTCCTTTTTCGGATAGCCAATCTAAAATAGCCTGATGCCTTTCTTCAATATACATATTGTACACCTCTCTTTGCTTTTAAGTTATAATTAGGACTGTCGACTTTCCTACCTATAACTTATCACGTTTATTAACGTTTGTCAACGTTTTTGTTTCGACAACGTTAATATTTGTTAATTTCAGCATCTATAAATGTTCACCTAATGATTCACAAAACTTATATGTAATATTCTTCAAAAGTAATTTTTCACACCTAAATTCCACAAAATTTTATTACTTAGAATCGAATTTGCAATAATTCTAAATAAAATTATATAATTTATATGAGTTTCTAACTTTTTAAAACGTTAATATTCGTTAACCAATATAATTCCTTATTACGATATATTATTACTCTACAATGAGCTTTGTAAAATAACCACTATTTGTTTAAAGCAATTTTAAAATGATTGGTATGCAAAGATATCGCAGAAAATTGTATGATGCAAAAGGAGTTATTATGCTTAGCTAATCATTCAATCATCGTTTGAATTATCATCTTTCCAACGTTGTATTGTAGGATCATATTGTTATATCATATATTATTCGTTTTTATTTTGAGAATGATTTTCTTCATTTTCCATTATTATACTGTCTAACTCTTCTGCTTCATCTTCAATAAGTTTTACATTACGTTTCGCTACATAACCTTCTTTGGTCTCGCCATTCTCATCGGTAAAAATGACTTTGTAATAATAATTGGTATTCTCAGTAATAATAGCTTCTATATTCTCTTGAATTTGACCAATCACTTCTGCCCCCTTTTGAGGTAGTTCTTTTACATTGCTTATTACATAGGTCATTACTGATTTACCTACATTATCTTGAAAATATGGTTGCACAAAATTTGAATACAGAAAATTAAGTAACATATATACAATGAAAAACTGTTTAATTTTCTTTTCAGTCCAATTAGCAACCCTTTCTTGGAATTTTAAAGGATTTGTAACATGCTCTTGTAATGCTTCCTGTATCTCCTCTCCTGTAAAATTATCATTTACATCATATTCTTCTTCCAATTCGCCTTGAACCCTTGTATATGCAGTATCTACTATATCAGAAAATGATGTTGCGCTTGGAACTATATCTGCAAACATTGCAGAAAAATTAATTTGTTGCAGTTGACTTATTTGTTCAGTTGCAAAGCTTTTAGAAATGGCACTCATTGATTCTATAATTACTTTTAATGATTCAGATACATCCAACTGCTGATATATTCTAAATGATTTAGTCAACTCTTGAAGCGAATCTCGCACTGAATCAGTAAGCAAACCACTTGATAAATAAGACATATTCTGTTTTGTATATGATTCCATTAACGTTCTTAAACTCTCCGTTATTCCGCTATAGTTTAGCTGCGAATATACTGAAAATGTTTTCGTTATTTCACTTAGTCCAACTGAAGTATTAGCTGACAACTTTTTATATGATTCCATCGTTTCAGCTATTGATTTTATTGATTCCTCTGCTGGTATAATACGTGATGTATCTATCATAATAGTATTTTTCACTAGTAGTTCTCCCCTTTATTTCTTAACTGTTTTCTTTCATTCTCCACAAATGAGCCTGCTTTAACAATTTATCTATGAGTTCCTGCTTTCCTGCGGTATAACTTCCTCTATTATTAGCAAAATCTGCTGCTAATTTCCTCTTTAAAGCATCATATTCTTTCGCACACTCAGGAAAAGAATTCAAATAGTCACGAAAATTTATGTAATTATTCCAAGCAACGCTATTCCATTCAACAACGTGAATATGATGTGTTCGAAATTCTTTTTTGAAATCTCCAATCACAAATAATAACTGTTCCTTCACATCCTCTTTTCGGAATATTATTCCATTTTCCTCTAACAATCCAATACATGGCTTTATGCTATCCAAATCATTAACACCTACTGCAATATCAATAATAGGTTTTGCACATATATTTCGGATGGCTGTACTACCAACATGCTGAACATCAACAGCAACATCTTTCAGCAATGATTTCAGCAATTCAATTGTTTTTGCTGCAGTTTCTTCCCATATCATCTGATGAGGAAGTAATTCAACAGTACCTCTTTGCAAACCAATCATTGTTGCACCTCCGCAATACTTATTTTTTTCACTATATACCTTTGTAACTCCGCTTCAACATAGACAGCATCAACTCAACAAAGCAGAACGACTGATATGCCGCCTTATCAAAATTGCGGTTTATTGCTTCTTGACCATTATCAGACTTATTATCAGATATAGACCGAATAGCTATAAAAGGTACATTACACATGTAACATGTATGAGCTGCTGCAGCGGTTTCCATATCAATGCATAATGCGTTCGGACTGATATTCTTTGTGAAAATATCTCCTGTAGTGGCAAGGCCAAAATGAATCTTCCAATCTGCTTGTATAGCAGCACTCTTTGCCACTTCCAGCAAATGATCATCTGCATAAAAAACAGGACTATCCATTATCGGAAAATCAGTATATATTTCATTGTCAGTGTCTCTAAATTCAGAAGAAGTACAGACAACTGTATCAAATATGCCTATTTCTTCCTTCATGCCGCCTGCTATACCAGAGAATATAATAGTGTCAACTTCATATTTATCAATCAGTTGTTGTGCCGTAATTGCTGCATTAATCTTTCCGCATCCAGAATATACTGCTACAATATTTATATCCTTTATTTTTCCATGGTAAAACGTATGCATCGCATATTCTGTTGTAAATATATCCTGCATATCAGCAATATATGGGTTTAATTCCTTTTCACAAGCACATAATATTCCTATCTTTCGCATAAATTTCTGCTCCCTACCTTTTGTTTACTGATTATATCACACTTCAAACGTCATGTCACTTTATTTCAACGACTGCTAATCTCTCAACATGTCTGCAAAACGTATGGAAAATCCACCCT
Source organism: Lachnospiraceae bacterium (assembly GCA_017521985.1). GTDB lineage: Bacteria > Bacillota > Clostridia > Lachnospirales > Lachnospiraceae > RGIG6307. Next base: position 56,246 of record JAFXAZ010000013.1, read on the forward strand.
AAATCTCAAAAACCTCAAAACTTAAAAATCTTAACTAGTCATAATCACGTCATAAAAATTGCCCTACTTTTCTGAAAACGGCAATAATCCCGTTTTTTGTCATTTTCTCACTAGTCCGCATAACGTACCGAAAATTCGCCCATTTTTCGAAATCCCCGCAAAACCAATGATTTCTTAACATGTCTGCACAACGTATCAAAAATCTTGCACTTTTCTCCAAAACCGCTAAAGCACAATATTTTCACTTTTTATTGAAATCTTCATTTCCAGAAAAAATCTTCAAAAATTTCTTGACATGACCTTGTGAGCGGATTGCACATTGTTCTCGTGTACGCTGTTACCGATCACACATTTATCACATCAAAACCGCCCAACGTATCCACACTCTTTACGTTCCCGCCCCCAAAAGCCCATATGCTATAATGTTTAAGTGAAGTATCACATTTTGAGCAGATAAAAAGAGCAGTCTACCTAAATGTGGAACTGCTCTAAATGTGATTCTTCATAATTGTACCAATTCGCGGAACTTTAGCCGAGAACTGTATGGGGATA
>JAFXAZ010000014.1 GCA_017521985.1 Lachnospiraceae bacterium
CGGACAGAACTACACCATCAGGGGTCTGAACGTGGAAGGTTCCGAAAACGGCGTTGGCTTCTTCGGTGAGGTCAGAACTGGTACAGTCAAGAACTTTACCATCTACGGTGAGGTGATCGTGAACGCTGAGGTCGATTACGTTGGCGGTGTCATCGGCTCGATTTGCGGTCTGAATGGAGAAAACGACCTTGAGCGCAACGGTGCGGTCATTCAGAATATCACCTCTTATGTGAATGTTACCGCGAATGCCCACGGCATCGGTATGATCGGCGGCTTTGTGGGATACGCAGACCACCAGAGCCTCATTGAAAAATGCTCTTGGTACGGCACCTTTAATGCAGGCGAGTACCGTGTGGACTCCAGTGCGGGCGGCTTTATCGGTAAGATTCAGGAGAACACCAGTGAAGTGACCATCCGCAACTGCGGCGCCTACGGCACCATCAAGACCAATTACGCAAAGAACAGCTATAATAACACCGCAACCATCTATATGGGCGGTTTCCTGAGCTTCTCCAATACGAATGCAAAGACTACCCTTGAAAACTGCCTGTTTGCAGGTAGGTTTGAGCGCGGTGAAAATCTGACCAACGAGGCTTTTCTTGGCGCATTTGGTACGCTTCGGAGCGTTAAAGCAATCAAGAATTGCTATTACCTCGGTGACGACGGTCTTGCGGCTGTACACAGCGATTCGCCTCTGAAACCCGGGAGTGACAACGTAGAGATCACAAAGGTAACCGAGGATGATCTCAGGGGCGGCACGGTTACCACTCAGCTGGGTGAGTACTGGGAGCAGGGAGAGGATTATCCCGTCATCAAGAAATAATGTAAATCCCCTATTGGTAAAGGAGAAACAACAAAAAACTTACAACCATTATTCTTTTCTGCTTGTTAGGCTCTGTTATCACAAAAGTAAATGTAAATCTGTTTGCAGGTGAAGCCCTTTCTTCTAACATTACCCTCACGCTGGATCCCGATCAGGCAAACGCCGAGGGCGATCTGAAAGCAACAGCAGGTACAAACGTTGAGTGGGCAGGCTTCACTTGGAAAGAAGTGAAATTCTCTGCAACGGAGTAAAACAACCGAAACTAAATAAAAAGAGGCTGCGCAGCCCTTTGTACGCACAGACTCAACCAACCCCAAAGGCGGTGACGGAAACCTATTCCGCCACCGCCTTTCGATATTTCAATTTGAAATTTTAAAAACAATTGGAAATTCTACTCATAATTTCTACAAAAAGTGTGATACTAACAAAGAACAAAAACAACAACTCGACCCAAGTCCTCCAACCCCTTATGTCCAGCAAGGACAAACGAAAAAATAGGTAAAATTGGCTTAGGCGAGATGTAATTTGAGCAAATCGATAAATCCTGAAAACCCGCATAAATACTGGGGTTTTTGCACATTTTAGAGTAGAGAAAAGGAGTTAAAATATGAAAGCAACAGGTATTGTACGCCGCATAGATGACCTCGGTCGCATTGTTATTCCAAAGGAAATCAGAAAAACCTTTCATATAAAAGAAAGCGACCCAATGGAAATTTTTATAAATGGCGAAGGCGAAATTATTTTAAAGAAATATTCTCCGATGGGTGAGATGTCGTCCTTTGCTAAGCAGTACACAGACAGTCTGGCACAGGCTTCCGGACATATCGCAATTATTACAGACAGGGACACCATAGTGGCAGCATCCGGTGGGATGAAAGGCTGTGTAGGAAAGCGTGTCAGTAAAGGTCTGGAAGAATGTATGCAGAGCAGAGACCTGGTGGTAGCCTCCAAGGGACAGCGGGGATTTACATCTATTACAGATGAAAACAAAGATGACATCAGTGATGTGGCAATCGGCACGATTTTGGCATCCGGGGATGTTGCAGGCAGTGTATGTCTGGTGGGTACAAAGGGACATGTAGAGTTTGGCGAAATAGAAAAAAAATTAATACAAACAGCAACCGGTTTTATTGGAAAACAGTTGGAGCTTTAGCAGTGAGGCGCAGAATGTCAAATTCTGCGCTTTATTCTTTAACAAATCTTAAGATTATCTTTATTGACTCTAAAAAAAATAGTTATATAATAAATTCATGCACATAAAGGGGAACAAAAAGAGGATTTAGACGATGAAGGTTAACTGGAAGAAGATATTACATAGTTTGAGTAGGGTGTTGCCATGGGTGATATTTCCATGTGTCAGCTTTTATTTAATGGAGACGTTCCATCATAATCCGTTCGAAAATATGAACGGATATGTTCAGACACTGAATATTATTATTTTTGTGGCAATTGCACTGCTTTTGTGGATGGTGACAGGCAGTAGAAAGTGGGCACTTCGTATGGAAAGTGTAATTGCACTGATTATTGGTCTGGCAGATTATTATGTTATTGAGTTTCGAGGGGTGCCTATTCTTCCATGGGATATTTATTCCATAAAGACGGCGGCAAGTGTAAGTGCAGATTATAGTTATGCACTGGATAGCGCAGCAGTTTGGAGCGTTCTGGCATTTGTGGGGCTTATTGTGCTGGAAAGCATTGGAAAGGACCATAAGATTGACCGAAAGCTTTGGAGGGTACGTCTGGCAGGCGGTGTGTGTGCTTTTTTGGTGCTGTTTGGCGAGTACCAGTTACTGAAAAGTCCGGAATTTATTTTGAATATGCGTATTTATGACAAGCTTTTTACGCCGTATTCCATGATTAAGAGAGATGGCATTGCCCTGGCATTTATGCTGGAATTGCAGTATATGGAGGTAGAGAAGCCGGATAATTACAATGAATCTATGGTGGCAGAGGTTTATGAGGCACTGTCAGAGGATGTGGTTGTGGCAAAAGAACGTAAGCCAAATATTATCGTGGTGATGAATGAAGCATTTTCCGATCCGGCGGTACTTGGGGATTTTGTGACCAACGAAGATTATATGCCGGTGCTACATGGGTTGCAGCAGGGACAGGAAAATACCATTACCGGTATTATGAATGTATCTGTTATGGGGGGTAATACTGCTAATACGGAGTTTGAGTTTTTAACCGGTTCCACTATGGCCTTCTTGCCGGATGGCAGTGTGCCATATCAGCAGTATATCGATGCTCCGGTAAACAGTATGGCTTCTTATTTGAAGGAAATGGGCTATAAGACCATTGCTATGCATCCGTATAATGCTACCGGCTGGGAACGAAATATTGCCTACCCTTTTATGGGCTTTGATACATTTTATTCTCTGAGAAATTTTTATGGTGTTACAAAGGTGCGTGAATATGTGGATGATGACAGTTGCGTGGACCGTATTATCAAGGAATATGAAAAGGCAAAGGAGCCTTGTTTTATTTTTAATGTGACGATGCAGAATCATAGTCCTTATACAGCGGAGTATGATAATTTCACACCGGATATTACGGTAGAAGGAAGTGATTCCTTCCAGCTCAGTACTTATTTGTCTTTGGTAAAGCTTAGCGATGCGGCACTGGGCAGGCTGTTAGAATATTTTTCACAGGTAGAAGAGGACACCGTGGTGGTGTTTTTTGGAGATCATCAGCCTACGGACTCTGTAGTGCGCGATGTTTGGAAGCTTAATGGAGTAGATCCTTATAATTTGACGGAGGAGCAGGAGTGTCTGCGTTATCAGGTTCCTTTTGTGGTTTGGGCCAATTATGATATTGAGGAGCAGAGCAACGTAATGACCAGTGCCAATTTCTTGGGAGCGCAGGTGTTTGAGTGGTGCCACATTCCAAACAGTGGTTATCAAAATTATCTTCTGGATCTAAATGAGGAGTTTTCTGCAATTACGGGACGCACAGTCATGGATAAAAATGGAAAATTTATAGAATTTAAAGAAGTAGAAGATGCCCTTTTAGAGTATAATATGTTACAATATTATAGAATCTTTGGATAATACAAATTCTACGGAGTAAATATATGAAATTAACAAAAAGAGAACATTATACCTATACTTTTTCCTATTGGCATGCGTTTGCAGTTCCATTGCTTGTAATGGTTGCGGGCTGTATCGGAAGCGGTATCTTTCCGTTTGGTAATCAGAGCTTTTTAAGAAACGATTTATACAATCAATATATGCCTTTTTTTCAGGCATTGCATGATAGAATCTGGCAAGGCGAGGGCCTGTCCTACAGTTTTGAACTGGGGCTGGGCTCTGGCTTTGCCGCACTTTATGGGTATTATTTGTCCAGTCCGGTAAATTGGCTGGTGGCACTTTGTCCACGCCCACTTATTGCAGAATTTATTACCATTGTTATTTTGGTGAAAATCGGCCTGTCTGGCATGAGTTTTGCTTATTATTTACGCAAGCATTTTGGCAAAGACAATATGGGGTTGGTATTTTTCTCAAGTGCATATGCCCTGAGTGGCTTCATGGCGGCATATCAGTGGAATATTATGTGGCTGGATGTTGTGGTTCTGGCACCGCTTGTACTGTGGGCGATGGAAGAACTGGTGGAAAAGGGAACGGGCTGGAAGTATGGTTTGCTTTTGGCATGCTCTATTTTTACTAATTTTTATTTGAGTATTATGCTTTGCATCTTTTTGGTGCTGTATTTTTTGTCGCTGATTATTTGGAAGCCGTGGCGTGTAGTATGGCGCAGAAGTTTTCAATTTGGTTTGTATTCTTTGCTGGGCGGCGGTATGACCGGAGTACTGCTTATTCCGGTATATTTTGCATTGAGTGGTACGGAGTTTCATGAATTTAATTTTCCGAACCAGTTCAAGTGGTATATGAATGGCTTGGAAGTGCTTAGTAGACATTGTATTGGCGTGTCTATGAAGGTTCAGGCAGACCACTGGCCGAATATTTACTGCGGTGTAGCATTCTTTTTCCTGGTGCCGTTGTTTTTGTTTAACCGTAGGATTTGCTGGAAGCACAAGCTTACCAAGTTTGCGTTGGCGGCCTTTTTCCTGGCTAGCTTTTCCTGCAATGTGTTAGATTTTATCTGGCATGGACTGAATTATCCGGACAGCCTTCCGGGCAGACAATCCTATTTATATACCTGGCTGTTATTGGTGATGGGGTATGAAGTGTATCTGAAGCTCCGCTATGTTCGCCTGTGGCAGGTGATTGTTTCGGCTGTCTTAGGCTATGGCGTTGTGATTTCTGCATGGGTATTTACGGATGTGGAAGGTACGGACGTCTGGACGTATGTGTTGACATTGGTATTTTTGACTTTGTATTTTACTCTTTTTGTTTTACGTTGCTTGTGGAAAAAACCGGGCTTTAGAAGAGGCATTCGGGCAAAGAAGGTTGCGCCATTGTTTCAGAATCGCTATTTGGGCGTGCAGGGTCTGGTGCTTGTGCTGGTGGTAGTGGAGCTGGCGTGCAACACGTATATGACCAGTATCCGTACCGTAAATCGTACCAGCTATATGCGGCATTTTCGTAATGCAGAGAACGCGTTGGACTGGATGAAGGCAGAGGATGAAGGGCTGTACCGCACGGAGATTTTTGAACGTCTGACCAAAAACGACAGTATGATGTGGGATATAAAAACGGCTACGGTATTTTCCTCCACGGCTAATGCCGGAATTGTAGATTTATATAAATCGCTGGGGCTTGGAACGACACGTGTGTCATATTGGTATCAGGGTGCTACACCTCTTGTAAGCGCCATGCTTGGCGTGAAGTATATGGTCGGTAAGGATGACACCATGGACAATGCTTTGTACGATTTGGTATATTCGGATGAGACCGGATATTTATACCGGTGTAATTATGCGTTGCCAATGGGGTATGTACTGGATGCAGAAATAGAAGAAAATTGGAATATATCTTCTTATAATCCGGTGAAGGCGCAGAATAAGTTGTGTCGCCTCCTTGGTGCCGGCGGTGATTTACTGGTGCCGATAAAGAGTACCAAAGTGGATGAGCAAAATTACACGCTTGAAGCGGAAGAAAATTGCTATGTGTATGTATACTTGGGCAATAATGGATTGTCGGAAGTGGAAATGACGGTAGGGGATAGGAATAAGAAATTTACTCAGGTATCCTTTGACTATTTGCTGGATTTGGGCTATTTAGCAGGAGGCGAAGAGGCTTCGCTTAAGACAGTGAAGGAAGACCAGAAGTTCAAGACTTTTAAGGCGTATAAGTTGAACTTAGAGGTATTGGAGGAAACCATCGACATTTTGTCGCGCTCTACGTTAAATATCACCAAGCACAAAGATGGTTACGTGAAAGGTGATATTACGCTGGAAGAAGCCGGAAAACTGGTGTTTTCTATTCCGGTGGAAAAAGGATGGACCCTTTATGTAAATGGCCAGGAAATGCCGTTAGAGTCCTTTAAGGATGCGTTGTTAGCGGTAACACTGGAAGCAGGTACGTATCAAATCGAATTAGAATTTAGGACACCTGGCGTTGGTGTGGGGCTTGTACTGAGTGCAGTGTGCATAGTGCTATTTGCATTATGCTGGTATATAGAGACAAAAAGGAAGGTGTGGCGATGAACCATACCTTCCTTTTTGTATAATACATTATTTTTGTTTACGTTTTTGTCTAAGATAATCCCGCCAAATAGTTGGATGGAATAGTAAGAGCAGTGGGAAAAGCTCTAATCGTCCTGCCAACATATCAAAAATTAAAACATATTTGCTAAAATTAGAGAAAAATCCAAAATTAGCCGTCGGACCAACTAATTCTAAACCGGGACCGATATTGTTAATCGTTGCGGCGACTGCGGTAAAGTTTGTTACAAAGTCTTTACCTTCAAAGGAAATTAACAGTACAGATGCACAAAAAACAATAACAAAGGTAATACAATAAACATTGATAGAACGAACTACATCATGTTCTACAGGTTTGCCATCTAATTGAATTTTTTTGATGCTGCGTGGATGCATATAGGAATGCAGTTCTTTACCTACGGTCTTGAGTAAAACTACAAAGCGGGAAACCTTAATACCGCCGCCTGTACTTCCGGCGCAGGCACCAATAAACATCAGAAGAATCAAAATAGTTTTGCTGGTTTGTGGCCACAGGTTAAAGTCTAAAGTGGAAAAACCAGTAGTAGTTATAATAGAGCCAACTTGAAATGCCGCATGAGTCAAGGCCTCAAAAGCACCGGAAAACATATCGAAGATATCAATAAAGATAATCGCAATTGCACTTAAAATGATTAAAAAGTAATAGCGAACTTCTTCCATAGCAAATGCTTTACTAAACTGTCTAAATAATATGAAGTAGTAAGCATTGAAGTTGACACCAAACAATATCATAAAGATGGTGACAACCCATTGGATGTAAGGAGAGTAGGAGGCTATGCTGGAATTTAAGACACCAAAGCCACCGGTACCGGCCGTACCGAATGCGGTGCACAGTGCTTCAAATAAGGGCATGCCACCGGTCAAAAGAAGTAAGACCATAGTCAGAGTCATTACAAAGTAAATAGCATATAAAATCCTTGCAGTCAGTTTCATTTTCGGTACCAGTTTGCCTACGGAAGGTCCCGGGCTTTCTGCTCGCATCAGGTTGATGTTGGAGCCACCGCTTAAAGGTACAATGGCAAGCAAAAACACCAGTACCCCCATACCGCCAATCCAATGGGTGAAGCTACGCCAAAATAGACTGCAGTGAGAAAGTGCTTCTATGTCGCTTAAAATGCTGGCACCGGTAGTAGTAAAACCGGATACCGTTTCAAATAAAGCGTCTGTAAAAAATGGAATCTCGCCGCTGATACAAAATGGCAGTGCGCCAAAAACACTGAGTAAAATCCAACTTAAAGCAGTAGTGATACAGCCTTCTTTTAAATAGAAAGTATGACTGGTTGGTTTTTGGTAAGTCATTAATGTGCCAAGCATAATGCTAAGCAGTGCCGTGCCAAGAAAAGCGAGACCGCTTAATTCACCATATATGAGTGCTACGACACAAGGGAGGAACATGAACAAACCTTCAAGTCTGAGAACTTGTCCTAACACGTAACGAATAATTGAAGTATTCATGGGAACCTCCTGTTAAGCTAAAATATCCTGAATATCAGTAAAGCCTGCGTGTGTGGTTACAATGATAGCAGTGTCCCCACGCTTGATGCAGTCTTGGCCGGATGGAATAATGATAGCTCCATCGCGACTTATACAGGAAATTAGAATGTTACTCTTAATTTTTAAGTCCTTTAAAGGAATGTTTGTAACCGGAGAATCGTGCTCTACTTTAAATTCAATAGCTTCTACCCGATGGTCAAACATATGATACAGTGTCTCAATATTACTGTTCATGGAGTCTGTTTTGGCACGTACATATGCAATAATAGCCTCAGATGTAATATAGCGTGGATAAATCACACTGCCTAAGTCCAGGCTGCTAACTACATTATTAAAATTAATGCGGTTAATCTTGGTAATAACTTTAGCGTTAGAGTTTTGCTTTGCAAAAAGCGTTAAAAGAATATTTTCCTCATCAATACCCGTCAGAGGGATAAAGCTTTCAATATGGCGAATGCCTTCTTCTAAAAGTAAATCTTGGTCTGTTCCGTCACCGTTAATGATAATTGCGTCCGGAAGTAAAATAGAAAGCTCTTCGCAACGGGTGCGGTCTTTTTCGATAATCTTTACTTCAATACCCATATGAAGTAATTGGTAAGCAAGGTAATAAGTTCCCTTTCCGCCGCCTATAATCATCGCATTGCGCACTTGATTGATCTCAAAACCGATTCTTTCAAAAAAATCGCGGGAGTCGTCACGGGAGGATACAAAGCTTACGATGTCGTCATGCTTTAAGACAAAATGTCCCTTTGGAATAAATACCTCCCCTCCGCGTTCCACGGCACACATCAGAATATTATTGGTAATATTGCTGCCTAACTCTGCAACCGTAAGACCATCCAATATGTTACCCGTTGGAATTTTAAATTTAATCATTTCGGCTTGACCGTGTGCAAAGGAGTTGACCTCCAGTGCGGTTGGAAGGCCGAGAATGCGCGCAGCTTCGTTGGCTGCTTCTAATTCCGGATTGATAATCATGGCAAGTCCAAGCTTTTCTCGCAGGTAATTTACTTCCTTACTATAGTCCGGGGTACGCACACGGGCAATGGCGGCACAACGACCCACCTGTCTGGCAAGGGTACAGCACAATAAATTCAATTCGTCGGAATCGGTAACGGCAATAAGCAGGTCTGCCTGTTCGATGCCTGCTTCCATCTGAACGCTGTAGCTGGCACCATTGCCTGTCAGACCCATAACGTCATATGTATTGGTAATTTCCTGAATTCGCTGAGAATTACGGTCGATAACAGTGATGTCATGTCCTTCCTTGGAAAGTTGCTCTATAATAGCGGCACCAACTTTGCCACAGCCTACCAAAATAATATGTAAGCCGGGTTTGGCTACCTGAGATTTAAATAACATGAATATGCCCTCCTGCATATTAAAATAAAGTTACTTCCATTTTACTCTTTTTGCACAAAAAAAGATAGTGTAATGTAAGAAAATTTGACTTTATTTTTTAAAGGTATATAATAAAATTAGAAAAGAACACAAAGGATGAAATGTATACATGAAATTAATGAAAAAGAATACCTGGATTATTTACATAGTGGCCTTTTTGATTCCGGTGCTTGTGATGGCAGTGGGGTGCATTCGGGCGGAAATTTGGCCTTTTGGAGAGCGGACATTTCTCAGAAATGATATGTACCATCAGTATCTCCAATTTTTTACCTCTATGTACGATAAAGTAAAAGCAGGGGATGACCTGGCGTACAGCATGCAGTTGGGACTGGGGTCCAATACTGCGTCTGTTTATGCATATTACTTATCCAGTCCGTTAAACTTTCTGTTGTTCTTGTTTCCAAGAGATTATATCGCCGAGTTTCTGATGATTTTAGTTATTGTAAAGATGGGACTTTGCGGTGCTTCTTTTGCGTATTATCTCAGAAAACATTTTGATACCCTGGATGTAGGCATTTTATGGTTTAGTTGTGCCTATGCACTGTCCGGATATATGGCAGCATATCAGTGGAATGTGATGTGGCTGGATGTGATTGCACTTGCGCCACTGGTAATAAGCGCTTTAGAAGAGCTGATTTTAGAAGGAAAAGGTACGAAATATTGTATTTTGCTGGCACTTAGTATTTTTACAAATTTCTATCTTAGCATTATGCTTTGTATTTTTTTGGTACTTTATTTTGTGACGCTGATACTGTGGAAGCCATGGAGTGTGATGTGGCGCAGAAGTCTGCAGTTTGGTTTGTATTCTTTGCTTTCCGGAGGGATGACTGCGGGGCTGCTTCTTCCGGCATATTATGCCATGAGCAATACCGAGAGAACCAGCACGACATTTCCAAAGAAAATCGAATGGTACATGAATTTTTTTGAAATGATTGGACGTCAGTGCATGAAGGTATCCATGGAAATGAGTGATAAGCACTGGCCGAATATTTACTGCGGGGCGGCGATTTTTCTGTTGATACCCTTGTATGTACTAAGCCGCAGGATTTCCCTAAAAGAAAAAGTCGGTAAACTGGTGTTAGTTGTAGTGTTCTGGATAAGTTTTATGTGTAACATTCCGGATTTTATATGGCATGGTTTGAATTATCCAAATAGTATGCCGGGCAGACAAGGATATTTATACATATTTCTGATTTTGGCAATTGGATATGAAGTGTACCATAATTTGAAAGAACTTCGGTTTTGGGAGCTGTTTCTGGCAGGAGCCATTGGGTATGGTGTGGTTGCCTTTGCAGGTATGAAATTTGCAGTGGACGGAGCCGATGCATGGTCTTATCAACTGACCCTTGGGCTGTTTCGTATTTATTTTGCAGTGCTTGTGACTTACTGTATTTGCCGCATACCGCAGATGCAGGAGTATCTGGCGGAGAAAAGGTGGTTTGTATGGGCTGCAAAATACCAAGCTGTAGTAAAACTGCTGATACTTTTGCTGGTGGTGGCTGAATTGTCTGCAAATATGTACGAAACCAGTATCCGCACCAGCAATCGTACTTCTTATAATCGGTTTTATTTTAGACACTATGCGGCTATGGAATGGCTGAGGGAGCAGGATGAGAGCCTGTTCCGTACAGAGGTATTTAATCGTAAGTCCAAAAACGATGGTATGATGTGGCATGTCAATACGACCACCATTTTTGCATCCTCTGCGGACAGCCGTACCAGAAGCTTTTATGAGGCCATGGGCATGGGTGCCGCAAAAGGAACCTATTGGTATGACGGTGCTACACCTTTAACCAGTGCCATGCTGGGTGTGAAGTACATGATTGGTGAAGATGACACCATGGAAAATGCGTTATACAAGCTGTTATATTCAGACGGTAATGGCTATTTGTATGAGTGCAATTATACTTTGCCGATGGGATATGTGGTTGACCTGTTTTTAGAAGATGCCTGGGAGATTGGGGGCATAAACTCCATTGCCACGCAAAATGATTTGGGGCATTTGCTGGGCATAGAAGAGGATTTATTTACACCAGTAGAAAGTGTAAAAGAAAGCAACCAGAAATATACAATTACTGTAAAAGAAGACTCCTATGTATACATATATTTAGGACAAAATAATGTGAACAAAGTAAAAACTACGGTAGGAGGGAATAACAAAACCTATAGTCAGGTAAGCTTTGATTATTTGGTTCCTGTGGGGCTTATTCCGGCCGGCGAAACAGCAACAGTAGAAGAGGTTGACACAGAAAAAGGATTTTCCACGTTTGAAGCTTATGAGGTGAATCTGGATGTTTTGGAGCGTATTCTGACAGAATTAGGTGAGGAATCCTTGCATATTACAGAGCATGGTGAAGGCTTTATCAAGGGAGATGTAACCTTGACAGAGCCGGGCAAGCTGGTAGTTCCGATACCAATGGACGAAGGTTGGCACATTTACGTGGATGGAAAAGAAACAGAGTCGGAAATCTTTAAGGATATGTTTCTGGCAGTGACTCTGGATGAGGGCACATATGATATCGTATTAGAATACAAGACACCGGGACTGGTACCCGGAATGATTATTAGTATATTTGCGTTTGCAGCATTTTTAATCTGTGCGGTTTTTGAACGCAAGCAAAAGAAATAAGTATAGCAGCAAGAAATTTAGCATATAGTGATAGAAAGAGTTTATAAGGGAGAACCCTTTGAAGGATTATATCGCACAGCGTGCTATGAATATCGCTACATATATTATTGAAAATAATGCTACCGTAAGACAGGCGGCAAAACAATTTGGAGTAAGTAAGTCCACGGTGCACAAGGACGCCGGTGAACGAATCGGGTATATTAATCCGGCGCTGGCAAAGGATGTGCGAAAGGTGTTAGAACAAAACAAATGTGAGAGGCATATCAGAGGCGGGCTTGCTACCAGAGACAAGTATTTGCGAGAGAAAAAAGGGGTGCGCGCTTAATGCAGCATCCATAAGGAAAGGAAATACATGGAGGAACGCATAATGAACAGAAAGATACGTTGGGGTTATATGGGAGCAGGGAGAATTGCCGGCTGGTTTGCTACCGGTATGTCCGTGCTGGAGGATGCAGAACTTTACGCAATTGCTTCCAGAACCCTGGAAAAAGGTGAGAACTTTGCAAAAGAGTATGGATTTACTAAAGCGTATGGGTCTTATGATGAGATGTTAAAGGATTCTAAAGTGGATATTGTTTACGTGGCTACACCGGTAGCGGAGCATTATTCCTGTGTGAAAAAGTGTTTCGAGGCAGGTAAGCATGTTTTGTGTGAAAAGGTTTTGACTGTAAATGCGGCGCAGGCCATGGAGCTGATAGAAATGGCCAGAGAAAAGAATTTATTTTTTATGGAAGCCGCGTGGACAAAGTGTCAGCCGGTATTTTTAAAGATAAAGGAATGGGTGGAAAGCGGTCTCATCGGTGAGGTGAAGGGCATAGATGCATGCTTTTATACTCTGGCAGGAGAAGGACACCGCCTTTACAAGCATGAACTTGCCGGCGGAGCGCTGTTAGATTTGGGCTTTTACCCGGTAATGTATGCCTGTGCTATGATGGGTCATGAGCCGAAGCGAATTCTTTCCCATACCATTATGGGAGAAAAAAGGGTGGATTATTTGGATTCCATTGTTTTAGAGTATGAGGACGGCAGGTTTGCGCACCTGTCCTGCGGACTGGGTCCTGAACGAAGGGTTTCTGCATATATTTTGGGTACCAAGGGCAGAATTTCAATAAATGACGAGTTCTTTTTTCAAGCAACGAAGGTAACGGCCTATGATTTTGACAACCGTGTACTGGCGGAGTTTGATGGACCGTTTCTTAAAAATGGCTATGAATTTGAGGCCATAGAGGCAATGGAGTGCCTGCGTGCAGGGTTAAAGGAAAGTCCAAAGGTTCCTCTTATGGATACCCTTGCAGTTTTAAAAATATTGGATACTTGCCGGGAAAATGCCGGTTTTCGGTATGATTTTGAAGTATAATTAATGGGAGAATAGGGGTATGATATATACCATAACGTTAAATCCATCGCTGGATTATTTTGTGACGGTGGAGCATTTTGAAGTGGGCAAAACGAACCGCGCGGTATCTGAACACATACTGCCGGGCGGAAAAGGGCTGAATGTATCGGTAATGTTAAAAAATCTGGGGATAGACAGTACGGCGTTGGGCTTTACTGCCGGCTTTGCAGGCAAGGAAATTATCCATAGAATGGAGGCACAAGGCATACATAATGGCTTCATTTGGCTGAAAGAAGGAAATTCCCGAATTAATGTAAAAATAAAAAATATGGAAGGCACGGAAATAAACGGAATAGGGCCTGATATTCCCGCAGAGGAGATGGACAAGCTTTTTGCTAAGGTGTGTCAGCTGAAAAGCGGCGATGTCCTTGTGCTTGCGGGAAGTATACCGGCAAGCGTGCCGAATTATATTTACGAAAGGCTAATGTCAGCGGTAGCAGGCAAAGGTGTGGAAGTAATCGTGGATGCGGCAGGGAGTCTGCTTCGTCAGGTGCTGCCATATGGTCCGTTTTTGATTAAGCCAAATCATCATGAGCTGGGAGAACTTTTTGGTGTAGAGATTAAGGAGCGCAGCGAGGTCGTGCCATATGCCAAGCAGCTTCAGACCCAAGGAGCCCGAAACGTACTGGTTTCTCTGGCCGGGAAAGGCGCTGTGCTGGTGACAGAGGATGGTCGCGTATTCGAGCTGGATGCACCTAAGGGCGAGGTAAAAAATGCAGTAGGTGCAGGGGACAGCATGGTGGCAGGTTTTCTTGCCGGCTGGCTGGAAAAGAAAGACTATGAGTTTGCCTTTCGGATGGGAGTGTGTGCCGGAAGCGCCAGTGCATTTTCGGAGGATTTTGCCGGAAGGGCTGAGGTAGAAGCATTGATTGACAAGGACGGTAATTGTTAGCTATAATTAGTAGTATAATCGTCCCAACCAGGGAGAAAGGAACAGGGATTACCTCTGTTATAGGTAGCATAATGTATCGAGTATTAGAACTGAATCCACAGCTGCAGCCATTTGCAAGTGATATTGACTTGCGTATGTTTAACTACTATAACACAAAGCATCGTCTGATGCCTCAGGGAGGCTCTTTAAAGGACTTTGCCAATGCACATGAATATTTTGGAATACATCGTACAGAAGAAGGATGGGTGTACCGTGAGTGGGCACCGAGTGCTCACCAGCTTTATCTCACCGGTGAATTTAATCATTGGAATCAGACCCAGTACCCATTAAAAAAGCTGGATAATGGAGTGTGGGAGTTGCATTTAGAAGGAAAAGATACCTTATGGGAAGGCTGCAAAGTCAAGACCATCGTAGATGCAAATTTGACCCGTACCGAGCATATTCCGTTGTATGCACGCCGCGTGGTACAGGACAAGGAAACGATTACCTGGTGCGCGGAAGTGGTAGACGACTGGAAAGCATTTCCGTGGACCGATGCAGACTTTAAGGCAGAAGATGCCCTGTTTATATATGAAGCACACGTAGGTATGGCACAGGAAGAGGGAAAGGTGGGCACCTACCTTGAATTTGCGGACTACGTACTTCCGCGAGTAAAAAAAGCCGGCTACAATACCATCCAGCTCATGGCAATTATGGAGCATCCATATTACGGAAGCTTTGGTTATCAGGTATCTAATTTTTTTGCGGCTTCCAGTTGGTTTGGTAAGCCGGAGGATTTAAAATATTTAGTGAATAAGGCCCACGAAATGGGTATTCGTGTCTTATTGGATGTGGTACATTCCCATGCGGTAAAAAATACTGCGGAAGGCATTAATATGTTTGACGGCACTACATGGCAGTTCTTCCATGATGGTGAGAAGGGTGACCATCCGACGTGGGGTACCAAGTGCTTTAACTATGGCAAGACCGAAGTCATTCACTTCCTGCTTTCTAACCTGAAGTTTTGGATGACCGAGTATCACTTCGACGGTTTCCGATTTGATGGTGTTACCTCCATGCTCTATCACGACCATGGACTTGGTACGGACTTTAACAGTAATGACAAGTATTTCTCTATGAATACAGATACAGAAGCGATTACCTATCTTCAGCTTGCAAACGAGCTGATTCGCCAGGTGAATCCAAACGCAATTACGGTGTCTGAGGATATGTCCGGTATGCCTGGTATGTGTCTTCCGATAATAGATGGCGGTATGGGCTTTGATTATCGTTTGGCAATGGGTCTTCCGGATATGTGGATTCGCACGGTTAAGGAGAAAAAAGACGAGGACTGGGATATTGGTCAGATGTGGGGCGATATGTGTTTACGTCGTCCGGGAGAAGGCACGGTAGCGTATGTAGAGAGTCACGACCAGGCATTAGTTGGGGACAAGACTATGATTTTCCGTCTTGCAGATGCCAATATGTACACGGATATGAATAAAGACTGTCACAATCCAATCATTGACAGGGCTATCGCACTGCACAAGATGATTCGCTTGTTTACTTTAGCAGGCGGTGGTGAGGCATACCTGAATTTCATGGGTAATGAATTCGGACATCCGGAGTGGATTGATTTTCCGCGAGAGGGAAATAATTGGAGCTTCCACTATTGCCGCCGTCAGTGGAGCCTTTTGGAAAATGGATTCCTTAAGTATCAGTGGCTTGGTGAATTTGACTGCGACATGATTCATCTTGTAAAGGAACACAAGATTTTTGACCAGCGTATGGCAGATTTGATGCTGTTAAAAGCACCGGAACAGACTATCTGCTTTTATAGAAGTGGATTACTGTTTGTATTTAATTTCCATGCATCACAGTCTCTCACAAATGTATTAGTGCCGGTTCCGAACGAAGTGGATTATGAATTGGTACTTTCCAGTGATGATGCCAAGTATGGCGGTCAGGAACTGGCAGCACACATGACCTATCCGGTGAAGAAGTTTGACGGACAGAATTATGTAGAACTTTATATTCCGGCACGTACTGCTATGGTATTTAAGGAGATTAAGTAAAAGAAAAAGATAAACGTGAAATAATAAGAAACGCTGTAAGCATGCACATGCCTACAGCGTTTCTTTTACGATAACGGTGGACAATGGCAAAAATCACCTCTTTACAATCGAACGTATATTCGATATAATGGGAATAGAAAGGGGTGTAACAGTATGGAAAAGCCGGAGATGAAAAGGAATGCTTACATTTGCATAGATTTAAAGTCTTTTTATGCATCGGTAGAGTGCAGGGAGCGTGGGTTGGACCCGATGAAGACGAATTTGGTGGTGGCTGACCCGGATCGCACGGAGAAGACTATTTGTCTGGCGGTGTCTCCTGCTATGAAGGCGCTTGGAGTTCCGGGCAGGTGTCGTGTGTTTGAGATACCAAAGCATATCGAGTATATTATGGCTACGCCGAGGATGCAGCTTTATATTAATTATGCGGCGGAGATTTACGGTATTTACTTGAAATATATTGATAAGGATGACATTCATGTATATTCTATTGACGAAGTATTTATGGATGTGACTGACTATTTGGATATGTATCAGATGACTCCGGTTCAGCTGGGGCAGATGATTATGCGGGATGTTTATGAGCAGACCGGGATTACTGCCAGTTGTGGTGTTGGGACGAATTTGTATTTGGCTAAGGTGGCTTTGGATATTACTGCCAAGCATTCTCCGGAGCATATAGGTGAGTTGGATGAGTCTTCTTATTGCGAGACGTTATGGAAGCACAAGCCTCTGACAGACTTTTGGCGTATAGGGGCCGGTATTGCAAAGCGGCTTCAGACGGTAGGTATTTTTAATATGGAAGGCATTGCTCTGGCCAGCGAAGAGATGTTATATCGTCTGTTTGGTGTGGATGCAGAGCTTTTGATAGACCATGCCTGGGGACGAGAAACGACACAAATGTCAGATATTAAAAACTATCGTTCCAGAGCCAATTCTATCAGCAGCGGTCAGGTTCTTGGCTGTGACTGTGATTTTGAGAGGGGAAGGTTGATTTTAAAGGAAATGGTGGACTTACTTTGTCTGGAATTAGTGGATAAGGGACTTGTAACAGATTCTGTTACCGTTCATGTGGGGTATAATAATCGTTACAATATGAAGTCTGCCCATGGTACGGCATCTATGACGGTGACGACCAGTTCTGCACGACGGATTATCTCCTATGCGGTGAATTTATATGAGCGTA
This sequence comes from Lachnospiraceae bacterium, assembly GCA_017521985.1. Classification (GTDB taxonomy): domain Bacteria; phylum Bacillota; class Clostridia; order Lachnospirales; family Lachnospiraceae; genus RGIG6307. The sequence goes on from JAFXAZ010000014.1 coordinate 17,517, forward strand.
TTGTGGACCCATTTACCCCTATACGTCGATTTAATATTTCTTTTAATAATGTAGTGGATGAAGCATACAGACAGTATGATTTATTTACGGACCCGGTAGAGATGGAAAAAGAACACAAGCTGCAGCAAGCCATGTTAGACATCAAGGACAGGTATGGCAAAAATGCTATTTTAAAAGGAATGAACCTGCAGGAAGGGGCAACTACCATGGAGCGTAACAGGCAGATAGGAGGGCATAGAAGTGGCGATTAGGGCGAGAATGGCGCGGGAGGAACGCGCCAAGCAGTTTATGCCTTTTGCAGCGTTAAAGGGCTATCCGGAGGCACTGCGCAGGAAAGAGAAGGTAGTCGTTGACAAAGTGCAGGTGTCAGAGGATTATGCGGAAGAGTTGGACCGAAGGCTTAGACAGGTGCGAAGGTTAGATACCATTACGGTGGTTTATTTTCGAAAAGGAGAATATATAAAGGTTCAGGGAGTAGTCTCGAGGATAGATGTAACGGCAAGAGTGCTAAAAGTAGTTCAGACGAAGATACCATTGGAAGATATTTTGGAAGTAACAGGAGAGCATATCGAGGAAAGTATGCCTGGGTGTTGATATTTTTAGTATTAACCAATTTATAGGATTGTAGGAAGTAAAAGATTAGATTATTATATAAGAAAGAGAAAATAATTATGGGGGTTAGGCCTGTGAAGGGAAGCATTGCAAAAGTACCATGGAAATTTAAAATAGTAGGTGCGCTGTGTTTCTATTCTTTGGTGATGTTTGCTTATATGCCCAGTGCAGACAGGATGTTGTGTGCAGTTGCAATGTTTGTGTCTGCAGTAGGAGATTTATTTCTGGGACATGTATTTTCGTTAAAAAAGCGCGGAGTGTCTGATTTTACTTTGGGAGCTGCGGCTTTTGGAACGGCGCATCTTATATATGCTCTTGCCTACGTAGTTAAGATGAAGCAGAATCCTATTCTTATGAGATATATAAATGCGGGAACAGTGACGGCAATTTTGATATGCGTTACATGCCTGTTATTGTTTTCTGGGATTTGCATATATCGAAAGGACTATCGCTATCTGTGGGTGATTATTGCTTACGTGTGCCTTATTAGTGTGAATTGTACCGTAGTGCTTAGTTATGCCTGGGCATATGTTTTCCAGACGGAAATCTGTCCGGTGGGAACGGAAGTGAGTTGGCATTTGAAACGGATAAACGATGCCATAGGGGCAGCTGTTGGCGCACTCTCGTTTTTGATATCTGATGTGTGCCTGGGATTGAACAGAGTGGCCGGCAGGAAGGGCGCGTATAAATTCGTGTGGATATTTTATCCCATAGGGCAGTTTTTGCTGATTACTTGTGGATAAAAAGGGAGCTGTCGCACCTATGATTTTTCAATCACTGATGCGACAGCCCCATCATTCTTGTTAAATTAGTCTTCTAACTTGCTTAAATCAAACATGGTAAGGTATTCTTTGGTATTTAATACCATTTCCTTGAAGAGCTTCTTAGCATCTTCAAGACCACATGTTACTAATGGATCATTAGCAAATGCGATAAAGATCTTGTCCAAATCTCTTTCTGCAATACCTTCAGAAACCATTTCCTGCTCGCCGCAGATGCGGGAAATCATTGGGTAGATTGCCTGTGGGATAGGTCCTGCACATACAGGCTCTAAGCTGTTTGCACGGAATACAGCATTGGTTTCTACTACAGCGCCTAATGGAAGGTTTGGAATCTGGCCCTGGTTTGGAATGTTTACGTTTGTTACTAAGTCGATGAGACCGAGTAATGCACGAATCTGGTTTACACCTTCTTCACCGGTACCTTTAATCTTAACTTCTTCTTCTCCGCTTAATAAACGAGCGCTCTTATCAAGACGTTCTACTAAGTTCTTCCTTCTCCAATCAACGGTTGTAAGACCAAAGTGCATTTCTCTTACGCGTTCCGGGCTTGCTAAGTACCACTTGCCTTCGCAGAATTCTGCAAGGTGACGGTCACCGGCTGCTGCAATAACGCCAGTCTTTAAGTATAAGTCCATCTTAACTTTTTCGTCGCTGCGGAAGCTGGAGTTCATCCAGTTACCATCAACACCTGCGTATGTCTGGTAGCCATCTGCATATTTCTTTACGAATTCATCATAGTATGGATATAAATCGACGTTCTTCCAAGTAGCTTTTGTAACCCATGTAAAGTGGTTGATACCAAGCGGATTAACTTTGATGTCGCCTCTGTATACATCTTTTTCGCCGAATGTTTCTTCAATCATTCTGGCTAAGAACTTCTGAGTACCGAAAACTTCGTGGCAGCAGCCAAAAGCTTTGATTTCAGGGAATACTCTGTAAAGAGTCTTAACACAAAGAGTCATTGGGTTTGTATAGTTGATAACCCAAGCGTCAGGACAGCATTCTTTAATCTTTTCTGCAATATATTCATACATTGGGATAGTACGCATAGCACGAACGATACCGCCAGGACCGGAAGTATCACCTACGGACTGGTAAATACCATATTTTTCAGGAGTATGAACGTCAGAATTCATTTCATCGAAGGTACCCGGAAGGATAGAGATAACGATGAAGTTTGCACCTGTAAGAGCTTCTTCAATTGTTTCGGTAGCATGGTAATTCCAAACGGACTTCGCGCCTTCAGCATTGTTAAATTTATTACCGATAATTTCGTTGTTCTTTGCAGCTTCTAAATCGATGTCATAAAGATATACGTCACCGTTGATATCATCGCAAGCAGCAAGGTCAGACATAAGACCCCATGCCCATCCACGGGAACCACCGCCAATGTAAGCAATTTTAATACCATTTACTGTGTTGTTTACATATTCCATAGTTAAAATCTCCTTTAAATTTATTTTACTTTCTTGTTTAATAAGTCACAAAGAAGTGTACAGCTCCAACCATAATCACGAATGGACTGTAAGCGTACGTTAAGGTTGTATGGTTCGAAAGGAAGACCCTTACGATTTAACTGGCTTGGTGCCTTTACGTGGTTGCAGTCATAGAATTCGTTGATGGTACCGGTAAGCTGATACCAATGATTCATGAAGCGGATAGTCTTGTCAATGATTTCGTCGCCGAAGTCACCGTAGCCGTAAGCGGTAAGACCCTGGGCAATCATGTAGTTGTAGTTAATCCATACAGGACCGCGCCACATATCAGAGCCAAAAGTAGCATCTTTCATGGAAATACTTGGAATCGGGAATGGTGTAGCAAAGCTTTCCGGATCCTGTAAATGAGCTACTAAGCACTTAGCTTGTTCTTCGGAGCAAAGTCCTGCGAAGATTGGCAAGAAGCTTGCTACGCTCCATACTTTATGTAATTCCTGCTTAGAAATATTAAAGTCAAAATAGAAACCATCCTCTTCGGACCAGAGCATTTCGTTTACATCTGCTTTAATAGCATCAAACCAGTTCTGGAAAAAGATCGCATCTTCGGTAAGACCTAATTCTTCTGCAATGTTCTTCATACATTTCACGTCATTTGCCATGAAGCAGGAGAAGTCGATTGCAAATAATGGGTCACGTGTGTCGAAACGAGGGGAGTTGTCCATACCACATTCGTCACATCTACAGTTTACATCGTTGGTAGTTTCCCAGGTGTAAAGCTCTTTGTCAGAAACACGGCGGTTTTCACGGCACCAGTTTAAGAATGCCTTGTTGTTCTCATAAGAAGTTTTTAAGAAATCTTTATTGCCGGAAGTCTGATATAACTGCCAGATACCCCAACCAATAATTGGTGGCTGAGTAATATCGGTGATTTCGTGTGGGTCGGCTCTGTGTGGAACAAAACCATTGTCTGCCTGATTTACCCAAATCGCACGAATTAAATTTTCAGCATGGTCAGCACCGATGTGTCTGTGACCTAATGCATGGAACACGGAATCCCACAACCATAAATGTCTGTGTGGTAATCTGTCCGGAGTAGACCAGATTGTATCAAAACCACCTTCCGGAGAATATAACTGGGTCTTCATAACAGATAAGCACTTTGCATAAAGGTCTGCATAAAGAACCTCTTCCTTCGCAGCGTGTTCATCGTAGAATGCAAGCTTAGCTGCTTCTGCTTTGTCTAAGTCTATAGTAAGACCTTCGTTTACTAATGCAAGAACCTCTTCTTTGGAATGAGCAAAGGCAAAAGCAAAACGATTGTCGTCACACTTAATAGCGGTAAAATCACCATCCTGTGTATCGTGGATTTCGGCACCATCTACCACTTCTGTCAGGTGTCTGCCTTCTGTGAAAGCAACAGGAACCGTAACACCGGATACATTACCGATTACAAGGTGCTGCTTTGCATAGATAATGCGCATGCAATCCTGTGCAGGAAAGTGAAAACGGATGTAGTCACTTGTAACAGCATCAAATTCTAAATTGCGTCCGTATACATTTACGAGAGCAAGTTCGCGCTTAATCTTGGAGAAAAAACGAATACCAATCTTGTCACCGCTTAATATACCTGTAAAATCATCACTAAAATAAGAAGGACCATCAAGGGCAGAGAATGCAAACAACTGGCCTTGGCCCCATTTTTTTGGTAAAATCATCAAAAAATCCTCCTTAAAAATGGTTTTTTTTATCATCTTGTTTTCTTAATTATATTTAGGTATAATAAAAAAAACAAGGTACATTTTACGCTAAATATTATACAATATCGACTTGAGAGGGCTGGGGAAGGATATGGGACAAACAGAATACAAATTTGAAAAGTTTATAGAGCCGCAGTTTCCAATCTATGCGTCTAAGCAGATGGGACGAACGGAACTGGTACAAAACCATTATCATGGCTCCGCGGAAATCATGTGCGTTTTGGAAGGTCGCGTAAAGATGTTAATCGGAACCGTATACAGAGAATGTGAGAAAGGGGATATTATCTTTATTCCACCGTCTGTGGTGCATGAGGTGTTCAGCCTCACGGAAGATGCTGCTATCCAAGGGATGGTGTTTGAACTTTCTCTTGTGGAGGTAGCCGCTTTACGGTTAGATTTTTCGGAGTTATTTCGCAGAAGCCAGGGCTTACAGTATGTGATAACTGCCAAGGATGAGGGCTATGAGGAATTGTATGGTCATATAGAGAATATTTTGAAGGTATATGGGAGCTTTTCAGCCGGCAGCAGAATCCAAATAGCAGCCAATCTTTTACTGATTATGGCGCGATTGATTCGATTGTTTTCTTTGGAGGAGAGTTCACATGATAGAAATTATAAAAAGCTTCGTGCTGTTCTGGGGTATGTAGAAAAGCATTACACCGAAAAAATTCAGATTTCCAAATTGAGTGAAATTATTCACGTGTGTGATGACCGGTTGATACGACTGTTTAAGGAAGTAACAGGAGAAACACCAATAGAATATATAATGAATTTGAGGATAGAAGCTGCCATTAAGCTTTTATCTGCTACGGATTTGTCTGTTGCAGATATTGCAGAAAAAGTTGGTTTTGGCAGCGATACGTATATGACCCGCGTTTTTAAGCAGAAGTTAAATACTACCCCCGGAAAATATCGTCATAAACATAAAAAAGACTGATACCATACAAGGTATCGGTCTTTATTTAGTTGCAATCTAGTTTTGTGGATGTAAGTGGCTGCGTCTGTATTCCTGTGGTGTCATATCGTAATATTTACGGAACAAACCATGAAAATTTTTGGGTTCCATGCCAATTTGCTCACAAATCTGGTAAATATGCAATTTGGTTGAAGCTAAGAGTTCTGCAGCGACTTGAAGACGTCTCGTGTTTACGTATTCTGTAAAGGAAATGCCGGCTCCTTCCTTGAAGGATTTGCTTAGATAGTAATAATTAATGTGCAAATCCGCAGCTGCCTGCTTTAAATTTAAAGATTTTTCGCAAAGCTGCTGCTCAATATAACTTTTTGCCAAAGAAACAATTTTTTGGTTGGGTGCTTTGGCATTAGGGGAGGCGTAGGTGTGGTTTGAATCAAGCAACGGAATATCCTTATAGGTACTCATAAGAACTACCTTGGTGTGGGGGTAATGGTTGTGAGCATATTGCGCAAGCTTTATAGGTTCCATGTCGGCAACTTCCGTGCCGATAAGTAAAATGTCGATGGATTTACTTGCCAATATCTCACAAGCTTTTGCTGCATTGGAACAGGCTGCCGCTACTTCCATGCCAAGTAAATCCCAGTTGGTTGCCTTATAAAGATGTTCTTTGGTCCATTTTGAATTATCTACAATTAATAATTGAAGCATACGTTAACCCTCATATTAATGCCGGTATTTCCCCGGTGTTGTGCTTAGCTTTTGCTTAAAAACACGAGTCATATAGGTGGCACTTCCAAAGCCTGTTTGGTCTGCAATATCTGCAATAGACAGTTCGGTAGTGGATAAAAGCTTAATGGCAGCTTCTATCCTCAAATTCATAATATATTCTATTGGTGTTTCTCCTGTTACTTCCTTAAACAGTCGTATCAACCGGTCATCACACACGTGAATAATTTCACTCAATTCGGAAATCTGGATTTTCTCTGCATAATGCTCTTCTACATAATTTAGAACAGCGCGTAGTTTGCGATAATTTTTGTCGTGTGCACTCACTTCTAAGGAAAACAGCTGAATTAACTGTGACATAATTAACAGAAGATTGGATACAATCTGTATCTTGGCTCCTGCAGAAAAGCTCCCGTATACAGCAAAAATATTGTCGACATAGCTACAAAGTGTATTATATCCTTCCATGGAAGCATTTATTACATATTGGAGTCGTTGACTTCTATGAAACAACTGTGAAAATTCCAACTGTAAATCTTCAATTTGAATAAGGGATAATTCAAAAGAAATTCCACGAATGGAAGCGTTTTTGGTAAGACTGATTACCTCATGTACTGTGGAAGGTGGTATAAAAACAATATCCCCCATTTCGCATTCCCTATATACTGTTCCGACTAACATCTTTACTCTGCCTTCTAAAACCTGCATAATCTCGGCTGTAGAATGATGGTGATTTTCTACAAGTACCTCTCGTCCGGATTGTACAGAGGCATATATCGGAAACTGCGGTTGTATAAACCTTTCAAATTTGTATTCTGTATGTCCCATACATTCTCCTCAAATTCTAAAGTTGATGTAATTTGCGTACTTTGCCTTCATTATATTTGTGAAAAAAAATCAAGGCAAGCAACTATACACGTTAAAAACTGAACGATTTCGACTTCTTGTTGACAAAACCTATTATTTGGATAGACAATCCTACCGGTGTAGGCTATCATTTAAGTAAAAAAATAATATAGCATACTAAAAAAGTGAGGTGCAAATATGAATATACCAAAAGTAATGAGCGACAGAATAGCGCTCTATTCCGAAAAGTTATCTAAATACCCGAAACTGCAGGCTATGTACCAAAAGTGTTATCCAAACACATGGGAGACCGCCCTGGAAGCGTGTGACGACGGAACTTATTTTGTTTTGACCGGAGATATTCCGGCTATGTGGCTTAGGGATTCTGTGGCTCAGGTAACACACTATATTCCGTTGGCTGAGGCACAGGAAGTGGCAGAGGTGATTGAAGGTGTGTTAAGACGCCAGTTTATGTATATAGGGATTGATCCATATGCAAATGCTTTTAATAAGGAAGCAAATGGGAAAGGACACACAGGAGATTTACCTACACCGGGACCATGGGTATGGGAATGTAAGTATGAAGTGGATTCTTTGTGTTATCCAATGAGATTGTTGTATTTATATTGGAAAAAAACAGGCAAGACGGATTTAATCAAAGAAAAGCTGGAAGAGGTTGCCAAGATTATTCTGGAGCAGTGGATTACCGAGCAGCATCATATGGAAAAATCGCCATATCGATTTACCCGTCCAAATGCAAGAAAGCCGTGGAGCACCATTCATAATAATGGTATGGGCAGTCCGGTTACCTACACCGGTATGACCTGGTCCGGATTCAGACCAAGTGATGACGGCTGTGAGTATGGTTATTTAATTGCTTCTGAAATGTTTGCGGTAGTAGTGCTTGGATATATGGCTGAAATGTTAAAAGAAGTGTGCGGTAACGAAGAACTGGCAGATAGGTGCCTTAAGCTGCGTGCCGAGATTGATGAAGGAATTCAGAAATTTGGCATGATAGAGCATGAGAAATACGGTCAGATATATGTGTGTGAGACGGATGGTATGGGCAATTATAATTTGCTGGATGATGCCAATATCCCGAGTTTATTGTCTGCTCCGTATATTGGATATATTGACTCTGCAAATCAGACATATCAAAATACCAGAAGGTTCCTTCTTAGCAAGGATAATCCTTATTATTTTGAAGGAAAGTATGCAAAGGGTATTGGCTCCAGACATACTCCGGATCAATATGTATGGCATATGGCGCTGGTAATGCAGGGCATGACATCTGATGACAAAGAAGAAAAGAGAGCACTTTTGGAAATGTTGGCAGCCACAGATGCGGATACCGGTTATTTACATGAGGGATTTCATGTGGACAATCCTTGGGAGTATACCCGTGAATGGTTTACCTGGCCGAATTCCCTGTTCTGTGAGTTCGTAGAGCAGTGTGTAGAAGAAGGAGTTATTTAACATGGATTTTAAACATGTCCCAAAGGAGTACAGACCCATTCCTTTTTGGAGCTGGAATGAAAAGTTATATGTGGAGGAGACCAAAGAACAGATTGGCGAAATGGATGAAGCCGGTCTTGGTGGTTTTTTTATGCATGCCAGAGGCGGAATGCAGACTGCATATATGGGCTCGGAGTGGTTTGAGAATGTGAGTGCTTCTGTTAAGGAGGCCCACAAAAGAGGAATGTATCCGTGGGCATATGACGAAAGCGGCTGGCCAAGTGGCTTTGGAGACGGTGTTGTAAATGGGTTGGGAGTTACATATCAGCAGAAGTATCTGCGTATGGAAACCGAGCTCACGCATCAAGAAACCGCAATCTGCAAATGTGGAGAACATTATTTCTACTACGAGGTTAACCCTTATTACGTAGATACGTTGGACAAAAAAGTAATTGCCAAATTTATTGAGGTGGCGTACAAGCCATATTATGATAAATACGGAAATGCTATAGAAGGGTTTTTTACGGACGAGCCGCAGATTTCCAGAAACGGTATTCCATGGAGCTTTGTGTTTGAAGAGGAATATAAGAAGCGCTACGGAGAACATATTTGCGAGCATTTAGAAGAACTCTTTTTGGAAAAGGGTGACTATAAGAAAACCAGAATTCAGTTTTGGAAAATGGTAACGGAGCTTTTTTCAGAAAGTTATATGAAGCAGATTTATGAGCAGTGCGATGCATGGGGGATGAAGTTTACCGGGCATCTGGTTTTAGAGGAAAGTCTGCTGTCACAAGTGGTAAGTAATGGTGCTTGTATGCCTCATTATGAATATATGCATATGCCGGGAATGGACTGGCTGGGACGTAATATCAAGGAATGTCTGACCCCGTATCAGGTGTCTTCGGTAGCAGAGCAGCTTGGAAAAGACAGAGTGCTGGCGGAAAGCTTTGCCTGTTGTGGGCATAATGTGAGCTTTGCAGAATTAAAAGGTATTTATGAATGGCAGATGGTTCATGGGATTAACGCCCTTTGCCCTCATCTGGAAGGGTATTCTATGAGAGGAATCCGTAAGAGAGATTATCCTCCGGCACTGTTTACCCAGCAACCATGGTGGAAAAACTATGGTAAACTGGTGGATGCGTTGTCACGAGAAAGCATGATTCTTGCAAAAAGTGTGAAAAAAGTAGATGTTTTGGTGCTTCATCCACAGACCACTGCCTGGAGCTTGTATAATGACCGGGACAACACTCCGTTGGAAGAACTTCAGGATAAATTTATGGCAGTGATTAAGGAATTGGAACGGAAACATATTGTGTTCCACCTGGGTGATGAGATTATATTGGAACGCCATGGCAGGGTGGAAGATGGTAAGCTGGTGGTTGGCAAGCAGGCCTATACGTATGTAATAGATTCTCTTTGTGAGGAAATGCTTTCTGATACCAAGGCACTTTTGGAGGAATTTGTAAAAAGCGGCGGGTTTCTTACTACCGCAGAAGCGCTTCCTGCCAATGAGGTGGTAGACCATCCGGAAATCACCTATACCAAGGGGCTTTGCGATGAAGGTACGATACACTATTTTGTAAACACCTCATCTCAGGAAAAGGACGCCTGCTTTAAGGTAAAAGGCAAAGTAATTGACATTTATACAGGAGAAGTGCAGGCGTTTCATGGCCATCATACTTTTGAGCCTTGGGGAAGCCTGATGCTTTTTGAGGATGGCAAGGAAGCTGATGCAGAGCAAAATGCGGAGCACACAGCAAAGGTGGAAACCTGTATTTATCCAAGTGGTAATTTTTCAGTAGTGGGAGAAATAACAAATTGTCTTACCTTGGATGTGTGCGATTATTATTTTGATGGCGAGCTCCAAGAGAAAAATGGGTATGTGCTGAATATTTGTGAGCGCGCAAATCGGTTGGAACGCAGGGTGCAGATACATCAGGACTATCATGTAATGGTTCGTCACGTCCCAAGAAAATTGCATTTGGTATGTGAAACCCCGGAAAAATTTGTTATTAAAGTGAACGGTAAAGTTCTTGACAGACAGCCGGATGGATATTTTGCGGATAAGAGTTTTAAAACCATTGATATAGCCGATTATGTGCAGCTCGGAAGAAACACGATTTCTTTTGATGTGGATTTTTATCAATCCGAAGAGTTTTATAAACATTTAAGACAGGCATATGTGTTTGAAAGTGAGAAAAACAGACTGACGTACGATATGGAAATTGAGGCTATCTACCTGATAGGCGATTTTAGTGTAAATACTCCGGGGGACTGGACTCAATTGGAAAATCACGCCGTGAGATATCAGGGGGATTTTGAACTGGACGCGCCAAAACGAGAGCTTTGCTTAAAAAATATAGAACAACAAGGATATCCTTTTTTCTGTGGAGAAATGGTATTGGAAGGCAGCATAAATATTATGGGAGAACATCCGGTGTTTGCAATGGACAGACACGGTATCAATGCTGTAAAGCTGGAAATGAACGGCATGGAAAGCTGGATGCTGACTAAGGATAAGCTTTCCTTGAAGGAATTTGGGGTACAGGGGGAAACAAGAGTCCGACTGACTTTAGTGAATAATTTGAGGAATCTTCTAGGACCGCATCATTTAAAAATCGGCGAGCTAATTAAATATGGTACCGGACCGCATCGATTTTTTAAAGAGAGCTGTGTCTGGAACGGAAGTCCTGAAGCAAGCTGGTGTGATGAATACTGCTTTGTAGAAACCGGGATTTCGTGAAATGTTATTTAAGAAGGGTAAAGGATATGGATGCTTTGAAAAAACAATTTTTAAATCCGGCGGATGAGTTTACACCGATTCCATTTTGGTTTTTGAATGATACGTTGGATAAAGAAACTTTGAAGCAGCAATTATATAGTTTTTATGAAAAGGGAATACGTGGCTTTGTGCTGCATCCTCGCAAAGGCCTACCGATTACCCAGAAATATTTGTCCGAGACGTTTTTGGATTATGTGGAATTTTTGGTGGAAGAAGCAGCAAAGCTTCAGATGGTGGTATTTTTGTATGATGAAGCCATGTATCCTTCCGGAGCTGCAAATGGTATGGTGGTAAAGACGAACCCGGCTTATGCGGCAAAAGGTCTTCAGATGGCAAAGGTGTTAAAAGGGGAGGATGTGCCGGAATTTGGGGAGGGCAACTGGTTTGTAGCCTCTGTGCCGGGAGAGGATGACAGCACGTATTACTTTTCCTTAGTATTTTCCGGGGGCACCATTCGAGGTGTGCATGAGGGGGAAGACGACAGAGAGCCGAATGCACCGAAAGCAGCAGATTTGCTGGATGTAAATGCTATGAAGCTTTTTATCCATCTGACTCATGATACGTACTATAATCGTTTGAGTAAATATTTTGGGTCTACCATTGTGGCTATGTTTACGGATGAACCATCTATTTTGGGACGTTGTGCGAAAAAAGGACTGATTCCGTGGACTCATGGTTTTCTTGAGCATTATCAGGGGTGCGGCGGTAAGGTGGAGGATTTGCCGTTGCTGTTTGGTGCAGTAACGCCGGAAACACAAAAAGCACATCAGATATATCATCATGCTTTGAAGCTTTGGATGGCAGACAGTTATTTTAAGCCGATTTCGGACTGGTGTGTGGAGCACGGTATCGCACTTTCCGGTCATCCGCATAATAGTAACGATATTGGATTTTTGAAATATTTCCAGATTCCGTGTCAGGATATGGTTTGGCGATATGTGGACCCGGAATTGTGCAATGGAATTCAGGGACATCATAGTACCATGGGCAAGTGCAGTTCCGATTCTGCAAGGCATCGCGGAAGACGCCGCAACGGTAATGAGGTTTTTGGTGCCTGCGGTCTGAAAAATGATCCGTGGAAATTGACTTCCTCTGATATGAAATGGTATTTGGATTGGTTGTTTGTACGAGGTGTGAACCTGATTATTCCTCATGCTTTTTATTATTCCCTGAGAGATGACCGTGTAAACGAGCGTCCGCCTGATGTGGGTCCAAACAGTATCTGGTGGACACACTATGAACAGATTACTGCTTATATCAAGAGGCTGTGTTGGTTAAACACCGACAGCCACAATGTTACGGATGTGGCAGTATTGTGTACTAAGGAGCATTTGCCTTGGGAAGCAATGCAGACGCTATATCAAAAGCAGATAGAATTTAATTATTTAGAGGCAGAGCTTCTGCCGGAGTGTGAGGTATTAAATGGATGCCTATATATCGGGCAGCAGTGTTATAAGGTGCTGTTGGTAGAAGAGAATTTGTTCCTTACAAAAGACCAACGTGCCTTCTTGCAGGAGATGGAGGCACAGGGCGTTTGTGTGCTTTCTATAGGTAAAGTGTGCGATGAAAAATGCCTGAAGATTTTGGAGGGATATAATTCGCTGGCACTGAAGGTACTGCAGGAAACGAAGGACCTGCGCGTGACACATGTGTGCAAAGAAGGCAGGCATTTTTACTTGATGGTGAATGAAGGCAACAAACCGCTGTACTTCCATGCATCTACTGCAGTGGAAGGTTCCATGGAATTGTGGAATCCTTGGGACGGAAGTGTGATGCCTGTTTTTGAAGATGAACAGATTCCGATAAAACTTGGTTATCGTGAAAGTCTGATTTTGACGGTCTCTCCGGCTGAAAAAATGACAGTAACCTGCAGCGGTGGAGAACTGGTGCGCGTGGAAGCGTTGGCTTCGGAAACCAGACGATATATCGCCGAAGTTGAGGTGAATTCACATGATGAGTATTCTTATGTGGAAGTGATTCATAATGGCGAAATTGTTACACTTTATGTGGATGACGTGCAGGTGGGTGTGAAAATGTGGGCACCATACTGTTTTGAGGTGAATGGATTGCTTTCCGAAGGTAAGCATACTATTACAGTGGAAGTGACAGACTCCATGGGAGAGAATCCTGTGCAGAAAGTGCCGGTTATAGTATTTTCCGGTAAGGAAGGCAGATTTTAATGAAAAAGTATTTGAATGTTGATATAGTGGGCGGGCCTTGGTGCCCGCCTTTTAGTTGCAATTGTGATTTGGGCAAGTTTTGGGTATACGGCCGTTCATATGCCCAAAAGTTGCCCAAAGAGTAGGTTTTGCGACATGTTTTTGAGGTTTTGGATAAATTGTGGGCAGCAAATGAGGAAATACCCAGAAAATACCAAAAAGATGCACAGATATAATAGAAAACAGTGACGATTTTTCGTCATTTCGTACGTTTTTTGGAGAAACTTTTGGCATGAATATCGAAATTGTGCAAAATTCAACGAAGATAATACATTGTTTAGTTTCAAAGATACAGATATAATAAAAGACAGCAAAGAAATGTAAGTAATGTAAGGTCATGAACCGGACTCCAATCACAGACCTGCGATTACAAAGCATAGAAAGGGAGAAGAATGAAAAATGAATAAGAAAAATTCAACTAAGAAAAAGGCAGCTTGGGATTATCTGAGAAGATATTATCCACTGTACCTGATGTTGTTGATTCCGATGGCGTACATTATCTTGTTCAAGTATGTGCCGATGTATGGTATTCAGATTGCATTCAAGAAGTACAACATCTTCAAGGGTATGGGTGCAAGTCCATGGGTAGGCTTCCAGTGGTTCGAGGAAGCATTTGGGGCTAAGGAATTCTGGGCAGCAGTTAAGAACACCTTTATCCTGAATCTTGGTCAGCAGATCATTTGTTGGCCGATTCCGATTATTTTGGCGATTCTTTTGACTGAAATCAGCGGCAGCCACGGCAAGTTAAAGGAATTTACACAGACAATTCTGTACATACCACACTTTATGTCTACCGTTATTATCGCAGGTATTATGTACCAGTTATTCGGCGCAACCGGTGCGTTCAACAATGCAATTGCAGCACTTGGTTTTGAGAGATTCGGTTTCTTGACCAACAACTGGTCTTGGAGAGGTATTTACTGGTTTGCAGGTATTTGGGCAGGTACCGGCTATGGTATGATTGCATACTTAGCAGCTATCGCGGGCGTTAATACCGAGCTTTATGATGCGGCATATATGGATGGGGCAGGACGTTGGAAACGTATCTGGCACGTAACCCTTCCACAGATTAAGCCTACTATCGTTACCATCCTTGTAATGGATATCGGTAAGATCTTAAATATCGGCTTCGAAAAACCATACAACATGAGTAACGTTATGGTTAAGGAAGCTTCTTCCGTAATCAGTACCTATGTATATTCTATAGGTCTTCAGGCAGGTCGTTACGACTATGCGACTGCTGTAGGTTTGTTCCAGTCTGTCATTGCTGTAGTAATGGTAGTTGGTGCGAACTGGATAGCTAGAAAACTTGGAGAGGAGGGTATCATGTAATGAATAGTGTTTATGATAAAAAGTGGAGTATCTTCCAGACGACCATGGTGCTTGTGTGTATCGCAGCCATTGCCCTCACCCTGTTTCCTGTATTTAATATTATTGCATTGTCCCTTAGTGGTAAAAATGCGATTGCAAAAGGTTTAGTAGGTATTTGGCCGGTAGACTTTACCTTAGAAGCATATGAAAGAGTATTTGGTAATAAAGAGCTGGTTTACTCCATGTTCTACTCTCTGGCAATCACTATTGCAGTAGGTGTTGGTTCTGCTTTTATGACAATCCTGGCAGCATATCCGCTTTCCAAGCCAGAGTTAAAGGGTGGACGTTTTTGCATGACCCTGATTACCATTACCATGTACATCGGTGCAGGTACGGTACCGAGCTACTTGCTCGTTAAGAACTTAGGTATGATGAATACGGTATGGGCATTGATTATTCCAAGTCTTATCAGCCCGTTTAACCTGATTATCCTTCGTACCTTCTTTATGGGTATCAATAAGTCTCTCTTTGAGGCAGCATGGATGGACGGCTGTGGTGAGTGGGGCTGTATGTTTAAAATTGCAGTACCATTATCCAGACCTTCTATTGCTACGATCACACTGTTTTATGCAGTATCCAGATGGAACGGTATGACCGACGTTTTATACTACATCGACGACAAGAAGCTTCAGACTTTACAGTATCAGTTGAAGTTATTGATTGACTCCTTTACAATTGTATACCAGCCGGGTGAAATTGCAGAAGAGATGTCCATTTCTGCTGAAAACGTAAAATCTGCAACCATTCTTTTCTCTATGGTACCGATTTTAATTGTGTATCCTTTCGTACAGAAGTATTTTACAAAGGGTGTAAATATCGGTGGTGTTAAGGAATAATTCCTTACGCAATATAATATTTTAAAAGCTGTAAAATTAATTATATAAATTAAAAGGTGTTGTAAAGTGGATATATGAATTTTAAACCGTATCTTCGGTTCGGTGACAAGTCAAGTGTTTGAGGAGTTCCTTGCCCCGAACTGAGGTAATTACAGCTTTCTCGTAGTCCGCAGCTTTACAAAAACCAAATTAATGGAGGGTAAAAATGAAAAAGTTTTCAAGACTTGTTGCTTTAGCATTAGCTGCTATTATGACATTAACAGCTTGTGGTGCTGAAACGAAGCCATCAAATAAGAATAACGGCGAAATTGTTGACATTACTGTTATGGTTTATGACCGTGGTCATGAATATACAGGTGGTCATTCTCTTACAAATAACAAATTTACTCAGTGGGTTAACGAACAGATGGAGCCACAGGGCGTTCGTGTTACCTATGTTCCGGTTCCACGTTCCGGCGCTGACGATAAGGTTAACTTAATGTTAACAGGTGGTACAGCTCCTGACCTTATCAGAACATACGACAGACAGCGTGTTGCTACATACGCTTCTCAGGGTGGTCTTGCTGAATTATCCAGCATCGTTGACAGCTTACACCCAGACTACTTAGAAAAAGCTGAGCCATACTTAGATATGTGTAAGTTTGACGGTGGTTTATACGCTCTTCCAAACGTATACTCTTACACCGGTAAGTCACACGAAACATACATCCGTCAGGATTTAGTAGAAGCTCTCGGTATGAAGACTCCTACAAACAAAGAAGAGTTAATTGACTTCTTATATGCTGTTAAAGAAAAATATCCTGACATCATCCCTTACGGTATGGGTGGTAAGACAACAGACGGTAAAGTTTTCAACTTCCTTCTTGCTTATGTAAGCCGTGCAAATGAAAGAGATAACTACATCTATGAGCCTACCTTCACTATGGTATTAAAGCCAGGTCACAAGGATGGTTTAAAGCAGTTAAATCAGTTTGTATTAGATGGTATTATCGATCCTAACTTCGTATTAGATATCGATGATGCTAAGTATGAAGAAAACGTTGCAAATGGTAAATACGCTTTCATCTTAAATGGTTCTGATGCTTGTATCGCTGATGCATATGGTACAGTTTCTGATCCTAACTACCACATGATTGAAATCGACGTTCTTAAGAACTTAGATGGCAGCTACGAAGTTCCTTCTCAGGGTGCTTTCAACTTCTATGTTTATGTTCCGGCTACAGCTGAAGACAGATTAGAAGCAGTTGGCAAGTACATTGCTTTCTTATCTGATCCAGCTATCGCTCAGCAGGTTGATGGCGGTCTTGAAGGTTTAGGTTATGAAGTAGTTGATGGTAAGAGAGTTGGTTTTGACCGTGCAACCAGAATTGCAAATGGTACATCTTCTAACCCTGGTGACAACGGCTTTATGTGGGGTAACTACCCAACATCACTTGAAGACCTTATCGTTGAATATCAGAAGTCTAACCCAGAAGTTCCTGCTGATGTTGCAGCTCAGAAGAGAACAGTTCAGTACTCTAACTACTACCATTCTGCTTTAATTGGTGGTGCATTAAAGTCTGACGAATACGTTCCAAACCTTCAGACATTGATCTGTGAATTCATCTTCAAGGTAATGAGTGCTCCAGAAGGCAAGTTTGAAGAAGTTTATGCAGCAGAGTATCAGATTCTGTTAGACAACCACTTACAGGAAGTATTAGATGAACGTGCTGAATGGTACGACAAAAACATTGCAAAATAATTCATAAAATAAAAGATGGTATTTGCTTTATAGGGCAACCGTCATAAATTGGTTACCAACTCCGGCGGCGAACTCCCGACGGAGTTGGTAATTTTCATTGGAGGTTCGAGACATGAAGAGAACAATTTTTTTACAGGATGAGAACGCAGTTTGGCTTAAGGGAAACCTTCATAGTCACAGCACCATGTCTGATGGTAGATTAACACCGGAAGAGATGAAAGAGGCTTACAAGCATCATGGTTATGACTTCTTGGTAATTAGTGACCATGATAGATACACAAATACAAAAAATATGACAGAAGAAGACTTTACCATGGTTCAGGGGTTTGAATTATATGGTAATGCAACAAATGACAAAGATATTCACATACACATTTTATTTGATGATAACTTTGACGAATTCGAGCATGGACAGTATATCCATCTTCCGGAGAGAACCGGCGTAGCAACTAAGGCATTTTGCGAAGAAATGCGTGCTAAGGGTGCTTACATTATGTTAAACCACCCACATTGGTCAATGCTTACCAGTGCGGAAGTAGAAGTGGATAGTTTTTACCATGCTGTTGAACTTATAAATTATGAATCAGAATGGTTAGAAAACGTAGGCGATGGTACCGTTTTCTGGACAGAAATGCTCTTTAAAGGTGCAAGACTTTGGGGCGGCGGTGCAGATGACAACCACAATGGGGACCCGGTAGATTCTATGTACAGCGGTTCTTTTGGCGGCTGGACTGTAGTAAAGGCAAAAGACCGTTCTGCAAATTCTATTATTGAAGCATTAAAGACCGGCAGCTTCTATACATCTACAGGTCCTGAAATTTATGACTTTTATGTAGATGGCGATGAAGTACACGTAGTATGTTCACCGTGTGAGCGTATTTACATTGGTGGTCAGCACAGATGTCATCAGCGCAAGATTGGCAGACACGTTACCGAGTTTGTGACAAAATTAAAAGGAAAAGAAAAATTTGTTCGTGCAGAGGTTATGGATGCGGCAGGCAGAAGTGCCTACACTAATCCAATCTGGCTGGACTAATTATAAATTTTTAAAAGAAATACAAGGAGACTTGATATGAGCAAAGCAAATTTTAAAGCATTTGACCCGGTTCATGTAGCAGAGCTGGCAATCAATTATCTGAAGAATATGACAGATGATGCAAATGATTATTTACCATATTGGCTGGTATTACCACACAAAAAACCGGCAGAAGCAGCACATTGTAAGGTAGACGATGCAGAGTTAGTTGCATCCTGGTTTGAAGGTATGAGCTGTGCAAGAGAAATCGTTGGCACAGAGGATGGTGCTGAGCAGCAGGCAGGATTCCGCAGACATTTAATGAAATCCTGGGGTGAGCATGGTCTTCGTTATCATGAAAAATATCCATGGACTCACACTATGCATGCTTCCTTCCATGAAATGGGCTATGTACTTTCTGCATTAAACCGTTGTTTAGTATTAGACCCTACCGATGCAGAAGCAGAAGAAAGAGCAGCAAACCTAGTAAAGGGTATGTTAGGCGTAGTAATTCAGAGAAAGACGAAAGTTTTCTGGTCCGGTGACAGTGAAGAAACACAGAAGGTTTACGAGTTCCCTAACGATATTTATTTACAGGACAAGGGATTTGATTTACAATATCATACAGGTCGTGGTGAGCAGCCAATCCGTAATGGTGTAATTCTATATCCGTTAGTACAGAGATATGCGATTACAGGCGACGAAAATGCACTTGACCTTGCAATTGGTTATGCAAACTTCTTACTTGGTCCATCCAGATATTTCTCTTACAACATGGAATACTATGGACACGTACACTCTGCTTTGTGGGTAGCAAGTGGTTTGGTAATGCTCGGTCGTGTAACAAATGATAAGTATTATGTCGAAAAAGGTAAGCAGATATACGATTACACACGTTCTATGACATCTGATTTCGGTTGGGTTCCTGAATATGCAAAGTGGCATCCAATGAACGAAGAAAACTGTGAAACCTGCTGTATTAAGGACTTAATCGAATGTACACATGAATTAATCTTAGCCGGCTATACCGAATACTGGAAGGATTTGAACTCTTTTGTACGTAATCAGTTAGTAGAAAACCAGGTTATCAGCACAGGTTACGTTGTAACAGACGATACCAAGGAAGATGATAAGGCTGCAGGTCTTACATACAAGTTCTTAAATAAGAGAATGATTGGTGGTTTCTCCGGCGGTACCTTGCCAAACTCTATGAGTTTAACACGTTTCCGTTCTATCGCAGGCTGCTGTGCAGGTTTTGCACCAATCGGTCTTTGGAGAGCATGGACGGTATCTGTAGAAGAAACAGACACAAGAGTAACCGTAAATATTCCTTTAAATAAAGAAGTAAAGAAAGCCTATGTAAGAAGCTTCTATCCAAACGAAGGTGCTATCGAAGTAACTGCTACAGCAGATACAGAAATTGGTATCCGTTTATATGACTGGATGGGCGAAGATGTTAAGGTAACCTTAAATGGTGAAGCAGTAGAATATGTGGTAGAAGACGGCGTTGCAGTTGTTAAGGCAAAGACAGACGATGTAGTGGTTCTTGAACATGCTATCGAAACCGTTACTAAGCCGGAAATCGTTCGTGGCGAAGAATACCAGATTGTTTGGAGAGGTTCTGACGTTGTGGATATTTTACCACACGGCGACCACCAGAGACTGTACCAGAGAAATCTGGATGTACCATTTGAAGAGCCATCACCGGAAGATGTAGTATTTACCGGTGCTGCAAACTATGGTCCGACACAGCAGAAGAGATAAGTAATTGTTCCGGCGTGCTGTCCTACACTGGTGCGCGTGACCATGCTTTTGAAGCACGCTCTCGCTCTAAGCTCACATAGCGGTACTAAGCTCGACTTCGGCTAGAGCCTTGTCTCGCTAAGGACCGATGCTCGCTTGAAGGCTTCTAAAGCATGGTCACGCGCACCAGTGTCAGGCAGCACGCATGAACAGTAACATAAATAAAATGATATAAATGCTCCGCTAAGATGTGCAAAATGTGCCGGAAGATGCACATTTGTGCGGATGGCGGAGTATTTTTTGTAAGAAGTAAAATTTTGCAAAATATAAAGTATAATGCATTATGTGGAGGACACACGTATGATTAGAAAAATAACAAGCGATCGTCCGTTTAAGATTTTGGGTTTTACAGATACCCACATCGATGACTGGGCGGAGCGTTTGGAAGTGACTATGAAGTTGATGGTGGAAACCATTCAGGCAGAGCAGCCGGACTTGGTTGTTTTTGTAGGTGATAATGTGACAGGTGGTGACAACAGAGCTCGTGCAGATCGTTTCCAAAAAACGTTGACGGAGCTAGGGGTACCATGGGCACCGGTGCTTGGCAATCACGAGGGGGATAATCCAATGTCTATGCTGCGCGGTGAGATGATTATTTGTTTCCGAAAGTCTCCTCTTTGTCTGGTTCCTGAGAAAAAGGCAACTTTAGCAGATGGTACTGAGGTGTATGGCGAGACCAATTATGTGCTGGAGCTCAAAAATGAAGCAGACGAAGTGGTGCATAAATTGATTTTTATAGACTGCGGACCGGACACCAATCCGGAAGAACTTTTAAAATATGGTATCGTAACTGAGAAAAAGAATCCGGACGGATTTTTAAAGGAAAGCCAGATTGCATGGTATCGTGAGCAGGTAAAAAATGACTTGTGTGAGTCTACGGTATTTTGCCATATTCCGCTTATGGAGTTTCGCGAGGCTTTTGAGAAGGGTGAAATCGTGGCAGGTGTCAATTATGAAGGTGTTGCCACGTCCCCTTACAACAGTGGTATGTTTGACGTATTGCTGGAGGAAGGAAAGAGCAAAACATTTGTTGTAGGTCACGACCATATTAATTGTGCAAGAGTATTATACAAGGGCATGATGCTGATGTACAACCGAATGAGCGGCATGTCTTCTTACAATACGATTAGTAAGAAGGTTGACACGAAGTTGATGCAGGGAGCAACCATTTATTATATTGATGCAGAAGGCAAGATTACCTTTGACGATGTAATTTATGAAGACAGGTATCCTCAGTATCGCGACGAGATTTATAGTGTTATTAGAAAAGAATAAAGGAAGTAAATTGCATGATTAGAAAGATTACAAAGGACCGACCTTTGAAAATATTAAGTTTTACCGATATGCATTTGGACCGAGATGAAGGACAACGTCTTGCAACCTTGAAAGCATTTCGTGAAACCATAGAAACAGAAAAGCCTGATTTGGTTACGATGGTAGGCGATAATGTGGTGGGTCATGCCGGACAAGAGCGTACCAGAGCACTTGCAGCTCTTATGACAGAACTCAAGATGCCATGGGCGCCGGTATTGGGTAACCATGAAGGAGATATGGAGGGCAGAGTTCCTAGAAAAGACGGTATTGATATGTTTAAAGAGTCTCCGTATTGTCTGATTCCGGAAAAGGAACCTGTTTTGGAAGATGGAACCGTAGTTTGGGGAAATGCCAATTATTCTGTGCCACTTTATAATGATAAGGGAGAAATTTGCTTCCGCCTTATTTTCATGGATGGCGGCAGTCATGCAACGGATGAAGACCTGGCAGAAGTGGGTCTTACCAGAGTGCATAATAATGAATATGAGTGGTTAAAGGAAAGCCAGATTGCCTGGTACAAAGAAACGATAAAAAACGATACCTGCCCATCTATGATCTTTTGTCATATTCCGCTTCCGGAATATAACGACGCTTTTGAAAAGGGTGAGGTTTTATGTGGCATTAAAGGCGAGCGAGTAAGTTGTGCAAGTTATAACAGCGGTATGTTTGATGCAATGGTGGAGTCCGGAAAGACCATTTGCTATGTAACCGGTCATGACCATGTAAATGACTATCATGCTCTTTATAAAGGAATTCGACTTATTTACAATCGTGCCAGCGGATATTCCTCTTACAATGCTCTTACCAAAAAGGCATCTGATAAGCTGATGCAGGGCTGCAGCATTTATTACATTGACTATGAAGGTAAGATAAGCTTTGATGAAGTGGTTTATGAAGACCGTTATCCGCAGTATCGTGAGGAAGTATACCGTGTAATACGAAAGGAATAAAAATATGAAAATAGTTACATTTAATATTAGATTTAATAATCCTAACGATGGAGAGTTTTCTTTTGAACATCGTAAAGAGGAAGTTATTCGTCGCATTCAGGCAGAACAGCCGGATGTGATTGGATTTCAGGAAATAAGAGACGAGGTGCAGGCTTGGATGGAAGAGCAACTTCCGGAATATGCATGGGTGGGTCATGGACGCACTGCTCAGTTGGACGGCGAACACTGTCCGGTTATTTATCGCAAGGACAAGTTTAAATTAAGAAATTTCCAGTGCTTCTGGTTGTCTGACACACCAAATATACCGGGCAGTAAATTTGAAAATCAGGGTTATCACCCAAGAATTTGCAATATGCTGCTTTTATACAGTGTGGAGGATAAGAAGACAATCGGTGTATTTAATACACATCTGTGTAATATAAGTGCGGATGCACGTAAAAAATCCATGGAACTTATGCTTGCAAAGGGTGATGAATTCCTTGCAGGAGAAAAAATGCCTATTTTTATTATGGGTGACTTTAATGCAGAGCCGGGCTGGCCGGAACTTGCAGCAATGGACGATAGAGCTGATTACAAAGACGTTACCAGTCATATTCCTGCAACTTTCCATGGTTTCTTCAAGGCGCCAACGGAAAAAATCGATTACATTTATGTAAACGATATGGTGAAGGTAATAAGCTGCGATACATGGGAGTCTGAGGAAGGACACATTTGTTTGTCTGATCATTATCCAATTGGGTTGCTCTGTGAGATTTAGTTAAAATATTATCATTGACAAAGTGATGATGATTTGCGAAAATAATGAGTTGGAAGAATAGAAAATAAAGTCTATTATAAGCGATAAAGAGAGGTTTTTTTATGAGAGTAGGCGTGGATATCGGTGGTATGTCTATTAAGATTGGCTTGGTGGATGATAGTAAGAAAATCGTAGCCAAAAAAGTAATTCCAACCCAGTCTGATGTATTACCTGCAGAGGGTGTTGTGGCAAATATTGCAGACGCAATCATAACATTATTGGAAGAAAATAATTTGGCTGTGGAGCAGTGCGAGAGCATTGGTGTTGCTTGTCCGGGTACTGTAGATGGACGAACCGGCGTGGTTTTATATTCCAACAACATTAGATGGGAGGACGTTCCTATGTTGGATATCCTCCGAGAAAAATTGCCTGTTCCGATGTTTTTGGCAAATGATGCCGATGCAGCAGCACTGGCAGAGGTCATTGCCGGTGCAGCAAAGGACAAGGAAAATGCAGTACTTCTGACACTGGGTACTGGTGTAGGTGGCGGTGTAATCATTAACGGCAAGATTTTTACAGGTCCGCTTCGTGGTGGTTGTGAGCTGGGGCATATGGTAATCAGACATGGAGGTAAGCCTTGTACCTGCGGCAGAAGAGGTTGCTTTGAGGTTTATGCATCTGCAACTGCTTTGATGGAGTTAGCAAGAGAAACAGCAGTAGCACATCCGGAATCTTTAATGAATACCATGGCAGACGGCGACGTATGTAAGATTGACGGACGTATTGTGTTTGATGCAGAAAAGGCCGGCGATAAGGCAGCGAAGTTGGTAGTAGAGCAGTACGAAGAAGATTTAAGTGTTGGTATTGCCAATGTTATTAATATGTTCCGTCCGGAAGTGATTATTTTGGGCGGCGGTGTATCTGCACAGGAAAAGTATCTTACAGATGCATTGCAGGAAAAAGTTAACGGCATGTGCTATGGCGGTTTTATTTGTGAAGTGGCCCCAATTGTAACAAGTGAATTAAAGAATGATGCAGGTATTATTGGTGCTGCATATTTAAGCTAGGAGATAAGATGGCGTTATTAAAATTAAAACCAAGCTTTAAAGATTATTTATGGGGTGGACATCGCTTGGTCGATGACTACCAAAAAGAGTATGATGGAGAGATTCTGGCAGAAAGCTGGGAGTTATCCTGTCACCCGGATGGACCTTCTTTCATTACCAACGGAGAGCATGCCGGTAAAACCTTGAGAGAATTTATTGAGTCTGAAGGTAAGGAAGTATTAGGCGCAAATTGTGAGCGTTTTGAGGACTTCCCGATTCTTGCCAAGTTTATTGACGCAAGAGACAGCCTTTCCATTCAGGTGCACCCGGATGATGCGTACGCACTGAAGAATGAAGGTCAGTATGGTAAGACGGAAATGTGGTATGTGATGGACTGTGAGCCGGGAGCATATTTGTATTATGGTTTTAACCGTGAAGTGTCTGCGGAGGAATTTGCAGAGCGTATTGAGAATGAAACCTTAGAAGAGGTGCTGAATAAGGTAGAAGTACATAAAGGAGACGTGTTATTTATCGAGGCACGCACCTTACATGCTATTTGCAAAGGAATTTTAATTGCAGAGATTCAGCAGAATTCCAATCTTACCTATCGTATTTACGACTATGGTCGTGTGGGAGCAGACGGCAAAAAGCGTGAACTTCATGTAGAGAAGGCGCTGAAAGTAACGGACCGTTTCCCGGTTGTAAAAAATACAGAGGCATATCCTCATGTAGCAGACTGTGAGTATTTTACCGTAGATAAATTATATTTAGACGGTGTTCTTATGGGCAGTGTAAGAGGTATGGTTGACAAATCCTCCTTTGTGAGTATACTGTTTATGGAAGGGGAAGGACAGATATCCTGTGGCGGAGAAGTGCTTCCTTACAGAAAGGGTGACAGTTTCCTTCTTACAGCAGACAGTGGCGAGTATGAGGTGTGTGGAAGCTGTGAAGCACTCGTGACAACGATTAGGAGTTAAAATCATATGAATAATTATAAAGAACAGTATAATTTTTGGGCTACGGATGCTTATTTCGATGCATCTACTAAGGCGGAGTTAGAAGCAATCCGTGGGGATGAAAAAGAAATCGAGGACCGTTTTTATCGTGATTTAGAGTTTGGAACAGGAGGACTTCGTGGTGTAATTGGTGCGGGAACCAACCGCATGAACCTTTATACTGTTCGCAAGGCATCTCAGGGACTTGCAAATTACATTTTAAAGAATGGCGGCGCGGACAAAGGCGTGGCCATTGCTTTTGATTCCAGACGTTTTTCACCGGAGTTTGCGGAGGAAACCGCACTTTGCATGGCAGCGAATGGTATTCATGCTTACATATTTGACAGCCTTCGTCCTACACCGGAGCTTAGCTTTGCACTGCGTAAGCTGGGCTGTATTTCCGGCGTAGTGATTACGGCTTCCCATAACCCACCGGAGTACAATGGTTACAAGGTATATTGGGAGGATGGTGCTCAGATTACGGCACCAAAGGACAAGGAAATTATTGCAGAAGTAAATGCTATTACTGATTATTATACCGTAAAGACTATGGACAAAGAGGCTGCCATTTCTGCAGGTTTATATCATATCATCGGTGCAGAAATCGATGAGGCATATATGGCAGAGTTAAAGAAGCAAATCATTCATGCTGAGGTGATTAAAGAAGCTTGCAAGGATTTAAAGATTGTGTACTCTCCATTTAATGGTACCGGAAATGTACCGGTTTGCCGTGTGTTGAAGGAATTGGGCTTTGAGCAGGTGTATGTGGTACCTGAACAGCAGATGCCGGATCCAAACTTTACTACACTGGAATATCCGAATCCGGAAGACCCAAAAGCATTTACACTGGCACTTGAATTAGCAAAGAACGTGGATGCGGACGTAGTACTGGCAACAGACCCGGATGCAGACAGACTGGGTATTTATGCAAA
>JAFXAZ010000064.1 GCA_017521985.1 Lachnospiraceae bacterium
GATATTTTCTTGTTCCATCCATGTATGCTATTCTAAGATTTGCATTTGATGTATTATACATACAAATCTCGGCATTTGATGCGTCATACATTTTCAACTGAATATAATTATTTGTAGATGCGTCATATTCATCCACACGCATCATATCAAATTCAATGGTATACTTGTTTACTCCTTCTACCGGAGTGATACTTATATCTGTATCTCCAAGCTCCTTTATTTTAAGAACCTTGCTTTCTGTATCAATAGTACCTTTTCCGCTAAATCCGGTTGGCAGTGCTGTTCCTTCAAAAGTTTCTTGATAAAGATACGTAAGAGTTGGCACTGTTCCCACGCTTTCTTCTGCTGAAGTCTTTATCAACAAATTTTGATTAAAGAGCATCAATAGCGCTAGTACAAATGCTATTGCACGTTTTGACTGTTTCCTGCTACTTATATTCGACATTTGTATTTCCTCCATCATAAAAAATTCTACAAAACATCTTCTTGGAAACAAATACAGCAGGCTTTTACACCTGCTGTATGAATGTTCGTTACTAATTCATTTTCACTTTATTACTGATTCCATCTATCATAAGCTGCCTGATATGCTTCAAGAACTTCATCAATATGCATTATATCGATAGCTGCACAGTAATCATCCCAACCGGTTTCAATATCTACAACACCCTGAATGAATTTATCTCTCATTTCAGTAACGTACTTGCTAATATCTGTGTATCTTGTTGTAACAACATCCTGTTCATCAGATGTAAACTTTAAGAACTTGCTAGGGAATACATCTTCTGCATCACATGCATATGGGAAGATATTATCTCTGAAGCCCTGCTGTCTAGCCTGAGCATTACCAGGAGTAGAAGTAATATATTCTGCCAAATCAACTGCAAGACCAGCATTTTCCCAAATCAACACATTATACTGATAATCTGTAAAACTGCCATAACCTTCCGGAGTTACAAAATCATATGTACCATTGTCATGCTTGATGTAGTCCACACCTTCAAGACCATACATAAAGCTCTGTCCATGTAAGCCGGAACCTTCTACAACTTCTTCTCTTGCATACATGATATCAAGAGCCTGTACAAGTACATCTAAATGTTTAGATTCTACATTTAATAAAAGACCGCCTTTTGCAACCGGAAGCTGTCTTAATACTACTTGATCATCAGAATATTCAGAAGTAAGCGGTGCCATTACACTCAAATGGAATTCTCCATCTGTCCAGATATCTGCCTTTAAGCTGTGTGCTTCCGTATCATAGAAGACTGTATCCCCAGCAGTTGCAAGGCCTAGGCAAACCTGTGCGTCATTGGTCATGTATTCCTGCTGAATTAAACCTTCGGAATAAAGCTTATGCATATATTCAAGATAATGCTTGTACTGTTCGGATGTACGATTATATACAACCTTGCCTGTTCCGTCATCTTCAAAATCCGGCTGTACACTTGTACCAAATGCTGCATATAACATACCGCCCCAGTATCTGTCTTCTCTTAAACTTTTGCCGGAGAAACCTGCTGTACCATTCTTTTCTTTATAAGTTACTAAAGCCTGATACAATTCTTCCGTAGTAGTAGGTACAGGAATATCATATTTTTCTAAAAGGTCTGTACGATAATAAGGTCTAATCTGAGTAGAAGTAGCGTCCTGAGCAATAAATGGTAATTCATACATTGCACCGTTACTTTCTGTCATGGCCTTTACTGCTTCCGGATATTCTTCAAAAGCAGCCTGTAAATGTGGCATTAAGTGCAAATAATCATTATAATCTGCAAATCTTTCACCCAATACACCATAATCATTGATAATATTACTTGAAATAGCACTGCTGTGAATAAAATCAAACTTCCAATCCCCGGCTAAAAATGTGTTAAGAGCTTCGGAGTCGATAATGATCCATTCAAAATTAACACCTGTAATTTCAGAAACCTTTTCCCAAACGCTTCTGCTTTCACCTGTCATAGTTCCCATAACTACACCCGTTACAGTAATTGGTTCATCAACTAATGGATATAATGGTTTTTCTTCCACTACTTCTGTGGATGGTGTAGCAGTGCTTTCCGTTGTCACTGCCGGTGTTTCCTTGTTTACAACAGGATCTGAATTACCACAAGCACATACAGACACTGCCATTACTGATGCAAGGAGCATACTAAGTAATTTCTTTTTCATTTTCTTTTACCTCTCTTTGTAAAATATTTATCCCTTTACCGATCCAATCATAACACCCTTCTCGAAATATTTCTGTAAGAAAGGATATATAATCATCAACGGTAATGATGATACTACGATAACAGCGTACTTAATCAAAGCCGCTACATACTGCTGCTGTGCAGCATATTCATCTCCACTACCTGCCATCATTTCTGCACTTGTCTGTTCTTCAATTAAGATTCTGCGCAAAAACAACTGAAGTGGCTGAATTTCATTATCATATGTGTAAATCATGGCACTAAAATAAGAATTCCAATGACCTACGGCAAAATACAATACCATTACGCCAAGTAATGCTTTAGATAGTGGTAATACAACCTTAAAGAATGTTCCAATATAAGAAGAACCATCGATAAATGCTGCTTCTTCTAATTCCTTTGGTAGACCTGAGAAGAAGGAGCGACAAATAATACAGTTATATACACTAAATGCTCCTAATATCAGCAATACCCATCTTGTATTATATAATCCCAAAGAATTTACCAACAAAAAGGTAGGAATTAATCCTCCTGAGAAATACATAGTAAACAAGAATAACATCATAATTACCTTAACTCCCGGCACCTCTGATTTTGTCATAACATAGCCTGCCGGTACTGTTACCGCTAAATTAATCATGGTTCCAACAACTGTATAAAATATAGTATTGGCATAACCTAACATAATATTTTTATCCTGGAAAACTCTAAGATATCCATCCAGTGTAAATCCCTTTGGTAGTAATACTACTTCGCCTGCTGCAACAGCAACCGGATCACTAACAGAAGAAGATACAACTAAAACCAAAGGATAAAGCACCAATATTACCAATACTAAGCTAATTACCGTAACAATAATATCAAATGCACTAATTCTTCTCAATTTACGTGATGCCTTCATTTTTATTTCCTCCTACTGATTATCCTTCCATTATTAATACAAATTTTAAAATAAACTGGTTTCACTTATTTTTTCAGAAATTTTATTTGCTGTTAAAAGCAAAATGATATTAATAATATTGTTGAATAATCCAACTGCAGTAGAGAAACTATAATTTGCATCTACGATACCTCGTTTGTATACATAGGTTGAAATAATTTCAGACACCTCTACATTTAAGTTTGTCTGTAACAAATATGCTTTTTCATATCCTACAGAAGCAATTCGTCCTACTGCCATAATCAAAGTAATAACAATCGTTGGCATAATAGTAGGAATATTGATATGTATAATACGTTGCATTCTGGTTGCACCGTCAATGGAAGCCGCTTCATGCAAGCTTGGATCTACTGCTGATAACGCTGCTATGTAGATAATGGCATTCCAACCCATTCCCTGCCATACACCACTCCATACATAAAGGTGTCTGAAGGCACCAGGCTCTCCCATAAAGTAAACTCGTTCCATTCCAAGCATTTCCAATAGGGTATTCACAACACCAGATTCTTTGGAGAACATGGTTACAATCATACCACATAACACAACCATAGAAATAAAATGCGGTGCATATAAAATGGTTTGTGCTGTCTTCTTGAATTTTGGCCCCGTTTCGTTTAAAATCAAGGCAACAATAATTGGAATTGGAAAACTCATCAACAAATTATACATGGATAATACCAATGTATTTCTAAGCAAATCCCAGAAATAGAAGCCTGTAAAGAAATCAATAAAATGTTTAAATCCTACCCAATGACTTCTCCAGATTCCCAAAGCCCCCTTATAATTTTTAAATGCAATCTGGATGCCATACATAGGTCCATAGCTAAAAATCAAGACATAAATCAATGCAGGTAACAACAACAGATACAACTGACGATATTTCCATATCCTGCTTGCTAAAGATTGCGTTCTTGGCTGTTTAATATTCGTTTTTGTAATACTCATCTCTTCCAATAACCTTTACTCCTTTTTGTTTGTTTTGCTTAATTACAAGTTGATTTTAACCCCGTTTTTAGTTGTTCTCAATGGTAAAAACTTGTGTTTCACGGCAAATACTTGTACATAAGTGCAAAATCTCATATTTTTTAATTTGATTTATGGCAAAATGCACATTACAAAGCTCAACGTTCTATAAAGTATTTTTATAGATTTTATTAATACCTTCTATCACTGCTCTGCCATGCTCAGCAGTTGTAATATCATGTTCTCTGCCCTTTAGGAAATTCACCAATGCTTCAATTGCTCTATCCGGCATAGTTGCACCGCTATCTTCAATATCACACCACTTTCCATCTCTATACAATGAGAGAATTCTGCTTCCTATAACTTTGGCTACCCCTTTTTCAAAATAAAACATCGTTTCATAATGATATGGACCTTCGCTTCCTGTATAAGAAAGAGAAATACTCGTTCCACAGCTCAGCCTTCCTAAAATCTGTGCACCTTCCTCAATACTGCATTGGTTCATACTGTTGCCATAGATAGAACAAACATCTTCTAATGTACTATCTGTGAGATAGTACAACTTATCCAAGGTATGTGCTCCATAGTTCATAACTATTCCACCGCCAGATAATTCTTTATTTAAAAACCAAGCTGGACGGTTATTAAAGTAATTAATATTACGCACTTCTGTCACTCTAAGAAGCTTTCCTAATTCTTCACTTTTAATTATTTCCTTTAAATTACGATGTGCATCTGTATATTGCTGTACATGACCAACTGCAATTTTTACCCTATTGGATTTTGCAGTTTCTATCATTTTGTCACATTCTTCCACATTCATTGCCATTGGTTTTTCCACAAAAACATTCACTTTATTTTCAAGAAAAAAACATGCTGCTTCACAATGAAGATAATGCGGTAAATTTATAATAACAACGTCCATATCACACATACGGCACATGTCGTGATAATCTGTAAAAGTCATAGCTCCAAAGGATTCTGCAATCTCCTGTGCTCTTTCCTTTACAATATCTGCAACTGCTACAACTGTACATTCCTCATTTTTTTGAATTGCATCTGCATGTGCTTTTGCAATGATTCCTGCTCCTACAATACCTATTTTAATCATTCACATTACCTATACCCTTTCATGATTATTCCTTAATCAGCTATGTTGATTTCGTAGCTGGTATTTATAAATTAATTATATCGTTCACTCCTTTCACATCCAATGGTAAAAACTTGCAGGAACAGGTCTTTTCTTGGCGTCTCTTGAGTTAGCCAAAAAAAGAAGGGCCGCCGCTCCAACTTGCATCAGTCAGCTCGACGCCCTCAAATTATTTATACATCTCTTCACGATAGCTTATCGGAGAGAGACCTGTATACTTTTTAAATGTTTTTGAAAAATAGTTATCATTTGGAATCCCTACCATCATGGCTATTTTCTTTACAGGAGTATCCGTAGTAGACAATAGCTCCTTTGCATATTCAATCCTTTTACTATTTAAATACTCTGAAAATCCAATGCCAATCTGATTATTAAACATCTTACTCAGTGTATAAACCGATATTTGGAAATTATCCGCCAGTTGCTGCTGAGATATTTCACTATCTGTAAAGTGCTCTTCCAAATAATCAAGCACTTTTTCTTTCAGCTTATTACTTATAACCGTTCTGCTTTTTATTTCCTTCAAAACCGTTTTTTCTTCCGTACATGCCGCAAAAGATTTCTGGATTTCATTCATTTCATAAACAACAGGACCGGTTCTTAACTGCCAGGATTCTTCAATATGATTCTTCATCCAACTTTCCAGCCATGCACTCAGTTCTTCCGAACTGTCATTTTCCATAAGTGCAATCAGCACCGTAGATTTACGCTCAATAATATCGGTTGCAAACAATAATGTTCCAAAGGACCCCTCCACACTTTGGATAACCTCATCCATTTCGGAAACCTTCAAGACATAATTTTCAATTACAAAGACACAGTAACTTGTAATCTTACTGCTAAGTCCGAGTTTTTTAATATACTTTTGAGAAATCGGAATGCCGTACAGCAACTGATTCATTAATAAGTCCATAATCATCATACGTTGCTCGGACAACATTTCCTTCTGTCGCTTCCAAACATTTAAAATAGCTTCAAACTCATATTTATCTTCCGATTTTATTTCTTTCAAAAGACTGTTCATCGGTCTGTAATTATAATAAATTACAAGAGCACTTATAAAAAGCATGATAAAAATAATATAAAGGAAGAAAAACTTCACGCTTTCATATAGTTCCATTATGCGATTTTGCACTACATCCCCGGTTGTATCCGTTACAAAGCTAAGATTCATTATATCTTGATTTTTCACAAAGAATTTCTGTTCTGCCATTCCTAAAACAGCATCTTTGGAATCCAGCAAACCATCTTCCAAGGCTCGCTGCAAAGACAAATATTCCTCCTGGGTTGCTCCTACGGAAAACAATATTTTCTGTGTAACATTATCCACTACATAATAATTTTCACGTGCTTTACCACTTAAGGATATATAAGACATCTCCACATCGTCATAATCAACCTGGCAAAACAAAATTGCCTTCTCTCTTTCCTTACCAAGTAATGTGCATATGCCCAGTAAAAATTTTTCACTTTTCCCTTCCGTGTCACATATCGGTGCCCACAAAATCCGATTATATAAATACTCATCTACTGAGAAGAATTCTTCAAATTGTTTTTTGTCATCTTCATTAATATGTAATCCATCTTTTAAATATCGGTCTACGGTATACTTACTGGCGTCAGCCAACAGAACATTTGCATCATAATAATACACCCCTAAATTATCATATCCTATTTCCTGTCCATATGTTCTTAATTTCGATATTGCTTCACCATAATAATATGCATATTCCTTCATTCTGTCCGTTCCATAGTAAAACACAGACAACGCCTCCTGCTCGCCTCTGCTGCTTTTACTGTTTACACTAAAAGTAACAACCTGACTTTTAAATTCCTCAATGGTATCTGTAAAGTTTGCCATAAAGGTTGACAATGCGTGATTATAATATTCCTTGTTTAAAAGATTAATTTCATCATATGACTTTTTCCAAACCACATTGTAAAACAATAATACCGGTATAACGACCAAAAGAATACTGGTATATATAAGCTGAAATAAATACTTAAATTTCCTATTGCGCATTACTCACCCACTTAATTACTGAATCCATTCAAAACGAAACGATAACTACAACTGAATTATATCATCCGGCTTTGTGCACATTCAACAGTAAAAAATTGTAAATAAAGGTGTTTTCTTGGCGTTTTATCTATATCTAACTAATACCCTCTTTACTCTATTGATTAAGATACCGTTATCATCTTATATATATCCTCTTCCCGGCACACCGTAAACGCATATGTGACATTTTTCTTCGTACTATCAAAAAGCATAATGCTCTTTCCTGCATGTTTCATCACAGCCAGACGTACCGCAGTCTGTTCCTCGCTGTCGTCGGTTATTCTTCCGTCCTCTGTGTAACCCGCGCAGGAGAAAAATGCAATGTCCACATTTATATTTTCGGCATAGTTTTCTGCCTGTGCTCCCAAAAGACACATATCTTTCTCAAAATATTTTCCACCGGTCAAATAACATGGAATATGAAAATTAGCAGCAGATAAAAGCACCTGTACGGAATTAGTAAAAATACACATATCCTTATGCTCTGCAATATAAGGAACCAGGTATAGGCAGGTAGACGAACTATCTAAGTACACCATCATCTTGTCCGTAAGATACTGTGAAGCTTTCTTGCATAGTTTTCGCTTCTCACTGTCTTGTGCGAAGCTTCTTGTAGTAATGGGCTGGCTGTTAATATCATTTTCAAGTGCCATTCCGTGGCTTCTTTTTAAAAGCCCGGCTTTCTCCATCTTGGTAAGGTCTCTCCGTATGGTCATTTCACTATAATTAAGTTCTTTTGCCAGGGAAATAACACTGATTTTTCCCCTTTCTCGAAGAATATTTAAAATACTCTGCTGTCTTTCGTTTAAATTCATTTATCTCACCTCATTGTTTGCCAAAATGTTCGTTTGTAAACATATCGAACAATTATTGTGTTTGTTTTGTTTTTATTTTATACTTTATAAAGATTTATGTCAACAAAACACAAAATACGAGGTGAAATCAAATGGAAATCAATTGGTATGAAGTTTTTATTCAGTGTATCGGTATTATTGGTATTATTGCAGGTCTTTCTGCTTTTCAATGTAATAAGCACAGCCACGCTTTAGCACTTAAAATGACAGAGGAAGGTGCTTTTGGTCTTCAGTATTTTCTTTTAGGCGGCTATACCGGTGCCGTTTTAAATTTAGTAGGAATTTTTAGGAATCTGATTTTTACCTATCTTGGCAAGAGAGATATGCAAAAGGAATTGAAATATGCCAGAATTGGTTTGGGTGTACTCTTTGCGGTACTGGGATTTCTTTCCTGGGAAGGCTACATAAGTATTCTTATTATATTTGCCAAGGTACTTTCCACCTTTGCTTACGGAACCACAAACATGAAAAAAATGCGCAGAATGATTTCCATCACCTGTGTTTGCTGGATTTGCTATAACTTCTACGTAGGCTCTATTGCCGGTGTTATCAGCGATGCATGTAATCTTGGGTCTGTAGTTATCGGTATGATTCGATATGATATCTTAAAACAGAAAGAAAAAATAAAGGAATAGACTACTCTTCACCAATAAAATCGGGAGCAGATTTTAAAAAGAAATCTGTGTCCCGTTTTTTTATTGACTTCTAAACGTTGTCATGTTATTATTTTTTAGAATTAAATACCATAATAATTATGCTTTATGGAATTTAATTCTATTTTTAAGATTAATAAGAGGTTTTGCCATGTTACTTGCCAAAATAAATAATAAATTTTCCTTTTTAACAGAAACGGAGCAAAAAATTGCTTCCTACATTCTCGAGCATCCTGCGCAGGCCACCAGTCTGACAGCTAAGGAACTAGCCACCTTATGTGATACCGTTCCATCCGCGGTTATTCGATTCTGCAAATCCATAGAAGTATCCGGTTTTGCCGAGTTAAAGCTTATTCTCGCCAGAGAAACGGCTGAAAAAGAAAAAACAGAAACGCTTCCGGCTTTTCACAAGGAAGACGATAACGAAACTATCTTTCGTAAGGTTTTTACCTCCGGCATTCGCACCTTGAAGGATTCCCTTGCCATGTTGGATTTTGATACCATCAACAACGTGGTAACCACTTTGGGTTCTGCCAGAAATGTTTATATTTTTGGCATAGGCACTTCCTCCACGGTAGCTTTAGATGCCGGGTACCGTTTCTCTCAATTTGGAATTCCCGCCCATGCCTGCACGGACCAGTTATTTATGAATGTAATTGCCGGAAATATGAATTCCGATGATGTGGCTTTTTGCATCTCTCACAGCGGACAAACCAAGGCGGTCGTCAACGCACTTCGCCGTAGCAAAGAAGCCGGTGCAACTACTATTTCTCTTACCAGTTTTGCAGACAGTCTGCTTAGTAAGGAAAGTGATTATTCCCTGTCTGTATACGCAGATGAGATAAATTATCCTGTAGAGGCAGTGTCTGCGCGAGTTGCACATATTTGTGTTATTGATGCCCTGATGATGGCACTGGGAACACGGCAAGGCAATGATTTTGAAAAACATATCGCAGTACGCAATGAAGTGCTGAAAGATATTCGATATTAATAAAACGCGGAGGACACTATGAGTATTTTTTCAACAACCCTAAATCAAATGGCCTTTTTATTTTCTTTGATTCTTTTAGGCTTTTTTCTGACGAAAAATGGCTTGCTGCCTAAGACTGCTGCCGGTATTTTGTCTAAATTAGAAAATTACATATTTATACCTGCACTTGTACTGAAAACATTTATTGAAAATTTTACAATTGAGAAAATCGGAGCTGCAGGATCCATCTTTCTGACGAGCTTTGTGATGATTCTAATCATCATGCCCATTGCTATTTTGGCATCCAGAGCTTGCAGTAAAGACAAATACATCCAGAACATCTATACCTACGGACTTGCCTTTTCCAATTTCGGCTTTATGGGAAATGCTGTTGTCAGCTCGCTGTTTCCGGATATTTTCTTTGAATACCTCATTTTCACGCTGCCACTTTGGATTTTTATTTATCTTTGGGGCGTGCCGGTTCTGCTTCGTTCGGAAGCCGGACAAAAACAGTCTCTGAAAGACCGTCTGCGTGCATTTGTAAATCCCATGTTTCTCTGCATGCTGATAGGAATCACTGTGGGATTAAGTAACTTGACACTTCCGGTCTGGGTAACCTCTGCTGCTGCCTCCTGCGCCGACTGTATGTCACCTGTAGCAATGCTGTTAACCGGCATCACGGTAGCCTCTGCGGATTTAAAGAAAATTTTTACCAACATTAGTATTTATGCTGTAACCGTTATACGTTTGATACTTTCTCCATTGGTTACCATACTGCTGTTATATTTCCTTAAACCTTCGGATACCCTAACCATCTGTGCCATCAGTTCCGTAGCCATGCCACTTGGCTTAAACACTATTGTTATTCCAAGCGCATACGGAAAAGATACTACCGTAGCTGCCGGCATGGCAATTATTTCACATTTATTATCCTGCTTTACCATACCTGTCATATTTACTATCATGACACTTGTGTTTGGACTATAAAAAATAGGCATATCAGAATCGCTGATTTCTCAAGCTTTCTGATATGCCATTCTTTTTGTTATAACCTGGAATAACCGTAGCTATTTACGATTGCCTCAATTTTCTCTCCTGCTTTACACATCGGACATTCATTTGGTGCATAAGCACGATAATCCGGGATATCCTTGGTTGTGAAAATGGACTTCACTTCCAAACCGTTAATCTTATTTACAGAACTGAAAACAGCACAAATTCCACATACCTTACCACCGTAATATAAGACTGCTTCACATGCGCGCTTTACGGATTTACCCGTTGTAATGGACGGCGCCAAAATTAAAACCTGCTTGTTTTCAATCATGCGCTGTACGTTGTCACGGAATAAAATCTGTCCGCTCTGGTGATATTCCGGTGTTACAATAGAAATGTTATTGCCATTGCTTAAAGAATGTCTGCTATTGTCCGCTAATTGCTCTGCCATAAAAGTACCAATGGTATCGGTTTCTTCCAAACACACAATGGTATCTACCGCCAGCATATGTGCAAATTCATCGGTTAAAACCCTTGCTGCTTCTCTGCAGTTCATATGTCTTACCTTAATGGTTGATATGTCGATGTAGTTGTTGATATGAAAGTTACTGGTAGCAAAATGCCCTTTCATGATTTTAATACGTGCTTTTGGGTTTTTCGCTGAGCGAAGGTCAATTAATTTTTCGTCCATAGATATTCTCCTTTACACCAGAATTGTATGTTGTACTTTAGTATAACACAGTGATAAAGATTATGCAATATTAGCATTTGTCGTTTCTCTAGTCTGTAATTCTAGCTGTGTATTCTCGGATGACTGCACAAGATTCTTTAAAACGTGCCAATTCCCTTGGGGTCATATGAATCTCTAATACGTCTGAAGCACCGCTTCTATTTAAGATAACAGGCACACCCGCATAAACATCTTTTTCTCCGTATTCGCCGGTTAACAGGGTAGAAACCGGAATAATACGGTTTTCATCATTCAAAATAGCCTTGATAATACCTGCACAAGCGGTAGCAATACCATAATAGGTAGTTCCTTTACGGTTATAAATTTCCCAGCCTTCTCTGGCTGTCTTAGCAACCAATTCCTCTAAATCCACGTCGCCCACCAGTTCTTTATTGTCCGCGATAACATCAAAGAATGGCTTGCCCGCGATCGTTACACAAGACCATGGCACCATCTGAGAATCGCCATGCTCACCCATAGAGTAGGCGTAAACACTTCTTGGGTCAACTTTTACCAACTGAGCAATAAAGTCTTTTAAGCGCGCAGAGTCAATTGCTGTACCGGTACCGATAACTTGATTTTTTGGAAGTCCGGAAAGCTTCTGCACGTAATGAGCCATCATATCCACCGGATTAGAAACCACAATAAATATACCATCGAATCCGCTCTCCATAATCGGACCGACAATGGACTTACAAATCTTGGCACTCAGTTCCAAAGTATCTAATCTGCTCTGTCCCTTCTTTGGAGGCGCACCTGCAGTAATTACTACAATATCGATATCTCCACAGTCCGCATAGGTACCTGAGGTTATCTTCACATTACGTCCAAGATACTCTATGGCATCCTTTAAATCACGCATTTCACCAATTGCACGCTCCGGATTGAGGTCGACCATCATAACCTCATCACATGCTCCCTGCGTTACAAGACTGAATGCAGTAGTGGAACCTACAAGGCCACATCCTACAATAGCTACTTTTTTCTTTGTCATTTTCATGTTAAAAACCCTCTCTATCCTGCATAATAATCGGTCCTAAAGGACGCGTTAATCTCCGCAGGTATGCTTTTCATACAACCTTTAACCCCTTTTCTCATCTATATAGTTTAATCGTTTGACCTATTGACATACAAACCTCTCCTTTTTCTATATCGGTACCGTATATTTATCATAACAGAAACTGTTGGGTTTGTATGCATACTTACTCGAAACCAAAACTCCACGGCTGGTTGATGTTTAGGTGGATGAAATATTTTGCAAGCACTTTTCATTCATTTTCTGCATCACCTCTTTAGAAATCTCTGACACAATACCATATACCCTTTTCGCTGCTTTATCATTTTCTACGGTCTTATCAACTATTTCTACATCCATTTCTGAGATAATGTCCGAAAAAACGTATTTATAAAATGCATTTGTATCGAACTGCATTTCCTTTTTGTTAATCACAAACTCTTCTTTCTCTTCATTTGGATTTGTATTTTTAAGAATATACTTCTCATCGTCCGCACTAAATTCAAATGTTTTTTTCATATCTCTTCATCCTCCCCTGAATTGTTAGTAATCCACCTTCAATATTGTCAGCCACAATCCTCAATACACTATATTGTTCATTTTCAAATTCCAATGCACCCGATTGTATTGTAAATCTTCCATCAATCTTACTCAAATAAATAACATTATCAACATCCAGATTAACAATAAATTGAGGATTATGAGTTACCATTATAACCTGCCTTTGTTGACCCATTCTTCTAAATTGATCTAACACAAAATCTTTTATTGCTTTCTGTGAAATGTGGTCTTCAGGTTGGTCTATTATGTATATACCCTTATCTCTCATTTCGCCACTTAATAGCGTAAAATACATTTGTGCATCAAAACCAGCAGACACCTCATCATACACATCCATGTTTTCTTCCACAATAGTATTTCGCACTTTAAAGTCTGCATCCAATTTTGACGCAATTTTAGATTTCAACACATCAAGTGGTGTCACTTCGTCTTCATTTGGATATTTCTTTATCATATCCCTAAGCTCTGATTCTGTTATTTCTTTAGTATTTATATTTTTTCCCCTTTTTATAACAGATTTTATAACCTCAGCAACATACTTATTGTCTATTTTTTCAATTTGCAGCTTGGATATAAACCTATATTTATCCACTGGATTACTTTCTGGAACAATTATAGTCTCAGAAATATTACTTTCGTACAATTCTAACTCTTTTTGAGCAACTAATATCTCAACCATACTTTCAATCGCAAATTCTTTCTGTTCCACATAATCCGAAAAAACAGCCTGCTCGTCTGTGATTTTTCTACTATATTTGGTTTTATAATTTTTAATATAAGTATTAAAAATATTTATTTTTTCATTTTCTCTCTTATACGCATCGAGCATTTTCCGATATTTTTCGCTCATTAGCCCAAACATCTCTATTGTGGTTTGTATATGTTTCCTATCATTGTCCATCAATGATTTACTCTTCACCAACTGATTCATGTCATCAATTGTCTTTTGAAAAGAATCAACTACTTGCTGAATTTCTTTAGTTTCAATCTTCTTAACATTATCTATAAACGTAATACTCTTATCATCAGTATTCTCTGCTGGTATTTGAAATCTTGGAAGTTTTCGTATAGCCTCATCATAAGAAAACTTTTTTTCTATAGCGTTATACATTCTTTCAATCTCTGTATCTACGATACTTCTATATTTTGCAGAATTAATTTCATTAGGATAGAAATTTGACAAATACTTATCAGGCTTCAAGCCATCCTCATCAAATATGCTTCTAATCTCCCCTTGTTGATTGAAACGAAAAATATCTTCTTCACTGATTATTGTCCCAAATTTTAATTTGTTTTTTTCTAGATATTTTTCATATCCAGCATATAATCTCTTGTCAACCTTTTTGCAATTGCCAGTTATTGCATTAAGAAACAAAGATTTTCCAACCGAATTATCGCCAATCACAACATTTATCCCTTTAGATAATGGGATAACATTTTTCTCGCCATCAATCTCGATTATAACCTCTTTTAAATACTTTTCATTTGGATTATAAAAAGAATTCTCGAGCTCTATTCTGTGATGATCCGTTACTGCCATTGCCAATCCTTTAAAAGATGGTAGTGATTTTATATATGTATACTTAAATTCTGCTTTTTCATTTTCTTCAGTATAAGGATAATATTTCCAGCTATGACAATCTGATCCCGTTAAAAATCGCAGTTTTTCCTCCATACAATTTTCAAAAGAATATATTTTGTTATGTATTTCATTCTTCTTATTTCTAAATTCATATGCATCAAAATAATCCATGAAAACTAATTCATTAAAAACGTCTTTGCCTAAGGACATTACATCATTAGCGTGTGGCTTATGCTGAGAACCAGGTGTCTTTTTTTGATGAGCAATCATGATAAAATCAATATCTATCTCAGATAATATGTCGAAATAATCAAGTTTTGTATATGCTTCCTTAGTCTTTTTGTAACAAGTCTTCCCTTTCCCATTTACCATTATATTTTGTATTTTTTTAACCTTTTCGTCATCCCTATCATCAAATATTGTAACAATATGAATTACTTTACCTTCTATAAATTCCACCGAAAACTCGATTCCTGGCAATACTTTTTGGATACAATTACCCTTAGACTCCTCTTTCTTTAATTCTGAATAAATATCATAATCAAAAGTATCATGATCTGTAATTGCACACATTTCAACCTGATTGTTGCACAATCTCTGCACCAATATCGGTATATTATTCAATGTATTTTCTGCAACTTTTCGACCATCTTTAGATTTAGAATATTCAGAATGAATGTGTAAATCTATTTTTATTCCTCTAGATGCAACTTTCTCCATTTTTTCTCCATTTCATACATATTCCATGCAATCAATTTACCTTATATCTATTGAAACAACTTTTCCATAACTCCATTCTCCATATCATCAATATTGTAAATCGTATCCATGACCTCGAATGTTTCTCTCAAGTTACCTCTGGCACTCTTCCACCCAATTCCGTCAGTAATCCACACAAAGGTAAATCCCTCTATGGCATCTGCATGCTGAGACAATAATTCATAACTTCTTGCAGTTTCATTTAGCTTCGAACCACCACCGGTATAGAAATTTGTTTCGATACCATAAACCATGTTTTCTGTTTCCACAACAAAATCAAAGCGTTTGGTGGATTTCCCATCACTTGATAAGGACGACAAATCCAATCCCCATTTTGCTTCAATATCTTTAATATACATTTCCTTAAAGTAGCTGACATCTTTTACAAAACCTGCCGCCTTTATATATTTCTCAACTAGATCTTCCATCTGGTGACCGCCACGATTTTTGCGACCATTAGAGTCCAATCCTGTCTCAATACCCAACGCATAATCTACAAGATTATTTACTAAGTGATTCTCAATCATATCAAACAATCCGGTCTTACGCATGAATACCTTGTACTGTTCCACACTGTAATTCATCTTCTTGAAGTTATACAAGAATGCGCCTTCTTCGTCCTGTGCATAAATTTCATATCCTCTTACTGCAAGAAGCAACGGAACACATTGCAACGTTTCCGGATACTTTGTCACTATTCTCTCGAAGTCTTCCTCTATGTTTTTTGAACCTATCAAGGAGTTCAAAATATTCAATTCCACCTTGATTTCTTCTACATTTCTTACAACTTTTTCAAAGTCAATATAGTAATCATAACTTGATATACTCGGTCTAAACTTACTCAGCCATTTATCAAAATTTCTTTTTGTCATTTGCCACCTTCTCCAATCTTTTCTTGGATATTTCCAAGTATTCTTCACTTACATCTATCCCAATAAACTTCCGCCCAAATCGCACAGCCTCTACACCCGTGGTTCCGGAACCACAGAAAGGATCTAATATAACTTGTCCTTCCTCCGTAGAAGCCAATACGATTCTCTCAAGCAGATATTCCGGCTTCTGTGTTGGGTGCTTGCCTTCCATCTTCTCTGAAGGTTTAGTTAATGCCCCTGTCCATACATCCTTCATCTGCTTGCCATCATTCATTTCTTTCATCTTCTGATAATCAAAAAAATGCCGAGACTTCTTTTCATTCTTCTTTGCCCATAAAATGGTTTCCGTAGAATGTGTGAAGCATCGACATGCTAAATTTGGTGGTGGATTTGTTTTTTGCCACGTTATGTTATTAATTATCTTAAAGCCTTCCTGCTCTAATGCCATACCTATGGAATAGATATTGTGTAATGTTCCCGATATCCAAATCGTTCCGTTTGGCTTTAGTACCCTTTTACATAAACGAATCCACTTCCTGTTAAACTTGTGCTTCCCTTCTACACTCGTTCCATTTTCGGAAAGTTTATCCCATGAACCTTTATTCACAGAAACCATTTTCCCACCTTGACAAGTAATTCCGTCATTACTCAAAAAGTATGGGGGATCTGCAAATATCATATCTACAGATTCCGGTTCCATTTTTGTAAGAATTTTAAAGGAATCGCCCAAAATCAACTGCGATTCTTCTGCCTCCCAATATAATGGCACCTTCTTTATAAACAAGTTCTCCATTACCTTGACTCCTTTAATAATTGCATATAATCACTTCTTCACCAACTCTGTTGGATGCATCCGAATTAATCATACGCTTAACGCTTACAACATCTATTTTGTAACCCTTGTTACCGTATAACTCGTTTATCAAATCCGTATTATGATTTGTAAGCATACAATAACATCCTCTAGCCGTCAATTCATCAAATAGCTTTGC
>JAFXAZ010000065.1 GCA_017521985.1 Lachnospiraceae bacterium
AATAAAGGACGGAGCAGGGTTGCTCAATCCTTTAGACTATTACCTGAAAAAGGTTGGAATATAAATTGTAGAGCCGTATACGAGACCCGTACGTACGGTTCAACGGGAGGGGCGAGAAATTTATTCTCCCTCTACCCTATTATAAAGTGTAATGATTCAGCCTTGTTGAAGGTGCCAAAGTGAATGACCGTGCTTTCGAATGCCTTCTAGCGAGCGTCGGTTCTTAGGGAGACGAGGTGTAGCCGAAGTTGAGCTTAGTACCGTTACGTGAGCTTAGAGTGAGAACGTGCTGAGAAAGCACGGTCATTCAGTTAGGCACAGTTCAACAAAACTGAAATATTACAAAAAAATGTAAATATTCCTGTTTGTTATTTGACAATATTATATAGTAGTGTTATAGTGAAAAATGGAATTCGTAGTAATTTACTAGGAATTAAAAGGAGTGTTTTTTATGGGAAAATTTATATATTTAGATAATGCTGCTACTACCAAAACCGCACCGGAAGTAGTAGAAGCAATGTTGCCATATTTTAGTCAGTTTTATGGGAATCCTAGCAGCGTGTATTCTTTGGCGGCAGAAAGCAAAAAGGCAGTAACCGATGCCAGAGAAGTAATTGCAGAGAGTCTTGGAGCAAAGGCGCAGGATATTTATTTTACGGCAGGTGGTTCCGAGTCTGATAACTGGGCATTAAAGGCGGCCGCAGAGGCCTATGCCGCTA
Organism: Lachnospiraceae bacterium; assembly: GCA_017521985.1. Lineage (GTDB taxonomy): Bacteria > Bacillota > Clostridia > Lachnospirales > Lachnospiraceae > RGIG6307. Next base: position 720 of record JAFXAZ010000065.1, read on the forward strand.
AGGGTAAGCATATTATTACTTCCGCTATTGAGCATCATGCTATTTTGCATACGTGCCAATATCTGGAAAAGCAGGGTTATGAAGTGACCTATGTGGGAGTGGACGAGCATGGCGTGTTGAAATTGGATGAATTAAAGGCTGCCATTCGTCCGGATACCATTTTGATTTCCGTTATGTTTGCCAACAATGAAATCGGTACCATTCAGCCGATTAAGGAAATCGGTGAAATTGCCAAAGAACATGGCATTTTGTTCCACACCGATGCAGTGCAGGCCTATGGTCAGCTTCCAATTAACGTAGATGAGTATCATATTGATATGCTTTCCGCCAGTGGACATAAGTTAAACGGTCCAAAAGGCATTGGATTTTTATATATTCGCAAAGGCTTAAAGCTTCGTTCTTTGATTCATGGCGGTGCACAGGAGCGTTCCAGAAGAGCAGGTACGGAAAATGTACCGGGTATTGTAGGTTTTGGGGCAGCAGCAGCCAGAGCAATGGCTACCATGAGAGAGCGTACCGAGTACGAAGTTCAGTTGCGTGATTATTTGATTTCTGAAATTGAAGCCAAGATTCCATATTGCAGATTAAACGGTGACAGAGAAAAACGTCTGCCAAATAACGTGAATTTTTCTTTTCAGTTTATTGAAGGTGAGTCCTTGCTTATTATGTTAGATATGAAGGGCATTTGTGCAAGCAGCGGCTCAGCATGTACCTCCGGTTCTCTGGACCCGTCTCATGTACTTTTGGCGATTGGTCTGCCACATGAGATTGCACATGGTTCTCTTCGCATGACTATCAGCGAAGAAACCACCAAAGAGGAGATTGATTTTACCGTTGCAGCGGTTGCCGAAATTGTGGAAAGGCTTCGCGCTATGTCTCCATTATATGAAGACTTTATGAAAAAACAGAAATAATACGAGGTGATTTGTTATGTATACAGAAAAAGTTATGGACCATTTTTCTAATCCAAGAAACGTGGGTGAAATTGAAAATGCCAGCGGTGTAGGTACGGTAGGTAATGCAAAGTGTGGCGATATTATGCGTATGTATCTGGATATTGATGAAAACGGCATAATTCAGGACGTAAAATTTAAGACCTTTGGCTGTGGTGCAGCTGTTGCAACCAGCTCCATGGCTACAGAATTGGTAAAAGGCAAGACCATTCAGGAAGCCATGAAGGTAACGAACAGAGCAGTTATGGAAGCACTTGACGGACTTCCACCGGTAAAGGTACATTGTTCTTTACTGGCAGAAGAAGCTATTCATGCAGCTCTTTGGGATTATGCAACGAAAAATGGAATTACCATTGAAGGGTTGTCTAAGCCAAAGAGTGATATTCACGAAGACGAGGCAGAAGAAGAGGAATATTAAAAATTCCTGAGGCAAGAGGAGTTAGATGGAGCAGAAAAAAAAGGTTGTAGTAGGGATGTCCGGAGGCGTAGATTCCTCCGTAGCAGCCTATTTGTTAAAAGAACAAGGCTATGATGTGATTGGTGTTACCATGCAAATCTGGCAGGAAGAAGACCAGTGCAGTCTGGAAGAAAACGGTGGCTGCTGTGGTCTTAGTGCCGTAGAAGATGCCAGACGTGTTGCAGAAAAGCTTGAGATTCCTTACTATGTTATGAATTTCCGCAAAGAGTTTAAGGAAAAAGTTATGGACTACTTTGTGGAGGAATATTTACAGGGACGCACACCAAATCCATGCAATGCCTGCAATCGTTTTATTAAATGGGAAGCTTTGTTAAACCGATGTCGTGCCATTGGAGCAGACTATATTGCTACCGGTCATTACGCCCAGATTAAGCAGCTTGAGAACGGCCGTTATGTTATTCAGAATTCTGTGACAGCCACAAAGGATCAGACCTATGCGCTTTATAATCTGACGCAGGAGCAGTTGTCACATACACTGATGCCGGTAGGGGCATATACCAAAGAGGAAATTCGTGCCATTGCAGAGAAGTTGGAACTTCCGATTGCAAACAAACCGGACAGTCAGGACATTTGCTTTATTCCGGATGGGGACTATGGAGCTTTTTTGGAAAGAGAAGCAGGAGACCGACTTCCGGGAGTAGGCAAGTATGTTAATAAAGAGGGTCAAGTGTTAGGAGAACACAAGGGAGTGACCCACTACACCATTGGTCAGAGGAAAGGTCTTGGAGTGGCAGCAGGACATCGCATTTTTGTAACTGCACTCAGACCAGAGCAAAATGAAGTGGTACTGGGGGAAAGCGAAGACTTATTTTCCACAGTGCTATATTGTGATAAAGTAAACTGGATGGCAATTCCGGGCATTGACGCCCCATACGAATGTGTAGCAAAAATTCGCTACGCGCATAAGGGCACGCCATGCACACTGGAACCGGCAGAAAATGGCCTGGTAAAAGTGACATTTAAAGAACCGGTACGTGCCATTACCCCCGGACAGGCAGTGGTTTTTTATGAGAAAGACTACGTGCTTGGCGGCGGGAGTATTTTGTAAAAGTGCTTGCTATTCGTCACAAGATATGTTAAACTGATGATGTGTAAGGAAGATGAGATCCATAAATGCACAAAACGAACCCCCAAAGAGCTGCTTTCTCTTTGGGGGTTCTTGTCATTTAAGGCTGACCAAACCTAGGCTGGTTACCGATTAATCTTCTCCATCCAGCCATTTGCATATGTAATAAGCAATTACACTTGCCACGATGGAGAATATAAAGGATACCATGAGATCCATAAAATGCACCTCCTTCCCTTACCAATGTAGGGGCGGTAACAACTTAATTATACCATTAAAACGATAGCTTGAGTATAGGATGACACCGGCATTATGAGGTATATTGTACTCTGGGGTATAAAGGCAGAAAAATATGCTTTGGGGAGTGAACGATAAATCGTCCGAAGTATCGAAGAAAAATAGGTGAAGAGTATATATTAAATTGTATGTAAATTTTAATAGCTAAGATAATAACAAAGGCTTGGGGCATTCTCCAAGCCTTAAAATATTGAATCATGTATATTTCGATGTTCATACGTTGCATGCTTAAACAACAGCACGCGTTGAAACTAGAATATAGAATAAGAACTAGATTTTTTGTCATTTAACTCAAAGGGTTTATTATCTTAAAATATAAGTATAACAGATGGGAGGAACTTACAATGATAACATGTGACAGAAAGAACATTATAAAAGGAATTACTGTATGTAATCCAGTGGATATAGATAAGGATTATCTATTGTTTTGTGTAGATTATGCGGCAAAGATAGGTATGAACCATATTCAGATAGTTGGTCCGATTCATGATGTAGTCAGAGGAAATATAGATGGAATGACACCGTATCGTAAATACAGCCTTTTTGATAATGAGAAGGATTCAGACTATGTGAAGCTGTGTTTAGATGCAGTAAATGAAGCATGTAAAAAAACAGTCAACTATGGCATTAAAACATATATGTGGCATCATGAGCTGGAATTGCCGGCAGAATTTAAGGCTACATATCCTGAAGTGGTAAACAGTTGTGGTGATATTGAGGTAACACATCCGCTTGTTAAAGATTTTTTGGAAAATAAGATAATTGATTTCTTTCATTTTTATCCGAATATAGATGGTCTTATTCTTACGCTGCATGAAACGAAAATACCGCTTTTAAAGCTGAAAGACCAGAAGTTGGGGAAAATAGAACGAGTGAAATATGTAACGCAGATTTTATATGATGTATGCCGGTCTCTAGGCAAGGAACTGATTGTCAGACCATTTGCCAGCCTGGAAGAAGATTATGTTATGATGGCAAAGGCATATGAGGAAATTTCTACAGAATTGCTTGTTATGGATAAATGGACACAGTTTGACTGGAGTTTAACCATGCCGCACAATGCTTTTTATTCAAAAATAAAAAATAATCCTCTGTTTGTAGAGGGCGATATTTTTGGAGAGTTCTTTGGCAAAGGACGCTTGCCTTTGATGCTGAAAGAGCATATTGCTGGAAAATTTAACTATTGTGAGAACTTCGCACCGAGGGGCTATGTGGCCAGAATAGACAGAGCAGGCTTTGACCCATTTGGTGATGTGAATGAAGTGAATATTCATATCATGCATGCACATTTGAACCAAAAAGATGTTAACAAGGAAATTGATGAATTTTTCCGGGAGAAATACCCGGATGCATGGACAGAGGTCGAAGCACTTATGGAGCAGACGGAAGGAGTGCTAAAAAAGATATTTTATGCAAATGGATATTACTTCACAGAATTAAGCCTGTTCCCTACATTAAATCATTGCAAGAACCATTATTACTTTGAGATGATGCGTGAAAACTGTAACATAGCGTCAAACGAATGGTACATACCAAGAAATTGGGAGCGTGGTACTTTAGAAAGTCTTTTGGCAGAAAAAGAATTGGCATATCATGAAGCAACAGAGTTGTTGAAGTGCTTGACGGAATTGCAAGGTAGGCTAATTCAGGAAGAGTATGACAAGTTATGGGTTAAGTTCTGCAATTTAAAATTGATTGCGGAAATCTGGCTTGCACTTACCAGGATATTTATGGATTATGTAAAATACTTCGAGACGCGAGAGAATACATATGCTATTGCTTTGGAAGAACATATAACAAGGCTGTTAGAAGTGAACCGCTGTGGAACAGAGCTTCTGGGAGATGAGTTTTATTTTTTGAGCATTAGTGAGTATTATACTTCTGGAGGCAGTATAGAAGATTTTGCAGAGGAAGTACGTGAAAGCTTTCACTTGGAAAGAGAAGCAGTAGAGCGCATAGAGCAAGAGGAAGTACTGGATTATGTGATTTGCGGTGGAGCCATGGAAGGGCACAGGCTTCAAAAGGAAGTGAATTTTAGTGATACCTTAGTACGCGATGGAGCACTTTGCAGAATTCCGGGTAACAAGCGAGGCATGGAATGGAGCAGTATTAATGCACATGGGTGGTTTAGTTATGAGGTGCGCGTACAACCGAACGTGGTAAATACATTTGCTATTATGATGCAAGGCATTGATGAAGTATTGGATGTTAGAATTTCTATTGGTGAAAAAGAATACTTAATACAAGAAAAACTGAATGATAGAAAAGAATTTATATTTAACTACAAAGAGGAATTGGGCCAAACATCAGTCAGAATACGATTCAGCAAGATTTCTAGATATACACCATGTATATATAGGATTAAGGTTATAAGAAAATAATGCAGGTGCATGAAATTTTTATCACAATAATTAGTAGGAAATAGAGTTTTTTGTTTATATCAGAATTGGTCTGGCTTAAAATAAAGATGAGAAATAGAATGTGAGAAACTATTATGTATCAGGTATATTTAAAAGTTTTTTTAGAAAGATTTTCTTATCCCGAAGAAGCATGCTCCGTATTAGAGGATGCACTAGGGAAAATTATGCATAATGAAAGTGCATATCAGAGTTTGTTAGAACTTATTCAACGCTATGAAAAGGATATGAAGTGTGATTTTAAGGCGATAAGAGCACGTATCAAAGAGGTGTCTGCCGAAGCAGGTGTTCAGGAATACGTGGGAAATACGGTACTTATCATTTGTTTATCAAAAACTCTGCTGAAATACTATTTGGCGGCTGGTTATGATGAAGAATTTTGGTATACCACTATGTATGATTTGAAGTGGAAAGTGCTGGAATGCAAAGATATATATGGCATCTGGGGAACTTTTGTACCGGAATGGTATGACCGTTTTTTTAAAGTGGAGCGATTCTGTTTTGGTAAATTACAATTTGAATTAAAGAAATTTGACAAGGTATACGAAAAAAATGGTGTTTCCCTAAAACCGGGCAGCCCTGTTTTAAATGTACATATACCACGAACAGGGAGTAAGCTTGACAGAGAAAGTATGTTGAGTGCTTATCGTCAGGCAAGAGAATTCTATAAAGATAAGTTTGGAGCAAATCCAATCGTGTTTGTGTGCAAGTCTTGGCTTTTGTATCCACGCAATAAAGAGGTTCTTTCAGAAAAGTCTAATTTGTACGCCTTTATATCCGATTATGATGTGATTGAGCAGGGAGAATATCCGGATTACAGTCAGGCATGGAGACTGTTCTCTGTGCAGTATGATGGTAATGTGAACCATTTGCCACAGAATACATCTTTGCGACGAGCTTATGCAGAATGGATTAGAAAGGGCGAAAAGATGGGCTGGGGCTATGGCGTTTATATATATAAGGAGGAGACATAATGCAAACCAATTATTTTAAATATCAGGAAGAAAAAGCACAGAATCCATATATTGGGTTTACCAGTTTTCAGCATTTCAGGGGAGAGGCATTGTACTCTGACATCGTAGTAAAGCCGGAAAACAATATGAGGGAAACCGAAAATATTGAACCTTATCCGGTTCCGGACTATGTACCGCAAAATGGCAGGGAAGAAGGTTATTATCCGGATACTACCGTTGCGTATATTCGAATTTTGTGGAAGGAATTCGAGCCGGTGCAGGGAGAATATCACTATGAAGTAATCGAAGATGTTTTGAAAAAGGCGGATGAATGCGGTCAGACAGTAATGTTTCGTTTGATGCCGCACAGCACTAGAGCAGAAGATGATGTGCCGGAATGGTTAAAGACAATTGTGGATTGTCCAGAGCGTCCGGAAGGAGCACGTATGAAGGATTCTCCAACGGATCCGTTGTATTTGGAGCTTTTTGGCAAGGCAATGGAAAAGATTGCAGAACGTTTTGATGATGACCCAAGGCTGGACATTGTGGATATTTGTTTGCCGGGAGCATGGGGAGAGGGTCACAAAATTGATCAGTATCCGATAGAGGTACTAAGGGCACATATGGATGTGTATACCCGTGCCTTTAAAAAGACCCATTTGCTTGGTCAGGTTTTAGAACCACATCTTGCAAAGTATGCCAATGAAGCCAGACCGGTAGGCTGGAGAGGGGACGGTATCGGTCAGGAAAAGTTGATGAGAGTGAAGTTTCCTTATGCAGTCAGCATTTTACCGGACCTTTGGGAAAAGTCTCCGGTTTCCTTTGAAGCCTATTGGTGGATGGGGGAATGGTACAGACAGGGCTGGGATTTAGACCAGATTATTGAGTCCTGCCTGGAGTGGCACGTAAGTACCTTTAATGCAAAATCTCTTCCGATACCGTATGAATGGGTGGATAAGGTAAAATACTGGAACAGCAAGATGGGATATCATTATGTAATCGATTACTTTAAGTGTCCACAGTCTGCGAAAGTATCTGAGGAAGTAGAAGTAGAGTTTGGCATTGATAATGTAGGGGTTGCACCGATTTATCGTCCAATACCTCTTAAAATCAGACTGACAAATGGTGAGAATTCTTATGCATTTGATACAAATATTGATATTCGTAAATGGATGCCGGGCAAGCATGTAAATTGTGCAGTTATGAAATTACCGGCAGATATAGTGGCTGGGAATTATAAAGTGGAAATCGGTATTATGAATGAGCACATTCCTCAGATTTATTTTGCAACAGATGCAGAAAATGATGGGGCATATTATGTGGTTGGAGAAATAAATATAAAATAAAACATACTCAATAATTGAAAATGAAAATGCAAGACCAGCTATACAGATAAACGGAACCAGTTTGCCGCCTATGATGGCAACAATTTGTACTACGAAAGGTCAGCATGAAAGGATAATTGAAGATTAACCAACGTGCAATAGACTGGGCATCGATTGCATCGTTCTTGGTTTTCACAGAGTCTGAGCGTGAATGAACTTGCTGATTAAGGCAGGATTAGAACCCATGAAGCTGTAGTGGGCGTTCTCAAGGAAACGTTTCAGATTAGAAGTGTAATGACTGGTTGCTTCAAACCCTATTTTCATTTCATCAGGGGAAGCATACAAATTGGAACAAATCCACAGTGCTTTAAGTATTATACAAGAACAAATGGGTTCTTTGATATAACAAAAATAAAAAGAAAGGAAAAAGTAAATACAATTACCCTAAAAAGGATAATTGTATTATACGAGACTACAATGTACAAAACAGAAACACATTTACATACGGCGGAAGTCAGTCGTTGTTCCAAACTGAGAGCAGATGAAATGGTTAAGTGCTATCATGAAGCCGGTTATAAAACCATAATTGTTACAGATCACTTTTCTTTTAGATATATGAACTCTCTTGGAGATATACCATGGGAAGATAAAATTACCATTTTTTTTCATGGTTTCTATAAAGCAAGAGAGGCTGCGAAACAGTTTAATATGAATGTTTTGATGGCTGCAGAGATTACATTTCCGCATATTAATAATGATTATCTCGCATACGGAGTTACAAAGGAATTTTTTGTATCCTGTCCGAATTTGTTTCAAGAAGGCTTGGAAGCGTTTTATAAGAAAGCCAAAGAGCATAATGTGTTAGTCGTTCAGGCTCATCCATACAGGGATGGAAAGTGTTTTCCTACGCCCCAATATGTAGATGGTATAGAAGTTTATAATTCCAATCCACGCCACAACGATTATAACGAGAAAGCGGAGAACTTTGCTGGAGAGAATAACTTGTATTGCTTGGCAGGGTCTGATGCTCATCGACTGGAAGATTTGGCACTGTCAGGTATTTTAACAAAAATCGAGATAAAAAGTTCAAATGAATTTATAGAGATTATTAAATCCGGTCAATATGAACTGATGAAGGAGTGATATGTATGATCTATTTTGTGAGTGATTTACATGGAAATATTAATCTGAAAGGATTCCAGAAGTATTTATCCACTGCAAAGGATGATGATTTATTAATTATTCTGGGGGATATATGTTTGAATTTTGATGATACCGAAGAAAATCGAATATTTACGGAAAGTTTCTTTGCTGTAGACAAAAAAATTGCTTTTATAGACGGTAATCATGAAAATTTTGCATTTATCAATAGCTTTCCGGAAGAGGAATGGAATGGAGGCACTGTTGGGAGACTGACGGATAATATTGTATTTTTGAAACGAGGAAATGTTTATAACATTCAAGGAAAAACATTTTTTGTGTTTGGGGGATGCAAAAGTTCATCTAAGTGGAAAGAAATGGGTTTGTGGCATCCGGGTGAGGAGGCAAGCGAAGAAGAAGTAGAGCTTGCTTATGAAAATATAAAAAAGCATAACTTCAAAATTGATTATATTCTTACTCATAAGTATGAGAAAAATAAGCAAGCTCCCACTATGAGCATAAAACTATTGGAATTAACAGAATATATTGAAAAAAATGTTTGCTATGATAAATGGTATTGTGGGCACTCACACGTAAATAAGAAAATGGATGAGAAGCATACAGTGATTTATGATGAATTAACAGAGGCAAAAGTAAAATAGTGAAAATGGTTCTTTCGGAAAATATAATTCATGAGCCATGCTTTACTGAAGATGACCGACAAAATTATTACAAATATAAAGATATAATTGGTGATAAACTTCCTGTAAGACTACTATGCAAAAAAATTATCTAGTATATAAAAGCAGGAAAAGAGTTCGGTGGTGGTACCGGCATATTATTGTATGATGGTAAAGATGTATTGATTCGGAAATAAAGCAATTTAAACATATTTATAAAAGAGGAAAAGATTATGAAATATATTTTTGATAATGATTTACATATTCATTCTAAGCTATCATTTTGTTCAAAAGATCCGGAACAAACACCGGAAAGGATACTTGAATATGCAAAACAAAATAATTTGAAAACAGTTTGCATTACAGATCATTTTTGGGATGAATTGGTGGAAGGCGCTTCACAAGGGTATAAGTCTTATAATTATACATATATTAGTTCTTCAAAACCTTTGCCACAAGCAGATGGTATAGAATTTTTATTTGGCTGCGAAACAGACTTAAATAAATATTTAACATTAGGTATTTCGAAAGAGAGATTTGATTTATTTGATTTTATTATCGTTTCAATTACGCATTTCCATATGATGGGATTCACGTTGTTCGATAATGAGGCGGAAAGTGCACAGGGCAGAGCAGATGCATGGATAAGACGTCTTGATGCTTTACTTGACATGGATTTACCTTTCTATAAGATTGGGCTTGCGCATCTGACTACTCCGTTGATTTCTCCTAAAAGAGATAAAGACATATATAGAAAAATCCTTGAACTTTTACCTGCTTTCGAATTGGAAAGATTGTTTAATAAGGCGGCACAATTGGGAGTAGGAATTGAACTTAATTATGGGGATATGAGTTTTGAGGAAGAAGATGCGGAGTTTGTTTTAAAACCATATAGAATAGCAAAAAAATGTGGATGCAAATTCTATTTGGGCAGTGATGCACATCATCCCGATGTTTTTTATAATGCCAAAGCGGTTTTTGAAAGAGCAATAAACTTATTAGAATTGACAGAAGAAGATAAATTTTTTGTTTGCGGGAGGAGCATGCATGGACTTTAAATTAGCTCAACTAGATAATATGCAGTATATTACAGCATATCCTAAGGATTTAAAAAACGAAGAAAAGTATCCGGTAATATTATTTTTGCATGGAGCTGGTACAAGAGGAAGAGATATTGAAAAACTTAAAAACAATAAATATTTTGAAATCGTAAAGGATTACAAAGATTTCCCATATATTACAGTTGCACCATTGTGCTACGAAAATACCTGGTTTGATATGATAATAAATCTAAAAAAGCTTGTCTATAAAATTGCAGAAAATGAGAAGGTTGACAATAAAAAAATATATCTTATGGGAAACAGTATGGGAGGATATGCAACGTGGTTACTTGCAATGAGTATGCCGGAAATGTTTGCCGCTATTGTACCTATATGTGGTGGAGGAATGTATTGGAATGCCAGGAGACTTGTAAATGTTCCTGTGTGGGCATTTCACGGAAAAGATGACACCACCATTTATTGTGAGGAATCAGAAAAAATGGTTGCTGCTGTAAATAAATATGGCGGAACAGCAAAACTCACCATTTATCCACAATGTGGGCACGATTCATGGAGTCAAACATATAAAAATCCTGAACTTTTTGCATGGTTACTCAGTAATGAGAATAGTAATGATAATATGATAACAGATGATTATAATGATAGTAAATTATATGGTTAACGGAAGCATCTAGACCTTGAAAAAGTTATGATTCCAATGGCTTTATCCTTGCTTCCAAAAAGTTGTTGGAGGACATCAAATTCCAATGGCTCAGGACACAGGAAGAAGTAAAGGAAATCTTATAGGAGAAGGGGCTGTATGTAAGAACTCCTAACAGGTCAGAGAGCCTGAAACAATTATAATGTTCTAAAATTCAAAAATGAAAATTCGGAGATAATAGCATATACGAAATGAATCGAGCTGAGGCGATGAAAAATATGAATTCCCCGGATTTTTAGACATATAGTTCATGATAGCAGTCTTTGGAGGAAACGAGATGAATGTATACATAGAAACTAAAAATGGAATTCCGGCCTTAATGATTGATGGAAAGGAATTTGACGGAGGAGTGGCAACAATATCATCGAATATAGATGGGGTGTTGCGCTTGCAGGAGGATTATTACGAGCGATTGGGGAAAGCTGGAATACGCCTCTTCTTTATAATTTGCGATACGTCTTTTACGAGAGAAAATGGTTTTGATTTGTTTCGGGAAGAAGCAAAAGCGATTTTACGCGCTGTGCCAAATGCATATATCATTCCTCGTGTGGGATTACAGCCCACACGCAGTTGGACGGACGCACATCCTGAAGCGATGGTGGGCTGGAGCGACGGATGTTCACGCCCTACAACAATCAGAAGTGAAAGCTATAACGCTGAAGTGGGTGCAGCGTATTCGTTACATTCGCCTATATGGCGGAAAGAGGCTGGTGAAGCGCTCCTTTCATTCGCTGAACAGGCAGATAGAGAAACCTTTGGAGACAGGATTATTGGATATTTTCTAGCGGCTGGTTCAACATCTGAATGGTTGCCGGTTGCACGACTTGTTCTTACGGGTGATGCCTTTTACGATACGAGTGAAAATTTCTTGGCGGTATATAACGACTATGTACATAAAAAATATGGGACAAGCGCACCTCCTTTGCCTGATAATGAAGCACGACGCTATATTCTGGAATTTGACAGAGATGTTAAGGCAATGCGCGGGGGCGGTCCCCGTGGACAGGAAAGTGCTGTTCCGAGGGGGGGGTGCTTTGCTACTTATCCTGAAAATCGCCGTACAGTTGATTTTTATATGGCATGGGGTGAAGGTGTAGCTGACAGTATTTTATATTTTGCCTCACTCTTGAAAAAACAATTTTCGCAAAAAATTGTCGGTGCTTTTTATGGATATAATCGTGTGGTGCATCAAAGTGGAAATTTCACAGGACTTTCAAAGCTTTTTCATTCACCGCTTTTAGACTTTTGCGCCGCACCTGGCGATTATGAAAACAGACAGCCGGGAGGATGGGAGGCGTTGCGTACGCCATTTGATAGCTATCGCCTTCACAACACGTTGTTCTTCGCGGAGGACGACACACGCACGCATAAGGAAAACCCATATTACCGATCAGCCTATGGTGTCTATACGGAGGAAGATGCATGCCATTTAATTAAACGCAATTTTGGCAAAAAATTATGCGGTGGGAATCTTGCGTGGTGGTTTGATCAACATCACGGTGGCGGACGATACGATAGCCCCGAAATTTTGGGACTTTTAAAAAAACAATCTGAAATTTGGGCACAGGCAATACAGCGTGGACGATATAAACAAAATGAAATTGCACTTGTATTTGATACAGAAAGCCGAATTGCCGCTTCACATGAAACATCGCATTTAAGTGTGACTCTTATGAATAATTTTTCTCTAGGTCGTATCGGAGCGCCGTATGACCAGTATCTTCTGGATGATTTAGAAAATGAAAGCATGCCGGACTATAAGTTGTATATTTTTGCTGCTGCGTATGTACTGCGAGAAAATCAGCGTGCATTCATACACAAAAAGCTGCAAAAAAACAATGCGACGGCACTTTGGCTATATGGAGCAGGCTACATTGACCCTGATGCGGAAACAACGGCATCATGTGCAAACTGTGAAAAACTGACAGGATTTTCAGTGCAAAAGCGAGATGACCGCGTGTATGATGGATATTTTAAGATAACTGCTAAGCATCCTGCTGTAATCGGTACACGACAAGGACATATATACGGACGGTGCGATGAACCGATGAATCAAAATGAAAACCTGCATGCCTATGAGCCTCGTCCATATGCCTATCCGTTGTTTTATACGGAGGATGCACAGATTCTTGGTCGTTATTGCGAAGGAAACGGTGGCGCACTTGCTGTAAAAGAATACAATGGATTTACGTCACTCTTTTGCGGTGCCAAGTTCTTACAGTACGATCTTGTTCGATGTATCGCAAAAAGTGCGGGTTGTCATATTTATTCTGATGATGGGGACGTGATTTATGCAGGCAGCGGATATCTGACGATACATGCTTCCACAGGTGGAGAAAAGACAATTCATCTTGCACATCCTTGCACGCCAATAGAGGTGTACGAAAATAAAAAATACGGTGAAAATACAGACCTGTTACGTTTTTTTATGACCGAAGGCGAAACAAAAATGTTCAAACTTTTTTAAAGTCTTGTGGGATTCCCCCATTGGTAGCAATGAGCAGAGCAGTGATAATAGGGTATTAATGGGAAGTGCCTGTTAAAAGGTCAGAAATGAAAATTGATATAATTACCAAATTGAATTTTATAAGATAAGAAGGGAAGGATGTTTATGAAACTTTTAATCGGCGGAGACGTTTGTCCTGCAAATGTTAATGATTTGTTTGAAATAGGAGATGCCGAAGTATTATTTGGCGATGTAATAAAAGCTTTTCATGCGGCAGATCGAGTACTTATAAATTTTGAGTGCGCGATGACAGAGAGCAAGGATAAAATTAAGAAAATCGGTCCTAATCTCAAAGCAACGCCAAAGTGTGCCAAAGTGCTTAAGGAAATTGGTGTTACGGATGTGGCTCTTAGTAACAATCACATTTTTGATTATGGCGTATGCGGGGTGAAGGACACACTTCAATTATTGGAAAAATACGATATTAACTATACGGGTTTTGGGAAAAACTATGAGAATTCTCGTAAGAATTTAATAATACCGGCAGGTAATAAAACTGTTTCTATAATAAATGTATGTGAGCATGAATACTGCTATGCTTTGGATGACAGAATGGGCGCGCGCCCATTTGATCCTTTTGATACCATTGAGGACATCCGAACTGCAAAAGAAGAATCGGATTTTGTAATTGTACTATATCACGGTGGAAAAGAACATTGTGAATATCCATCACCTCGTCTCATAAAGACATGTCGTTCTATGATAAAGAACGGTGCGGATGTGGTTCTTTGTCAACACAGTCATTGCATTGGAGGATACGAAAAATGGAATGGTGGTCACATTTTGTATGGACAGGGCAATTTTTATTTCTGTAATCATCCTTCTAAAACAAGTGTGCAGTGGAATACAGGACTTTTGGTACAGTTAGATATTAATGATGAAATCAAAATTGATTTTCTTCCTGTAGAATCGGTGACTAATTCTTCTGGCATCCGTTTTGCAACTGGTGAAATAAAGGAAGAAATTATGGGACGATTTGCGGAACTTTCCAAAAGTCTTGCCGATGGAACGTATCACAAAGGCTGGCATGACTTCTGTGAGAAACAGCTTGGATATCGTAGATGCATTGAGAATGCGGATGGTGGCGATATGGATATTTTTGCAGAAAAGTATACACACAATGAGCGTTTTGCGCATTATCTTCACTGTGAGGCCCATCAAGATGTATGGAGAGAACTTTATCGTTTGCCTTGGGAAATGCGTGATCTAGACTAAAATTAAACTGTAACAAAAGAGAAGAGTATCGTTCGAGATTGCCAGTCTTTTGATGCGAATTATACTAGGATGGTTACACCTAAATCATCCAAAGTATCGACAAAAACGAGTACTATAATTGTAAAAAATATTTATGATATAACAAGTGTTGGTGGGGTATAGTCCTTACTGATGCTTGTTTTTTTACATGCCAGACATTACCGCGGTGAAAGATAACTTTAACAACTTGAATAATTGGTAGGAAATAGAATTCTTTTTATTTATATCGGGACTGGTTTGACCTAAAATGAAAATGAGGATATTTTGTTAGGTGATTGTGAAACAAGATAGTAACTTTGAGTATAAATGAATAAAAAATGCAAAATAGAGAGTGTAATTGGAGAAGAGGATATCTGGAAGTGATACATTATATTTGAATGTAATGTGGGGCAGTTATTTACAACTAACACTGTTGGGCAAGGAGCTTTATGAGTTTGAAAGACCTGAGAATTATTGATTTTCATACACATCCATATTTAGAGCAGACAGAAAATCTTTGCAAGTATACAGAAAATTTTTTGCTTTCGCCAGAAGAAGTAAAAAAAGATTTAAAAAGGACAGGCATTGGGAAAATTTGTGGTTCTGTCATTAGTACAAAACAATTTTCCATAACTATGGGATATGAAGAAATACAAAAGTTAAATTCAAAAGCCATAGAGATAAAAAGGTACTATAATGATTTTTACGAACCGGGTTTTCATATACATCCTGCATTTGTAAAGGAATCTTTGAATACTATTGAATTTATGCATCAAAATGGTTACAGACTTATTGGAGAAATCGTACCTTACTTGCATGGCTGGCTAGAAGCGGAGTTGGATTTTAGTAGTAAATCCCTTCAGGAAATATTGGCGCTTGCAGGAGAATATAATATGATATTTAGTTATCATGTCATGAAAGACTGGCAAGGGCAAATGGAGCAAATGATTGCAACAAATCCAAATGTGATTTTTGTGGCAGCACATCCTGGAAATAAAGCAAATTTTTTGATGCAGTTGGATAAAATGAAAAAATATGAAAATGCATATTTGGACTTGTCAGGTTTGGGATTATATTTTTATGGCATGCTTCGGGAAGGCATTCGCTGTGTAGGTGATGAAAGATTTCTATTTGGAACAGATTATCCTATCATTAATCCTGCTATGTATGTACAGGCAGTAAATTTTGAGCATATTTCTGAAGCAAGCAGAGAAAAAATATTTTATAAAAATGCAGAGAGAATCTTGCTATTGTAGCCTTTTTCTGTATGAAAGTGGAGTTATACAAAGAAAAGAGAATTTGAACATAGAATTATAGAAAGGAATGAATAAACTATGAAAAAGAAACGTTATGTACAAGTAGGAACAGGAGGAAGAGCCAGATTTTTCTATCAGGCAGTAGCAAAAGATTATGCAGAAACAAGTGAGATTGTAGCATTCTGTGATGTAAATCAGACCAGGATGGATTATGCCAATGAGCAACTTCAGGTAGCAGGCGGCAAAAAAGTGCCTACTTACAAGCATTATGAATTTGAAAAGATGATTGAAGAAATCAAGCCGGACTGCGTTATTGTTACCAGTGTAGACCGAACTCATGATGAATATATTATTCGGGCTATGGAGCTTGGTTGCGATGTTATTACTGAAAAGCCAATGACTATCGATGAAAAGCGTGCACAAGCAATTATTGATGCACAGAAACGTACTGGAAAAGAGGTACGTGTATCCTTTAACTATCGTTATGCACCTGGTAATACTAAGGTACGCGAACTGATTATGGATGGTGTAATAGGTGACGTGTTTTCTGTACATTTTGAGTGGTTTTTAAATACTAAGCATGGCGCAGACTATTATAGAAGATGGCATCGAAACAAAGAAAATAGCGGTGGTTTGTTAGTACATAAATCTACTCATCATTTTGACCTGGTAAATTTTTGGTTAAATTCTCAGCCTGAAACTGTATTTGCCATGGGGAGCTTAAATTTTTATGGACGTAATAATGCAGAGAAAAGGGGCGTAAAAGATTTCTATTATCGTTGTCATGGTAGTGAAATTGCAAAGAAAGATCCATTCTATTTGGATATGGAAGCTAGTCCGGTTCAGAAAGCACTGTATCTGGATGCAGAGCATGAGGATGGCTATATTCGTGACAAGAGTGTTTTCTCAGAAGAAATCAGTATCGAGGATACTATGGGTGTAATGGTTCGTTACCAAAACAATGCAATTTTAACCTACTCTCTTAATACGTATATATCAAAAGAAGGCTTCCGCGTTGTATTTAACGGAAGTAAAGGCAGATTAGAGTATGATGTTTTAGAAAAGCCGTATGTAAATGCAGGTGGAGACAAAGAGAATGAGGGGGCGCTTGCTTATAAAAAAATTACGGTATTTCCAATGTTTGCACCTTCTTATGAAGTTGAAATTGAGATGGCATCAGGTGGTCACGGTGGCGGTGATCCGATTCTCTTAAATGATATTTTTGGTGTCCCGGTTGAGGATAAGTTCCACAGAGCAGCAAATCATGTGGATGGAGCTATGTCTATTTTGACTGGTGTTGCAGCAAATAAATCTATTGCTTCTGGTATGCCGGTGCGGATTGACTCTTTGATGAAATTTTAAAAAACTATAGGAGCGGAATGAAAAATGTTTGATTTTGTTTCACCGGAGCGTGTAGGTATTTCATCAGAACATGTTCTGAAATTCATACAGACTCTTGATGAATATAATTTTTGTACGCATTCTTTTATCATGGCAAGAGGAAAGCATATTTTTGCAGAAGGATATTATGCGCCTTTTACAAAAGATTTTAAGCATCGGATGTATTCGGTATCTAAAAGTTTTGTGGGTGTTGCAGTAGGACTTGCCGTGGAAGATGGACTATTAAATCTAGAGGATAAATTTGTTAAATTCTTTCCGGATTATTTAAATGAGAACTCTAATAATCTATTGAAGGATATGACTATCCGGGATATGCTTACCATGGAGACGAGTCAGGCAAAACAGGTTAGATGGTTTACTTCTGATACAGTGGACCGTTGTGAAGTGTATTTCCGTACAGCTGCCAAGAGAGTTTCAGGAACTACATGGAAATATGATAGTCATGGGTCCTTTATGCTTGGCGTTATTGTAGAGAAGCTCACAGGAAAACCATTACTGGAGTATTTAAAGGAACGTTTTTTGCTACAAGGTGGTTTTTCAAAGGATGCATACTGCTTGCAATGTCCAGGAGGATACTCTTTCGGAGATTCTGGTATTATGTGTACAACGAGAGATTTGCTAATATTTGCACGATTTGTTATGGATGGTGGTGTAATTGATAAAGTAAGGTACATGAATGAGGAGTTTCTTTTAGAAGCAACTAAAAAACAGGTTTCAAATAGTCATGGTGGTGAAATTGCATATAATACACATGGGTACGGTTATCAGATTTGGAAAGCACCAAACGATGGCTTTGCTTTTGTGGGAATGGGAGACCAGTTTGCCATTTGTGATAGAGAAAAAGATTTTATATTTATTATAAACTCCGACAATCAGGGCAAATCTCCTATAACAAGGACAATCCTTTATCAAGAACTATATAATACCATTGTAAAAAATCTGGGTGAACCACTTACGGAGAATGAGAAAGCTGTTACAGAGTTAAAGGCTTACATTGACAATCTTAAGCTTTTCTGCCTGAAGGAAAGTACAAAAAGTCCTTTTGCAGAGGAACTTAATGGCAGGACTTATATATTGGAAGAAAATCCAATGGGGATAGATTATGTACATTTCGAATTGAAAGGTGACAAAGGTGAGATGACATATAAAAATGCCCAGGGAGTAAAGAAGTTGCCATTTGGCTTTGGCCACAACGAATTCTGCAAATTTCCACAGGAAAATTATTCAGATATTATTGCAAACATTCCAGTGGAAGGACATATGTACGATTGTGCTGTATCTGCAGATTGGCCGGAGGAAAGAAAATTAAGAATTAAAGTTCAGATTATTGATAAATACATGGGAAATATGAGTATGGAATTTGGCTTTAAGGATGATAAAGTTGGCGTTTACATGGAAAAGAATGCTGAGGCATTTTTGGAAGAATATTGTGGATATGCAAATGGCGTTTTACAAACTTGAATGTTATTTAATAGTGTGTGAAAGTTTGTTCAGGAAATTGCCGAGACAGCGTATCAGTCCTCTCAAGAGGAAAAGTATATTGTACTTTAGTAAATGGAAGGGAGAAGAAAGGTGAAAAAGTATAAGTATTTTGCACAGCATATGCATATGCATTCCTGTTATCAGCCCAGTGCCAGTATGGAAGGCCATATTTATCATGCTGCCAATTTAGGGATGAAATATATTTGGTTTACGGACCATGATATACGTATGGGAAGAAAAGTGCTTCAAGTAGACGACTTTGATTTCGAAAAGGACGATTTGTATGTTACAGAAGAAAGCGGACGTTCTTTGGGTTTTAAATTGATAAAAGAGAATCAGGAGAACTGTAAAGCGGAACTGACAAAAGATATCTGTTTTATAGGTTCACAGTGTTTAAAAATTTCTGCCTACTCAGATGATGCAGAGTGGAAGGGCGGTGGCGTTTATTTTTGGTCCAATGAAAAGCAGCATTGCAGCTCGCTTATGGCAGGAATGTCACTAGAGATAGCTGCTATGCTGGAAGAAAGTGCGGACAGCCGTGTGATTTTTGATGTGAAACTGTCTGAACGTCCTCCAAAGAATGAGTGCGCACATCTTCTTTATGTAATCGGCAGCACGGAAGGACTGGAAGCAGCACATACAGCCATTATTCCGCTGATACCTGCGAAGGGCTGGCAGAAGTACAAGCTGGATTTATCCAATGATGTATTGCAGCAGAATGCGCTGGAGCATGGTGTCGGAGGCTTGGACAATGCTTTTGAAACACTGAGCATCATTGTAGAGTGCAGAAATGGTATTACAGAGGCTTATTTTGACGATTTAGTGATAAATGTAAAAGAGAAGTTTGAACCGGTACGCAATGTACAAAAAAAGGTTGCAAAAGAAAAGGGAGACCAGTACGGAGTAACTACTTTTGTAGCCACAGAAATTTCCATGGCCGGACCTCACAAAAACTGCTTCTCTACTTCTGTACCGATTATTCCTTACGATGAATATGATTATAAAGTGACCCATGAGGAAGCTATTGAGTGGGTGAAAAAATATGGCGGCATTTTCGCATTGAACCATCCTTTGGAAAGATTTTATCAGGATGAAATAACTTGCGAGAAAGATGTACAGGACCGAGTTGACTGGCTTGCAAAAGACTTTATACAGCATAAGGTATGGGGAGCTACGTTGATGGAGGTCGGTTATCCCTTTGGACGCCGGGCATTTACTCAGAAGTCATATTTAAGCTTATGGGATCAGCTGACAGAGGCTGGAATTATTCTGACCGGTTATGGCAGCAGCGATAATCATTCCAACAAAACCAAATGGTATGATGGCAATAATTTCTGTAACTGGCTGGGTGTGGATGTTTTAGAAGCGGAGCCGGTAAGTGAGGAAGCTTTCGTAGAAGCTATGAAGTGCGGTAGAATCTACATGGGTAATCCAGTTGTACTGAAGGGCAATATTTGTTTCGAAACAGAGGAAGGCTTGCAAATGGGTTCTGTCATAACAGCAGATGATCCTAAGCAGTGTCAGAATATTCGCTTTTTCTGTGATAAGGCAAAGGTAGGTTGGAAATTCCGCTTGATATGCAATAGGCAGGCAGTTGCTGAAAAAATAATCAGCGCAGAGTCTTTTGAGTTTAAGTATGTAATGCAGCCTGAAAAACTTATAAATTTCACAAGAGCAGAATTATATGATGAAAATGGTGTATGTATTATGTTGACCAATCCGATTCATATCTGGCGAAAGGATTTAGGAGATGTTGAAGTTTCTGAAAAGAGAGAGGTGTAGAGGATGAAGATTTATGTTACAAGGCACGGTCAAGTAGCACAAAATGGAGCATACTACAATGGAGATGCAGAAATACATTTGACAGAATTGGGCAGACAGCAAGCCACTCTGCTAGGCAGAAGAATGAGAGAGTCAGGATTTCAGGGAAAAATTTATTCTTCACCGCTTTTGCGTACTATGGAGACAGCAGAACTGATTGCAGAAGAAACGGGTTCTGTAATTGTACCAGTTCCTTGGTTGCACGAAATCTTTTCAGACCAGTCTTGCATAGATGCTTATCAGGGATATTCTCTAGAAGGACTGAGAAAGTGTTATTCGCATATTGCTGATGATGTAGTGTTGGAATATCCGTGGTGGACAAAATATGCAGAAACCAGTGCAATGGTTTTAAACAGGGTTTCCAAAGGGCTGGAAGAATATCTAAGAGAAGGCAAAGAAGACGTTATTTTGGTAGGACATGGTGCTTCCGGAGGCGCTGCCCATGATTATCTACATTTACGAAAAGGCGAATTTATTTGGAATTGCTGTCTGGGTTTATATGATACCGAACACCCTGAAAATAATTTTGGCAACGATGTTTCACATCTTCCAAAACATATGATAAGCGCCAATAAGATTATGGGAATGGATATTGATTTTGATATATACCTAAAAAAAGTGTATCCGATTAGTTTGCCTGATAAATTGCGAGAAGAAAAGGGAGTTAAGCTTTTACATATCGGTGATACCCATTCTATGACCTATCCATATTATACACAAATTATTAAAATGGTAAAGCCTGATATTATCGTTCACACAGGTGATTCGGCGGATGAGGTAAAGGTAGGAAGAATTCCGGGGACTGAGGCAGAATATCTGGAAAAAGTGCAGATTCTTCTTGATATTTTGAAGGAAGCAAAGTGTAAGGTTTACTGGGTACCAGGTAATAACGATTTGCCGAATGAAATTGCAAAAAGGGCTCCATTCATAGAGGTTGTGCAGCCTGATACAGTGTTGCAGATTGAAGGCGTATACTTCTGCTTAACGCATTCAAAGGAACAGATAACAAAGAAGGCGGATATTTATCTTTATGGACATGGCAAAAGAGCAGGAAATTGTGAATTAGAGAAGAGAGTACCGGGAAGCGATGCTTTATATTTGAATGTAATGTGGAATAATTATGTGTGTGTACTACCACAAAGAGATATCTATGAATTTACCAGACCGGAATATAAGGATAAGATTAGGAACTAATGAGAGCAGAAGTAGTTTTTAAGAAAAACGGAGTATCAAAATATTAATGGAGAAATAATTATGTTACGAGAAGCAACGCAAATGAAAATTTTTGAATATAAGGAAGAAGAAGGACAAAATCCTTATGTTGGTTTTACCAGCTTTCAGCATTTTAGAGGAGAGGCACTATATTCTGATATTATTGTCAGACCGGAAAATAATTATACGGAGACAGAAAATGTTGAATGCTACCCGATTCCGGATTATGTTCCGCAAAACGGCAGGGAGGAAGGATTTTATCCAGATACTACGGTTGCTTACATAAGGATTTTGTGGAAAGAGTTTGAACCGAAGCAGGGCGAATATAATTTTGCGCTTATCGAAGATATATTGACTAAGGCAAAAGCCTGTGGTCAGACGGTTATGTTTCGCCTGATGCCGCACAGTACTAGAGCCGGGGATGATGTGCCGGATTGGTTAAAGGAAATCATCTTTTGTCCGGAACGCCCGGAAGGAGAGAGGGTCAAAGACTCACCTACCGATCCGCTATTCCTGAAATATTTCGGCGAGGCTATTAGACAAATTGGCGAGCACTTTGACGATAATCCGATTCTAGATACTGTTGATATAGCATTATGCGGCGCATGGGGCGAAGGCTACGGACGGCCTTTTTATCCGGAAGAATTAATTGAAAATTTAGTTGATATATATACAAGCACATTTAAGAAGACCAGGTTAATAGCGCAAGGAAATGCACCGGAGATTGTAAATTATGCAAATCAATCAAGAGCGGTAGGCTGGAGAGTTGATGGTACGGGTGAACCTCGTCATATGAATGACTCTTATACCGAAAAGGAAAAGCAAGTATCTGAGATATGGAAAAAGGCACCGGTTTCCTTTGAAGCATACTGGTGGCTTGGCGAGTGGCAGAGACAAGGTTGGGATTTGGATAGAATCATAGAGAAATTGCTTAGTTGGCATGTAAGTACTTTTAATGCCAAATCATTGCCTATACCAAACGACTGGCAAGATAAGATTCAGTATTGGAACAGCAAGATGGGATACCATTTTGCACTGGATTATTTTAAATATCCAACGAATGCTTCAGCAACAGATGTTTTAGAGTTTGAACTGGGCATTGATAACTGTGGCGTAGCACCGATTTATAATGAAATCCCGGTTAAAATCCGACTGACAAATACAGAAACGTCTTATGTATATGATACGGACATTGACATACGTGAGTGGATGCCCGGAAAAACAGTAAATAACGTGATTATCACTCTGCCATTTGACATCAAAAAGGGCAGCTATTATGTTGAAATCGGGCTTTGTGGAGAAGACACTCCTATGATTTATTTATGCACGAATGCTGTCCGTAATGGAAAATATTACCGTGTTGGTAAATTGGAGATTGTGTAGTATAATGGATAAAAAGTGCTGTAGAATGGAGGGATAATAGCTTGTGAAAATTCATTTTCTTGGTACATGTGCAGGGACAGAGCCAATGCCCGGCAGAAAGCATGCGTCTATAGCTGTAGAAAGCGGTAAAAACATTTATTGGTTTGATGCAGGGGAGGGGTGTTCCTACACCGCACATCTTTTGGGTATTGACCTTTTGAAGGTAAATAAAGTAGTAATTTCCCATACCCATATGGATCATGTAGGGGGCTTGGGCAATTTATTGTGGAACATCAGAAAATTGGTAATTATGAGAAAACAACTTCCACTACATGGTGGAATAGAAGTGTACTTACCGAACATGGAAACATGGGAGGGCGTCATGCTTATACTGAAAAATACAGAGGGAGGCTTTAAGACAGACTACCCGATTAATGTCATGCCTGTAGAAGAGGGGGTATTGTTTGACGATGGTATTATGCGGGTTACGGCTTTTCCGAACAGCCATCTGGCATGCCTGAATTCTCCAAAATGCCTGTCGTTTTCTTATCTGATCGAGTGCGAGGGCAAGCGACTTGTGTATTCCGGTGATGTAGGAAAATATGAAGATTTGGATGCAGTTTTTGAAGAATGCGATGGCTTGATTATAGAAACCGGACATTTTGGTATAAATACAGCATATGAATATTGGAAAACAAAAAAGATAGACAGGCTGTTTTTTAGTCATAATGGCCGTGAAATTTTAAATTATCCAGAGGAGTCACAAGAGAAAGTAAAGAAGTATTTCGGGGATAAAGCAATTATTTGTGAGGATGGAATGAGCGTTACACTTTAGAAAAACAAATATTGTTATATATTAAACTAGAATTATTATATAGAAATGGAATTGTTATTATTGCTAAAAAAAATGACATGATTTAAAATTAACTTATACAACATGCATGTTATATTAATGTTTTAAACTTTTTAGGAGGAAAACAAAATGAAAATGAAAAAAATCATTTCAATGTTTCTGACGTTTATCATGGTTGGAAGTCTTGCAGCTTGTGGGGGAAATAAACCTGTATCACAGGAATCTACCCCTACTACCGGTACAGAGACTACAGCTACATCTGAGACAACAATAGCAACCGAAAAGGAAGAAGTAAAAGAGCCTGTTACAGTTTCTCTTTTTCCTGCAAACGGCAACCTGACTTCCGGCACAGTTGGTGGATGGTTAGGTGAATATTTTGCTGAAAATGGCATTATTTTGGATGTGTGGGCTTACAGTGCTGAGAAGTTCAATGCAATTCTTGCAAGTGGAGACTATCCGGATGTTATGTTCTTTAACACTAATAAATGTGATATTAATGCAATTATTGAGTCTGGTTATTTGTTGGATTTAAACGATTATATGGATCAGTTGCCGGCAATTAAAAACAGTGAAGAAATGCAGACTGCTGTAAACTTCGTAAAGGCATACGTTTCCAATAAAAGTGATGAATTAGGAGTGTTGCCAGTTAAAGTTGGTGCTTTGTCATCAAAGGTAAATACTGGTGGTGCTGCTCTTATGATGAATTGGGAACTTTATGAAAAAATCGGTAGTCCTGAAATTACTTGTTTAGAGGATACGATTGATGTATTTAAGCAGATGCAGGCAGCTTGGCCACAGGCCGACAATGGTCTAAAGACCTATGCAATGCACTTATACAGCGATCAGGATACCAGTTCTTTTGCTGGTATTAAAAACGTATTATATCTTAATGGTTACACAGTAGGTCAGTTAAAATATTTCTTGTTAGGAAATACAGCAACGAATGAATTTGAATATGCCTTAGAGGATGATGGTATTTACAAGTATGGATTAAAGTATTACAATACTCTGTACAAAGAAGGCTTATTAGATCCAGATTCTATTACATACGATCGTCAGACTGTAGTTAGTATTGTTGATACAGAAGGCGCTACTCTTGCAGGCTGGCCATGTGTTCCGGCATATGAGACTAAGGGTTTCATGCCTGTATACTATGATGGTATGAGAGTTGTCTTTACGGGTAATTATGAAAAGTTTGGTAACAATTTTGTTATTGGTATCAGCTCTAAATGTGAGAACGTAGATGCTGCTCTTCAGTTGGTAAATATGTTTGCTGATCCTGACAGCTGTTTTATTATTAAGACAGGTCCTGAGGGAGAATTATGGGAGTATGATGCATCAGGTGTTCCTGTATTAACAGAAGAAGGTATTGGTTACTTCGTAAATGGTGCAGAAGCAGATATTAAGGGTGAGACTTTTAAAAACTTTAATACACCGCTCATTGCCAATACAGGTTTTGTTACATCTTTTGGTAAGCAATATAGTGCAAGCTCTTGGCCGGAAGTTCTTGTTATGAGAAATAATACGGACACAGCTGTTAGATGGAGAGAGTTCTATGGCGCTAAGACGGATTTTGTAGAACTGCTTGGTGATAACTGTGTACAGATCGCATTTGATGACTCTCTTAACAAATTTGTCGAAAAACCTTCTGATGAGGAGGAGTTAGTTTGGACAGCAGCTCAGGATATTCTCATTGAGGCAAGCTGGAAGATGGTTTATGCAGAAAGCGAAGCAGAATTCGAAAAGCTTTGGGCTGATGCTGTAGCAGAATGTAATAAGCTTGGAATTGAAGAACTTGTTCAGACGAGGTTAAAAGCTCTGGATGAAGCAATTAAAGCAAAAGAAGCATTATCAAAATAATACGTAAACAGTAGTTGTATGCAGAAAGCTGCCCTGACATCAGGGTGGCTTTCTGTTATATCATGAATTAGCGTCAGGTGAGGTACAGTCTTATGAAAAAAATCAAAGTATATACAAACAGGTTGTATTTGAAAATTATATGTTTATATGTTATGGTACTCCTATTTGTAGGTGGTTATGCATGTCGGTTATCCTATACAAATTGTCAGAATGAGATACTGAACGATTTGGATGATATTATGACAGAGATGAATCAGGAATATGAATTCTACACGCAGGATTTTTGGAGGCTGTATATGCCTATTTTTCAAAATAAGGATAGTAAGAAGGCTATTTATGATTTCTTTAGAAAAGAGAATGGAGCGGTGTTATCTCCCTTGGAAAAAAAGGAACTATTAAATATGATGCAGGAAATTGCGTATATCGATGGCAGAATCAAGTGGATAGGACTGTATTCCGGAGGTAATGGGTTAAATTACTTATATTTTGAAGGAGAAAGTGCATTAGTAGAAATGCCGCCTGATTTTCCATTTATTGAGGATATGGAAAATAAAGGGATTACGATGGAGATATATGGAAGCAAAACAGTAACGCATGGAGAGGACAGTCTGTTGACCTTTGCATTGTGTGGCGGGACCGAATATGAAATGAATGGTGGAAAAATTATTGTGGGATATGCCACCAACGAAATGGGTGTTAAATATGCCAAGGTCGAGGCTCTTCGGGAAGTTAGATACTATGTAGTGAATGAATGGGGAGTTGTCTATGATTCCACAGGGGAGTATGAATACCCATATGAGATTGGTTTGTTAAAGGAAGAAGTGTCCTCTGGGGTGGTAAAAGACCAGGATGGCAATTTCGTGTATGTCAGGAAATTGGGCAAAACAGGTGGGAGCTATCAGATTTTCTGTGTAGTCCCGTGGAAAGATTTGTTCGCAAAAAATAATGTGGAGACATGGCAAATACTGGCAACAATACTTGTATTTCTAATTAGTTCGCTACTTTTATATCTGTGGACGTGCAAGAATATTATCCACAAAATTGATAAAATCGAGGTAGGATTGAAGAAAATCGGAGATAACGAGTTGGATTATCGGATTCCCATAGATGATAAGCAGATGGATGAATTTGAAAATATCAGTAAATCCATCAATAAAGTTGCAGTACGTCTGAAAGATAATATTAACAAAACGTATGAGCTTAAGCTAAAACAGAAGGAAGCAATGCTCTCTGAGTTGCAGGCCAAATTTGATCCCCATTTTCTATATAACACACTGGAGGTTATCCGTGGAAGGGTATATGAAAATGGAGATATAGAAACCTCAGATGTTATCATTAAACTGGCACAAATTTTTCGCAGTTTTATTGGCTCTGAAATGTTTGTTACCATTCGTGAGGAAATAGATTTCTGTAACATGTATCTCTCGCTGTTAAAGTATAGATATGAGGATAAAATTACGATTGTTTATGATATTGAGTCTGACATTTTGCAATATGGCATTATGAGAAACCTCCTGCAACCGGTTTTGGAAAACTTTTTTGTACATGGGTTTGATTCTGCAAGTGAACATAATACGCTGAAAATTCGTGGGAAAATATATGATGAGAAGTATATATGGTTTTATATCCAGGATGATGGCCTGGGCATCTCGGAAGAAAGACTGGCAGAACTAAAAGTCGGCCTCGATGATGCTGTTGGAAGCACACAAAGCAGTTATGGGTTAAAGAATGTGCATAGACGTATTAAATTGTTCTACGGACAGGATTGCGGTGTTAAAATTGAAAATAATGCTTCCGGTGGAGTGACGGTTGAAGTGAAAATTAGTAAACTAACTTATAAAGAACATGAAATCAGAATGTATGAGACGTCTTAGGAAAGACATTCGCTACGAAATAATACGCACTGAATGGGTAAATTACTCCGTTCAGTGCGTATTGATTTTTCAATTTTGTATAATAAATTATTCATAATTTAATTCTTTCTCTATGATAGATTGCCTGAAATTGGCTGGTGATACGCCAGTTTTCTTTTTGAATGTAAGAATAAAATAACTCGTATTGGCAAAGCCGCACATAGTAGAAATCTGTGATATTTTGTGGTTAGTATTTTTCAAAAGCATCATAGCATGGTTGACACGTATCTGGCTAATGTAGTCATTAAAATATATACTAGTTTCTTTCTTGAAAAGAAAGCCGAAATATGAAGCATTCATATTATTTTTGCTACAAAATTCTTTGATGGAAACATGCTCAGTGAAGTTGGCGGATACATATTGCATAGCGAGCAGACAAATAGGGCTTAAGCGGTTTAAATTTTTTTTAATTAATATTAAATTTATGGACAAAAGTTCATTGAAACAGATGTGTAATGTTTCTTGTGTTGGATGCTCCTCGAAATGATAGGAGTTAATAATAATATTTTCTTCTGCTGTAGAGTCAATAAGTCCCATGGAAATCAGAAGTCGAAATAAGCGTATAGACAGCATGTTAAAAAAGGAATTAATTTCCTGCAAAGGGTAATCAACCAAACCGGGAAATAGTTCCTGAAGTAAAGCATCGGTAGAACTTTTGGAAAAGGAATCCAGAGAACTTTGTAAATAATTGGTTATTTGATTAAGCTGATAGTCGCCAATATCTATTGTATCTCTTTTTTCAGCAAGAAGGATGTGCTGCCCCGTCAGGTTATGGCATAAAAGAAGGGTATCCGTGGCACTCTGATAACTAAGTCCAACCTGCTCATTTCCTGTTGCGATAATACCGATAGCAGCATGAAAATCATTCGTGTATGCTGATTCATCAATGGCGGATAAAAAATGATTATACACGCAGTTTTGGGTTATGGTATGCCCTCCGAGAATAACAACATGGTAACCTCTGTAATCTACAAAATAATAGGCTTCATAGGAAGTCTGTAAATGGGAGAGATAATTGGTTAACAGTTTGTCTAAGGGGCTTTGGCGTGTAGACCTTATCAGAACTACACAGTAATTACGAAAATAAATATTTACGTTGATATGCCGAGAGTGTCCTGACAATTCTTCGCTGGAAATGTCATTTGTTACCCAGCGATAAAGTATATTATCCAGAAAGAGCGTTTTCATTATATGTTTGTGCATGGAAAGATTATCCAGGGATTTACGGATAGAATTATCCAACTCATCTTTTTGGATTGGCTTTAACAGATAATTTTCCACACCAAGGGAAATGGCTTCTTTGGCATAAGAAAAATCGCTGTAGGAAGACAGAATAATACATCTGATGTGAGGATACTTGCCACGCACCTCTTTGAGCAGAGTAATACCGTCCATATCCGGCATGCTGATATCTGTAATTAAAAGATTTACAGGCTGTTGTTCCAACTTTTTCAAAGCGTCCGAACCATTGTGTGCAGTTAAAATATTTTCAATTCCGTATACAGGCCAGTCAATAATATTCATTAAAGAATTCAGAATATCTTCTTCATCGTCTACCAGGAGTACAGTGTACATAAGCAGCTCCTTTCCTTTGTGCAAATTCTTCATTTAACTTAAATTTATTATATATTCAAAAAAAGTGACTTGCAAGTAACAGAAAATGGAAAACAAGAATTAGCATTATAAACAAAAATTATTATTATTTACTAGGAGTGATGTGAAAAATATAATAAAAGTACAAATATATTTAGCGAAAGAAAGCGAGGAATAAAAATGAGTGATTTAAGAAGAAAGAAAGGATTTAAACTGTTTCTTTTTTTGTTACCTGGACTTATTTATGTATTTGTATTTAAATATCTTCCACTGTGGGGATGGGCATATGCTTTTGTAAATTATGTACCAGGTAAAAAACTGCTCAATTGTGATTGGGTGTGGTTTAAGAATTTCAAGGTTTTGTTTGGGAATCCGATATTGCGTAAAAACCTATTTCAGTCATTAACAAATACATTGGGCATGCATTTTATATCGTATTTGTTTAGGCCATTACCCATGTTGTTTGCAATTTTCTTAAATGAGTTGCCGGGGCGAAGGTTTAAAAAGGTAGTACAAACTGCATCTACTTTGCCACACTTTATCAGCTGGGTTATTATGTATGCTTTAGCAACCAGTATGCTCTCTACTTCAGGACTTGTAAACTCATTGATGCTGGATTGGGGTGTGATAGAGAAACCATTGAATATACTGACTACGGATAAGCATGTATGGTTGACGCAGGAATTACTAGGGATATGGAAAGGCTTGGGCTGGAGTTCTATTGTATATTTTGCTGCTATTGCAGGTATTGACCAGGAATTGTATGATGCGGCTAAAGTAGATGGTGCCGGAAGAATGGCTCGTATACGATATATAACCATACCTCATCTGATGCCAACCTTCGTAGTATTACTTGTAATGTCCATTGGTAATATGTTATCTACAGGTGTTGACCAGTACTATGTATTTGCTAATGCGATGAATCAAAAGTATATTACGACCTTTGATTTGTATGTATATAATTTAGGTATTGCTGACGGAAAGATTTCTTATGGTGTAGCTGTAGGCGGCATGAAGTCAATTATTGCTATTATTTTATTCAGTATAGCTAATTATATATCTAAACGGGTTCGTGGTCAGGGAATTGCTTGATAATTTTCGGGAAAGGATAAGCAAAAAATTATGAATATAAAATATAATGAAAATGGCATTAAAAAGAGCAAAAAGGATATTTTGTTTGAGGCTATACTATATATTATTTTTGCCCTTATTGTAATAATATGTGCCTATCCATTTTATTATCTTTTGATATCTACTATCAGTGATAATAACCTGGTAAACCTGAATAAGATTACACTTGTTCCTAAAGGGATTCATTTTACAAACTACATAGAAGTATTTAAATTGGATAAAATCAAGACCTCTGCAATGGTGTCAGTCTTAAAGACTTTAATTGGAACAGCAACAAATGTATTAATGTCTGCTTACATGGCATATTTCTTTACAAAAGAGGATATTTGGCATAGAAAATTCTGGTATCGTTTTACTATTATTACCATGTACTTTTCGGTGGGTATGATACCGAATTACTTGAATATCAGAATGTTAGGACTCATGAACACATTTTGGGTTCACATTATACCGCATGCCTTTACTGTTTATAATATGATACTTGTAAAGACTTCAATGGAAGCTATTCCTCCTTCTTTGGAAGAATCTGCTGAGATTGATGGTGCTGGTTATTTGACACGTTTCTTTTTGATTGTTTTACCATTGTCCAAGCCTATTTTGGCTACGGTTGCTTTATTTTCTGCGGTAAGTCAGTGGAACAATGTATTTGATACAAAATTATATATTTCAGATTCCAAATATTATTCTCTTCAGTTTGTTTTGTTTGAATATTATGAGCAAATAAAGAGTATTCAGCAGACATTAGATCAGATGGGTGGAGGAGAAATGGCAGGTGCATCATCTACATTGTCTGTACGTCTAACTATGACAGCAGTTACAATGATTCCGATTATAGTTGTTTACCCATTTGTACAGAAGTACTATATGAAGGGAATTATGCTTGGTGCAGTAAAGGGATAAGTGTACTCCCCAAAGAGAGAATGCATAATAACTTCTTCCTGAGGATATATTTACCGTGTTTAGGGATGGGAACATAGGTGGAAGTGGAATTAGGAAGAATGGCATATAAATAGTGACTTTTAGTGTTATTATGAAAAAGTAATAAAAAAAGGAGAAAGTGAGAATGAGAACAAAATGTTTGCGATTACTGACATTGCTTTTTGCAGCAGTAATGCTTGTTGCTCTAAGCTTAAATGTATATGCAGCTTCGAGCAACGTTGTGCGGCAGGATGGTTTGACAGCACAGTTATTCACAGACAAGGATTCGTATAAATCCGGAGAGTCAGTGAATGCAATGGTACGTGTGGACAACCATTCCGGCAGGGAAGTATTTATTTATACTTCTATAAATGTTCCAGACGGTGTTACACTGGCAAATGAAAGCGCAGTATCTGATGCAGTGTTACAGGATGGCGAGACGTGGACCACACCGGGTGGATTGCTGGCAGCAGGCAACACTACTGGAGTGGGCAGTACAGCTGCAACAGGCGATAATATGCAGGCAGGCTTTTGGGTCATCTTGACTGCGCTTGCAGTTTGCGGCATCATAGCACTGTTTGTATATGGAAAGAATAGCAAGACCTGGCTTTCTGTATTGCTTTGCATTGTAATGATTGGCGGTTTGGTTACAGCAGCGGTACCTGTACAGGCAGCGGATATTTCCGGAAGTTTTGATGTAAGCTGCACCATTCAGGTGGATGGTAAGGATACAGCGGTTTCGGCAACTGTTTCTTATATTATCTATGACGATGCTGAGGACGAGGCAGAAGAAGCTGACAGTAGCGAAGAACTTGATAACAGCGAAGAACTTGATAACAGCGAAGCACCAAGTGAGCCGAGTGAGCCAAGTGAACCTAGTGAGCCTAGTGAACCTAGTGAACCAAGTGAACCAAGTGAGCCTAGTGAACCGAGTGGATCAGTTGTTTTGAAAAATCCTAGTTTTGAAGAAGGCCTGGATGCGGACGGAAAGGCAGTTGGATGGATATATATAGACAATGCGGGTTCGGACATTACTGTTGTTGACACGAAAGCGCATGATGGTTCAAATGCTATTTTAATAAACAGTGATGGAGATCCTGGAAGCCCATGGGTATATCTACCGGTACTAGGTCTTGAACCTAATGCATTGTATGAAGCATCAGTTTATATTAATATGGATCTTGCAGATTCAACCAAAGGTGCGGGAATTAAGATTGAGCAATTCGACAAAGACGACAATTATATTAAGTCACATGCCTATTCTGGTA
>JAFXAZ010000066.1 GCA_017521985.1 Lachnospiraceae bacterium
TCGATGAGCTTATCGGTTTCGGGGTAGGCAATGTCTGACTCCCATTTACTGATAGATTGACGGGATACGCCAAGAACATCGGCAAGCTGCTCTTGTGTATAATTCAATTCTTTCCTTTGCTTTGCAATTTTTTCGCCAAGTGTCATAATCATTTCTCCTTATGTTTTCTAACGCTGCGTTGCTTTAATTATAGAACACTCAGCGAAAACATACCACCAATCCGGCGTTTCTAAATGTAAACTTCAGGTTGCATTGCTTGATTTAAGAGATTATATTCATTTAATCAAACTGAAATTTTCGTGCTCCTACAATTTATTGAATTCCTGTAAAATTTGAAACAGCTTTCTTAATTTCTTTCTCATGTCCTTCCATTAAATGTCCGCCGTTTTCAAATGAAATAAACGTACAATTTGCAAACCTTTTAACTGTCTTTTCTGTATCAGCATAGTTTGCCAATTTATCGTCTTTTGCGTGAAAAACTAATGTCGGCACTTGCAACTCTTCGATGTGATAATCTTCATATTTTTTCGCCATATCAATATTGGTTACAGAAGCATCCAATACCACACCATCTTTTCTATCACCAACAGGAAGCATATCGTAAATTGTAGATGGTTCCATGCCCATAATCAACTTAAATAATGGACTAAGAAGAAACATTGTAAAGCTATTGCATAAAAAAGGAGGTGGACCTACATATTTTAAATATTTGTCAGGCTTTTCTGTAAGCGGCATAGCAGAACAATATAAAATCAGACCTTTTGTTCTTTCTGGATAATCCAAAGCAAAACGTATAGCCACACTTCCACCTGCCGATGTTGCCAACAGATACACTTTTTCAATCCCCAATTTATCTAACAGACTGACATATGCTGTTGCTTGTTCTGCAGGTGTTCCATTTCCTAAAATATCACTACCTAAATAACCAAATCTCGATGGAGCAATAATTCTATAATCAGAGGAAAAATCTTTGCAGGTATCATATGCTTGGTCATATCCACCCAAAATACCGTGTATGGACAATATGCTTTCCCCTTTACCCCTATCAACAAAGCTTATATTTCCGTACTCTAAATTAACTGTTTCTGCCCCGTAAGCGGAAAGTCTTTCTTTGCTTTTTTCCTCAGCAATACTACAGCGTATTCTCTGCACAATAAAGTACACTACAAGAAAGAATACCGCACCTCCAACAATATAAATCCACATCTAATTATATCAACCTTTCTATACGTAAACTTCTAATTTGATTAACGCATCAACCCTTTAACTTTTTCCGCTAATTCACTTGTATTGTATATGCACTTAGATGTCATTCAATTTCCGCTGTTATATAAAAAGCAATCTTTATCGTGTGAATATATTACACCGATTGCTTGTAGATAGGAATATATAATAACCGAACCAACAAATGTCATACCTCTATTTTGCAAATCATTCGAAATAGCATCCGACAAATCATTAGTTGTTCTGTCTGTTTCAAATATGGTTTTATCATTCGTAAAGGTTCTCAAATAATTGTGGAACGAACCGTACTCGCAAACTATCGCTTTAAAAATCTTACTATTGTTAATACTCGCATTGATTTTACGCTTATTTCTTATAATGTCTTTATTGTTTAATAGTTCACACACTTTGTTTTCATCATAGAAAATTACTTTGTCCAACTCAAAATCATCATACGCTTTTCTGAAACTTTCTCTTTTATTAAGAACACATTCCCAAGAAAGACCTGCTTGAAAAGATTCTAATATCAACATTTCATATAAATATTTATCGTCAAAATTCGGCACACACCATTCAGCATCGTGGTATTTAACATACAGATCATTTTTTAGGTTGCACCATTTGCATCTTTTCTTGCTGTCCATATTTTGTTCACCTCGTCAGATTCTATTTGTCATATTTCTCGTTATCAAAACACCAGCTGTACAAGTACCATATATATTACCGTTCCTGTCAGAATGCTGATTAATGAATTTCGTTTCCACGCCTGCACACCTACAACGCAAGAAGCTGCAATCAGTTCAGGGATTCCAAAAGGTTGAACCGAAATGGTAATATCTTTCAGACAATAGATTACCAGCATTCCAATGATTGCCGGTGGGAGTACCCTCCCGAGATATGATACGTATTTTGGCGTTTGCTTTCTGAATACAAGAAACGGCAGGAATCGTATCAATATGGTCACGATTGACATTACCGCAATGAGGATGTACGATTTCATACCGTATCCTCCTTTCGTCTACGTAGGAATGTTAGCACCAGTGTAATAAGCAGCATTGCAGGAATCAGGAAGTTTTCCCGTCCGAACACCACAAGGCACAGGAGTGTACTTATTAACCCTGTGATTGCAGGGACATGATCCTTTGTGGTAATCCACTGTTCTGTAAACGACGCAACAAATAATGCTGTCATGGAAAATTCGATTCCTGCCGTAGAAAATGACAGCACTGCCCCAACCAAATTCCCGATGATACTGCCTATAATCCAATAGCAGTGGTTAAAAAGGGATACGAGAACTCTGTAAAGTTTAGGCTCAACCCCAGCCGGGACGTTTCCATCACAAAGAAGAGAATACGTCTCATCCGTAAGGGCAAAGATCATATAGGGCTTATATTTACCTGCGTTCTTGTATGTATCAACCATGGATATGCTGTAGAACAAATGTCTGGCATTCACCATAATCGTTGTAATAGCTGTAGTTAGAACAGATGCTCCTCCAGCAAGAAGTCCAACTCCCACATATTGCATAGATCCGGCATAAATGAAAACGCTCATGGATGCCGCCCATAAGACCCCATATCCGGCATTCCGCATGAGAATGCCAAAGCCGATACCTAAAACTACATAACCTGCCAAAACAGGAATTGATTTATAAAATGCTTGTTTGATGGTTTGAATATTCATACTACATCCTCTTTTCATTCTCACAGTCGGACTTTCTATCAAATACTTGCCATTCCGCATCTTTGCAGAAAAATAAAATGTGTTGCGAATCTATATCCCATGCCACTCCAGTACCGTATCCTATTTTTCTGACGGAGATTCCCTTCGACTGCTCCGTTAAGAAACCGGAAAGTAACGTCTTTCCGGTTTTAGGAGCTGACTCGAAGGAATTCTCAGGAAGAAAATATATGATACGGTATTGGATCTCATGAAATTTGAATTCGCAACACGTCTTTTAGTTTATTCCAAGAAATCCCTTCACTTCTTTGCACATATCTTCTACTTCGCAAACGGTTTTATGTAAAACTTCTGCGGTTCTGATTTCTGCAATAGCGTCCGGAATCTCTACTTTGCTAAGTTTGCTCAATGCATCTACTAAAGCAAAATCTTCATCATCTGCTTTCTCCGGTGCAATGGCTGCCATAACGCTTCTTGTAAATTTATATGGGCTTGCTGTGGAAGCAATCACGGTCTTGGTATTATCATCGGTAGCTGCCTTATACTGCTCGTAAACACAAGCTGCAACGGCTGTATGTGTGTCGATTACATATCCACAGTTGTCATAAATTTTCTTAATAATATCTGCGGTTTCCTGTTCGGTAGCATATCCACCAAAGAAATCTGCAAGCTTTGCTTTCATCTCTTCTGTGATGGAATACTTGCCTTCTGTATTAAGAGACTTCATAAATGCTGCATTTGCTTCTGCATCTTCTCCTGCAATCTTGTAAATCAAACGCTCTAAATTGGAGCTGATTAAGATATCCATAGATGGAGAAGTTGTCAAAATAAACTCACGGTTCTTGTCATATGTACCGGTTGAGAAGAAATCAAATAATACTTTATTATCATTGGATGCACAAATAAATTTCTTAATTGGTAGACCCATTTCCTTTGCATAGTAAGCAGCAAGGATATTACCAAAGTTACCGGTTGGAACTACTACGTTGATTTCTTCGCCATCTCCAATGGCACCGCTTGCAAGTAACTGAGCATATGCATATACATAGTAAACCATCTGTGGAACCAAACGACCGATATTAATAGAGTTTGCACTGGAAAACTGAAAACCATTTGCATCTAACAATGCAGCCAGTTCCTTGTCACCAAACATTTTTTTCACGCCGGTCTGCGCATCATCGAAGTTACCCTTAATACCTACAACAAATGTATTAGCACCCTTCTGCGTAACCATCTGCTTTTCCTGGATTGCAGAAACACCATTCTTTGGATAGAACACAATAATTCTGGTGCCCGGAACACTTGCAAAGCCTTCTAATGCCGCTTTACCGGTGTCACCGGAGGTTGCTGTTAAAATAACGATTTCGTTCTTTACATCATTCTTTTTTGCAGCAGTAGTCATTAAATGCGGCAAAATAGATAATGCCATATCCTTAAACGCAATAGTTCTGCCATGGAATAATTCTAAATAATATGCGCCTTCTGCTTTTACCAATGGAGCAATCTTGTCGGTGTCGAATTTGCTGTCATAAGCATTATTAATACAAGCTTTCAATTCGTCTTCTGTAAAATCAGACAGCATCAGCTTCATTACTTCATAAGCCACTTCCTGATAACTCATTTTAGAAAGTTCTGTAAGACTTTTTTCTAATGCCGGAATATGATCCGGTACAAATAAACCACCTTCTGTGGAAAGACCCTGTAAAATCGCCTGTGATGCGGTTACAGTTGCATCATTATTTCTGGTTGAATGATATAAAACTGCCATAATAAACTCCTCATACGTCAAAAAAATTAGGAATAATAAGCACCGAAATACTTATTATTCCCAAGTATAGCACAACAATTATTTTGTTTCAAGATAATTACACACCTTTTCGGCAATTCTACGTGCTCCACAACCATCAGAAACTGTTTTCATCTCGAAAGACAAGTTTTGACGCAAGGTAGTATCTGCTATGAGCCTTTGTACTTCCCGCACAATGGATGCTAAAACGTTTTCCGGATTTTCAGAGTAATCTCCGGCATTTAACATGCTGGTTTCCTCTCCAAAATACTCCGCCATTCTACGTTGATTTTCTACATAATAACAGCAAATGGTCGGCACACCCATGGTGCAAAGCTCATACATGGTACTGCCCGCTGCTGCAATTACCAAATCGCTTTTTGCCATCTGATTCCACATATCCGGAACGTCGGTCAAAATATGCACTCTGGAATTTGCTTCCGAAAGTCTCTTTAGTGCCTCTAAATGTGGGCTGAACCTTCCACAAATTAGTGTTATCTCCACATCCTGTGGCAATACATGCGCCAAGGCCTCACCAAGGTTTCCTGCAATATTTAATGTATCACTTCCACCCATGGTAATTAAAATATGCTTTACCTTCTCACGCACTTCATAAGATGTACTCAAAAATTCCGGCTTCACCGGTGCATAGTTACTTCCTAATAGGAGCTCTACGCTCTCCGGATAATACGATTCATAAGACATCTTCTGCCCATAAATATTGTAGTTTATCAAACCGCTTACCGGCAAATTCATTCTGCCCAAATCATCCATATAAAACACCGGAAGGTTGGAATTCATTTCAGCTAAATACGCTTCTGTAGCACCATAACTATCTACTATTAAAAGATGAACACCATGGTCTTTCAAAATTTTGAGTGTTTCTGCAGTTTCCGCTTCCATAGACTCATAATGTCCCTGAAGCATATGGCATAGAAATCCCTTTTCTGTAACGAAAGCTTTACTCTGTTCATTACCCGCAATAAAAAGTATTTCTGCCTGATGTTCTTTTAACGCTATAGCTACAGACATACAGCGCATCAAGTGACCCATGCCAATTTGAGCACTGCCGTCTGCACGAATTGCAATTGTTATTCGTTCCATTCTTAGTTCAGCTCCACTACTCGTCCATTCATAAATTCCACAACATCTTCAGGGATACCATGTTTATATTTTTGGCAAACAATTATTGCGGGCTGCATTTTCTGAACCAAATCTAACGTCACTTTATTGCCTATACGGTATACTTCATGACCATCATATTCTTTTGCTATTTCGTAAGGAATTTCGGTGTTTTTATCGTCCGTAAGAAATAAAATACTATTTTTACAAAGTATATCAAAGGTAAATGGATTTCCCCATTCCACATTACAGCCTACTTTCATACCTACAATATCATCCATGTACTTGGGCTTTTCTCCGTAACCCGGACGAATCACTCTTACATGTTCTGCGGTAATTACATCTCCCTTTTTCAGGTCCTTTACCACAAAAACAGAGCGTCGAAAGCTTTTGCTGCTTTCTTCCTGTGAGCTTACACCATAAAAAACATTTCCCATGGCCTTTTCTACCTGACGCACCTGTTCTACCATTTCCTTAAACTCCGCAGGCTCCATAGAAAAAGATGCATCCGGATTTTCGATGTCACGGCTGATACAAAAATGCTTTTCTATTACATTGGCACCTAATGCTACCGCTGTTGTGGCTCCAAGATGCCCCATGGAATGGTCTGACAAACCAACCGGAATATCAAATTCCTTCTTCATATCTGCTATGGTTCTTAAATGCATATCATCAGAAATGGCTGGATAAGCACTGCTGCATTTTAAGATTGCAACCTGATCATTTCCCATTTCATAAATAGCTTCCAAAGCCTCTTTGATTTCTTCCTTTGTACCCATACCGGTAGACATAATAATAGGCTTACCTTTAGACGCAATATATCGAAGAAGCGGCAAATCAATCATTTCAAACGAAGCAATTTTATAAAAATCTACGCCAAGCTCTTCCAAAAAATCCACACTGGTAGTATCAAATGGAGTAGAAAAAAAGTCAATTCCGATACGGTCTGCCTCTTCCTTTAATTCTTTATGCCATTCCCATGGTGTATATGCTTTTCCATAAAGACTATATAAATTTTCCCCTTCCCAGGTACCATTCTCAATCTGAAAATATTGGTTATGGCAATCAATCGTCAAGGTATCCGGCGTATAGGTCTGAATCTTCACACAATCTGCACCACTTTCCTTGGCAGCACGAATGATTTCCTTAGCACGCTCAATACTACCGGAATGATTGGCTGACATTTCTGCAATAATATATGCCGGATATCCATCACCGATTTTACGATTTTTAATCTGTATTGTATTCATAGTTTTATTTCCTTCCAAGAAAGCTTTAAAACAATTTTATAGGATAGATTATTTCTTGTCAAGGAAAGTAACCTTTCTCACTACATCCTCTGTTGCTTCATAGCTTACTGTAATGGTATCGCCAACCTGGAAGTTAAGTGCAACTACATTATGACCTTCTGTCAGATTAATCCAATAGTAGTGTGTTTCCTTTGCCCCGTCCTCTAATGCAATATAAAGGCTGCTGTCACCGTCTACAATCAAATTATAAATCTGGTTAATAATGCCACTCGTAGTTAATACTTCCACTTCCGGTACTATCGGCTGTATTTCTTCCACTATAACATCATCTGCAGAAATAATACCATTCTCCAGCAACAAAGCACGATAATTTTCTTCACATCCCTTAATGGTATCGCCAATGGCAACCAATTGATATTTTTGAACATTTACCATGGCATACTTTTTAACAAGACCTGCTCTATCCTTTAATGCAAGGAAATAGGTCGGCTCATCTGCCACATTCAAAAGCAATGGAAATGCCGCCTGATACCCCAGATTCTGGACCTGGCCCTCTGCACTGTTCATGGCAGAGTCTTCAATGGCACCTTCCACCTCATAATACTTGGTGGCCATGGTGCGCTGGTTCATAAGCACAAAGCCTACGTTAGACTGGTCTGCATTTAAACTGGTAACACCGGTATATACCCAAACGTCATCATCCATTGCAAGATAATTATAACCATTGGTAGACTGCAAGCAACCTCTTTGACTGAGAACACTGTTCAAGAAGCCATTTACATAAATACCGCTGTAATCATATAATCTCATCAATAACTCGGCACTGTAAACCTTATCCACCCAGGTAGGAACCTCTCCCACTTCATAGTCTACACATTCACCGGTCACTGCGTTTACCATAACGACGCGTCCAACGGTCTCACCGCCAAACAGACCAATATTAAACTTTTTAACCGGACAAATCCAGTATGGAGTTCCTTCTTCATCAATCTCAAAGAAAATCTGGTCGCCGAAAATATACGTCGGGAAATTAAAACGTAAATGTCTGTAAATATTGCGGTTAAAATATTCACTCTTAGAATACTTAATCCCTTCTTCCAACATCACACACTCCGTTTCCTGGGTGGTCATATCAATCATGATATATGCCGGAATCCCCTTAGATTGATTGGTCAGCCATTTAATTGGTGACGCATATTCAAGAGGTGTTACTCGCACCGGTTTGCCCTGGAAATTAATCTGTGTATAATCATTTGCCACTTCAAACTGTGAAACAAACTCTACCATAGAACCCATTTTACGGTCACCCAATAAAGAAGCACTATCCCGGTCTAAAAGAGGAATGGTGTTGTAATCCGCCTGCTCCACGTCCTCTGCAAAATCACCTTCTTCCACCGTTAAAAGCTTTTGATATCTGGACGCATTGATAATCGGACTACCAAGCACAGAACCAATAAAGAATACCGCAAGTGCAAGCACTAAAAGTCCTCCGGTTATTTTTACACTCAGACTGGCATCTATACGGTCCATATACAACTGCTGCCCGCTGGTTTTGAAATTACTAAAATTTGCTCGGATAAGTCTCCAAAGGAAAATTACTCCTAAGATAGAAATAATAAACCACCAAAAACCTACCGAATGAATGTTAATAGCAGGCAAGGTAATATAATAATAAATCCCTGCCGCAAGCACTGCCAGAATACAGCCTACTATCATAATCATTTTTTTCATACAAACACTTCCTTTTTGTAAATATTAATTGTACCTATATCATACCAAAATTTTGTGCATTTGAAAACAAAAGAATGCACACGATATTTCTTTTATCGTGCAAAAAAGCTTCCGCAGAATATACGGAAGCCTTTTATTGATTCATT
Organism: Lachnospiraceae bacterium; assembly: GCA_017521985.1. Lineage (GTDB taxonomy): Bacteria > Bacillota > Clostridia > Lachnospirales > Lachnospiraceae > RGIG6307. The sequence continues at coordinate 8,940 of JAFXAZ010000066.1, forward strand.
ATTAGGTTAATTATGCATCTGCATTTGCTTTAGCAGCTTCGATTTCCTTCTGGCAGATATCATTTGGAGCCTGTTCATAACGAGCAAACTCGTAAGAGAAGGTACCTGTACCACCGGTCATGGAGCGAAGGTCTGTGGAGTATCCGTAGATTTCCATCATAGGAACGTCTGCAACAACCTCTGTCTTGCCGCCTGCAACCGGATTCATACCAAGTACACGGCCACGACGTTTGTTCATATCGCCCATTACGCTACCGGTGTAAGCATCTTCCACAACAACCTTAATGCTTACGATTGGCTCTAATAATACAGGAGCTGCATTCATGAAGCCCTGCTTAAATGCGCCGATACCTGCTAATTTAAATGCCATTTCAGAAGAGTCAACTGCGTGGTAAGAACCATCATATAATACAGCGGAAACACCAACTACAGGGTAACCGGCTAAAGGACCCTTTGTACAGCATTCCTGTAATGCCTTTTCTACTGCCGGGAAGTAGTTCTTTGGAACAGTACCTCCAACAACTTCCTGTGAAAATACATATGGAGTCTCTAAATCACCGGATGGAGCAAAACGCATCTTAACGTGACCATACTGACCACTACCGCCGGACTGCTTTTTGTGCTTGTATTCTACATCAGAATTCTTGCGAATGGTTTCACGGAATGCTACGCGAGGTTTTTCTAATTCGATAGCAACCTTGTATTCATTTAATAATCTGCTTGCTACTACGTCTAAGTGTAAGTCACCCATACCATACAGTAACATCTGGCGATTTTCAGCATCGTTCACGCTCTTTAAGGTTAAGTCTTCATGACAAATCTTCTGAATAGCCTGAGCTAACTTGTCAATTTCACCCTTTTCTTTTGCTTTGTAAGCCTTGTATGTATAAGGTGTGGAAATCTCTGTCTTACCAAACTGGATTGGAGTAGCCTTGGTTGCCAATGAGTTACCGGTTCTTGCTGCGGTAAGCTTTGCAATAGCACCAATATCACCTGCATGAAGTTCTTTTACTTCGATAGGCTTATTGCCCTGTAATACATAGAGCTTACCAACTTTTTCTTCAATGTCCTTATCTACATTGTAAATCATATCATCTGCTTTTAATACGCCGGAGCATACCTTAATAAAGCTGTACTTACCGATGAATGGATCTACCATAGTCTTAAAGATAATAGCAGACTTTGCTTTGGAGAAATCGTAATTAGCCTGATAAATTTCGTTTGTCTTGCGGTTAATGCCTGCGATTTCCTTCATATCAGGAGCCGGTAAATACTTCACGATATCGTCTAATAATGCGTAAACACCCTGACATAATGTGTTGGAACCCATAGACATAGGAACGATAGAACCATCCCATACGTTATACTTCAAAGATGCACGGATTTCTGCTTCAGAGAATTCTTCACCTGCAAAGAATCTGTCCATCATTTCTTCACTTGTTTCTGCAACTGCTTCTACTAAGGTTTCACGGCAGATTGCAAGGTTTGCCTGATTGTAATCCGGTACGTCACAGGAAACAACTTCCTTACCTACCCAACGATTACCGGTCTGGCTGATAACATTTACATAACCAACGAACTTTTCGTTTTCACGAATCGGTAAGTTAAATGGAGCCATCTTTTTGCCATAGAGAGCACTCATATCCTCTACTACCTGACGGAAGCTTGCATTGTCCACGTCCATAGCTGTTACGAAAACGAGACGTGGTAATTTGTACTTTTCACACAAATCCCATGCTCTCTTTGTACCAGCCTCTACGCCGGACTTACCGTTTACCACGATAATAGCACCGTCTGCTGCGCTAACTGCTTCTTCTACCTCACCTACGAAATCCATGTAGCCCGGAGTATCGAGAATATTAATCTTGTACTCTCCCCATTCAATTGGTACTACGGAAGTAGAAAGGGAAATGCCTCTCTTCTGCTCTTCCTTTCCAAAATCGCTGACTGTGCTGCCATCTGCAACATTCCCCAGTCTGCTTGTGATACCGGACAGATAAGCCATAGCCTCCACTAAACTGGTCTTACCTGCCCCGCCGTGCCCCAAAAGCACTACATTGCGGATTTTGTCCGTTGTATAAGTCTTCATATAAAAAATACCTCCACGATATATTTTTAGATTTTTCGTAATATTAACTATGTATAAGTCAATTTTCTAAATCTTAATATACATAATACACAATTTCCGCCCATTTATCAATACATTTTTTATAAATTTTCTAAAAATTATATTTATTTTCAAAAAATTCCGACATTTATGGCATCTTCCCTTTTGACAACACATGGAATGTTGTATATAATCTAAGAAAAACAATAAATTTCAGGTGATTATTATGCATACTATTACTTGTTCCTTTATAGGCTTAGGCTTAATTGGCGGCTCCATTGCCCGCGCACTTCATGAATATTTTCCAAATGTGAAAATCAAGGTATTTGACAAAGATATTCCATCTTTATCACTGGCAATTAAAGAGCGTGTTGCCACTTCCATATATACGGAAATCACATCGGATTTATGCGATGCAGATTACATATTTCTTTGTGCACCTGTTGCCGTGAACGAAGACAACCTACGCACCATTGCGCCCATGTTAAAAGCACATACTATTATTACGGATGTGGGCAGCGTAAAAACCGGTATTCACAAATTAATTGGTGAGCTGCACCTGGAAAAACAGTTTATCGGCGGTCATCCCATGGCAGGAAGCGAGCGTTTTGGCTATGCCAACTCCAAAGTGAATTTGCTGGAAAATGCGTACTATGTATTAACTCCTACAACGCAAGTTCCGGAAGAAAGAGTTTTAGAATTAAAAGAAATGATTTCCGGCATCAAGGCTCTGCCTCTGATAATTGCTTGCAGTGAGCATGATTATGCTACCGCTGCTATCAGTCACTTACCGCACATTATTGCTTCCAGCCTGGTAAATCTGGTAAAAGAGGCTGATTCGGAAGACGGTCTGATGAAAACCCTGGCAGCAGGCGGTTTTAAAGATATCACACGTATTGCTTCTTCCAGTCCGGTGATGTGGCAGCAAATTTGTCTAACCAACACCGATAATATTAAAGCGCTTTTAGAGCGATACATTGAAAATTTACAGCATATCCGCAACGAATTAGAAGAAAAGGATGCTTTAGCGCTATACAATTTCTTCGACCAGGCTCGTATTTATCGGGATTCCTTCAGCAGTACCTCTCGCGGACCGATTATGCCATCCTATACCATCAGCATCGAAATACCGGATAAGGCAGGTGCTCTGGCAGAAATCACGGTACTATTAGCAAAGTATAATCTAAGCATAAAGAACATGAATATTGTCCATAACAGAGAAGCGGAATTTGGTGCACTTACTGTGGAATTTTATAGTCGCGAAGATATGTTAAAGGCTGTGGAAGTATTACAGCAGGATGCTTTTACTACTTATTTGAAGAAAAATTAATTGCCATGGCCGGCATAGGTTCGGCCTATAAATAATTGAGGTTTTTATGCAACAGTTTTATAGTTCCGGTTCTTTTGCCCGCAAAGCCAGGGTAAGCCTTAGAACCATACGGTATTATGATAAAATTGATTTACTGAAGCCTACCCGTGTGGAAGACAATGGGCGGCGTTACTACACAGACGAGGACTTTACTAAGCTTCAACAGATTCTCACCTTTAAAATGCTTGGATTTTCTTTGGACGAAATCAAAGCCATGACTATATCCACACCTGACAAAGACACTCTGCAGAAATCCCTTTCCATGCAGTTGTCTTTGGTTCGTATGCAAAAATCTCAGCTTGCACAGATGGAGCAGGCACTTTTAGAGGCAGATGCATTCTTAAATAATAACGAACAGCTGGATATGAACCATATGGTAAACCTGATTCATTTATCCAACGCCCAGCATACCCTTCAGGAACAATACAAAACCTCCAAAAATATCGATGCCAGAGTACGTCTTCACAAAGAATGTTCTATTAATCCGCAAGGCTGGTTTCCTTGGGTATTTAAGCAATGTGAGCTTGCGGAAGGCTGCCGGGTTCTGGAGCTTGGCTGCGGTAATGGTGCTCTATGGAGCGATAATGCGCCCCTTATTCCTGCACATTCTCATATTACGCTTACCGATATTTCTGAAGGATTATTAGAGGAAACACGCATGAAGCTCACAAAAGAACTTTCACAGGTTGTTGCAGATAAATCCGTACAACTGGACTTTATGGCTTGCGATTGCCAGGCTCTTCCATTTGAGGACGCTCAATTTGACCTTGTAATTGCAAACCATCTCCTCTTCTATATTGAAAACCGCGAGCAGGCTTACAGGGAAATCTGTCGAGTATTAAAAGACGGCGGACGATTTGTCGCCTCTACCTATGGTCCAAAGCACATGGAAGAAATCACTTCTCTTGTGCGGGAGTTCCATCCTTCCATTACCCTTGCTGACAAAGAGTTATATGAGATTTTTGGTTTACAAAATGGTGCTGATGAATTAAAACAGTTTTTCAACAAGGTTGAGACCAGATATTACGATGATGGTCTATTGGTATCCAATCCTCAGCTTTTACTGGAATACATCCTCTCCTGTCACGGCAATCAAAATGAAATTCTTTTACCTAAATATCAGGAATTTAAAGATATGCTGACACGCAAGCTTTGCAAAAGACCATTTAAAATCACAAAAGAAGCAGGCTTGTTTGTTTGCCAAAAATAATTTATAAAATTTTTTAAAAAGTACTTGCAAGTGACGTTACGTCACCTTATATTCTGTCATTATAAGGCATAAAATTTGCAAGTATTTTTTTATTGCCTACGACACAAACTAACATTCATTTATATGAAAGGAAACACGTTATGAACATTATTGTAACTGGCGGTGCCGGCTTTATCGGTGCAAACTTTGTTTATTATGAATTAGAAAAACATCCGGAAGACAGAATTATCTGTTTAGATGCGTTAACCTATGCAGGTAACTTAGAAACATTGGAAGAAGCCATGAAAAATCCTAACTTCCGTTTTGTAAAGGGCGACATTGCAGACAGAGACTTTGTATATAATTTATTTAAAGAAGAACACCCGGACATTGTAGTTAACTTTGCTGCTGAGAGCCATGTAGACCGTTCTATTGAAAATCCCGAAATTTTCTTAAAAACCAACATCATGGGTACACAGGTATTGATGGATGCTTGCCGCAAGTACGGTATCAAGCGTTATCATCAGGTATCTACAGACGAAGTATATGGTGATTTACCATTAGACCGTCCGGACTTATTCTTTACAGAAGAAACTCCAATCCACACCTCCAGCCCATACTCTTCCAGTAAGGCAGGTGCAGACTTATTGGTTTTAGCATACTACAGAACCTTCAAATTACCGGTATCCATTACCCGTTGTTCCAACAACTATGGCCCATACCACTTCCCGGAGAAGTTGATTCCTTTAATGATCAGCCGTGCACTTGCTGATGAGCCATTGCCGGTATACGGTAAGGGTGAAAACGTTCGTGACTGGTTATACGTAAAAGACCACTGCTCTGCAATTGATTTAGTAATGAGAAAAGGCCGCGTTGGTGAAGTATACAACGTTGGCGGTCACAACGAACGTACGAACTTAGAAGTTGTAAAGACCATCCTTGCTCAGCTTGGCAAGCCGGAAAGCCTTATCACATACGTAACCGACAGACCGGGACACGATATGCGTTATGCAATTGACCCAACCAAGATTCACACAGAGCTTGGCTGGTTACCGGAAACAAAATTTGATGACGGTATTAAGGCTACTATCGAATGGTATCTGGAAAACGAATCCTGGTGGAAAAATATTTTAAGTGGTGATTATCAGAATTATTTCCAGAAAATGTATGTAGATAAAGGACGTGCATAATATCTTTGCTAAGGGAAGTTTGATTTTTTAAGAAACCGCCAGACATCTTTTCTTCCTAAAACGCTGTCAAAGCAGTTCCTAAAAATGTGCAGACGTTACTGCACATTTTCTTAACGGAACAATTGACAACGTTTTCTCCAGAAAAATGTCTGTCAGTTTCTTACCACTTTTCACATTCCCTTATCCCCTCTCTTATTGCTTACCTAATTGTTTCAGAAAGGAACATATAGTATGAAAGTTTTAGTAACCGGTGTGAAGGGCCAGCTTGGCTTCGATGTAGTTAATGAATTAGAAAAACGCGGACACGTTGCCATCGGTACAGATGTGGACAATATGGACATCACGGATGCTAGCATGGTTCGTGATGTCATTACAAAGGCAAATCCTGACGCAGTTATTCACTGTGCGGCATACACTGCTGTAGATGCTGCGGAGGACAATGTAGAGCTTTGCAGGCGTATCAATGCAGAAGGCACCAAAAACATTGCCTTGGTTTGTAAGGAACTGGATATCAAAATGATTTATATTTCTACAGATTATGTATTTGATGGAGAAGGCACACATTTTTGGCAGCCGGATGACGAACGCAGTCCATTAAACGTATACGGCCAAACCAAATATGAAGGTGAGCTTACTGTAGAAGCTATTCTTGAGAAATACTTCATCGTTCGAATCGCATGGGTTTTTGGTGTAAACGGCAAGAACTTTATCAAGACGATGCTAAATCTTGGTAAGACCCGCGACCACCTTACCGTAGTATGTGACCAGGTAGGCTCTCCTACTTACACATACGACTTATCCAGACTTTTAGTAGATATGGCAGAAAGCGACAAATACGGCCACTACCATGCTACCAATGAGGGACTTTGTAGTTGGTATGAATTTGCCTGCGAAATCTTCAAGCAAGCCGGCTACGACCACGTAACCGTTTCTCCGGTATCTGCAAGCGAATACCCGGCTAAGGCAAAACGCCCTTCCAACAGCCGCATGTCTAAGGACAAACTTACTGAGAATGGCTTTGAGAAGCTTCCTACATGGCAGGATGCACTTGGTAGATATTTGAAAGAGATTGAATATTAAATGCTCAATCTCTTTTTATAACATTTATCCAACATATCCATACATCACAATATAGTGGCATACACTTCCACCCATTACAAATAAGTGAAATATCTCGTGACTGCCAAAAGCCTTATGTCGGGAATTAAAAATCGGAAGCTTCAAGGCGTAAATTACGCCGCCCACCGTATACATGATTCCTCCTGTCAGTAACCATACAAAAGCCGGTCGGGAAAGACTTTGTACAATGCTGCTCATACCCATAATGCACAGCCAGCCCATTGCAATATAAAGCACACTGGAGAACCACTTCGGACAGGTTACCCAAAACGCCTTTACCAAAATACTGACAATTGCCATTGTCCACACCGTTATGAACAACAACGGTCCAATCCCATTCCTCAATGTAATAAGACAAATCGGTGTATATGTGCCGGCAATCAGTACCGGAATCATCATGTGGTCAATTTTTTTCAAAATAATATACAGCCGGTCGCCAATCCCAAATGCATGGTACGTAGCACTTGCTGCATATAATAAAATCATGCTGAGCATAAATACTGCCATGGCATACACATGCATGATTTCCCCACTAAATGCAGCCTTAACTAATAATGGTGCCGTTGCAAACAGTGCCAATAACATTCCTATAAAATGTGTCAATGCGCTCCATGGATCTTTAATCTTAATATTCATCCGTTCCCTCTTTCTATTGAAAACTACTTGTTATAGTTTTCAATACTACTTGTTGTAATAATCATATCACTTCTCGATGTATTATGCAACAAGTTTAAAAAATTATTAAGATTTTTATTAGAAATCTACACACAATCAAAAAAAACAGCACCACCCAGTTAATGAGTGATGCTGTAAAATTTAATAATCACTGTCGCTCTTTGCGCCGGATAAAATAGCAATGGTTGCACTGGCTCCGATACGGTTCGCTCCTGCTTCCACCATAGCAATGGCGCCTTTAGAATCACGAACACCGCCGCTTGCTTTTACGCCGATGTCAGGACCAACTGTCTTACGCATTAAAGCGATGTCTTCTGCTGTTGCACCGCCGGTTGAAAAACCGGTAGATGTCTTTACAAAATCCGCACCCGCCTCTACGCTAAGTTCACATGCCTTTACGATTTCTTCCTTCGTAAGAAGGCATGTTTCTAAAATAACTTTTAAAAGTGCGTCTCCGCAAGCAGTCTTAACAGCCTTGATGTCTTCTAAAACCACATCATATTTGCCGTCCTTTAATGCCGCTACATTTAATACCATGTCAATTTCATCTGCGCCGTCTTCTACTGCACACTTTGTTTCCAAAGCCTTTGCCTTGGTACTCATTTGACCAAGTGGAAAACCAACTACGGTACAAACCTTTACATCAGAGTCTTTTAACTGCTCTGCTACAAATGCTGTATAATATGTGTTTACACAAACACTCATAAAACCATATTCTTTTGCCTCTGCACAAATTTTTGCAACTGCTGCTTCAGTAGCATCTGCTTTTAAAATAGTATGATCAAATAATTTTGGTGATAACATTTTTTAATCCTTCTCTTTCTTTTTTGGTAAGAAATGCTGACTCTGCAGCGTTTAAGTATAACTGGCGTTCCTCTTCCACCGTAAGTCCAAGGTTATCGCGAAGGAACTGTATTTCCTTTGCAATGGTAGTCTGGGAAACCGTTCGATTGTCCGTATTTACCGTAACCTTAAGACCTCTATATAGAAACTCTTTAATCGGATGTACCTCAATAGAAACTACTGCTTTTGTCTGAACATTGCTGATTGGACAACATTCCAGCGTAATTTCGTTTTCCATCAGTTCTGTCACAAGAGACGCATCTTCCGCCGCACGAACGCCATGTCCGAGACGCTTTGTACCAAATGAAATGGCATCCTTAATACTCTTAGGACCATCTGCTTCTCCTGCATGAATAGTATAAGGCACACCGAGTTCTGCAGCATAGGCAAATAAATCTGCAAAGCTTTCCGTTTTAAAAAGAGCCTCGGCACCTGCTAAATCACAAGCACATACACCTTTCCCTAAATATTTAGAAGTCATTAACACAGTCTCACGATTTGCATCCACATTGTCTGAACCACGCATACAGCATAAAATAAGCTGAACCTTCATCTCCTGCCCTAAGGTGGCCGTTTCAACACCTGCAATGGCTGCCTGTACCACATCCTCCTGTGTCAGACCCTTCTGTAGATGTAGCTGAGGTGCAAATCGAATTTCTGCATAAATCATTCCTTCGGAAATTAATTCTGCAATTAAATCCTCCATGGATTCCTTAATGCCTTCTCTTGTCTGCAACACACTTAACGGAATATCAAACTTTTCTAAATACTCGTTTAAGCTTTTACAATCCACAGGACACACCATCATTTCACGCAGTTCATCCATAGAAGCCGCTGCCAAAGTAATGCCCTGCTTTTTTGCCTGCTCCCACACACTCTTTACCGGAAGGGAACCATCAAAATGTAAATGTAAATCTATCATAATTGCCTCATGCTAAATTATTCGGACCGAAGCCATATGGTAAAATTTCTTTTAATGTGAATTCCTGGTATTCATCTTCACCGGTTCCGATAATAATGCGGAATGTTTCATATTCACAAAATTCCATCATTACCTGTCTGCAAACACCGCAAGGAGCGGTAAACATAAGATTGCCGCCTTCCGGTCCTGCTACGATTGCAATAGCTTCAAATTCTAATTCACCTTCGCTTACTGCCTTGAAAAAAGCGGTTCTCTCTGCACAATTAGAAGGTGTGTAGCCTGCATTTTCAATATTACAGCCACGATAAATTTTGCCGGACTTTGTTAAAAGTGCCGCTCCCACTTTGAAGTGGGAGTACGGCGTATATGCATTTTCTCTGGCTAAAATAGCCTCTTTAATTAATTTCTTTTCCATAAAACACCTTTATTTAGATTTTGTATATGGCTTACCATTTGCAGCCGGAACATGTGCCTTACCAACAAAGAGTACCAGCGCAGTAATGGTTACGATGTAAGGAATCATAGAAATCAGGTTTGGAGAAACCGTGATATTAGGATTGGTACTTGCAAGGGTCTTAAGACCATTACATAAACCAAACAACAGACAGGCTTTCATGGCACCCTGAGGTGTGAACTTACCAAAAATAACCGCTGCAATCGCAATAAAGCCCTGACCTACAATCAGATAAGGTCTAAACTGATTTACCGTAGCAAGTGTAATATATGCACCGCCTAAGCCTGCAAGGAAACCGGAAATCACAACACAAATATAACGAATACGGAATACGTTAATACCTAAGGTATCACAAGCCTTTGGATGTTCCCCGACAGCACGCATTCTCATACCGAACTTGGTCTTGTAAAATACAAACCATACAACACCTACTAAGATAAAGCACAAATATGCTGCTGCATAAGTGCTTAATACATTGTACCAAAAGCTGCCAACCGGAAAAACACCATCAAATAACTTTGGAAGCTTTGCTGCTGTGTCAATCGGCGGAGTATCGGAAGAGTTATCAAACATCGCTCTACAAATAAATACCGCAAGCCCCGGTGCAAGGAAATTAATTGCAGTACCGGAAATGGTCTGGTCCGCACCACAGGTGATACATGCAAATGCATGAATCAACGCAACCAGTGCACCTACTATACCTGCCGCAAAAAATGCAACCCATCCGTTACCGGTATAAAGAGCAACTACAGAACCGGTGAAAGCACCTACTGTCATCATACCTTCAATACCGATATTTACTACACCGCTTCTTTCTGAGAAGCAGGAACCTAATGCTGCAAACAACAATGGAGGTGTCGCAATTAACGTTGCATTAATGATTAATCCTAAATTAGAAATAAATGCATCCATTTTTATTTACCTCCTTTTTTCTTGTTTAAAAGATGTCTGAATACATGTGAAATCGCAATAAATAATACGATTACACCCATGATAATATCAATTACTTCACTTGGTGCCTTAATCAAGGTAAGCTTGGTACCGCCGTACTTCATCATACCATAGAATAAACCGGAGAAGATACAACCGATTGGGTTAGAAGAAGCAATCAGCGCTACTGTAATACCTTCAAATCCAAAGCCTTCCTGACCTGCAAACTGGCTGATACGAGAACCCATACCACAAAGCTGCACCATACCTCCAAGACCAGCCATAGCTCCGGAAATAGCCATTGCCTTCATTACTGCTGCATTGGAGTTAATGCCGCCGTATTCTGCAGCATTTTTATTGAAGCCTACTGCACGAAGCTGGAAGCCCAGAGTCGTTTTGGAAATAATAAACCAAATAACAATAGCTGCTACAACTGCAATTACAATACCCCAGTTAGTGTTTTTGCAATCGGTCAGTTTTGTGATAAAGTCAGGACAAACAATAGATGCTGTTGCTTTGATATCCTTGGTTGCCTCTGCATTACCTTCATTGTGCAACCATTCCGTATTTACCATGTAATTACTTAAATAATAAGCAATCCAGTTAAACATGATATAAGAAAGTACTTCATTGATGCCTTTTTTTACTTTTAAGATAGCTACAACGGTCCCCCATAAAGCACCTGCAAGCATTGCTGCCGCCGCACATGCAATTACGTGAATAACCGGTGGTAAATTCAGGCAGGAACCTACTACCACTGCTGCAAGAGATCCCACTACGAACTGACCTTCCGCACCAATGTTAAATACACCGGTCTTAAAAGAGAAGGCTACGGATAAACCGGTCAAAATCAGTGGAGATGCATAAACGATACTCCATGCAAGGTATTTTGGCTTTCCAAAAATACCTTCAATCAGTCTGCCGTATGCAGCAATCGGACTGATGCCAATCACTGCTAATAGAATAGCACCTACAATAAAGCCTGTAATAATGGCAATCAATGTATATAATACACTACTGTCTTTTATGGTCTGAAGAAGAGACTTTTTGTTATTCATGGTGTGCACCTCCTGCCATCATGAAGCCTAACTGTTCTTCGTTTGCATCCTTGCCTAGTACGGAACCGGTAATCTGACCCTCGAAAATAACTTCGATTCGGTCTGATAAACTCATGACTTCATCTAATTCAAAGGAAACCAGAAGAACCGCTTTGCCTTTGTTACGCTGTTCAACTAAATATTTGTGTACGAATTCAATAGCACCAACGTCCAGACCACGTGTTGGGTTAACCGCAATCAACAAATCCTTATTGTTAGTAACTTCTCTGGCAATAATAACCTTTTGCTGGTTACCACCGGACAACGTACCTGCTGCTCTGTCTTCAGAACCACGTGGACGAATATCGAACTTCTCAATCATTTCCAGAGCGTGTTCTTTCATCGCTTTATGGTCTAAAATTCCCTTTTTTGCAAAAGGTGATTTTTCAAAATTCTGAAGTGCAAGATTCTCGGCAACAGAAAATTCCAATACAAGACCATGCTTTTGTCTGTCAGCCGGAATAGAGGAAATTCCTAAATCAAAGGCTTTTCTTGGAGTTACATTATAAGCATTCTGGCCATTGATGGTAACACTACCCTGGGTAGCCTTACGAAGACCGGTTAAAATTTCAACAAGCTCCGTCTGTCCATTACCATCAACACCGGCAATACCTACAATTTCCCCTGCACGCACCTGAATGTTAAAGCCTTTTAAGATTTCAATATCACGATAATCATTTCCATGTAAATCTTTAACATCCAAAACAACATCACCCGGTGTCATTTCTTTCTTTTCTACACGGAAGGTAACATCACGGCCAACCATTTTTGCAGCCAGCTCATTTTCATCTACCTCTTTTACATTTACCGTACCAATGTACTTACCGGCACGAATAATCGTACATTTATCTGCACAGGATGTGATTTCTTTTAACTTATGCGTAATCAAAATAACGGATTTGCCATCACGGGTAAGATTTCCGATAATTTCAATTAATTCGGAAATTTCCTGTGGTGTCAGAGAAGCGGTAGGCTCGTCCAAAATCAAAATATCAGCGCCTCTATAAAGCACCTTTAAAATTTCCACTCTCTGCTGCATGCCTACAGAGATATCTTCAATCTTGGCATCCGGGTCAATCTGCATATTGTAACGTTCAGAAATCTCCATAACCTTTTCTTTGGCTGTCTTTAAATCCACAGTCAGACCCTTTACAGGTTCCATACCCAGAATAATGTTCTCTGTAACCGTAAACGGCTGAACCAGCATGAAGTGCTGATGCACCATACCGATACCAAGATTAATGGCCGTAGTCGGACCGTCCATCACTACTTTCTGTCCATTGATAAAAATCTCGCCCTCTGTCGGCTTATACAAGCCATACAGTACGTTCATCAGGGTACTTTTACCTGCACCGTTTTCGCCAAGAATTGCATGAACCTCGCCTTTCTTAACGGACAGGTTGACATGGTCATTTGCAACGAAATCACCAAACTTTTTGACAATATTTTTCATTTCAACTGCATAAGCAGTTTGTGTGTTTGCTACTGTCTGTTCCACCTGATTTCCTCCTTCTCTTGTTTAAATAATAATTACTTCTTGAAATCCCACCTGTATCGCTATATCTTTCAACTGCTCCATATAAGAAACATCAGGACTTTCATATGTTTGGTATTGCTCACGTACACCAAAAGGTCTGTAAGCAATTAATTTATATCGAAGCATGCTGATATCCATATAAGCACATAAATACTCCGCAATGCTTTCAATCACTCCCGCAGGGTCAAACAATTCCCTGACTACAACGGTACGAATTTCATACAACTTGCCACACTTTGCCAAAAATGCAGCATTTTTCAGCACCTGGTTGTTGGTAAACCCCGTTACCATCACATGGTCTTTTTCAGAAAAAGCCTTAATATCTAACATCACACCGTCGGTTACTGATAAAAGTTCCGGATACACACCCAAATCAACCATGCCATTGCTATCGATTAGTGTATGTAATCCTAACTTTTTACATTCAGAAAATAATGCAGTCAAAAATTCAGGATAAAGAGTACACTCACCACCGGACACCGTAATGCCGCGAATAAATGGTATCTGCTTTTTAATTTCTGTAATTACTTCCTCCACAGTCATCCAAAGAACACGCGGGCTAGCATCATGTGTACAGGTCTTGATACAGGTATCGCAGGCAACACATTTTGCAGGTTCAAAATGCACCTTGCCCTCCACCAATTGCAGTGCTCCTGTAGGACACTTCCGCACGCACATGCCGCAATGGATACATAATGCTCTGGTCTCCGGATTGTGACAATATTTACAATCGATATTACAGCCTTGCAAAAAAACTGCTGTGCGATTTCCGGGTCCATCCACTGCACTGAACGGAATAATTCGATTTACCGGTGCAACTAATCCACTCATTATCTGACCTTTCGCTCTAAAATGTGACCATTTTTTGCTGCGCCTGTGCCTAAATGGGTTGTATTCTGCAATACCCTCTGACCAGCTTTAAACTTTTCAAGTTCTGATTTCTTTACTAAATAACCGGTCACACGGATTACATCGCTATCCTTATCATGAAAAGATAAATATCTTAAATCCATTTGGAATGCGCCTTTGATAATATCTAAAATAAACTCCGGATTTTTCTTCGCGGTCGCTTCTACCGGGAAAATATCGCCGGTTCCGGAAGGAAAATATTTGTGGAATAAGCTACAGTGCTTTAAATGGTCGATTAATTCTTCCGGTTCTTCTCCTATCGGAATACGTGTCCCCGGAGAAATGCCCTGATCCTGTGCAATACCCACCTGAGCATGGAGTAAATAGTGACCTCCGGTTGCTTCACAATAAGGAGCTTCGTGACTATCATTAAATGCCTTAATCTGCTCCATAATCTCTACACCAAGAGCATCTGCCTCAACGTCTTTGCCGTAGCGGAAGTTTTTGCCTTCCTTCTCCATCAGGATATTAACTGCTTCAGCCATACCAACCATTCCGTACATTGCTGTAAATCGGTCTCTGTGAATCAGACCTTCCTTTGCAAGGAAGTGATTCTCAAAAAAGCCACTCTCTTCTACAATAAAACGGACTCTGGCATCCATATATCTTGCTTGAATATCCAGTACATAAGGAAGCACCCGCTCCTTAAAGTCTTTAATATTCTCTGCCCGCTTTGCAATATTACCTAAAATAAGTCTGCAAAGTGTGTAAGACCCTCCACCATATTTTAAGCCATTATAGCAGCTTGCAATTACGTAATTGTCCGTAAGTTCTTTACAAAACATCTTGTGATTTGCAAAGCTTGGTTTTGCAGATTTAAGCGCTGTCTTAATCGCACGAACTGCATATGCATCCGGAGTCACATCCGGGTCATACTTAAACGTAATATTTGGAACAGCCTGCTCTAATTCTTCTTCACATTCTAAAATAATACGGCCAGCCTTGGTCTCCTCCGGTCCTAAATTAGCATGTGAAAAGGAATCCAATACGGTTCTGTCTACATGCACTAAAAACATCTTAATGAATTTCTTGGCAGTAGCTTCATCTACTTCATCTATAAAAGGCTCTAACAGCTTGTCCAATGCGCCTACATATACCGGATAATTGGTAATACTAGGCACGTGCTTGTACATAATAAGCAAGTGATTCAATGCCTCAAAAAAATCTTTTGGTGCATCCAACTGCAAAAACTTACAGCCTTCCTTCATAAACTTCTCATAGTCCGGCACAATATAACGCGGTCTCATTGGAGCATGACCTTCGAACAAATCACAAATGCATTGCTTACCTTCTACCGGTTCTAACAGTTCCTCCAAGCCTTCCGGCAAATCCAACACTTCCAATAAAGAATCGGCCTTGCCTGCTAAATTCGTAAGCTTTTGTTCATGTGTCAAGGTAGGGCTTGTAATAATATCTAATATCTCCTGACGAGTCGTTTCTACTTTTTCCATAGTAATCGGTCGCATAATTTTACCTCCACTATCACTCAATATTATCATTATACAACATCTGTCTACATATTTCAAAATAATTCTTAAAAAACATCAAATATTTTATTACCAAACTCTCCCCCAAAAAAAAGGAACCTCTAAAAAGAAGTCCCTCTGAAATCACTTATGGAATTAAACTTAGTCTAATGTATAAACATCGCCATGCTTAGCTTCGAAATCAGCCTGTGTCTTAGGAACAACGATTTCACCGGATAAAATTTTAGCCTTAACGTCTTCAACTGCCTTCTTAACATCATCTGTTAATAAATCAGAAGCAACATAATCTACACCGGAAGAAGAAAGATCATATACAGTAACACCAGACTTATATGTGTCCTCTAAAACAGCCTTAGCAATGTCATAACTTGCATTGTCTACTCTCTTCAATGCAGATGTGATAATATGTTCCGGAGCTAAAACGCTCTGATCAGAGTCAACACCGATTGCTTTGATGTTTGCTTCTTTACAAGCTTCGATAACACCAAGACCTGTACCGCCTGCTGCATGGAAAATGATATCTGCGCCATTGGTAATCATAGCGGTTGCATTGGACTTGCCCTGTCCAGGGTCAGCAAAAGAGTTTGCATTAGACATCTGAACCTTTGCATTTGGATTCGCATCTAAAACACCTGCAACGTAACCATAACCAAATTCATTCATTACAGGGTTTGCCATACCGATTACAAAACCTACATTGTTAGATTTTGTGGTCAAACCTGCAATATAACCTACTAAGTAAGAAGCCTGAGACTGCTCGAACATAAGACATGCTACGTTTGACTTATCAGCGTTTGTGCTGTCATCAATGATTGCAAACTTCTGATCCGGATTTGCTGCTGCTGCTGCACTAATAGCATCTGCTAGCATAAAGCCTACACCGATAATCAAATCACACTCTTCATCAATAAAGGTTTCGATGTTTGCTGCATAGTCAGAATCGTTCTTGGACTCTAAGTAGTTAACCTCGATTCCCAACTCTTTCTCTGCTCTCTGCAAACCTGCCCAAGAAGACTGGTTGAAAGAACCATCGTTAACACCGCCGGTATCTGTTACCATACCAACTTTAATTTTACCCTTTCCAGCATCCCCTGTGCTACCACAAGCTGCTAAAGAAAGAACCATTGTTGCTGCTAAAATTACGGAAAGAATTTTCTTTAACATAATTTCGCTCCTCCTGTTTGTAAATAAGAATTAATTTATAGCATCAGCAATCGCAATAATGCTTGCTGTCACTACCTTGGAAAAAGTTGCTGCCACTCTGTCAGCAGTCTCTTGAACCTCTGCATGGTCAAGCGGCGACGTCTGAACACCTGCCGCCATATTGGTAATACAGGAAATACCACAAATGTGCATGCCCATATGATTGGCTGCAACCGCTTCTACTGCCGTAGACATACCAACAGCATCGCCACCCAATGCACGTGCCATACGTACCTCTGCCGGTGTCTCATAACTAGGACCGGAAAACTGTACATATACACCTTCCTGCATCACAATACCCATCTGTTCAGCCTGCTCCTTAATGATATCACGAAGCGCTCTATCATAGGTATCACTCATATCCGGAAAACGCGGTCCAAACTCGGAAATATTCTCCCCCATCAAAGGATTTGGAATCATGCAGATATGGTCAGAAATAAGCATTAGATCCCCTGCAGAGTACTTGGTATTCACACCACCTGCTGCATTGGTCAAAAACAATACCTCTGCCCCCATAAGCTTCATAAGTCGTACCGGAAGCACTACATCCGTGATAGGATAACCTTCGTAATAGTGAACTCTACCCTGCATACATACCACAGGAACTATGCCCACATATCCAAATATAAACTGCCCCTTGTGTCCTTGTACGGTAGACTGTGGGAATCCTGCAATATCTTTGTAAGGAATGGTTGATACAATGTCCATAGTATCCCCATAATCCCCTAAACCGGAACCCAGAATAAGTGCTACCTTTGGCTTAAACGGAATACGTTCTTTTATACTGTCAAAACACTGCAGCAACTTGATGTAAGCCGGATTCATACACGTCCTCCTTTTACGCTATTTCACATAATATTAACTTAATTTTACACGTTCCACAACACATAGTCAACTTATTTTGCATAAAATTTTAGTATTCTGTTGAATTCATATCAAGTTCATCGCTGTAAAGCGGTTTTAATTCTTTTTCAATAACCGTCGGTGAAAGCAGCCAGCTCTCATCAAATTTATCTTTTTCATATAGGCTCATTGCCATAAACAATACCCCTGCGGCAAGCAACACCATAACAATAGCCAAACATCCCGTCAAAAGATTTTGCTTCATTCTTCGTTCCTCTCTATTTGCACCGGCAGCAAAACAGTAACCGTAGTTCCCTGCTTTGGTACACTTTCAAATTGCATGGTACCGGAGTGTTTTTTTACAATCAAATCGCAAAGATTTAATCCGATTCCCGCACCGCCGTTGGAACGACTGCGAGCCTTATCTACACGATAAAAAGCGTCTGTAATACGTTCCAGGTCGTGAGCCTCCATCCCAATGCCTTCATCTTTAATACGCATATATATTGTTTTTTCATCTGACTTATCAATAGTAAGCCATATACGTGCCCCACTGTCACTGGCTCTGGCTGCATTTTCAATCAGATTTCGTAACAGACACACTATCATTGCCCTGTCGCCCTCAAAGGAAACCGGTTTAATCGATTTAATTAATTTCAAACGTTTTTCTCGTAGCGAACCTTGTAATAGACTGGAAATATCCTTTGCCAGGCTCACGCTGTCAATCTGCTCTACATTGACTTCATCTTCCCTGAAAATAGCCATAGTCAAAAGCTCCTGACCCATATGAGATAAGCGCTTGCTCTCAGACATAATATAGTCCAAAGCATCCAGCTTTTCTTCCTCTGTGTACGGCGCCTTTTGCAAATATTCTGCATATCCGTAAATAGCGGTAAGCGGGGTGCGCATTTCATGTGCCAAATCATCTACCAGTTGCTGTTTCGTTTTACTTTCCCTATACAACTGCTCCATCTGTGCTTCAATTTCCGCGCCCATTTCATTAAAACTTTTGGTCAAGTCTGCTATATCGTCATGTCCTTCCACTTCAACAGCCTGCCATGGTTCTCCTTTTTGCATCAGCTTCACACTCTGCGTCAAACGCTGAAGGGGTACCGTCATTTCATACAGTAGTAAATATAATACTACTGCCAGCACGCCGGAACAGCATAAACTAATGATACCAAAAACTAATTTTAAAGACTGCCAAAGTTTGTAAAAATCATCTAAAGGCTTAAAATAAAACAACTGATAATTCTCATATGGCGCCTCCAAAAGCTCCAATACTCGAATTTCAGGATAGTCACCGGTATCATATATGGAAATATCCTGTTGCCCCATCTGAAGGGTTGTCTTTTCTCCGACATAATGAACCTCTAGTGTAGCATTGGCATCCTTATTGGTAATATAATTTACATATGGTTCTGCAACACGGTAAACGATATAGTCATCCATCTGTTGTTTGTAATCCAGACTTTCAATATCCTTTACAATGGTACGACTTAAAAGATGCACCTCATCAGAAGCCTGCCCCTTTGTCACATCCATGTTGTAGTTGAAAATCATACGTGCACCCATAAACAAGCCAACATTTAATACCGGCAGAAATAATAACAGTGCAATTATGTAGATTCTTTGCCAAAGTCTCATGCTGTCGTCTCCAGTCTGTAGCCAAGCTTATAAAGGGTCTTTATCTGTTCTTCCCAGCCCAGCTTTTTACGCAATTTTACAATATGAACATCTACCGTACGGGCATCTCCGTCAAAATCATATCCCCATGCCATATTAAGCAGCTTATCACGACTGAGTGCAATATTTACATTGCGGATAAGCACCTCTAACAATGACCATTCTTGTGGTGTTAAAATAATTTCCTGCCCGTCCTTGACAACCTTTTGAGAAACCATGTCTACCTCAACACCTACCAAAGAAAACGTTGTGGTATCTTTTTTGTGACGTTTTAAAATTAAATTAACCCGAGCAATCAGTTCTAACATATCAAAAGGCTTTACCAGATAATCCTCTGCACCGCTGGTGAGACCCTTTATCTTGTCCTGGATACCATCCTTTGCCGTCACAAACATAACCGGAATTCCTTCGATTTCTTTAATCAGCTCCATGCCTGACATATATGGAAGCATAATATCCAAAATTACCAAGTCTAAATCCGCCTTGTTGTCTAAAATTTCTAAGGCCTGTCTTCCGTCAAATGCCTGCATGACCTGATGCCCCTGTAGTACCAGGTTCTGCTTCATCAACTGATTGATTGCTTTTTCGTCTTCTACAATTAAAATCTTAGCCATAAAAATACCTCTAACAAACTTCCTGCTTCATTTATAATACCATATATTTTGATATTACAAAAGAACTGTTAGAAATTTGTTAGAGGTTTTGTTATAAATTTATCGCGTCAATCAGTCATAGAGCATCTCTGTTTTCTTAAAATCATCGATAAACTTTTCAGGCAGTACGCCTTTCTTCAACTGTACATAATAATTGTCTCCGTTTTTCATCCAAATAACAACATCACAATTGGTGTATTTCGGTCCGAATATAGAGCGGGTATTTGGTCTGTGATATGTCACAATATCCAGAATATCCGCAATATCTTCTTCTTTTTCAAAGGTCGCATGGTAATTATATTCTTTATATGGCGCTGCCTTTTCTGCCTCTACCGTATAGGTCACCACTTCCCGAGAACCACTTTGCTCTATTACCGCTGCAGGCTCTTTCAAGCTTTCGGAAGTTTGTTCCTCTTCTTCTAATCCAAAGAAAACCTTTAAATTGTTGGTATCATACAGATATGCATCCATTTCCACCTTAGCCACCTCTTTCGGTGTGTTTTCTGCCAGCACATTTTCATAGCCATATTTCTTTAATACAGAAATTACATTCTCCATGGATTCATATAAATCCAGACGTAAGTTAAAATAGTTATTACCATAATAATGATAATATGCCTTTGCAAATATTTCTTCATCCTGATAAATCAGAAGATCCGGATTTTCCAGAACATCTGCATTATATGCTTTCATAAGCTCTTCTGCATGCTCTTTATCATTAATATACCAATGTTCAAGTGTATTTTCCAAAGTCAATTCCCCTAAATCTCCGCCATCCAAAACCATTTCATCCATAATTTCTTCCGGAATCAGGAAATTCGTCTCCACATAAGATGCATCTCTTAAAATCGGAAGCACCAGCTCCTCGTCTGACTCCCATACTTCATATACTCTGTAATACGTCTTTCCACTTTTTTCCGTTACACGAACATATGCTGTTGCAGAATTACCATCCAAAGGATATCTTCTTTCTCTATCTGACACAGTATTAAGGAATGTATAAATCACTTCCGCATCGGTATATTCCATATCTTTTATTCTTTCCTCTACAGTATAAGCTCTACTAAAGCTTCCGCCTAACGTAAGCGTACTGATACTAATACCCATGTCAGCAATTTTATCCTTCTCCGGTACATAACTGTCAAAACCGGTCCAATCAAACATAAAGGTAAAACCAATCAGGATACCTGCTATGGTAGTCAGTGCCAACTGGATTTTATTTTTGAAAAAAGCTTTAAAATCCATGTTGAAAATAATATCCAAAATACCATATGTCAACACACTTGCAAGAATAGTACCAAAAACAGTCCAGCCAATGGAATCGGTATCGGTCAAAAGCCCGAAGAACATCCAGCCTGCCATTCCGGCCAAAACGGTCACAGAGGTCTTAAAGATTATCTGTACCGGTTTTATTTTGATACCCTGTTCTGCCAGCTCGGACGGTCTGCGAAGGTAAATCACAAAACCAAGAACAAACATGAATATCATCATCAAAATATTCATTACACATGTAAAAGCCTTCATACCTTCACAACGCATCACTAACTGGTAAATTGCTCCCGGAATCGGTGTTGCCCAGATAAGCTTAGGCAGATTCTCGCCCCAAAAGCTATAATATGTAGCAAAATAGGTAGTTGCAAATCCCTCATACATGCCATAAATTGCCAGCACTACAAAGCCCATAATCGTACCGCTTACCAAGGTATTTAAGATATTACCGCTAAGCATAACTGCTACTATAGCCAGGTGATAAATAAGTAAAAAGGCCAAAACCAAATTTGCAATCGTGATTGCCAGAGTATCTAACGTACTCATCCATGCCACAAAGTCACCAATAAAAGCCAAGGACATTACAGCACATATTGCACTTCCAATCAACATTGGTAGAAACCAAATCAGGAAACCATTCACATAATGAATCAAAAACAGCTGCTTTCTGGTGACTGGAACACTGTGGTACAAGTCAATCATTTTCTTGGAAAATACATATCTAAACCCGAAAATGCCTACAATTAAAGCTCCGACGCCAAGTACAATACCACCGCCGATGGTCATGTAGTAGTGAAAAAATTCCACAACGGATTCTACCCTGTACTCTAACAGATCCCATCCGATTTCCGGATACCAGTATCCGACCCTTCTGTCCCAGTCCTGCTTCACTAAAAGATAAACTACCGGAAATGCCATAAAGCTTGCCAGACAAGACAAAGCAATCATCCAGATTCTTCGTCGTAAATCCTCAATCATTCCTTTATAAAATAAGGCTCTTGATGTCATATCCCTTCACCTCCGTTTCACTGATAAAGATTTCTTCTAAGGATAGTGGTAAGAGTTCGTAGAAAATCGGATTGGTTTCTAACATAAACCGGTCTACAGCTTCTCGCTTACCACGAACGGTAATGGTATAAAGAGCACCTCTGCTCTCTACCTTAACCACTTCAAACTGTTCTTTAATCTTTGGCAATGTAGTCTCATCTTTAATAACAATCTGCATCTTGTGAATATTAATTTTCATGTCTTCCATATCCTTAGCAAGTAAAATACCTCCACGGTGCAAAAGACCTACATATTCACAAATATCCTCCAACTCACGCAGATTGTGGGATGCAATAATGGGTGTAAGGCCACGCTCTTCTATTTCTTTTACAAAGATGCTTTTTACTGCCTGACGCATAACCGGGTCAAGACCGTCAAAGGTTTCATCACATAGAAGATACTTGGTACCTGCACACACACCGCAAATAACGGACAACTGCTTTTTCATACCCTTGGAGAAGGTATTTACCTTGCGGTTAATATCCAAATTAAAAGCCTTCATAAGTTCTTTAAACTTTTCCCCGTCAAAACCATTATAATAGGTCATGTAAAACTTGAGCATATCCTTTGGTGTTCCGGTTTTAAAGAAATACTGGTCATCTGATATGTAAAATACTTTTGACTTAACTGCCGGATTATCATATACACTCTCGCCATCAATCAGGACCTCTCCACTGTCCGCCTTTAACACACCGCACAAAATACGCATAAAGGTACTTTTTCCTGCACCATTGGTACCAATCAGACCAAATACATGGCCCTCTTCAATGGTTGCACTGATATTGTCAATGGCTTTTATGGCATCAAAGTTTTTATTAATATTTTTTACTTCAATCATCGCCTGCCTCCTTAAATGTCTTCCTTACAACTTCTATCGTCTCCTCCATAGTCATTCCGGCTTCCTTGGCTTTTAAAAGAACTTCTTCCAGGTTCTTTGTAAGCTCTGCCAGTTTACCGCTGCGCCACTCACATTCATGTGCCACAAAGCTTCCCCTGCCGGATACGGTGTAAATATAACCGTTCTGCTCCAGGTCTGCATAGGCTCTTTGAATGGTATTGGGGTTTACGGACAATTCCATTGCAAGACTACGGACACTTGGCATTTTGTAATTGGCTTCTAAGCCCCCGCCCACAATCAGACGCTCCAGCTTATCTACAATCTGCTCGTAAATGGGACGTTTGTCCCGATAGTCCAGTAAAATCATAGCGCCTCCTTTCTTTTACTCTTATAGGTGTGTGAAACTCTGAATCCATAATTTCTGTACAAAAGAACTGATTTCACGAAGGCGCGCTCTCGCTCTAATCCGCTGGCAGCGGTTCATAAGGCGCTGTAAACACCGCCTAAGAACCGACCGCGGATAGAAGGCCTTCTTAGAAATCGTTCATTTTGCACAGAAATTCTAAATACTTAGAGATTCACAATCACCTATAAAAGTCACAATTTCTATAACACACTGAAACAAAAAGCTACCACAAGTGTATTAAATATCTTAGTACACTTATAGTAGCATTCTTACTAAATATTGTCAATTGGGTTAAGACTATCTTAAGAATTTGTTTTTATCCCGCACATCGATGTCTTTACCCAGCTGCACTTCGATAAGTTTCAGTTCGGTTTCTGCAAAAATGGTATGTTTAGATCCTGCGGGCATAGCAAGCACGTCGCCTGCTTTCACCGTAATTTCTTTACCATCAATTACAGCTCTTCCGTGTCCGGAAATAACGGTCCACACTTCGTCGCGCCTTGTGTGGCTATGATAGTTCATGCTGTGACCGGGATTTAAGGTCACTTTAATGGTCAGGCTTTCTTCCTCAATGTCAATGATACGGAAACTCCCCCAGCTTTTTTCCGCAAACATAATCTGCTGGTCAATGGAATCCACAAAAGGTTTGATATAACTGGACTGTTCTTTGTCAGATACCAAAATACCTTCCGGTGAAGCACTGACCACAACATTTTTAAGTCCCATGCAAAGAATCGGTACATCCAGTTCATTTACTACATGTACGTTTTCACAGGTTTCATTAAAAATGGCTTCTCCGACACTAGCTTCTTCCATAGCCTCGGTCAAGGTATTCCAGGTACCAAGGTCTTTCCATTCTCCGGCAAAACGCATCACCTGAATCTTTGGTTCTTTTTCTACAACCGCATAGTCAAAGCTAATCTTGGTAAGCGTATCATATTTGTCAAACAAATCTTGATAATCGGTAAAATCAATAAGTTCATGGGCCTTTTTCAGCACATAACCAAGCTTGTACGCAAACACACCGCCATTCCAAAGAGCACCTTTTGCAATGTACTCTTCTGCCGCTTTTGTGTCCGGTTTTTCTTTAAAGGTACACACGGGACTTACCATATCAGAATTTTCCGGAATAATATAGCCATATTTTTCACTAGGGTATGTAGGCTCAATCCCCATTAAAGCTAAATTTGCTTCCCCGCGCTCTGCCAAATGTCCTAGCTCTTTCAGTCCTTTAAAATAATCATCCTTTACATAAGGGTCTACCGGACATACCACCACTGCTTCATCCAGTGAAACACCTTTCACATAATGCAAATACGCCGTTGCAAGAGTAATGGCTGGAAAAGTATCCCTTCTACAAGGCTCTACGCAGATGCCAGCTCCGTCACCTAACTGATTATAAATGGCTGATACCTGATTTTTAGATGTGGCAATGGTCACCTTGGCATCCTTATCCACTGTTTTTATCTGACGATAAACACGTTGTACCATTGACTCATATTCACCCTCAGGTGTCTTAAAAATCTTGATAAACTGCTTAGAACGGATGTCATTGGACAAGGGCCAAAGACGCTTTCCGGAGCCTCCGGATAATAATATAATATTCATAAAAACTCCTAACGCTCTGCTCTCATTGGATTGTGCAGGAAGTCTTCATAAGATAAGCGAATACCTTCCTCTAATTCCGTATGATACTTCCAGCCTAAACGTTCTAATTTGGATACATCCAATAATTTTCTAGGTGTGCCATCCGGCTTAGTGGTATCCCACTTTATTTCACCATCAAATCCGATTTCTTTTGCAACTAGCTCTGCCAATTCTTTAATCGTAATTTCTTTGCCGGTACCTACATTTACCGTCTCATTTCCGGAGTAATGATTCATCAAAAATACACAAGCTTCTGCCAAATCATCTACATAAAGAAACTCTCTAAGCACAGAACCGGTTCCCCAACAGGTCACTTCCTTAAGTCCGGCTTCCTTTGCCTCGTGGAACCTGCGGATTAATGCCGGAAGCACGTGGCTGTGGGTTGGATGATAATTGTCATTTGGTCCATAAAGATTGGTCGGCATAGCGGAAATATAATCCGTACCATACTGTTTATTTAAATATTCGCAATATTTAAGTCCTGAAATCTTGGCAAGTGCATATGCTTCATTTGTTTTTTCTAATTCAGAAGTCAGCAGACAGCTCTCCGGCATAGGCTGTGGTGCCATACGCGGATAAATACAGGAAGAACCAAGAAATAAAAGTTTCTTGCAACCGTTCTGCCAAGCAGAATGAATCACATTCATTTCCAAAATCATATTGTCATACATAAAATCTGCAAGGGCACTCTGATTAGCCACGATACCGCCCACCTTGGCAGCAGCAAGAAATACGTAATCCGGCTTTTCTTCCTCGAAAAAGGCCTCTACCTCTGCCTGCCTGCATAAATCCAGCTCCTTGTGAGTTCTGGTAATAATATTGGTATATTCCTGTTTTTCTAATTCTCTGATGATGGCACTTCCTACCATGCCACGATGACCTGCCACATAAATCTTGGCATCTTTTTGCATCATTTTACTCGTCTCCTTTTGTCCCACATATGGTGAAACTGCATATTATTTTGCTGCTCTTAGTGCAGCTTCACGCTTGGCAAGCTCTCTGTCATGGGTTGCCATAATATGCACCAACTGCTCATAGCTGGTCTTCTGCGGGTTCCAGCCAAGCACGGTTTTTGCCTTGGTAGGATTGCCCCATAAATTATCCACGTCAGTAGGTCTGAACCAGGCAGGATTTACACACACTAACATCTTGCCGGTTTCTGCATCATAACCCTTTTCCTCCAAACCGGTGCCTTCCCAACGAATGGTAATTCCATTTGCTGCAAATGCTTTCTCGGTAAAATCACGAACGGTATGCTGCTCACCGGTAGCTATAACAAAGTCCTCCGGTGTTTCATGCTGAAGCATCAACCACATACACTCTACATAATCCTTTGCATATCCCCAGTCACGTAAAGAATCCATATTGCCTAATTCCAAATGGTCCTGTAAGCCTTCCGCAATGCGTCCTGCTGCTAAAGTAATTTTACGGGTAACAAAAGTCTCACCGCGACGCTCAGACTCATGATTAAACAAAATACCATTTACTGCAAACATGCCATATGCCTCGCGGTATTCCTTGGTAATCCAAAAGCCATACTGCTTTGCAACGGCATAAGGACTGTATGGATGGAATGGGGTAGTCTCACTCTGCGGTACTTCTTCTACCTTACCATAAAGCTCAGAAGTAGATGCCTGATATATACGAGTTTTATGAGTAAGCCCTAAAATACGTACTGCTTCCAAAATACGAAGAACGCCCAAAGCATCTACATCCCCGGAATATTCCGGCACATCAAAAGAAACCTGTACATGACTCTGCGCTGCTAAATTATAAATTTCATCCGGCTGCACCAGACCAATAATACGAACCAAAGAAGAAGAATCGGTCAAGTCACCATCGTGTAACTGAATGACATTTTTTGCAATTAAATGCTCAATTCTGGCTGTATTAGAAAGGGAAGCACGTCTGGTAATACCATGCACCTCGTAGCCTTTTTCTAATAAAAACTCTGCTAAATAAGAACCGTCCTGTCCCGTAATTCCGGTAATTAACGCTTTTTTCATGAAAAACCTCACTGTAATTTGTTATTCTTTATATATTATAAATTCCCTGACATTTCTTGTCAATTTAATTAACCCATTGTCAGATTAAAGTAGCCCTGATTTACAGAAAGCTTTAATTTGTCCGTTGCCATAACGGTAGGATTCAGACATACATAAGCCTTTTTACAACCAGTTTCCCTTAATAAGAGCTGAACACAGGCTTTAAGCTTTTTCATGTCTAAAAAGTTCAGCTGCTTCAAACAGATATCCTGAGGCAAAATTTCTAAAACTTTTAAAATGGAGCCTTCGATACGGTACATAACAATAAATTCTATATTCTCAACAGTAACTGCTTTTTGTGCACCACCACAAACATTATTTTCGTGACAGATATAATTCATAAAATGCTCATCCCATTTTATATAAGATGTTCCAGCTAATGTTTTTTCTCTTTTTACTGCATATTCCTCCGCCGTCAGCTCTTTTATACGTCCTTGAACCCGGTCATCGTTTTTATATTTTGCTGAAGTTTTTTCTGCATAAGTGTTAATATCTAAGTACTGTTCTTCCAGCCACACCTTCATCCCCTGCTTTTCATAATAAGAAACTAATGACGCTCCCCCCGGCACCAAAATAACCGGCTCTGCTACCTCTTCCCGGACAACCTTCACAATCTCCCCGAAATAACCACGACCTCGAAATTCCGGAAGGGTGGCAGCCGCATACAAATACCAGCATGAAACCGCCTTCTGCCCGGCTCTCTCATAGGTTACCGGCAGTAAATATGCCACGCTGACGGCCTTACCATCCACTTCATACACAATCACCATGGTTTTGGAAAGGTTCCACTCGAAAAACATGCGGATATATTCTTCACTGTCACCAAAGCTTTGCTGCCAGATTTCTATTAATTCGTTTTCCCTGCTTTTGTCTGCGAAAACAACCATTTTGTACCTCTACTTTAAAACAGCCCTGTATTTTTCAATCATTTTTTCCGGATAATAAGATTCCTTAGCCCTGCGAAGCCCTGGGATTCCATCATCCTCTTCACGATTAATATAGGTGTAATTCTGCATTTCATGCAATACAAACTGCTGATTAATCATCGGATACGCGCCCTGAATATCAGAGTAGGCTTTTTCCATATGCACATGAAAGGTATCTTCACTCATTGCTTCCCCAATAGTAAATGCTACTACCTCTCCGTCACGATAAAGGACACCACCCTTTAAGTCCAACTCCTCCATATGGTCCAATGCAAAATTTAATACAGGTTTTTCCTTCAAAACAGTAATATTCCCAATATTTAACTGTGCATGATACCACTTGTCACTCATAGCACGACACTCTTCCACATTCTCCGCGGTAAGGCTCTTATAATCCCACTCCCCGCTATCTTTAAATCGTGCAATGTGGTTTCGTTTACCATGATATTTGCTTCCCGCAAGACTGCTGAGCTTTTCTACACTGTATACATAGTCCCACTCATCGCGAACTGCCTCTATCTCAAACATTCCCGGAAAAGTCTCTTCCAGCCAGTCTGCCCATTCCTTTGTAAAACCACGCAATACAAATGCATGACCGCATTCCTTTGCGAATGCCATTAAAGACTCAATGGCTGCTTTTTTATCTCCATTTCCTGCCGGAAATGCATACACATAACGATTCCTGCCGGAACACCCACGATAAGCCAGCATATCTCCAAGGTCTGCCACCTCTGTATGATATACGTCACACCACATCAACATGGTGCTGAATGAATACTCACAGCCCTGATATTCAGACTCATTTAAATACTTGGTTACCCATAATTTATCTTCTAATGTAATTGGTTTAAAATTCATATGTTCCTCTTAAATACATAATTTCGTGAGCACATCATAATAACCCACATTAGATTATTATGCGACAAATCTCACAAAAAAACAATCCTTTTTTATGTGGTTGTATATTTTTACCTGTACATTAAAATTAGGTGCCGCAGATTTGCGACACCTAAATAAATCTAAGATTCTTTAATTTGCTCTAGAAATCCCTCCATGCTCTCTGCTCTAGAAGCCAACCTGGTCCAGTGCACCAAAGTATCATTATCCACGTTCTGAATACGATTCTGCAATTCTTTAGAAACGGTACCAAAATCGGACAAAATTTCAATAAGAAGATCGCATTTACCCGCAGCGCGTTCTTCCTCTCTCATCATTTTAAGAAACTTCTCCTCATCAAATTCAGTCAATACCATATTTCTGACCTCCTTACGGTGTTTGTTAAAAAATTCCTCCAGCACTCCCGCTTCAACACACTCGTCTACTGCCTGGTCTACAGCATCTATTTTCATCATGTTGCAACTAATGAATTGATTTAAATCAAGGTTATTGTAACAGTTATCAAAGCATAATGTGGTCGATATATCGTCTAAATCATAAAAATTTTAAAATTATGTGCATTATCCATGTTCAATTTTTTGCGTAATATAATCTTCTACACCGTTTTTCTCAATGCCGAGACTTACCGCTAATTCGCCGTAGAGCTGTTCTCTGGCGATAAACAGATATTTTTCATCCAGCGACACTGCTTTCTTACCTGCTGCAAGACGTGCTTTTTTTCGTAAATATAAGGTTTTGATAATGCGGCTGATATCTTCACAGTTACCACCACGAATCATTTCCTTGAAGATTTTTTCGCGCTCTTTTTCATTTTGTACTGCAATTGGTTCCATTTCCGGAAGACTTGCTACCAGCTCCAATGCGCTTTCCTTGGTCATTACAGGTCGAAGCCCAAGACTTTCACTATCTGTTGGAATAAAAAGCTTGCTCTTGGCATCATACAAAGGCACTAACGTATAAAATAACCGTTCATCCTTTACATTCTTCATATCAATTTTACCGATATGCACCACTTCACACACACCATAGATTGGATGAACAAGCATCGTACCTAATTCAAACATATAACACGCTCCTTATCTAAAAACGGTAGCCCTTATACAAGGCTGAATCTTTCACTAATACACCCTTATTATAACCTATTTTCAGATAATTTATAAGCAAAATTCACCAATGCGCGTCTATTTTCAGCATTATTTACAAAAATATAATATAGAAAAATTGTGCGAGTTTAACAAAAGATAAACCCGCACAACGTCTTCAACCTTTATAATTCCACCACCGGCTCTTCGTCCGTCAACTTCACAATTTTTGTCGGAAGCTCTTTGGTCGCTCGTTCCTTTTCATACCGGTCTACCAGCTCATACTCGCCCCACAGATGCATCGGTACTGCATAGGTAACCGGAGCGGTATTTAGCAAATAGTCCATCCCCAGCTTGTAATACTGTCCCTGCCTTGGGTCAAGCGGCGCAAATGCAAGGTAAATCTCGCGGCCACTGATTTTTTCCATAACACGCTTAAAAAGTGTAGACATGTTGTTAAACTGCTGTTTGGTATCCTCTTCCCACACCCAGTTGTTTAAATCACCGGCATGATAAATGCGTTTACCTTCCACTTTTACCAAAAACGCAAGTCCCTGGTCCGTGGATTTGATGGTCTCCAAAACAATATAGTTTTTATCATCTTCTTCATCAGACAAAGGAACCACTCTTTTTAATCCCGGTGCAACGATAGTAACCTTTTCCTTAAGGAACTCAGGAGTTAACTGATAGTCTTCTATAGTCTTTTCAGAAAGCTGAACATCATTTGAAATAAAATAATGTATGTTCGTATACTGCTTTGCCAGTCTGAACACTTCCGGATTATAATGGTCACTATGTTTGTGTGAAACAAATACAAGCACAGGAAGGTCATTATTTATCTTTGGTATGATACCCTTGTAGTAATCAAACAGTAAATTTGCAATGCCGGTTTCCACTAAGAATCCACTATGTCCAATGTATGTAACTTTCATAATATCCTCCTGCGTTCTTCAAAAAAATTACTCCCAGTCTACTAACGAATGTTCAATCGTTTTATCACGAATCATCAGCTCTCTCACAGCGTCTGCCGCTGCCAGCCCTTCAAAAAGAACTTCATTTACCTTTTCAATAATCGGCAGTGAAACATGGTATTTACGTCCCAGTGCCAATGCTGCTTTTGCGGAATGTACACCTTCCACTACCATTTTTACTTCATCCATAGCTTCTTTGTAACTATAGCCCTGACCAATCAAAACACCTGCTCTACGGTTTCTGGAATGCTTGGATGCACAGGTTACAATTAAATCTCCCATGCCGGTAAGCCCACAAAAGGTTTCATACTTACCTCCCATTGCCATACCAAGTCTGGAAATCTCTGCAATACCACGGGTGATGAGTGCAGCTTTGGTATTATCTCCATATCCAAGGCCATCCGCAATACCTGCTGCCAAAGCAACCACGTTTTTAAGTGCACCGCCCAGCTCGATTCCCTTCATATCAGAACTGATATACACACGGAATTTTTCACTCATAAAAATATTCTGCAGATAAATTGCTGTTTTCTGGTCCTTTGCACCGACTACAATGGTAGTAGGAATACCACGCCCCACCTCTTCTGCATGAGAAGGTCCGGACAATACCGCCACATTCGCCTGGGGAATTTCCTCTGCAATAATCTCCGTCATAGAAAGAAGTGTTTCCTCTTCTATCCCCTTAGCTACATCTACCAAAATCTGACCTTCTGTCACATATGGTGCACACATTGCTGCAGTAGAACGAATTACGGTAGAAGGAACCGCCAATACCACTACATCCTTGCCATCCAGCGCATGCTGCAAATCGTTGGTAACAACCATCTTCTCGGAAATTTTTACTCCCGGAAGCTTGTCCTTTTGCTCACGATCGGTTTTCAGCATGGTCACTTCGGATTCCAAAAAAGACCAAAGTGTCACATCATGACCATTTCCATCTAACAGTACTGCCAATGCTGTTCCCCAGCTACCGGCACCAATTACACTGACCTTTGCCATGAAACTTCTCCTTTTAACTACTTTCTGTTTTTCTTACTAAGGTAGGTCTTACTTTCTGTACCTGCCATAAGACGTTTTACATTTGTCCAATGTCTTACCACTGCCATAATTGCCATAAATACAGAAAGAAGAAGCACTTCTGCAATTTGGACACCGGTAAGTGCTCCCAAAGAGCCGGTAAGGCATAAGACTGCCATTACCACAACAAAGACACCATACATCACTACAGAACCCAATGACACATAATGGGTCGTTAAAAATATAATTAAAAACGTAGATATACAAATCACTAACAGCCATGGATGATAAAAA
>JAFXAZ010000001.1 GCA_017521985.1 Lachnospiraceae bacterium
AAGCTCCGTCTCCACTAACATTTTCCAGCGCTTTTTCAGCTGTTTCATGTTTTTCGTGTAAAGATACCTTGCTTCCGGTATATGAGTCCGAAAAATACTCTTCGTTTATTTCTATATATACACTTGAATCATACCAACACTCCTCTACCTCCATGGTTACCACATATGAACCTGTAGCTGCTGAAATCTGCAGCGTATTTGCCGGCAACAGAGACATTGCCATTGCAAACAACATTATCAAGCTCGTGAATATAACTGAAATTTTTCTTAGCTTATTCATTATTTTCTCCTTTCCATTGATATAGGCTCAAGATTCCGAGAGCCTGTCCATGTCACCCCAAAACTTTTAGTATATATGCGGCCATGATTTTGGTATACTCTAATAGCTTATCACACTCTATGTATTCATCCGGCTGATGTGCACCACCC
Source organism: Lachnospiraceae bacterium (assembly GCA_017521985.1). Lineage (GTDB taxonomy): Bacteria > Bacillota > Clostridia > Lachnospirales > Lachnospiraceae > RGIG6307. The sequence goes on from JAFXAZ010000001.1 coordinate 430, forward strand.
GGCAGACTGAAATCACGTCCGGCTCCAAATCCATATGCCCGATTGCTTCCATACTTTGAAATAACAGACAAATCAGAAAGACATGAGCCACAAACAATAGGTTCTTTCCCTGTTACTTCCCGTGATGCTGCAAGCATATTATTAATATCCTCACTATTAGGCTCACAAAATACATAGTGAAAAAAACGTGTTTGAGGTTTAAAACCATCACCTATAATTCCCAAAGGGGCAAGTCGTTCCTCTAGAATCTTTTCAAGTTCTACAAGTTCTGCCTCTATTTCCTCTTTTTTCTTATCTGTGTAGTATACAAAACGTACTTCACCAACTCCCAAATCCGTTCCATTATTACCTGCACGTAAGCCTAAATATCGAAGAGCAGTCTCCGGAATAATAGTCCCCTCATAGAATCGATTTTCTTCAAGCTCCTTACGGCGTTTTTCAGCAAATGTTTCGATTACATCCATAATAACAGGTAACGCGCGTGCTGTTATTTTTGCACTATCCACCGTATCTTTGGTGTGGTATATGTATTTAATCCCTTGTCCACCTGAACCACAATGCCAAATTTGATTTTCCACTCCATCCATGCTCACAATCCGTGGGCATGGGTCTCTTAAAACAGAGGCAAGTGCACCATGAGAACCACCATGTTCTTCATCTGAATAAGCTGCAAATATCATATTAGCCTTTGGAACAAATCCTTCCTCTTTTAAAATCTTTATAAGAAAAAGTACAGTTGCCAGTGCATATTTATCATCACAGGCACCTCTCCCGTAAATCTTCCCATCTTTGACCTCACCGGACAATGGATTAATGCTCCAATTCGAAACATCACCTATTTCAACAGTATCAATATGTCCCATAAGCATAAGTTCATTGTGGTTTTCAGCACCTTTCCAGCATGCTGATACATTATAGCGGTTTTCTAGGTTACGCCCTGGTATATAATCCGGATGATTTTCAAAGCCCTCTAAATCAAGCGGCGAATATATCTCGCTTTCAAGTCCTAGTTCTTTACAGAGCCTATAGATATATCTGGCACACTCCTCCTCATTTCCACTGGTAGTAAAATTCTCAGAATTAATTTTTATAAGACTTCCAAGCAAATCGTATAATTCGTTTTGCTTCCATTCAATTTTTTTACAAATATGTCTTACATCCATTATGAAACCTTTCTTTTAATCTTATAAAATGTCTGAGTATTAAATTGCATAATACTCAGACATTTGTTTTGCTTGATAAGCGACTATTTATTTAATCACTTTTTAGTACGGTCATATGCTGCCTGATATACACCAATTACATCTTTTAAGCCCATCTTGTCAAGTTCTGCAACATAGCTATCCCAAGACTGTTCAATGCTCCATTCACCGGTAATGAATTTAGCAGTAGATTCACCAATATAGGTATCAATATCAGCCCATGCATCATTATAAATATCTGATTCATCCTGAGTCAGAGTTAAAACACTTAAGTTTACAGGAGTTTCAGCATATGGCCACAAATTATTAACAGTTCCGTGTCCCTTGGCACCTAAATTTGTGTTAATATCCTGAGAATATGGGAATAAACCATCTTCATATCCAGAATACAGGTTAACTCCAAAGCTTTGTGTAGACAGGAATTTGCCCATTTCAATACCATCATGTGGTAATTCTACCATTTCTAATGTAGCTTCATCTAACTTGTAATCTACTCCAATTTCTCCTAACCAAGGTGTAATACCATAAATAGTACCTTCTGCATTTAATGGATCCTCTACTGTTGAATACCATGCATCCATCCACTGTACCATTGTTTCGACATCCTCACACTTTGTGCTAATCATAGTTAAACGTCCCCACTTACAAGCAGGAGCCTGATACCAATGCTGTGTATCCCAATATTCACTTGTCAATGGAGCCATAATACCTAAATCAAAATTTCCGGATGGGAAATTTGCAAGAGTATGTCCACTATGTACAGATGCAATACCCACATGACCTCCTGCAGCCAAAGCCTGAGACGCTGTACCCTCCTGAGTATAAATATTGGTATTAAATGCACCGGAATTCCACATTTCATTCATGAATTCCAAATAATGCTTATACTGTTCTGTTGCAGCCCCAAGAACCACCTTATCGGAAGAATCTACGGTTAACGTAGTCTGTACTAACTCACCAAAAGAAGCAAAGAAATAATTTGGGAATCTGATATTATCCCATTCCATATGGCTTGCCTGATAACCATTGAAAGCAATAAATTCCGGATCTGTTGCTCCAAAATGTGCCTGTAATTCTTTGATATACTGTACAAATTCATCTGTAGTCGCAGGTGCCTTTTCCCAACCGATTTCTTTCATCATGTCGGTTCTATAAAAGATTAAGTTATTATAAGCCGTTGAGGTAATTCCAACATATGGTAAACAATACACACTTCCATCCTCGTTTTGAACAACTTCTAACCATTCAGGATGTTCCTCAATCACAGCAGAGAAATTAGGCATTAACTCCAAATAATCCATGAAGTTTACAAAGTAACCCGCGTCACCATACTCATAAGCAGTTGCTTTATCCATACCACCATTATATAAGAATAATGCATCTGGAATTTCTTTACCGGTAAGTGCCAGCTGAAATGCTTCTTTAGCCATATAATTCCAATCAACAGATACACCTGTACCCTTTTCCATTGCTCTTGTTACGGCAGTTTGACCATCTTCCGTACCAAACAAGTCACTTGATACTGTAATTTTAAATGTTTTGTCACTGTCTAATGGATAAACATCCACATTTTTTAGTTCCGCAGGTACAGTTTCTGTCACTTCTGTACTTGCCACTTCTGTACCTGTACCAACAGTTTCTGTACTTGTCACTTCTGAAGTTTTTGTCTCCTGTCCGCAACCAATAAATGCAGTACTGCATACAGTTGTTGCAAGTAGTAATGCAAGAATTTTGTTCGTTCTCTTTTTCATTCTAAGAGTCCTCCTTATAAATTTTAATATTTATAGAACGGCTTATGCCGCTACTAACTTAGTTTTGATGTCAAATAACTATCCTTTGACACTGCCGAGCATAACACCCTTATCAAAATACTTCTGTAAAAACGGATATACAATCATAAGGGGTACAGAAGCAATTACAATAATAGAATATTTAATCTGATTGAAAATGTTAGCATAATACTCTGCCAACTCCGATTCTGCATTTGCCGCGTCACGCATCAAGATTATCATCTTTCTAAGTACCATCTGCAAAGAATAATACTCCTCTGCCATAGGCTGATAGTACAGAGATGATGCAAAGTTGTTCCATCGTGCTACAGCATAGTACAACACAATTACACCCAGCATAGCCTTGGATAATGGAAGTACAATCTTAAGAAAAGTCTGTGGAATAGAACAGCCGTCAATTTCTGCAGCCTCCTCCAGTTCTCTCGGTACGCCACTTGCAAAAAAGGTTCTGGCTACAATTAAATTTGTTGTATTTACAGCCAAATTTAACAACACTACCATTCTGGTATTTAAAAGATTCAGTCCTTTTAATACTAGATAATGCGGAACCAAACCACCACTAAAATACATAGTCAGCACAATCGTCATCATCAAGAAATTGCGTCCCTTTAACTTAGGCTTGGACAGCGCATATGCTGCCGGAATGGTCAATGCGATATTCAATGCAGTACCAACAATGGTGTAAAACAGGGAATTAGCATAGCCTCTTATAATATCGCCATTAGAAAAAGCTTCTTTATAAGAATCCAGTGAAAATCCTTTTGGAATCATCCACACTTCCCCTTTTGCTACTGCATATGGGTCTGAAAGTGAATTGATTACTACCAGATACAATGGATATAAACATATCAAAGCAAAAAGTACGGAGATAATATTTACTATGACATCAAATACCTTGTCATTTATTTTAAAATTCATATGTTTCATTCCTTACCTCCCTAGAACAAGCTGGTCTCTGAAACTTTTGCGGAAATTTTATTCACAGTCAAGAGCATGAGCAGATTGATTACGTTGACAAACAATCCCACGGCAGTAGCAAAACTGTAGTCAGCATTTAATAGTCCTCGTTCATACACATAAGTGGATATGATTCTTGAGGTATCCGCATTTAAACTATTCTGCATTAAAAGCACCTTATCTGCTCCCACGTTCATGATATGTCCAACCTTCATAATCAGCATTATTACAATAGTCGGTAAAATAGTCGGTATATTAATATGCCTGATTCTCTGCATACGGGTTGCACCATCAATCATAGCGGATTCGTGCAGAGACGGATCTACACCTGCCAGTGCCGCTACATAAATGATACAGTCCCAACCTAAATTTTGCCAAACACCGGACCATACATACATGTGTGGGAATGCCGCACTACTAGACAAAAAATCAAATGGCATTCCTCCAAAAGCCTCTATAACATTATTGATTAAACCATTCTGTGTCGCAAAAAACAGGTTCAACATGCTGACCAAAACTACTGTTGATATAAAGTGAGGTGCATATGTAATAGTTTGAATAACTTGCTTTAGCTTCTTACTTTTCAACTCATTCAATACCAGTGCAAAAGCAATGGCAAGCGGAAAAGTCATTAAGGTATAAAAGGACAGAACAATTGTATTTTTAATAATCGTCTTGGAATAATAAGAACTAAAAAAACTCTTAAACCACTTTAGTCCAACCCAAGGGCTTTCCCAAATAGTCCGAACACCATTGTATCGTTTAAATGCAATTACAATACCGCCCATTGGTACATAATGAAATACGATATACCAAATGAGCGTTGGCAGAACAAATAAATACAGCCAATAATATCTTTTTAAATATCTCAGAAAGCTATCTTTTTTACTCTGCAAATTTTCTTTCTTTTTCATAAGCAAAACTCCTTCGTCTTTTTTCTTCACCTCCAATTCTAGCCCCATTTTTTGTGTTTTACATCTGCTGTTTTTTTGCAAAAAGCATATAGTTTTTGCGAGAACCCACAAAACCGTGAATTCTCGCATGTCATTTTTGTGCAATATTACCAAATCAAGTTATTTATGTCACTCTTGGTGCTTTTTCCTATATTGTGTCGGCGGTAATCCATACTTGGTCTTAAACACGTTGGAAAAATACACCGTATTTTCAAAGCCTGCCATAGCAGAAATCTCTGACACATTATAATTTGTAGTTTCCAAAAGCTCCCTGGCATATTCCAATCTTTTATCCGTTACGTATTCTTTAAAGCCCTTTCCGGTAGCTTCTTTAAACAATCGACTGACTACGTAGATAGAGGTCTCCAGATAGTCTGCCGCGCTGGTCAGGCACAGGTTCTGATTATTAAAATTCACATCCACATAATTTAGAAGCTTCTTACTCAGCTTATTGGCTGTTGTCTGCTCGTTTTCATTAAGCATCGTGCAGAGCCGTCTGACAGACTGTCGTAACATTACAAATAGCTGTCTTGTATCCGAAAAGGCAATCAAACGAGCCATTTCTTCTTTTAAATTTTGCGAATCCTTCGCATTTGCAAAGTACACCGTCATAAGCTTATAACAATAATAGTTTTTAAGTGCATCAGAATCTTCTATGGTTGCCAAACGAGACTCCACCACATCCAAAAGCTTTTGTATTTTATCTGCATCTCCACTGTACATGCTCTCCCCAAACTTCTGAATGGCTTCTGCTACTGCACTATTTAATTCCGGTGTGTTTCCATCATTTTCACCGGTATTGGTCAAGGTTTTTAAATAGGAATTTCTAATATCCGTAATGTGTTCTACTACATTGCCACAATGAATACCATATTCATGTCCCGTTATCTCCTTAAGCAATTCTCCTGCAAGATCCTTTAAATGCTCTGGCTCCACATCTCCGTAAAGAACGCAAACCATCAATATTTGTGGACGATATGTAATCCCGGTTATGTAGGTATCACAACCACACTTCCCCTTCATTGCAGCAATGATTTTGCCGGATTGAATGGAAGTAATAGCCGGACCCTCTAAAGCCATAACAACACTTCCATAACTGTTTTTTCCTAGATTGCTTTCCTCCAGTTGCTTTTCATCCACAGGTCTGCCGGTTAAAAGGTCACTTATAATAAAATGTTTCAATAATTTATTCTGACTTAGCACTTTTTGGTCTATGGCAAAGAAAGCAGAGTCCAAAAGCTCTAACTCCGACAATTCTGCAGAAGCAGCCTTGCTTCCATGCTTTTTTGCCAGTCTTTTGATTGGTCTGTAATTAATATTTACCGTCAAGGCCAGCAATAAAAGCATCAATACAATAGAGGTAATCAGAATATTACGAATATTCGTTATATACTCTCTTAAATGAGCCTGCAAATTATTTTCAAACAAAGATACCAGACAAGTGTAACCTTTTACTACATCTTTATATTTATAAATACAGATACGCTCTCTCCCATTTGTGGTGGCATAAATACTCTGTTCTTCACTATCCAGGAACTTCTGAAAACCGGCATTTTGGTACATCTCTATGGAAAAATCATCGCTTCGTACCATAAATCGTCTGTCTGCGTCTAACAAAGCAACACCGGAACAATCATTAAATTTAGCATACAACTCCTGTTCCACCGTCTCCTGGTCCATGACAAAAAACACCAATGCGTCCTTCTCCATTACAGAAACAAAAGAAACCGGCTTTGCTGCCACAATAACAGCATCTCCACCTTCTGCATATTCTGCCGTAGATGCCACACGTGTATTCTTTTCGGCTTCAAAAAAATCCTCTATAGCACGCTTACACTGTTCATCCTTGCCGGCTATCATTTCATATAACCGCTCCGGACTAATTCTGACTTCATTAAACAAAATGCTGTCGCTTTCATAAAACCAGACGCCCACAGACCAGTCATCGCTGTTGTACTCTTTTATTTTTAGTGCAGCCTCATAAACAGCATAATCTGAGCTATTCTTTTTGGAAGCTTTACGAATGGTAGCATCCTGACTGACCTTAATAGCCGTAGTGGACATCTTCTCCAACTGCCGTGTAAAGTAGTCTATACTCTCCTGCAAATTCTCATGGATATTTTCTTCATTCAACCGGGAATATCCCTGTGTAGACTGCTCCATCATCAAAAGCTGCATAATAATCAGCGGAATACAAACAAATCCGGCAATGGTTAATAACAACTGCATCAAATAATTTTTCTTTTTCAGATATTGCTTCAATTTCATGAGACGCCTCCTTACGAACCTTTGAATTAATTTTACCATAAGCAAGCCACCTTTGTGTGCTTTCTACAAAAAAGTGGTTGGTTTTGCAAAAAATCAGTGATTTTGCCGACAAATACGCTTTAATATATCATATTTTGGGAATGGGGTGTAGGGATAATGGAGTGGTAAATGATGGGAATGATAAATAAATTGAAAAGAGTCAAAATCTTGAACCTTTAACCGAATAATGCTATACTATTGGTGTGATTTAAATCGAAAGGGGATTTTACTAATGAACAAGAAATCAACAACGAAAGCGAACAGTAGCTGCCTAACAACATGCTTCAAAGGAATAGGAATACTTTGTATCCTAGGTGTCATTCTTGCATTAGGCTGGATTGCCGGTATCATATGGTTACTATTTTTCAGAAAGAAATTGGATGACGCCCCCAAAAAACAAAAGAAACAAACTATTATAATTTCTTCTTTGTCTGTACTTTCCTTAAGTTTTTTTATTTTTGGAATTGGGTCCGATACAACAAATAAAGAAACTTCAAGTACACTGCCTACTCAGATAGTAGCAGAAAGTACCGAATATCCTGTAATAGCTGAACCAATTGAAACCCCTTTAACCGATGTATTACCAACACATACTCCTACTGTCAAGCCGACTGTAGAGCCAGCGGCTACTCCGAGCCCAAGTCCGACTCCTGAGCCAACTGCCACTCCGAGCCCAAGTCCGACTCCTGAACCAACTGTACAGCCAACTGCAAAACCTACTCCTGTCACACAAACTTCATCAAGCGGAAGTTCTGCTAAAGTATGGGTTGATGATACAGCTAAAAGATATCATAAATCAGCCCATAGCTGTGGTATGGACAATCCATACCAAGTTACTGTTGAAGAAGCTGAAAGAATGGGAAAAACACCTTGTGGTCGTTGTTATTAAAACTATAAATGTAAAATAATCAATGAAATTTGACATGCGTAAACCAAGCAGCAAGACAGTTAATAAATAAATTGCTTATAGAAGACAGGCATTATATGAACGACAAAATTTTTCCAATTGCTAGTTATAATAAAAATCTGAATAAATATCTGCCTTTTAGCCTTGATTATGACCTGATTTACCAGTCTCATGGTCTGAAGAAGCACATCTTAAAAAGGCACCCGGAATGTATTGAATATTTGCATTATTTACCCTTTATACTTAATCATCCCGACTACATAGGCGTTAATCCAAATGAAACCGGTACCAGTTTTGAACTTGTAAAGGTATTTGATAAAAATATTCAAATTGGCATTAAATTAGATGTTCAAGGTGATTATTTATATGTTGCGACCCTACATTCCATTACTACCGCAAAATTAGAACATGGTCTAAAAAATGGACGATTAAAAAAGATTTGACAACATGGAATATTTTCTATATAATGAAGATACAATAAAGTGGATTGCAAAGGTCGGAAAGGCTCCCGACACACTCGTAAGAGTACCTGAGATGCTGGATACGCCGCCCAGCTTGTGATTCAAAGATTTATCAGGTGTCTTCTTTATGAAGGCACCTTTTTAATACCATACAAAAATAGCGGATATCTAAATTTCTCACCTAGATATCCGCTGCTAAGCTATGATGTCCATCGGACTTTCCTCATTCTTTCTTTGAGTTTTTTATTTTTGTCTTCTTTTTGCTTTTTAGCTTTTTAATCTATATTAAATTGTTTTTTCTAGGATTATTTCTTTTGGAATCTTTTCATAATAATCATTTCTTATTTCATGTAGGCTTTGTCTCTAATTTGATGTTTTCTTCAAAGCATTTTAACAATTTATGAATAATCCTATTTTCTTTTTTTATAAATCACTTAGATTTATAACTTTTCTTTGACTTTAGTCCTATCTTTGACTTCGTCTGTCATGACTTTAGTTTTTGCTTTTTGTCTTTTTAAATCACAGCCCTTTCTCGTCAGACTACAATTTCTTTTTCAACTTTTGCGTTTAACCTTTGTCTTTTTTTCGGCTCTTATGCCTTTTCCTTTTTAATCTTTTGTTTTTGCTATTGTTTTATAACTTTAGCTTCTTAAAACTTTTGAGATTCACTTTATAAGTTTATGTTTCTGGTGGCTTGTACCTTCTTTCTTTTAAATTATGAGTTTTGGATTAAGTTTTGATTGGACCGTACCTCCTTTTCTTAGATTATGAAGTTCTTTTTAAGTTCTTGGTGGTTTGTACCTCGTTTCTTAATTTTTTTGTGTGAACTCTTTTGTTTTTTGTAATTTCATTATATCAAACATTTTTAATTTGTCAACACCTTTTTCAAAATATTTTTAATAAATTTATATATTTTCTGACAATTTACGTTTTGCACAAAATTAAGACAGAACCTTTGTGTAAAATCCACTACACATAAGGCCCTGCCTTCTATTAATTACTTATTTTGTTGTTGCTGCAGTCACGAAGTTAAAATAGTTTCCACCATCTGTGATTTCAAAATCGGTAGATGTTTCTGCCGGATTCATCATGCCACCCTGTCCACGACCGCCCTGACCATTCTGGCCACGACCGCCTTCCGGACGTTGTGCTCCTTCCGGCATCTGTGGCTTCCGTCCAGCCTCAGGGATAACCATGCCCGGATCCAGTTTTTCCGCGTCTTCGAAATTAAAGCCCGGCATTTGTGGCTTCTGTCCATCTTTTGGTATTACCGGCACCCCGCCGTCCGGCATACCACCAGGGAAGCCGCCCATCATGCCTCCCGGAAAGCCGCCGCCCATATCGCCTTTGCTTGCTGCAAGCTGTGTATCTCCTTGCCATAAGGTGTAGGTTCCTGCTGTCAATTTATCAGAAGAGATAATCAAATATGTGAAATCATTGCTCGGTGTCACTTCTGCTACCGCTTCACCGGAAGCATTTTTCAGCGTATAAGTATTTCCGCCACTCTGTTTGGACGCAAAACTAAATACTGCAAAATTCTGCATACTTTCGGAAATTCTATCCAACATATTGCCGGTTACCAAAACAGTGCCCCCATTGATGTGAATACCCATGTCAGAATCAATACCTGCATCCATGCTAAAGCTGCAAGCCTCTGAAATAACGGTTCCGCCATTAATTACCAGCCAGCCGTTAGAGTCAATACCATCGCCTTCGCCGGTTTCACCGGATACACGGATGGTAAGAGTACCGCCGTTTACCGTAGTAACAGACACTTCGTCTTCGTTGGTATTGATGCCGTCATTACCGGATGTAATATTCACATTTCCTCCGTTCAAGGTAAGGTGAAGTTCACTATCCAGTCCTTCGTTTTCTGCATATATATTTAATACACCTGTACCTTTTTCATCTCCATTTATATTCATAGTCATTTTAGAATAGAAAGCAGCATCATATTTGTGAAGCTTTTTGCTGTCCACAACTTCGGTACCGGCTGCATTCAATTCCACAGACTTATAAATTCTGGCTACATAGGAACCGGTTACATTATTTACCGTACCGTCTGCAATAAGCACATTGGCACCTGCTTTGGAAGTATCCACGTCCTTTGTGGCTGTCTCCGTATCTGCTTCACAAGGCTCATATACATTGTAAAAAATAACACCGGGAGCTACCTCACAGGTAATGTCCACACCATTTAAAATCAAAGTCACTACTGCTTCCGGATCTTCCTCTGCATCTTCTCCTAAGTCGATAGCAATCTGACCGGCAGAAATCTTGCCGCTTACTGCATAAGTTCCCGGCTCAGTAATATGTACTACGGTATGGGCATCTGCTTCTTCCTGCGTATGCTCGTCCTCTTCCGTACCCTCGCCATAGGTAAATCCCTGATCTGCCAGATAAAAGATAATATCATTAGCTTTATATACTGCACTTTCTGAATCCTCTGAAATAGCTGCTCCATCTACCGTAATTACGTCATCGGACAGTTCAATTACCGTTGCACCCTCAAATACCTTTTTGGTACCATTACCGGAAACCATTTCACCTTTTGCATTACCGCTCCCAGTATCACAACCCACTAGCAAGCTTGCCACGCACATTGTAACAACCCCCATTTTGAATATTCTCTTCATAAAAGCTCCTCCTTATGATTGAATAAACTTATCATAGCATCCTTCTATGAATATTTTGTGAAAAAAAGACTGCTTAAACGAAATTTTTCGTCGCTGCAGCCTTTTTATTATTTAATCATTTCACTCAATACTTCTTTTGCTTTTTCTAACTGATTATCAAAGCCTTCCCCGTAATATGCTTCGCTGTCAAATTCTACTACCACGTCAGGCTCAATACCGGTTCCGTGGATATTAGTTCCGGATGGAGTATAGTATGCACTGATAGTCAGCTTGATTGCAGAACCATCTCTCAGGGTACGAATGGTCTGTACAATGCCCTTACCAAAGGTAGTGGTGCCCACCAACGTAGCCTCGCCATGATCCTTTAAGGCTCCGCTAAGCACTTCAGATGCACTTGCAGAATTACCATCCACTAAAATAACAATCGGAATATCAATGGCCATCTTTGCATCGGATTTATATTCTTCACGACGTCCTGCCTTATCCTCGGTATAAAGAATCAGCCCTTCCCCAAGGAGCATATCTGCAATATCCACTACGGCATATAAGTTACCGCCCGGATTTGCCCGCAAATCCAAAATCATGCCTTCGGCTTTCTGATTCTTTAAATCCTTTAATGCTTCCGTAAACTGATTCACAGTCACATCATCAAACTCTGTAATCTGGACATAGCCCATTTTATCATCCAGCATACTATGTTCTACCGTTGGAGACTCTATTTTACGGCGTTCCACAGCTACCTCAACCTCTTTGCCCTCTCGCACCAGTGTAATGTGTACCTTAGTACCTTCTTCTCCTTTTATACGGGTCACTACTTGTGTAAGGTCCAGCCCGGCCATATCCTCGCCTTCCACCTTATAAATAATGTCACCGGCTCTAAGACCTGCCTCTTCTGCCGGAGTTCCTTTAATGGTGCCGGTAATCATGCCATAACCAGTCACGGTATCCAACTGCACATATGCACCGATACCATAATAGATGCCTTCAGACTGGGCAAACACTTCTTCTGCTTCTTCCGGTGTATAGTAAACGGAATATGGGTCACCTAAAGCTGCCACAACGCCTTCATACGCACCTTCACGTAATACCTCATCGCCTACTTCCTCCAGATAATAATATTCTTCAATAAGCGTTTCGATTGTATTAAGCTTATTGATAAAATCCGCGTTAATAACACCCTGTTCTACGGTAACGCTGACACCGGCAGCATCCGTTTCCGCATTGGTTGCACTATGTCCCGCAACATTATTACCTATCCCAAATGCAAGTACCACCACAAGCGAAGTAAGCACCACCCCTGCTAAAAGACCGCTTATAAAGCCTAAACCACGTTGTCTTTCCTTTTCCAACTTTAACCTACACCTCTTTTCCATTTACCTGTTCAAATAATTCCACGGACTTACATATTCTCCGTTTAATCGTACACTAAAATGTAAATGCGGTCCGGTAGAACGTCCGGTAGTACCAACCGCACCGATTACTTCCCCTTTAATTACTACATCATCCTTTTTCACATATAGCTTGGAAGCGTGCAAATAAATGGTACGCAGACCATCTCCATGCTCCAGATAAATATAATTACCCATGGAACTGTTATAACTGGCTTCCCCTACAATACCGCTATATGCTGCCACAATAGGCGTTCCTTCTTTGGCTGCCATATCGATACCATTGTGATATGCCTTAAGCCCGGTAAACGGATCTCTTCTCCAGCCAAAATCAGAAGTAATCACGGTATAACTTGGAGCAGGATTTTCAAATCCGCTGCCGTCATATCCCAAGGTAATACCATTTGCCTTTAAAATCTCTCTTTGCTCATCGGTAATTTCTTTTTCCAGACTGGCAATCAAATCTGTCTGATATTTTAAATCTGCTTCAAGCTCCTTAATAGATGCTTGAGTCAGTGAAATATCATCCTCATATGCCGCCAAGTCCTTTGCCTTTTGCTTTCGCACCGTTTCCAAATTTGCTTTTTCTTCTTCTAATGCTGCTTTACCCTCGTCAAGTGTTACCTTTTCCTGCTCCACAACTTCTTTACAAAGAGCAATGTACTCCCTGTGCATTATGTATTCATGAAGCATCTGATTATCATATGCGGCAAGCTGTTCTACATACTCTGCACGATTAATCATGCTGGAAAAACTGTCTGCCTGCAAAATAGCCTCTAAATAATTGGTTTCACCGCTTTCATACAAATATTGTATGCGCTTCTGCATGGAATCATACTGCTCCATTTCCTTCTCCTGGGCATCTTCCAATTCCTGCTCTTTTAATACAATCTCTGCTTCCTTTTGTAAAATCAGCTCCTCAAATGCACCTATTTTACTTTGAAGTTCTGACATGGTACTGTCAATTTCTGCAATATATTTATTTAAATCTGATTTCTTTGCTTTCAGACCGGATATAATTGCTTTCATGTCCGAAATAGAATTCTTGATACTATTCTGCTGAGTTGTTGCATTTGCGATTTCGTCCTTTTTGGCCTCTATGCTGTCAGAAGTAATATCAGAAAAGGAGCCCGCCATAACGGGCTCTCCTTTTATCAGCAATGCAGACACTGCTACCATTACCGCCACACTAAAGCCAAACAAGCAAATCAAACCTTTTTTGCCTATTCTCATTCCTGCTCCTTATACCTTTAAATGCTTTTTACATGTGAAGAAGCTTCCGAAGAAACCGATGCCTACGCCAATTCCCAAGCTTACCGGAACCAAATATTCAAACACGGCCGTAACATCCAAAAATCCCAATAAGCTGGTTAAAGAAGGAAACTGTCCCGCAATACCGAGAATTACCTGATTGTACAAAACATAAATAAGTGCAAGCGGTAATGCCGCACCAATCAAGCCAATCAAAATACCCTCGATAATAAATGGGAATCGTACAAAGAAGTCTGTTGCACCAATATATTTCATAATATTGATTTCCTCTTTGCGGATAGAAATACCAATGGTAACCGTATTGCTGATAAGAAATACCGATACCAAAAACAAAATACCGATAATACCGATACTTGCCACACCCACCAAGGAATCAATGCCGGAAAGGGTATTGGCTGCCAATTCTGATTTATTGATGCGTCTCACAATACTGCTGGATTCCAGATAGCTAACCAAATCAGCCTGCTTAGAAGCATCGTTAATATAAATTTCCAGGTTTGCACTTTTTGCGAGCGGATTTTCCGGGAATCCATCCATATACTCGCCCATGTTCATATCTTCTACGAAATCTGCCCATGCCTGTTCTGCAGAAATATAAACCACTCGGTCTACCTCTTCTCTGCCTTCAAGCTGCTTTTGCATGGTCAGAATTTCTTCTTCGGTAGTTCCTTCCACAAAAAATGTGGTCACTGCCACGCCCTTTTGGACATTTTCCACGATGTGCTGGAAATTCATCAAAATTGCTATAAAAATACCCAAAAGAAACAAACATGCACTGATTGTTGCTATGGATGCCAATGTGTACCATTTATTACGAAAGAGCCCCTTAAAGCCTTCTTTTAATGTATATTTTAAAGTATTAATTCTCATAAACGTAACCACCTGTCTCTTCGTCGCTCCATACATTGCCCTTGTGCATTGTAATGACGCGCTTCTGCATACTGTCTACGATTTCCTGATTGTGTGTTACCACTACAACAGTCGTTCCCTCGTTATTGAATTCTTCCAATAGCTTCATGATTTCCCAGCTATTCTTAGGATCCAAATTACCGGTAGGCTCATCACACAATAAAATTTCCGGCTTATTCACCAAGGCTCTTGCTAACGCCACTCGTTGCTGCTCACCACCGGATAATTGTCTAGGCTTTGCTTTATACTTGCCTGCCAGACCCACTTTGCCAAGCATTTCCGGTACATTACGGCGCACCTCTTTTTCCGGCACCTGTGTAATGTACTGTGCAAATGCCACATTGTCATATACATTCATACTCTTTAACAGACGGAAATCCTGGAACACAACCCCCAGACGTCTGCGGAAAGCAGGTACCTTTCTATGTCTCATTTTATTTAAATTCTGCCCCAGGACATATACGCTTCCTGTGGTAGATGTCAATTCGCGTAATAATAACTTAATCAAGGTAGATTTACCGGAGCCGCTATCACCTACGATAAAAACAAACTCCCCCTTTTTAATGCGTAAAGAGATACCTTTCAGTACATTAGAGCCTTTGTTTGCTTTTGTAACTTTGTATGACTTGGTTACATTGTCCAATACAATCGCGTCATCATCATATAATTCAATTGCCTCTGCACGTGATTTTTTATTTTTTGCCACTTTGTTCACCTTTCCTTTATCGTTGTAAGCATCAATACCCGTACTGAAAGTGGTGTCCTAAGCCACCTTTAGTGCGGGTATCCTTTTCAAGTTAGTTATCTAAATTTTCCATATATTTCATGTACTTCACTACCATCAGCGCAATGCGGAAGGTAATGGCATCTTCAAACACTCGCAAATCCAGCCCCGTAGCCTTCTGAAGCTTGTCCAGACGATATACCAGGGTATTACGGTGAATGAATAGCTGCCTGGAGGTTTCAGAAACATTCAGGCTGTTTTCAAAGAACTTGTTGATGGTAATCAACGTCTCTTCATCAAAGTCATCCGGACTCTTACCGCCAAAGATTTCCTTAATAAACATCTTGCAGAGCGGAATAGGAAGCTGATAAATCAATCTTCCGATGCCCAACTCGCTATACGCAATAACCTGCTTATTTTCAAAGAAAATCTTGCCCACGTCAAGAGCCATCTTGGCTTCCTTATAAGAACGGCTCACATCCTTAATCTCGCGCACAGTGGTTCCATAAGAAATATGTACTCCCTTGGCACCATCTTTGGTAAGCTGCTCGATAATACTCTTTGCATATCGATCCACATCCGGATTCATCTCATGCTCTGCTAAATCCTTAATGATGATAACATCTTTTTCATCCACGGCTGTAATAAACTCTTTCGCACTATTGCCAAAAGATGCTTTGGTAAGTTCAAGCATATTGATTTCACGGCAATTTGCCGCCTGAATCAGCATAACGGTACGCTTTTGCTCGACAGGCATGCGTAGCTTCTTGGAACGGCTGTAAATGTCCACCAAAAGCAAGTTGTCCAAAAGCAGATTCTTCACAAAATTATCCTTGTCAAAACGCTCCTTGTAGGCAACCAACAAACTCTGAATCTGGAAAGCACTCATCTTGCCAATCATATAGGCATCATCACCTGTGCCTCGTACCACTAAAATATACTCTAACTGGTACTCATCATAAATTTTAAAATACTGACAACCCTGTACCTCCTGACTGTCTGCAGGTGACTGGGAAAACTCAATACATCTCTCTGCACAGTCCTTCATGTCACAGGTAGATGCAATTTCTTTGCCCTCTACATCCATGACCGCTAAATCAATACGACCAATATTTTTCAATCCTTCGATGGTGCTCTGTAGTATCTGATTGGAAATCATAACTTTTTCTCCTATGTGCAATTGCTTTTAATACCATTAATTAAAATTTACACAAAATGCTCAAAAAAATCAATAGTTTTTTGTAAGAATTTGACGATATTTATTCAGAAATTTTCATAATGCCTTTTTCTGTTATTTTAATACGGTTATTTTTCAATAAATTGCCTACAGCACGCTTAAATTCATTCTTACTCATGCCTGTTTCGCGCTTAATTACCTCCGGTGATGCCTTGTCATTAAATGGTAATGCCCCGCCAAAGCGTTCAATAAGCTTCATAATTTCCTCAGCATCCGTAGCAATCTGAAGATATGCCTTATCTCTTACGCTCAAATCCAGCTTACCATCCTCTTTTACCCGAAGCACTCTTGCAGAAACCGTATCACCAATCTGAATATCTCCATAAAGCTCCTTCTTTGCAATCAGACCGGAATACCTGTCATCCACTGCTACAAAGGCACCAAAATTAGGACTGATCTCATAAACGCTACCGCTTACACGATCATCCTTTTGATACGGGCTGTCCGTGCGAAGCTCATGATATACATTCATAGTGGCACAGAGTCGTTCACTCTTGTCAATGTAAAGGGAAACCAAAACCTCTTCTCCCTCACTTATGTGCTTTTTCTGCTGCTTAAACGGAAGCAGCAAATCCTTTTCCAGCCCCCAGTCTAAAAAGGCACCAAACTTGCTTACCTGCGCTACACGCAGTCTTGCCACCTGCCCCATTGTTAACTTTGGCTGCAAAGTGGTGGCAATCAGTCGGTCCTTAGAGTCTTTGTATACAAAAACCTCTACGGTGTCCCCTACCTTTTTGCCTTCAGGAACATACTTTGCCGGCAGAAGTACCTTGTCTTCCCGTAAAGCCTCTGCATCATGGACAGCTCCTTCCGGTGCCACATATACACCAAAATCCACTTCCTTTACGATAATTAAATTCTGCACCTCTCCTAAACGAATCATAATACCTCTCCTCCCGGTATAGTGTAAATATGCATATTTACATAAGGATTGCCATCCATGTCACGCAGGCTGATAGCCAGACCTCCTTCGATGGAAGCCACAAAAGGATAAATGTTATCCCCCAAAAATGCCTGCTTTTTATATTCTATTCGTATTTCCCTTACCTCTAAATGACAAGGAACATAATTCATTGCCACGGTAATATATTTGGCATTGTTCATGTGATGATTGGTGTCGATATATTCCCTGGTCACCTTTACCGGCGTAACCACCTCTCCAAGCTCCGGAATTGCAACTTTTCTTCCGGCATATTCCATTGGCAATTTTTCCTCCAATGAATAATGCTGAATAATTTCCTCTGTTGCCTTAACCGGCCTGCCCGTCTTCATATCCAAAAGCGTCCAGATAGAATTGGCACTGACAATTCGATTGCCTTTCATATCCTCAATCAGAAAATTACGCATTCCCATAAAGCTTTTAAATTCATAAGGAAAAGTTCCTACCTTTACCGGCTCATTCTGCTCCGGCCTTCTCTCAATCACAATCTGCCAGAAACTGAGTACCCATGCCAGATGCTTCTCCTCCAAATACTCTCGCCCGACCCCCAGTGAGTCCGACTGCATATTCGAACAATCCTGAAAATAATCTACGATTTTGGGCACTGCCAAATATCCCTTTTCATCCAATTCACTATAACGAATTTTACTTTCAAATTTATACATCTAATACCTTCTAGTTAATTTTTTGATTTCAGACGCATCCTTAAAATACGAAGCTTTCTGATAATACGATACCCCAAATAGCGCATAGGTCTGCTATAATGCCAAAAATAACAATATAGCCGGTAACCCGGCTCTTTCACACTGTGCTCTCGTTTTCCACGTGTAAATGCAGTTACCACTGCAATCATCTGGTCATGACGAAGCCCCGGCTCCTTCACAAACTGATTATCTCCGATACAAGTATAAACCATACCGGACTCATCTACCTCTATGATTCGATGCAAAACATACTTGCCATCTTCCCGCTGATAGAGAACAATATCATATTTTTTCAAACGCGCCGGAGGCGGGGACAGCAATACACTGTCTGTCCCTTGACGGAGCAGTGGCAGCATACTGATTCCCTTAGGCGAAAATCTAACCCTCTGCCCTGCTTCCAGTCGTTCCTTCCATAGCGGCATAAGCTGCTCTAATTGCAACTCTTTTGTCTTCACGGAGTTCATCTTTTACTATCACTCACCCTTTTTTCCATTCAAAATCTCTTCAAGGTTTATAGAACCGCCGCCGATTTCGATTGGTGGATTTTTCTGCTCATGCTCTGCCTTCGCCTGGTTGTACCACGCAAAAAAGTCTGCCACGTTTGCAAAGCTTTCATAATAAGCCTTCTGTGCATCCGCATCCAGTGCATTGTATTCCTCATAAGACAGCTCCTGACTCTCAGATGGAGTTGATGTCGGTTCCGGAGTTGGTGTCGCAGTCGGCTTTGCAGTCGGTGTCGCGGTTGGCTTTGCGGTCGGTGTCGCGGTCGGCTTTGCGGTCGGTGTCGCGGTTGGTTCTGCGGTCGGTGTCGCGGTTGGTTCTGCAGTCGGTTCCGCAGTTGGCTCCGCAGTCGGTGCCGCTGTTGGTTCCGCAGTCGGTGCTGCTGTTGGTGCCGCAGTTGGTGCCGCGGTTGGCTTTGCAGTTGGTGCCGCGGTTGGCTTTGCAGTCGGTGCCACAGTTGGCTTTGCAGTTGGTGCCGCGGTCGGCTTTGCAGTTGGTGCCGCAGTTGGCTTTGCAGTCGGTGCTGCGGTCGGTGTCGCAGTTGGTACCGCAGTCGGCTCTGCTGTCGGTGTCACCACCTCTCCCTGAGTTTCCGTTGACACAACATTTTTGTCGTGATTTTTGGATACTTTAATGGCAACTACGCCAATTACCACCACTAAAACCACGGCCAATGCAGCCATGGCGCCATACATTATTTTGTCTTTCTTGTTCATAATACATTACTCCTTTTTGGTTTTTCCGTTTTATGTAATCGTATATCTATGTATGTTTAAAAATAAGCCGGAAGCAAATCCGACCTATTACATTCACTATCAGCAGTCCTCCAAACAACCGACCTGACTTAATTTGTCTAAAAATGCGTCCACATCCTCTAATGCCTGCTCGCAGCTCACCTCATACTCAGCAGTCAGTACCTCTGCTAATTCCGCACGATCTGCCCCCTTCTCCAATGCCTTCCACAGTAAGACACCGGATTCATTCAGTGTCAGCATTCCGTTAAAATCTACAAGTGCAGCTCCATAAGCCAATACACACCATGTATCTGCCACCTGCCGTAATACTAAATTTTCCTTTAATTTCATAGTCCCATCTCCTTTGCAGCCCGACTCATGGTCTCGTGGCTTAAACGTGCTGCTGCCTCCTCCGGCAGATTTTCCAATTCAAATACAGGTATCTCCCGCACCAGCCTACCAAGGCTGTCCAGCAAAGGCTCCAGCCTCTCCGCAGTTCTAAACTGGTGTAAGGTTTGATAAAGCACATGACCTATAACATCCTTTTCGCCAAGACGGCGAATTACGTTCTCCTGACCTCTCTTTAAAAAGCAAATGCCTGCAAGCGGAACCCTTTTATTTTGATTGATGCCATCCTTTCCGCACCATGGAGTTCCGTAAGCATACCAACGGCCATCCTCTCTGCGAAGAGCCGGCTTGTCATCATTAAATACCTGAGCTTCTTCTCCGAATATCTGCTGCCACAACCGTGTGTGGGTAGACTTGCCCATGCCACTTGGACCAGAAAAAAGATAAGCTCTTCCGTCCAGTTCTACTGCCGATGCATGGAGCATCAACCCGCCGAATTCTATCAATCTGGCATAAAACTGCCACCCGGATTCCAAATAGACAACGCTTTCCTCACTCAATGACTCAGGGTAGACCTCCGGACGATACTGTCCCGCATCAATTACGATATCCGCAATATAATCTTCTTCACATAAATAATCCTTACAGCGAGAATCCATGCCTCCCACTGCAGGTACTTCAACATATAAATTTGCTACTCGACACAACATACGCACTAACCTCATTATTTCCCTATTTTATCATAGTTTATATAGTTTGGCAAGAATTTCTATTGCTCTAGCCCTTCTAGTCCTTCTCCGTAATTCTAGGGGAAAAACCATCTCCAAACACCAACTGTTTGTTACAAATATCAAGTGCAGCTTTACGATGTGTTGCAATCAATATAGTTTTATTTGTCAACCGCTTTAACTGCTCCAGCAGTCTCTTTTCCGTCATTTCATCCAAGGCACTGGTTGCTTCATCAAATATGAGTACCGGTGCATCTGCGTACAAAGCTCTTGCTATCGCTATTCTCTGCATTTGTCCTTCGGAAAGTCCGGCTCCCTTTTCACCAAGCATGGTGTCAAGTCCTTCCGGAAGCTCCCATACAAAATCTGCACAGGCAAGCTGCAATGCTTTCTCCACGGTAATCCCTGACGCACATTCCTTTCTATGAAAGGTAACCACATCCCGGATCGTCCCGCTCATGAGACAATTCCCCTGCGGAACGTAAGCAAACAGCCTCTTCCATTCCCGTACCAGGGCCCTATCTCCCCCAAGCCTCTCTATCTGTATGCTTCCGGTTTGTGGCTCATACACACCCATTAACAGCTTTAACAGGGTGGACTTCCCACAGCCCGAGTCCCCCATGACCGCCACATAATCCCCTTTGCAAATGGTAAGATTTAAATCCGATAGTATCTGTAATCCGTTTTCCCCATCATGATACGAAAAGCTTACATCAGAAAGCACCATGCTCTTCATTTGCTCCTGATACATTGCTTTTGCTTCTTGAGCGGATTTGCTCTGCTCTGCACCTGAAGATTTATAGTTTTCTGCTTCCATCAATCTCTCACAGCTTGCCATCATACTGTAAAATCGAGGCAAAAAGCCGCTGATATTTGCAAACGGATACTGAATTTGTCCGATGAGCTGTATCACAGCCATAAAGCTTCCGTAGGTCATGGTTCCATTTAAAATTCCATAGCCGCAGAAAAGTGCACCCAGCACATATGCACCATTCATTACTACCCCAAAGCCGGTATTGCAGATATTAGAAAAATGACTCTTTTTGATACGTGCACGTTTATGCTCCTTCATCTTGTCCGCCGCTTCTTCCGCAACGGCATCCTCTACACCATAGGAACGTACCACCAGCATACCGGAAAGGCTTTCCTGCATATACATATACAGACCGCCATCCCTCTCACGCACATGGTTGTGAAGCTCTTTTAACACCTTGCGAAAGGCATAGGAAAATCCCATAAGAAGGATACCGCCCGGCACTATGAGATACAAAAACCCCGGCTCCAAAATCACGATTGCGGATATGGCTCCCACAAGTCTGACTATCATTCCTGCCAGGCCCGGTAAAATATCCGTCAGTCCATTGGCTACCACTACCGTATCCCCGATAAGTCTGTTCATCCATTCCCCCGAATGTACCGCTGAAACCTCCGCATAATCCTTTTTCATAAGCGTAGCAAAAAGCCTTTCCTTGAAACGATTTTCCAAAGAAGCTCTGGTGTATTCCTCTAAAAAGCGTGCCAACGCCCGGACTAACAGCTGCGCACAGACTAACAGGGCAAATGCCACAACAGCAGATAAAAAACGCTGCCTGTCACCCGCCACCGCTCCGTTGATAATATCACGAAGAAAAAGTGCATAAAAAACGCTGCTGATGCCCAGAAGTGCCTGCGCCACCAGAAGAATGCCAATATTTAATTTTCCTTTTTTTGACACAGCATTCAGATAGTGCCATGTACGTTTTTCAATCTTCTTCATGATTACGTCCCTTCAGAAGCTTTTTAACACAAATACTTTCCAATTACCGGAATTCTGCGAAGGATTGCTGCTGTAAGCAGGCATATTACAAAACACAACACCGCATAAACAGGAATACCTATTGCATTCGGAAGCATCATGCTGTGAACACCCAATGGTTTCAACGCTTCCATCAGACCGATATGCATGACATAAACGCCCAGGGTTCCTACGGAAATCTCCTTCACAATTCTTTGTCCTACTTCTCCCAGAGACACCTTTTGCCCCTTTTCAACCACAAAGGAAAAAAGGACGGTAACCATTACAAAGGTGAAGATTCCAAAGCTGTCGTAAATAGCTCCTACTGCCGTTCCCTCCCGCCATGCCAATAAATTTCCAAATATAATATTCAAAAATATTGCCGGAATAAAGGATACATAGATTGCTTTTCGGAGCTTCTTGCCGATTCCTACATGTACAATATAGTATCCCCAAACAAAATAACCAATATATCCACAGGCCAATTCAATTTTGGCTAAATCAAGAATGTACTGCAGCTCATCCGTTTTCAAGAAAGCCCTGAGTGTCTCACTGCAAATCTGCAGCACAAAAAACAAAGTCAAAAAATACTGCAAGGTCTTCTTATCCGTATGCTCCACCCAGCTTTTTAAAATGGGAAGCAGCACATAAATCCCTACAATCATAGGTATAAACCACAGGTGATAGCGTCCGCTTAGCATCTCACGCAGGATTTCTTTGTAAGAAAGTGAGGAAAATCCATGTCCAACGCAATCATACAAGCCATAAATACAAGACCAAACAATGTACAGAATTACCAGACGAAGGATATTGTGTATATAAAGACGCTTCAGATTAAGCCTATATCCATTGTCTAAAAACAAGGCTCCGCTAATCATAACAAAAATCGGTACGCCAAACCTAAACACTGCATTATAGGAATTTGCAATTACCCACTCTGCACTTCGCACATCCAAATCATACCAAAACTGTGCAGCACTATGCAGCATTACCACACTGAATGCCGCAAGAATACGCAGCAAATCATACTGTATTTTTCTTTGATTATCCTTCTGAATATATCTGTTACGCATGTTTCCCTCTGTTTTCTTTTCTATATTATAATATTATACCGCATAGGCATCAAAAGCACAAGTTTATAATTCATATAGACAAATCTCTGAGAATCCTCGCCGCCTGCTCTTTTCTGATGTCTTCCACGTTATTGATGCGGTACTTAATTCTACGAATTTGCTCCCCGGTTAATTCCTTAATCTTATATACCTCAAAGAATTCGATGCTGCCAAGCTTCATTACATCAAATTTCAGCAACGCATCAAAATGTATGCTATAAAAGGTATCTATTACCTTCAAATTAAGATTTCTATTACAACATTTATTAACAATATAGTACCCGCCTCTGTAAATAAAAGCTTCCTCTGATGCTTCATTTAAAGCCCCAAACAAATCAAATTTATTGTCTGCTTGTAAATCTTCTTTTTGATATGCCTCGATAATACGGTCAAAATATTTTTCCTGTATACGGTCCATAATGCCCTTCCTCACTCATTTAATTGTACAACAAGCCTTGTGCAACTTCTTAGAACTTATATTTTAACCATAATTTAGTAAACTATAAATGTCAAATATATTATGTCATTATAGTTAATATTTATTGTGGGGTATGTAATATGGACGAACAAAACTTTGGATATATAAAAATTAAACTGGATGAACTTATAAAAGAAAAGGGAATCAGCAAAAATAAGCTTTCCCATAGAGCGGAAATGCAGCGCACGCAGATAAACCAATACTGCAGCAATGAAATTACTCGCCTTGATACCGCCGTCCTTGCAAGGCTATGTGCGACACTGAACTGCAAAATAGAAGATTTATTGGAATATGTACCAGCAGCGCAATCTGAGTAATTTTATATCCAAAATGCTTAAATGCCCGGAAAACTGTAGTTTCCGGGCACTAAAAAACCTCTAAAGATTTCTCTTCAGAGGTTTTCTTAGCAGCGCTACAAGGATTCGAACCTTGAAATGACGGAGTCAGAGTCCGTTGCCTTACCGTTTGGCGATAGCGCTATATGTTATTGCTGAACACTTATATTATTATACACACTTTCCCAAATTATGCAAGTACTTTTTTTAAATTTTTACAAAAAAATTTTTAAGAGTTTTCTGGTACTTTTTTCAGTTCAGCCACAAGCTTAATCAGCCTGTGGCTAAACTGTTTATGAATTAAACTTCAAAAATCAACTCGCCGTAGTTTGGAACAGGCCACACTTTGGCATCCACGATACGCTCCAAAGAATCAATATGCCCTCTCAACTCATTCATTGCGGGAACAACCTGTTCTTTAAAGAAGAATGCACGCTCTTTGTGGTTTTTGATAGCCTTAGACTGTGTCCTCACATCAACCAACACATCCAAAGCCATTTTTGCCTTGGTCAGCTTATCAGAAACTTCCACAAGCAGGTTTTTCTGAACAACTGCATCCACACCTGCACTCTGTACAGCAAGCACTGTGTCAGCCAAGGCCTTTGTATAATCAATAATAGCCGGTATGTACTGCTTGGATGCCATGTCAATCATGGTTCGTGCTTCAATGTTAATCGTCTTTACGTATGTTTCGTAAAGAACTTCTGCACGTGATTCCAACTCTACCTTTGTAAAAATACCAAACTTCTCAAAAAGCTTTACGGATTTTTCTGTAAGAAGTGTTTCTACCGCTTCTACGGTCGTCTTAATATTTGGAAGCCCTCTTCTGGCTGCTTCTTCTACCCACTTCTGAGAATAACCATCCCCATTAAAAATAATGCGCTGATGCTTTGTCATGTATTCTTTAATCAAATCATGCACTGCCATATCAAAATCTTCTGCTGCCTCCAACACATCTGCTGCTTCACAGAAAGCTTCTGCAACAATTGCATTTAGTGTAGTATTCGGACCGGCTACAGAATCAGAAGAACCTACCATACGGAACTCAAATTTATTACCGGTAAATGCAAACGGTGAAGTACGATTACGATCTGTAGCATCTTTTTCAAATCCAGGAAGTGTAGAAACGCCAGTTTCTAATTTCTCGCCCCTTATAGAACGAGCCGCCTCACCGGTTTCCACCAACTGATTTACCACGTCTTCCAACTGCTCACCCAGGAACATGGAAATAATTGCAGGAGGTGCCTCACCTGCTCCCAATCTGTGGTCATTGCCCACATCTGCAGCGCTCTGTCTAAGAAGGTCTGCATGGGTATCCACTGCCTTCATAATACATGCCACAATTAAAAGAAACTGAATATTTTCATGCGGTGTCTTACCCGGGTCTAACAAATTAATACCGGTATCCGTGCAAAGGGACCAGTTGTCATGCTTACCGGAACCATTTACCCCTGCAAATGGCTTTTCATGTAAAAGGCAGGTTAAATTATGGCGGTTTGCAACCTTTTTCATCGTCTCCATAATAAGCTGATTGTGGTCTACTGCAATATTGGCAGTTTCATAAATAGGTGCCA
This sequence comes from Lachnospiraceae bacterium, assembly GCA_017521985.1. Lineage (GTDB taxonomy): Bacteria > Bacillota > Clostridia > Lachnospirales > Lachnospiraceae > RGIG6307. The sequence continues at coordinate 26,401 of JAFXAZ010000001.1, forward strand.
ATTCATGCTGTGCCGGTGCTGCCTCGTTATGCTGCGTCTTGGCAGTAACACCAAGCTTCCAAAGCTCCACGTTTAGCTCCTTCATAAAAGCTCCCACACGGTCACGAATGGTTCCAAAATAATGGTCTTCCATTTCCTGACCCTTTGGTGCCGGAACACCAAACAGAGTACGACCCGCAAAAATTAAGTCTTTTCTCTTCAAATACTTATCACGATCAATCAGGAAATACTCCTGTTCTGCACCAACAGACGGAATTACCTTTGTTGCCGTTGTATTGCCAAACAAACGAATAATACGCAAAGACTGTGCACTAATTGCTTCCATGGAACGTAAAAGTGGTGTCTTTTTGTCCAATGCTTCTCCGGTGTAAGAACAAAATGCAGTGGGGATACAAAGTAACACGCCTGTAGAATCTTCCTTTAAAAATGCAGGGGATGTTATATCCCACGCAGTATATCCTCTCGCTTCACAGGTGGAACGAATTCCTCCATTCGGGAAAGAAGATGCATCAGACTCGCCCTTGATTAATTCCTTGCCGGAAAACTCCAGTAAGGTTTTGCCGAATGCATCCGGTACGGTCACAAAGGCATCATGCTTCTCGGCTGTAATACCGGTCAATGGCTGGAACCAATGGGTGTAATGCGTAGCACCTTTTTCTACTGCCCAGTCCTTCATCGCCTTTGCTACCACATTTGCATCGGCCAAAGAAAGCTCGCCGCCCTGCTCCATTACTTTTTTGACATCTTTAAAAACTTCCTTCGGAAGACGTTCCTGCATGACACCAAGCGTAAATACGTTACTGGCAAAAATCTCCTCTACATTTATTTTGCTCATTTTACTGCTCCCTTTTCTATCTAAAATCTTTTGTATATCAGTTTTTTTCATTATGCACTCTCAGTAAATCATACTGCTCCGGCAACGTAGACAACTTCAAATAAATCAACTGCTTGGAGTGCGGACAGCTTTCTACCGGATTCATATCTGCGTCATACATACCATCTACCGTTACAAGTACATTATCACCGTTTGGCTTCATGATTTCAATGGTATCGCCTACACAGAATTTGTTGCGCTGCGTGGTACGAACCAGACCATCCTCGCGCACTTCTTCTGCAATACCCAGGTAAATATATTCATTTACATAGGTGTTGTTGTCGTAAATCTGAGTCTCGTTCGTAGGCTTTCCAAAGAAAAATCCGGTGGTAAACTGGCGATAGGTACACTTGCCGATTTCGGACTTGTACCATTCCATATTGCCACGATACGTTTCTTCGCTTTCATAGTAATCATCCAACGCCTTTCGGTAGGTACGTGCTACCGTTGCAACATAGAGCGCTGTTTTCATACGTCCTTCTATTTTCAAGCTGTCAATACCGGCCTCACAGATTGCCGGAATATGCTCAATCATACACAAATCCTTGGAGTTAAAAATATAAGTACCACGGTCATTTTCATAAACCGGTAAATACTCTCCCGGGCGTTTTTCTTCTACTACTGCGTATTTCCAGCGGCAAGGATGTGTACACGCCCCCTGATTGGCATCTCTGCCCGTAAAATAATTGGATAACAGGCAACGGCCGGAATAAGAAATACACATTGCACCATGAATAAAGGTCTCTATTTCCAAATCTTCCGGGATACGTTCTCGGATTTCACGAATTTCCTCTAAAGAAAGCTCGCGGGCACTCACTACACGCTGTGCGCCAAGCTGATGCCAGAATAAATAAGTCTGGTAATTACAGTTATTGGCCTGGGTAGAAATGTGAATTTCAATCTCAGGACAAACTTCCTTTGCAATCATAAACATACCCGGGTCAGAAATAATCAGAGCATCCGGCTTTACTTCCTTTAACTCTGTAAAATATGCTCGTGCACCCTCTAAATCACCATTATGTGCCAAAATATTAGCAGTAACATATACTTTTACGCCTCTTTCATGTGCAAATGCAATGCCTTGTATCATATCTTCTTTTGAAAAATTTTTGGCATTGGCACGTAGACCAAAGGCTTCGCCGCCGATATACACGGCATCTGCGCCAAAAATAACTGCTATTTTTAAAACTTCCAGGCTGCTTGCCGGAATCAGTAATTCTGCTTTTTCTCTTCTAGCCATCAATTTCCTCTTTCTTAACACTAAGCGTCACCCCATCTCCCACAGGCAACACCACAGTTTCCAATGTATTATCATGTGTCAATGCAAATAGGTATTCTCTCATGCGTGCATGGATGGTGCGGTTTCTTCTATTTACCACAAATCGGGACTCTATAATCTCCCCATCCTGCATCACGTTATCACTGATAAGAAGTCCACCCGGTGCCAAAAGACGCATCACATCCGGCATAAAATGAATGTATTGTGCCTTCGCAGCATCCATAAAAATCATGTCGTACGTGCCGGTAAGTTCCTTTAATATATCGGCCGCGTCACCCTCTAATAACGTAATTTTGTCCTCATGACCGCTGGCTTTAAAATTTGCCCTTGCAAGCGGAATACGCTTTTCATATTTCTCAATAGTAGTGATATGGCAATCCTTTGAACCATACTCTGCCATTAAAATGGCGGAAAAACCAATGGCTGTACCCACCTCTAATATTCTGGCAGGCTTATGTAGCTTCAAAAGAAACCGCATCAGGCTTTGCATAGCCGGCCGAATGATTGGCACATCCGTGCGAATTGCCTCTTCTTCCAATTCTGTTAAAAACGGGGTATTGCCTTTATCCAAAGACTGAATAAAGGCAACCATTCTTTCATCTATAATCATGTCTTACTCCTGACTGATTTCTCCGGATAAAACGGCCATAATATCGTCATTCTCCATAGAGGTATTAAGTGTATATGTGCCGGCCCTAAAACCGGAAGAATAGTGGGATAACTTATTCTGAATCTTGAAAACCAATGCATCACGAATAACCCCCTGTGCTTCCAGCATTTCTGCAACTGCACCGGTTCCCATTCCCTCTTCAATTGTAACTACAACCTCTTGGCCCGGAGCCTGCGTTACAGGCTTTTCTGCAAAAATTCTATAACCAAAATCATAAGCAGTAAGCGCGCCCACATAGACTATCATAACAATTACAACGGCCAGTAATAATTTGGTTATTCTGAATAATGCAGAATATGCAGACTTTTGTTTTTTCATAATTACGCCTCTCTCTTGCTATTTGCCCGGTTAATCAAAGCACATGCCTGCTGTCAGGTGGCTTTCCACCTCCTGCAGAACACGACACAATGCCACTTCCGCATTCAAATAGCGCTCAATTTGCGGATAATCGGCAAGCTCTACACGCTTTTCCTCTAAATCCGCAAAATCCGCAAAACTAACTTGCCCCTTTAAAGAGTGATATGCCAAAAATTTTTGGGCACGAAACTCATCGGCCAGGGCTTTTAACTCCGGATATTTCCGTAAATCCTCTAAAGCACTTTGAAACTCTGTGTAAATGGAGGTACCCTTGATGGTATCCACCAGTACAGACGTTGTCTCAAGTATCAATGCAACTTCTTTCATACGTATCGTTATATTTTACACTTCCATAATTATCGGTAAAATCATCGGGCGACGTTTCGTTTTCTTCCAAACATAGTCGCTTAAACTATCGCGAATAGCACCCTTTAACTTGCCCCAATCGGTAATACCTCTGTCCAGGCACTGATTAACGGCCTCATCCACCAGTTCGCGAGCCTCATCCATCAAAGACTCACTTTCTCTGACATACACAAAGCCTCTGGAAACAATATCCGGTCCTGAAACCAGTACACCATTGTAGCTGTCTAAAGCAAGAACAACTATCATAATACCATCTTCTGCCAAATGCTGTCTGTCGCGAAGCACCACGTTTCCTACATCACCTACGCCCAGACCATCTACCAAAATACCGCCTGCCGGTACGGTTCCTGTCACCTCTGCACCTTCTTCACAAAGCTCCAGTACCTGACCGGACTTCATAATAAAAACATGCTCCTTTGGAATGCCCAGACTCTGTGCGATTTTTTTCTGTGCCATGAGATGCTTATACTCTCCATGCACCGGCATAACATATTGTGGCTTTACCAATGTATAAATCAATTTCAGTTCTTCCTGACATGCATGCCCGGATACATGTGCATCCTGATAAATTACTTCTGCACCCTTCTGTAATATCTCGTTAATAACCTTTGTTACCGCCTTTTCATTGCCCGGAATCGGACTGGATGAAAAGATTACCGTATCACTCGGTGTAATAGAAATCTTTCTGTGCATGCCGCTTGCCATTCGAGACAGCGCTGCCATACTTTCTCCTTGAGAACCGGTTGTAATAATAACGGTCTGATTGTCCGGATAATCCTTTAACTGCTCCACTTCAATCAAGGTATTTTCCGGAACCTGTAAACACCCCAAATTTGCAGCTGTCTCAATAATATTGACCATGCTGCGTCCTTCTACAACTACCTTGCGTCCATAGCGATGCGCCGTGTTAATTATCTGCTGCACACGGTCCACATTAGAAGCAAAAGTAGCCACAATAATACGGGTGTTTCTGTGCTCTTCAAATAAGGTATCAAAGGTCTTGCCAACAGTACGCTCAGACTGGGTAAAGCCCGGACGTTCTGCGTTGGTAGATTCTATTAAAAGCGCAAGCACGCCTTTTTTTCCAATTTCTGCAAAGCGGATTAAATCAATGGCATCCCCGAAAACCGGTGTATAATCCACCTTAAAATCACCGGTATGAACTACCACTCCTGCCGGAGAATAAATTGCCAATGCTGCTGCATCTACGATGCTATGATTGGTCTTTATAAATTCTATACGAAACTGGCCAAGATTGATGGATTGACCAAATTTTACAATTTTACGCTTGGTATTCTGTACCAGATTGTGTTCTTTAAGTTTATTTTCGATAATGCCCATGGTAAGTCTGGTAGCATACACCGGCACATTCATATCTTTTAAAATATACGGCAAAGCACCTATATGATCTTCATGTCCATGAGTAATCACAAAGCCCTTTACCTTGTCATAATTGTCCTTCAGGTAAGTAACATCCGGAATAACCAAATCAATACCCAACATATCATCTGCCGGAAATGCCAGACCGCAGTCCACGACAATGATACTGTCTTCATACTCGAAGGCAGTAATGTTCATACCAATTTGTTCCAGACCTCCCAGTGGAATAATCTTCAGCTTACTTTTCTGAGATTTTCCCACGGTTCCCGAAACCATATTCTGTTCTTTCTTCACACGACTTTTCCTCCACTCATCTTCCAGCAACTGCAGAACAATCATTCCGGTTTTCCCGCCTCCGGCAACAACTGTATTGCAAAAAATCCTCTACCTAAACTAAGTCAACGTCGTCTAAAAGATTCTCAAAAACGGTTGCCACTGCTTCCAGTTCAGAATCCTCCGTTACGATTTCATAGATAGCCTCTGCATCTGTTTCTTCCGATAAATCCTTTAAAATCAGTGCTTCTCCATCCCCGTCTTCTACGTCTGTAACTAAAATATAATTAAATCCGCCCAGTCTGGTCTGCTCTAAAACAAAAAATTCAACTTGTTCTTCTCCATCCGGACTAAATAATATTTTCTCCACTTTTTTACTCCTAATACAGAAAAACGCAAAAATTATGCGTTGTTTTCCTGACGACCTTTTTTGTAATCTAAATATCCTTGCAATATAATAGTAGCCGCAATTTTGTCTACGTATTCCTTGCGTTCCTCGCGGCGCACTCCTGCTTCCATCATAATTCTGTCTGCACTTACGGTAGTAAGACGCTCATCCCACAACGCCACAGGCAACCCTGTACGACGCTCCAGCTTTTCTTTGAACTCTAAAGAGAACTGTGCTCTGTCACCCATATCATTATTCATATGCTTTGGTAAACCTAACACAATTTCACTTACTTCATACTCTAAAATTAACGCTTCAATACGCGCAAGCGTCTGACGAAGCTTATTCTCATCCTTACGTCTGATAATTTCAATTCCCTGGGCAGTGAGCTGAAGAGCATCACTGATTGCAACTCCTACCGTCTTTGTCCCCAGGTCCAATCCCATTACTCTCATCCACTAATCCCATTTCTTATTGGCAATATAACTTGACAATAATTCTTCTACCAATTCATCACGCTCCACCTTCATAATAAGGCTTCTTGCGCTATTGTGAGATGTAATAAATGTTGGGTCTCCGCTCATAATATATCCAACAATCTGATTCACCGGATTATAACCCTTTTCACGTAACGCCTCATAAACAGTAGAAAGCACCATCTGTACGCCAGTCATTGGCTCCGTTTCTACTTTGATGTATTGTGTATTTCCAAAATCTCCCATAAAACGTACCTCCGCGCAGTCTTATCTAACACTAAACCATTATAATTTATATTAACCTAATTCACACAAAATTTCAATCACTAGCATTTGTTTTTTCGATTTTCTTATAAAAAACTTAAATTTCCAAGCAATATTTCATCTTCCAAAAACGCTTCTATTTGCACTTCCCAGATTTGATTTGTCAGATTTTGACTTGTTTCCACAGCAACCTTCACATATTCCCTTGTATGACCAATCATGTAGGTTCTGCCTTTTATTTCTTTATTTTCCTCAAACAAAACCTTTACCGTACTGCCTACAAACTGACTGCGGTACTCCTTACTCTTACGTGCTTCCATTTCCAAAAGTACTGCGCTGCGTCTGGTTTTTACAGCTTCTAACACCTGCTCCTTCATAGCCGCTGCACGGGTACCTTTTCGCATGGAATACTTAAAAATGTGCATTTCATACAGAGAAATTTCTTCTAAGTAGTTTACCGTCTGTGCAAATTCCTCTTCTGTTTCTGCCGGGAAACCTACAATCACATCTGTGGTAATGGCCGGATTTCCAAATGCATCGCGCAGAGCCTGCACACTTGCCTTAAACTGTGCCGTATTATACCTGCGGTTCATACGTTTCAATGTCTCGTCGCAGCCGCTTTGAAGGGATAAATGAAAATGTGGACAAAGCTTTGAAAGTGCGGCAAGTCTTTTTGCACTTTCTGCCGTGACAATACGCGGCTCCAAAGAACCAATACGAATGCGCTCAATTCCTTCAATATCATGAATACGCTCTATCAAATCCAACAGCTTGCTTGCACCGGAATAGTCTTTTCTTTCGTTTACCTGAGGCTTGTCCACACACTGTCCCTGAGCCCAGGCTTCATCTTCAAAATCAATACCATAGGAACTTATATGAATACCTGTCAGTACAATTTCCTTGTAGCCCGCCTTTGCAAGCCCTGTAATTTCCTGCCGAATGCTGTCCAAATGACGACTGCGAACCCTTCCCCTAGCATATGGAATAATACAATAAGAACAAAACTGATTGCAGCCGTCCTGCACTTTAATGTATGCTCTGGTATGCTCCGCGGTATGGGTAAGCTGCATTTCCTCATAATCGAAGGTAGCGTTAATATCAATGACACTGGTGTCATTCATAGTCTTACTAAAAGTACCCTCCCCATCTTTATCAGCAAGATATGCTTCTAAAATTTCAACAAGGTCCTTCTTTTTGTTATTTCCCACAGCAAGGTCAATCCCCGCATCCTGAAGCACCTGCTCCATGCCGGTCTGCACATAGCAGCCGACAGCCACTACAATTGCTTCCGGATTACGTTTTTTGGCCTGATGCAGCATCTGACGGCTCTTTCTATCAGCCATATTGGTTACAGTACAAGTATTTATAATATAAATATCAGCCGTTTCGTCAAATGGAACAATAATATAGCCTTTTTCCTCTAACTTTTGTCCAATAACATCCAGCTCATATGAATTCACTTTACATCCAAGATTGTGTAGGGCAACTTTACGCATGTTTTTCTCCTATTTTTATACATGTTTTACATTGACTTTTGTCCTTAGTTGAATTACCATATTATTAGATTTGAAACTTCAAAATAAAGGAGGATTTTTTTCCAATGAAAACATTACAGATTTCTTTAAATTCAATTGACAAAGTGAAATCTTTTGTAAACGATGTTACAAAATTTGATTGTGATTTCGATTTGGTTTCCGGCAGATACGTTATCGATGCAAAGTCTATTATGGGTATCTTCAGTTTAGACTTATCCAAGCCGATTACCTTAAACGTACATGCGGAAGAAAATGCAGAAGAAATCATGGCTGTTCTTGAAAATTACAGAGCATAATATTTCAACTACATATTGAAAAAGTACTTCGCAGTAGCTTGCTACTGCGAAGTTTTTATTTTTCTTTAGTTTTCCGTAGCAATAATCAGTTCCTTAGTATCTAACGCGGTCTGCACCAACTCGTCAATCTTCTCAGACAGACACAATTCATGCTTCTTGATAATACCCAAATTCGGCTTTGTGACCGGATGCTTTGCCACAAAAATGGTACAGCAGTCCTCAAATGGCAAAATAGAAGTCTCATAGGTGCCAATTTTCTTGGAAAGGGTAACGATATCTTCCTTATCAAAAGCAATCAACGGACGATATACCGGAAGCTCGCAAACTTCATTGGTAACTGCTAAAGACTGCATAGTCTGACTTGCTACCTGGCCGATGCTTTCACCGGTAATAAGTCCAAGGCACTCTGTTTCCTGTGCAATCTGCTCAGCAATACGCATCATATAACGTCTCATAATAATGGTCAGCTCGTCATGCGGACAGTTTTCGTAAATGTATAACTGAATGTCCGTAAAATTAATCACATGCAGATAAATCGGACCGGTATATTTAGACACAATACGTGCCAAATCCACTACCTTTTCCTTTGCACGCTCGCTGGTATAAGGCGGCGCATGGAAATACACCGCATCAATCTTTACGCCACGCTTTGCAACCATATAACCTGCTACAGGAGAATCAATACCACCGGAAAGCAGTAACATTGCCTTGCCACCGGTACCTACAGGCATACCCATAGCACCCGGAATTTCTTCGCTGTAAATATAAATTTTCTCGCGGATTTCAATATTTAATTTAATCTCCGGATTGTGTACGTCTACCTTCATCTCCGGAAAGGCATTTAAAATGGCACCGCCCATTTCCATACAGATTTCCTGAGATTCTAAAGGATAGTTTTTGCGGGCACGTCTTGCAAACACCTTGAAGGTCTTGTCACAGTCACCATATACATCCTTCATATACTGTACAACCGTCTCGCAAAGCTTCTCAAAACCTTCATCCTCTACATAGACTACCGGGCAAATACCGGAAATACCAAATACCTGTGTCAGTCTCTCTACGGTCTCGTCATAATCAAACTCGGTCTGGGCATCCACATAAATACGTCCCTGAGTCTTGCGAATACTGAATTCGCCTTCACACTTTTTCAGTGCGTATTTAATCTGCTGAACCAATGCATCTTCAAACATATATCTGTTTTTGCCCTTGATGCCGATTTCGCCATATTTTATCAAAAATGCTGTAAACATGATTTTCCTCGCTTTTCTAATGTCTCGTGTATCTTCTTAACATTGGAATCATATCATATAATGTATTCAATGTATAGTCTATTTCTTCTTTGGTGGTAAAAACAGACATACTGAAACGAATAGTAGAATCCCATAAACTTTTGTCTAATCCAATCGCCATCAAGGTTTTGGACGTCTGCGGATGGTTGGATGCACAGGCACTTCCTGCAGACACATAAATGCCTTTGTCCTCCAAGGAATGTAAAAGCACCTCGCTCCGAACACCCTTTACAGAAAAACTGATTACGTGAGGTGCACTGCGACCATCAGTGTAACCGTTGACCTGTGTGTCGGCAATCTTAGAAAGTCCTTCTACAAAGTATTGCTTTAATTCATAAAGTGCAATCACTTCTTCATCTAATTTGTCATAAAGCTTCTGTGCCGCCATGGCCATACCTGCAATACCGGCTACGTTTTCTGTGCCGGAGCGCAGATTTCTCTGCTGGCCGCCGCCATAATTAATCGGCACAATTTTCACTTTGTCTCCCACATACAAAAGCCCTACGCCCTTTGGTCCGTGGATTTTGTGTGAGCTGGCTGACAACAAATCGATATGCATCTTCTTTGGATAAATACGCGCCTTACCAAAGCCCTGTACTGCATCTACATGAAACAGACACTTTGGATTGATTTTCTTAATCAGCTTGCCAATCTCCATAATAGGCTGTAAAGAACCGATTTCGTTGTTGGTATGCATCACGGACACCAAAATGGTATCAGCTCTCATGGCTTTTTCCAAGTTCTCCAAACGAATTACACCATATTCATCTACCGGCAAATAGGTCACCTCGAATCCCTGCTTTTCCAGATATCCACAGGTTTCCAATACCGCCGGATGCTCAATTTTGGTGGTAATAATATGCTTACCGCTACGATGATTTGCCAGTGCACAGCCAATCAGAGCCAAATTATCTGCCTCCGTACCACCGGAAGTAAAAAACAGTTCCTTTGTATTTACCTTCAGTATACGGGCAAAAATATCCTTGGCCTCCTTTAAATAATGCTCAGCCTCAAGGCCTTTTCTATGCATACTGGAAGGATTACCGTAGTCTGTACACAAAATATGTGTCATAAACTGCGCTACATCCGGAAAACAGGCCGTAGTAGCTGAGTTGTCTAAATAAACTTCCATGATAGTTCCTTTCCATTTATATAAAAATTTCTCTAGTATATTTTATGCAAGGCACGCCTTTAAGGTATCGCTTTAAGCCTCCAATACATAAACTAGCATTGATAAAATCGCAAGTCCTGCTGTTTCTGTACGCAAAATCCTGCGTCCCAATGTGACAGGCTTGGTTCCCATGCCAAGTGCTGCCTCCACTTCACTGTCATCAAAGCCGCCTTCTGGTCCGATAAAAATCGCCACACGCTGTCCCGGACAAATGCTTTCCAATAAACTTCTGGTAAATGCCATTCCTTCTGCATTTTCATATGGCATCATACTGACTTCAAAATCCGCCGCCTCTTTCAATGCTTCCTTCAAGCTCATAAGCTCCCCAATAACCGGAATCACATCACGCTTACTTTGCTTGGCTGCTGCCTCTGCAATGCCTTGCCAACGACTGATTTTGGCCTGTGCCTTCTTGGCATCCAGCTTTACCACAGAACGTTTCGTCTCCACCGGCACAATGCGGCCGGCTCCAAGCTCCACTGCCTTTTGAATAATAAGCTCCATCTTGTCTGCCTTTGGAAGCCCCTGATAAAGCACGATTTCACAAGGCAGCTCCGTAGTATCTGTAATATTTTGTACAATATCACAGACTACCTGCTCTGCTGACACACTTTTTAAGGCGCAAAGATATTTACCTTGACCCTCTCCATCGTTTACATAAAACTGCTCCCCCGGCTTCATACGAAGCACATGGCTGATATGATTCACATCCGTGCCTGTTATATAAGCAAGCCCCTCGTTTTCATGAATTTGAGACTTGTCCACAAAAAACTGAAACATATTGTACCTTATCCTCTAAAAGTCTTTACGTGCAGTTACACTTACCCACTCGCCCTGATAAGTAACTTCTACTACCGTAAGCCCTGCCGCTTTTACTGCCTCTACCACCGTTTCTTCCTTATCGTCAATAATACCGGAGGTAATGTAGTAACCACCTGTTTTTAACTGATTTACGATAACCGGTGTAAGCGGCACCAGTACATCTGCCAAAATATTTGCCACAACAATGTCATACTTGCCATAGCCTACCTTATCCTGTACTTCCTTGTCGCAGATAATATTGCCAATCATCATGTCAAACTGCTCCGGACGGATACCGTTCACTTCGCTGTTTTCACGAACGGCCGGCACTGCACATGGGTCCAAATCGGTACCCACGGCATGCTTTGCCCCAAACATCAAAGACAAAATAGATAAAATACCGCTGCCGGTTCCTACATCCAAAAGCTCCGTTTCCGGAGTAATATATTTACGAAGCTGGCGAATACAAAGCTGGGTGGTCTCATGCATACCGGTACCAAAGGCTGTACCAGGGTCAATATGCAATACCATTTTACCCTCATCTTCCGGCTTCACCTCTTCCCAGGAAGGAATTACTAAAATATCATCAATATAAAACTGGTGGAAATACTGCTTCCAGTTATTAATCCAATCAATGTCCTCGGTCTCATCCACTTCTACGGAGCCTTCGCCAATATCCATAAAGCTCTTCCAGCTTTCTAACTCTTCCTCTACCATAGCAAGAATGGCTTCCTTGGTCGTCACCTCATCCTGGAAAATCAGCTCACCAGCTTCATTCTCCTCTACAAAGAAGCTGAGATACGCTACACCGTCATCCTCCGGCCCCTGCGGCAAAATATCCACAAACATCTGCTCTTTCTCTGAAGCTGTCAAAGGCACTTTATCTTCAATCTGCGCACCTTCAAATCCCAAATCATATAATGCAGAAATAATCACATCCTCTGCTTCTGTAATCGTTTTTACACGAAATTTCATCCATTTCATAGAATGCACCCTCACGTTTTATAAATTCATAACCAATTAACGTTTTTTGTCATTATGACATACATAGTTAATTATACAATCATTCTCGAAAAAGTGCAAACTATTTTCCTTTCGGAGACACCTGATATGCTAAATCCAAATATCTTTGACGCCAAACACGTCCTTCCTCCTGCATTTTTTCAGCTAATTCCTTTAATTCCACATAGGATGCTTCAAATTGCTGCTTCATATAGTCTATTTCTTTCTTCTTCTGTAATTCTAAATGTTCTCTTTCTTGTTGCATCTGTATCTGTGATTCTTCCAGAGTTTTCTGCATCTCATAATATTGTTTTTCATAGGCTTCCTTCTGTTCTTTGTAAATTTGATTCTGCTCTTCCAATTGTTTTAATAAATCTAAACGTCCCAAAGGTCCTGGCAGCTCTGTACCGTTTTTTTCAATAGACTCCTCGCTCACCTGCTCCAAACGATAATATATCCACTGATTGCCCATGTCCGCATACACATGCCACACTTCACCCATATCGAATAAATATTTCATACCATCACTTCTCCCGACACGTTGTATTAAACATATGAATTTTTTCTGAAAGATATGTCAGGCAGAACACAATATTGCTGTTTTTTCATATCTTAATAATAAAAAAGGAGTTTTCCTATGGCTAATTGTAATTGCAAATCCAGATGTTTTACAAGCAGCGGTATCTCCAATATGAACGGCACTGTATGTACAGATGTATGTACCACGCCTATTTGCGGTACTGCAGATGCTTTATTATTGTATGCGCCTGTTATTTACGACTGTATCGGTATTAATCTTTGCAGGCAGGTACCTTTAGGTGTAACTATCCCTGCCACTTACCCTACTGCAGCATATGCGACTGCCGAAATCGTTGATATGACGCCGGGAACGGCTGATATCACTCCGATTGCCAACCGGCCAAACTGTTACAATGTGGAATTAAGCGAATTAAGTTTTACGGTAATCGTAAAATTATTTGACTGCTGCCAAAGATTACTGGCAACCCTTCCACTTACCGGCATTGTGTACCTTCCGGGTGCAACCACTGATCCAGACTACGACGAAGACACCAATCCAACCGATGTAACCTTACAATTGTATGCACCATACGGCCCTGCATATACTATCGAAGGAACTACCGCCACACCTACTTTAGTGTTTAATGGGCTGACCGTGACCCAGGTTCCTCAGACTCAGGGAATCCAGTCCTCTGCAGTAGCAAAAGTATTAAATTTTGATGCCGACGATTCTTCCATCAGCCTGGGCGTTACTTTATATGTATTCAGTTTGTACAACTCTTTCTACAATTTCTACGATACCACCCGTGGCAACATTCCAAAAGGAAGTCTTGCTACCATTGAAGAAAATGTGTGCATGAACTTTGTACGCGGCAGCCTGCTTGACCGAAACATTAAACCTTTAGAGCTCGGCGCACCATCTTGTGAAGGACAGCTGAAACATGACTGTACACCGGATATGGAATCCTGTGACAGTGCTACAGATGAGATTTAATATTAACTGCAATGTATGTTTTACATTATGATACCAAAAGGAGCCTGGCAATTTGTCAGGCTCCATATATTATTTTGTATTTAGTTTATATATCCCCACCGGATTCGTTCCCAGTGTCCCATTTTCTACTACCGTATCGGCAGTATATCCTTGCGCCTCCAACTGTGCTGCCATATCTGTCGGTATTTCTCCTTGAAGCATAAGCCAGTAGGTATGCTCCTTATCCAAAACCGGTATCTCTTCCGCTGTAAACAGCACATGTTCCACCTTCGGATAATAGTAATCCAATACTGTCCAGTCAAGATATTCCAGGTTGGTAAGTATCACACTATCTTCTCCGGAAATGTCTGCGGTAGCCTCCAACGTCATGCGCAGCAGTTCATTTTGCTGTTTATCTGCCTGATACGCGGTAAAATACTGCGGAATACATGTAATCAAAAGCGCTACGCCAATAATTGCACAATATATATGCTTCTTTTTGAGAGATGCAATACCCACAGCCAAAAGTACCCAGGCAATAATAGCCACCGGATATAAGTATCTTACAATAAATACCGGTCTGAATATTCTGGATACCAAATTCCCCACCAAAATCGTGCCGAAAATACTGCTCATTCCGGCGGCAAGCCATAATACCTTACCGAAATCTTTTCTCTGATTCCATGCCGTAAGCGCCACCGCCAGCAACATGATCCCAAAAAGAACATATTGTAGCTTACCACTGAAGAGATATCCCAAACAATCCTTTAAATACGGAATATTCGTCATCCAAAAATCACCCATGGTTCTTTGGAACGTCTGCAATAGTACAATCAGCCATGGTAAATATGCTGCCACCGTGACCAAACAGGCAATCAAGGTCTTTTTAAGATATGCCTCTCTTTTTATCAATGCCAAACCAATTAATATGACATAGAAAAAAGCCACGGATACCAGACAATAATAATGTGTATACGCACCGGCTAAAGACGCCAGTACAAACCATACGTAATCTCTCGTTCTGTTTTGCGTAAAAATCGAATACAGTGCCAAAAAGCTGGCCAACATAAACAGCGAGCCCCAGGAATACATTCTGACTTCAACATGAAAGGATACCGCTGTCTCCAGCAAAGAGGCCAGTGTAATTAACAGTACGGAAGCTTCCATACCAAACCACTTCCAAATCACGGTCAGTGCCAGTACAATCACAAGCACATAGGGTACAAAGGATGCCAAATGATATACCACCCCTGTATAACCAAATACCTTGCAAAACAACTGTACAATACCATAATACAGCGGAGGATGAACATCTTCGGCAGTTGCCCGAAGCATCTCAGGAACACTCATCCCGGACAAACGGATTGTAAAGGCTTCGTCACCCCAAAAATTATTATCAAATATGCGCAGTAAATTCAGTATGACCAGCACTGCGGCAAAAACAGTTGCTGCCAAACGCCAGTAATCAAACCGGTTATTTACATCTTTTTTTGAAGTAACCATCCCTTGCTCCCCCGCGTCCTACTTCCAGAATTTCTTCTTACTCTTTGGTTCGTCTGTGCCTTCTTTTGGGGCAGTATTCAAAGAATCCCCGGTCAAAGCATCAAACTGTCTTAATAATTCCTTTGCTTCGTTAGATAATTTATCCGGAGTCTGAACCACCAGTGTAACATAGTGGTCACCTCGAACCTCTTTATTTCTCCAGGATGGAACACCTTTACCGCGAAGACGAATCTTGGTATCGGTCTGGGTTCCGGCCTTTACATCATAAGCAACCTTGCCGTCTATGGTATCAATCATAATTTCACCGCCAAGCGCTGCCACTGCAAAGCTGATTGGCACTGCAGAGAAAATATTTAAATCCTGGCGCTGGAAAATAGGGTGGCGCCCTACGATAAATTCAATTACCACATCACCTCTTGGTCCGCCGTTTAAGCCCGGTTCACCAAGACCTGTAAGGCGCTTACGCTGACCGCTGTCTACGCCTGCCGGAATATCCACTTCGTATTTTTTACGCATGGAAACAAAGCCGGTACCGCGACAATCGGTACACTTCTCGCGAATAATCTTACCTGTTCCGCGACAATCCGGACATGCCTGTACATTACGGATGGTACCAAACATAGACTGCTGGGTAAATACTACCTGTCCCTTACCGCCACACTTAGAGCAGGTTTCCGGGCTGGTGCCTGCTTTGGCACCGGAGCCATGACAAGCCTTACACTCTTCTTTTACGGTTAATTCTACTTCCTTCTTACAGCCAGCTACAGCCTCCTCGAAGGTAATTCTCATACTGGTACGAATATCCTCGCCCTTCATCGGTCCATTGTTGCGTCCGCGGCTGCGACCACCAAAAATATCACCAAAGCCAAACATATCTCCGAAAATATCAGAGAAATCCGCTCCACTGAAATCAAAGCCGCCAAATCCGCCGGCTCCACCTGCACCGCCATCAAATGCCGCATGACCAAACTGGTCATACTGACGTCTCTTTTCCGGATCAGAAAGCACTGCATATGCTTCGGAAGCTTCTTTAAACTTTACTTCTGCTTCTTTATCGCCCGGATTTACGTCCGGATGGTATTTTTTTGCAAGTACACGGTATGCTTTTTTTATTGCCGCATCATCTGCATTTTTATCCAGGCCGAGGACCTCATAATAGTCTCGTTTTTGTTCTGCCATAAAATCACTCCAATTCAACCCCGCATTGAAAAACGCGGGGTTGCTAAAATCTTAAAAATTTTAAACTTCTCTGTAATCACCATCGATGATATCATCATTTGCTGCACCGCCTGTATAGCCTGCACCCTGAGCACCACTCATGTCAGGACCTGCGCCCTGAGCACCCTGCATAGATTCATACATCTTTGTGAATAATGCCTGTGCGCTTGCCATTAACTTTTCTTTTGCAGCCTTTAATTCTTCTACATCGCTGTCGGACATTTCCTGATTTGCAGTTCTGTCAAGGATAGCCTTTACATTTGCAAGTTCAGCCTCTACGCCGGTCTTTTCATCTGCAGAAATCTTGTCGCCAACTTCGTTTAAAGCTTTTTCTGTCTGGAATACGAAAGAGTCTGCCTCGTTTCTTGTATCGATAGCTTCTTTACGCTTCTTGTCCTGAGCTTCAAATTCTGCAGCTTCCTTTACTGCTCTTTCAATTTCATCATCAGACATAGAAGAACCTGCTGTAATGGTAATGTGCTGTTCCTTACCTGTACCTAAATCCTTTGCAGATACATTTACAATACCGTTTGCATCAATATCGAAAGTAACTTCAATCTGTGGTACACCTCTCATTGCCGGTGGAATACCATCTAAACGGAACTGTCCAAGGCTCTTGTTGTCTCTTGCAAACTGTCTTTCACCCTGAACTACGTTGATATCAACTGCGGTCTGGTTGTCAGCTGCTGTAGAGAAAATCTGGCTCTTCTTTGTAGGAATAGTCGTATTTCTCTCGATTAATCTGGTAGCGATACCACCCATTGTCTCGATAGAAAGAGATAATGGTGTAACGTCTAATAAGAGGATTTCGCCTGCACCTGCATCGCCTGCCAATTTACCACCCTGAATAGAAGCACCTAATGCTACACATTCGTCCGGATTTAAGGATTTATTTGGTTCATGACCTGTAAGCATCTTAACTTTGTCCTGAACAGCAGGGATACGTGTAGAACCACCAACTAATAATACTTTGCTAAGTTCGCTTGCGTTAAGGCCTGCATCCTTTAAAGCGTTCTGAACCGGAATTGCTGTTCTTTCTACTAAGTCATGTGTTAATTCATCAAACTTTGCACGAGTTAAAGTCATATCAAAGTGCTTTGGACCTTCGCTTGTTGCTGTGATGAATGGTAAGTTAATATTTGTGGTAGTTGCGCTGGATAATTCTTTTTTAGCCTTTTCAGCAGCTTCTCTTAATCTCTGAAGAGCCATCTTATCGTTAGATAAATCAACGCCTTCTGCCTTCTTGAACTCTGCTAACATCCAGTCTGTAACCTTCTGGTCAAAGTCATCACCACCAAGTCTGTTGTCACCGCTTGTAGCCAATACTTCGATAACACCGTCACCGATTTCAATGATGGAAACGTCGAAGGTACCACCACCTAAGTCGTATACCATAATCTTCTGCTCTTTTTCATTGTCAAGACCGTATGCTAAAGCTGCTGCGGTAGGCTCGTTGATAATACGCTTTACTTCTAAGCCTGCAATCTTACCTGCGTCCTTGGTAGCCTGACGCTGAGCATCGTTAAAGTATGCGGGAACGGTAATAACTGCTTCTGTAACTTTTTCACCCAAATAATTTTCAGCATCTGCTTTTAATTTCTGTAAAATCATAGCAGAAATCTGCTGTGGAGAATACTTCTTGCCATCAATAGTACGGCCTTTGTCTGTACCCATATCTCTCTTAATAGAAGAAATGGTCTTTTCTGCGTTGGTTACTGCCTGACGCTTTGCAGGTTCACCTACTAATCTTTCACCTGTCTTTGTGAAAGCTACTACAGATGGTGTAGTTCTTGCACCTTCTGTATTTGCGATAACGGTTGGTTTACCACCTTCCATAACAGCTACACAGCTGTTTGTTGTACCTAAGTCAATACCAATAATTTTTCCCATGATTTACTCCTCCTGGATTCTAAAAAATATAATTAATTGAATAAATTACTCTGCCACTGCAACCATACTATGGCGAACCACACCATCACGGTATGTGTACCCTTTTAAAAGTTCCTGTGCAACTACACCGGACTCATACTCTTCACTTGCCACCTGCATTACTGCATTGTGTAAATTCGGATCAAACTCCTGTCCCAGTGCCTCAATTGGCTTTACACCAATGTTATCAAGCTCCGTTAAAAGCTGTTTATATATCATATTCATGCCGCTTGCAAAGCCTGTTTCTTTCTCTGCATCGGTCATGGTTGATAACCCTCTTTCAAAGTTGTCGATAACCGGAAGTATTTTCTCAATAACACTCTTTGCTCCGGTTTCAAACATCGCCTGCTTTTCTTTGTCGGTACGACGGCGGAAGTTTTCAAATTCTGCCATCTGGCGCATCACTCTGTCTTCCAGTTCTGCGATTTTTTCTTTGTCTTTATTGCTTTTCTTAAGCCATTTGGAAGGACCCTTGCCCTCTTTCTCAGAAGCCTCTTCGCTGTCCTCGGAAGCTTCCTGCGCCTCCTCACAGACCTCGCCTGCTGCGTCAGCCTCTTCCATGACACCTTCTGCTGCGGTTTCAGCTGCTTCTGCTTCTTCGACCGCTTCCGCTATGTCCTTCTCTAAATCCTTTTCCATATCTGCCATACATAAACTCCTCGTTATTTTTTGTATAAATCATCCAGCTGATGCTTCAAGGTTTTCAAGGTAGAAACTACCTTTTCATAGTCCATTCGCTTTGGTCCTATAATACCTATAGTGCCTCGCATGCCTTCTCCCAATTCATAGGTGGCGGTAACCACACTGCAGTCCTTCATGCTCTGTACTCTGGTCTCGTCACCAATGTATACCTGAATGCCTGTTTCCGGCTTTTCCTCAAGGGATTGCTCCACCAGGTGCCCTAGCAGCTGCTTTTCCTCAAACGTAGTAATCAAATCGCTGGCTCTCTGCTGGTCTGCAAGCTCCGGATAACGGAAAATATTGTTGGTACCGGAAGTATAAATCTCCAGATCCTCATCTGCCTTAATTGCCTCTGCTACTGCGTCCAACACCTCTCCGATCAAATCGCTGTGAATGCCTGCCTTCTGCTTAATCGCAGCAATCATGCCCAAATTGATTTCCTCCATGCACAGGCCATTCAAATTGGTATTCAGCAAAATGTTCAGCTTTAAAAGCGTCTCATCATCTAAATACTCCCGTACGCGAATCATGCTGTTCTTAATAACATTACCTTCTGCTACAATTACGGCCAGAATCTGATGCTTATCTACTCTGGAAAGCTGCAGAAACTTCAACTTGTTGCGATGCGTGCTGGGCGCCGTAATCATCGTCGCGTAATTGGTATTCACCGCCAACACCTTCGCCACCTGTTTTAATAACTGTTCCGTCTTTTCTTCCTTTTCTAAAAGCATCTCCTTTAGCTCGGTAATCTCTCGCTCCTTCTCCTCCAACATGGTATCTACATATAATCGATAACCCTTGTCAGAAGGAATTCGCCCTGCCGAAGTATGTGGCTGTACAATCAGCCCCATCTCCTCTAAATCAGACATCTCATTACGGATGGTTGCACTGCTTAAGTTTAAATCAGTATATTTGGAAATCGTGCGACTGCCTACCGGCTCGCCGGTCTCCAGATAATTGCGGATAATGGCTTGAAGAATCTTACGTTTTCTTTCATCTAATTGCATCTTGCCACCTCCTTTTGATTTATTAGCACTCGTTTCTTTTGAGTGCTAACACCTTCTAGACATAAGATACCACTATTATTCCCTGTTGTCAACATTTTAAAAATAAAGAATTTATAAATAAATATTATGTTTTTTATAAATAAATAAAGCAGTAAGATTTACGTCCTACTGCTTCATTTTATGTTTTGTAATTAAACTGCTTCTGTGAAGAATTCGTTGTTTACAAATTCGCCAATTGCCTCTAAAGTTGCTAAATCCTTCTGAGCGCTTGCCTCACTTGCATACTTCTTTGCTTCAGCCTTATCAAATGTATTAATGAAGTATCCTTTAGCTTTAGAAACAGAAGCTACATAGCCTTCTTCGCCACTAAATTTGTTTTTCCACTTTAAGTTAACCTTAACTGCTGCCATGTCTACACTTCCTTTCGTTGGATATTTACGTAAATTTTCAACTTACAGATGTGTAGATTACCATGTTTTGTCTAATTTGTCAAATAAATTCTGAAAATTTGAGCAATTTGACATAGCTAATACTATTGAAAATTTGATTTTAAGACACTATCCCTTAAAATATCAAAAAATATGCCAGTACTATGGTGCCTAAAATAATACGATACCAGCCAAACACCTTAAAATCATGTCTCTTAATGTACGCCATCAAAAACTTGATAACAACCATGGAAACTACGAACGCAACTGCCATACCCACGAAAAGTACTGCCAGTTCCAAACCGGTAAATGCAAAACCGAACTTCACAAGCTTCAGCAGGCTTGCGCCAAACATAACCGGAATAGCAAGGAAAAAGGTAAATTCCGCTGCCACCGTACGGCTGACACCAATAAGTAATGCGCCTACGATGGTCGCTCCGGAACGGCTGGTACCCGGAAATATGGCTGCAATTAACTGAAACACACCGATAATAGCTGCGGTCTGATAGGTCAATTCTGCCAATGTATTGACCTTGTACGTTCTGCCCTTATTCCAATTTTCTACTAAAATAAATGCAACACCGAAAAGCACAAGCATAGCAGCCACAACATAACCATTGTATAAGTATTTTTCTAAAATATCATCAAATAAAACACCTACGATCGCCGCCGGAACACATGCCACCAAAATCTTAAACCACATGCTGAAGATATCCCTGTCTATTTCTACCTTCACCGCGTGCTTCTTCGTAATCTTAAAAGGAAAAATCTTGTTCCAGTATAATACCACTACCGCCATAATCGCACCCAGCTGGATTACTACATCAAACATGCTGAAAAATCCTTCAGACACACCTTCAAACTTAATAAACTCTTCCAGTAAAATCATGTGACCGGTGCTGCTGACAGGCAGCCACTCTGTAATACCTTCCACTAAGCCAAATAAAATTGCTATCAAAATATCCAACATACTCTTTCTCCTAACTATCTTTCTTTCATCTGCCGGAATTTTATCCGGTTACTATCTCCATACTACATTTTGGGCTGAATTTGCCTTAATTCTCAAATCAGCAAGTCTCTTCAATGCTTCCTTTAGTGTCTCATCCTTTTTCGCAAAATGAAACCGCACCAAATGATGTACATCTTCTCGGAAAAAGCTGGAACCCGGCACTGCTGCCACGCCCACATGCTCTGCCATCCATTCACAAAATGCCACGTCGTCTTTTACACCAAATTCAGACACATCCAATAATACATAATATGCACCTTGCGGCTCTGTTATGGTAAACCCAAGTTCCTTAAGGCCACCCACAAACAGTTCCTTCATGTGCGTGTAATGGGCCTGCAATTCTTTATAATACGCATCCTCAAATTCCAGACCAACTACCGCCGCCTCCATAAGCGGTGCTGCGGCTCCCACAGTAAGAAAATCATGCACCTTTTTCACGCGGTCAATAATTTCCGGTGCGGCCATCACATAGCCCAAACGCCATCCGGTAACGGAATACGTTTTAGACAACGAATTACAAATAATCGTTCGCTCACGCATCCCCGGTAACGTTGCCATATACACATGCTTGTGCGGTTCATATATAATATGTTCATAGACTTCATCCGTAATGACATATGCGTCATATTTAATTATAATCTCGGCAATGGTCTGCATTTCCTCATATGTAAACACTTTGCCACAAGGATTAGACGGATTGCAAAGCACTAATGCCTTAGCACCATCCTTAAACGCCTGCTCTAATACCACTTTATCAAAGGTAAATTCCGGCGGCACTAAAGGAATATAAATTGGTTCTGCACCGGACAAAATCGTATCAGCACCGTAATTTTCATAAAAAGGAGAAAAAATTGCTACTTTATCCCCGGGATTGGTTACCGACATCATAGATGCCATCATCGCTTCCGTACTGCCGCAAGTTACCACAATCTCCGTGTCCGGATTTACTTTCATACCGAAAAAATGCTCCTGCTTTCTTGCAAGGGCCTCTCTAAAATTTTGAGCCCCCCAGGTCAATGCATACTGATGCGGTCCTACAGAGGCAATTTCCGCCAATCTGTCCGTAATCTCCTTTGGCGGGTCGAAATCCGGAAAACCCTGTGATAAATTTACCGCACCATATTGGTTTGCAATTCGTGTCATTCTTCGAATCACGGAATCTGTAAAATTTGCCGTTCTATCACTTAATGCTCTCATAATAAACCTCTTATGAATCTTTTAAATCTTTACGAAGGAAGGATACCACAAACGGAATACTTAAAACTCCTGTTACAATATCTGCAAGTGGCTGGGAAATCCGAATACCGTCCAGTCCCCAGTAATGTGTGGTTATAAATAAAAGCGGAATTAAAATTAATCCATTTCTCAGCATCGACAAAAAGGAAGACAATGCTGCCTGTCTGGTACTCTGATACAACATGTTAATCGGTACAGACAACGCAAGAAATGTAACGCCCACGCAGGAACATCTAAGCGCAAAGGTCCCGATTTCCACAACCTGCGGACTTTTCTGGAACATATACACTACTTGCTCCGCAAAGAGAAATCCCGGAAGTGCAAGACAGCAAATCATGCAAAGCCCCACACCCATAGTAACCAACAACCCTTTTTTTACCCGGGAATACTTCTTTGCCTGATAATTAAAGGCTGCCACCGGCTGGAAGCCCTGACCAACGCCAAGTCCTACGCACATTACAAAGGCAGTAAAACGATTTACCACACTCATGGCTGCAATCGCTGCATCTCCGTAAGGTCTTGTCAGATTGTTTAAAATACCGCTGGAAACAGAATTTAACCCCTGGCGAATAAGTCCCGGAAATCCCACCCGGCAAATCGTAAAATAAGTAGAAAATTTGCGGCTTATGTAGCGTATACGTATCTTACCCTGTGCCATTTTTTTGTAAAAATACAACAAAATCAAGAAACTGATAAACTGAGATGCCGCAGTCGCAATTCCGGCTCCCAACACACCCAGCGGAATCACCTTGATTAAAAGATAATCACCGAAAATATTGATAATACCACCGGTTACCAAACCAATCATGGCATAAAAAGCCTTACCCTCATAGCGAAGATTATTGTTTAATACAAAAGATCCAATTACAACCGGACACATTATAAGTACGCACCAGCCGTACTGTCTGGCATATGGTAAAATCGTGTCTGTACTGCCCAAAAGACGCATAAACGGATCTAAAAAAATCAGACCAAATACCATCAAAAGAATGCCAAGCACTGCTCCTACAAAAAATCCGGTAGACACATATTCAGAAGCCTCCTCCGTATCCTTATCTGCCAGTGCCTTAGAAACCAAAGAGCCGGAGCCTTGTCCTAACATAAATGCGATAGCCTGAATAATCGCCTGCAATGTAAATAAAATACCCGTCGCCGCCTGCTGGCTTTCCCCCAACGTTCCGACGAAATAGGTGTCTACCATATTGTAAATATTGGTTACCAACATAGAAATCGTGGTCGGTATGCCCAGTGATATAATTAACTTTGCCAAAGGCTCTTTGGTCATCTTGTCATAATATGCTTGTGTTTCTGATTTCAAAATGTGCTCCTTATCTCCAGTTGAAAAAATTGACATCTTACTGATTACTGCACGAGCAATATGCCTATTTTAATATTGTATCATAACTTTTTCCCAAATGCATTATAAAATGACTTAACTGTTTGTGTCATAATTCAAACGAAATTCTATTGACACATATTTTTGTGTTCACGGTATCTTCTAAAAAATGTCGACGCACTTATCTGCAACATCTCTGCGGCTTCTCTGCTTTTAATCTTCCCGGCTTCATATGCGTCAAAAATATCATTCAATTCCATCTTGTCGATTTTTATACGAGACCTTCCTGCATAATTACCTTGCTCCGATGATTTCTTAATACCACTCTTGCGCCTGTCATCCAAATACTTCCTCTCGGTTTTATACATTGCCATAAACAATTCATAATATGCCTTTCGGTTACTGTCATCAATAGAAAAATCTTTCGTTATAATGTTGCCGCCCGAACAAATCACTTCCAAAACCTTGCGGCTAATAATGGAACTACGATTCCCCAACTCCTCAATGGAAGAAATCTCAAGAAACTCGTTTTCCTTTTTACATACATACAAACCATCGCCAGGGTATATAGTATCCGTGCGAATAAGCCATTCCAAACGATTAAGATACTGCATATTGCATTCTTCCAACAGAAGCCATAAATCTTCCCTGTTTTCCCCCGGTGTCCTTTCGCTAATAAAGACCGGAACTATGTTTTCCCGCACATAGACCTCTTTCTTTAAGCTTAAATCCAGTCCCGGTATACCTTGAAAAAACTTCTCCGACAAAAGGGAGATTACACTGTAATTAGGCCTTATTTCGTAGCAAAAGCTCTCATCCTCTCGCTCTATATATCTTATGCTTGCAACACAGTACGTGAAATCGTATTCGTCATCCAAGCAAATCATTCCTCTTGTTACTACTTCCCTCATCGAATTATCCTCTTTCCATTAATTTGTTATAGGAGGCCTTTATTATCTTTTCATATCGTGCCTGAATCATGTGTACATAAAATTTTTTTTGCGTCTCAGTAATTAATGGTGTTTCCTCAATCAATTCTTTTATCCGTTCCATATCTATTCTTTTATATACACAAGTCAATGCTTCGTTACACTCCGGAAATTCAAGACCATTAATAACCTCATAATAGGAACTTTTTTTTCCTTTTAATTTCACCTGAGATGTCGGGAACTTGAAAATCCTCTTATCTGTTTCCACTTGTGAGTTCATAATATTTTTCATTTCATCTTCATCTGTCAGTGCCGGAAACAAGGACGAACCATTATCAAACACCGGAGCAAGGGAATACTTATTATTTTCCTTTATAAACCCCCAATTAGAACCATGCCTATCAAAATTCCCTAATAAAGCATCCAAAATATATATTTCCCAAAAAGTTGAAATAGTTTCTTCTACATTAGTCAATTTCGAATTGTCCCGCAACATCTGCATGATGTCTTCATAATCGTATTGATACGTTTCTTTATCCTGGTCCAAGGTGCTCTCTCCGACATCATTAAACGGCACAAACTGCTTTCCTGATTCATTAAAGTCTTTACATGCCACAACTTGCTCTCCATCTCTGAGTCCCAAATATGTTTTATGCGTAAGAAACCCACACAATTCAAAAATGTGTGAGCCTATAAACTCTGAAATATGATTATTGCGCTCCCCAAATGATGTTTGCTTTTGAAATTTAAGCATATAGTCATCACCATGAATGACGATTCCCAGCTTCCGCTCAGAACCACCATAATATTTTCTGCTCACCTCATATTTTGAAAAATCTATTGCCTGCATATCGTTCCCCCGTCTGTCATTTTCCTTTTTTCAGTATACAAAACCATCGATACTGTGTCAATAGAATTTCAATTTTATTTTGACACAACAAAAGACAAAGTAGCCAGGTCATACTCTCACATGCTTAAAATTACCGTAGGTCTCATTTACAACCTCATAAAATGAAAAGGTATTATCATATTTATCTAATATCTTCTTAAAATCCGTCAGCTGGTGTTTATTTACCACGCACAGCAAAACCGTTTTTTCCCGACCGGTATATGCTCCCTGTGCTGCAATTTTAGTGGCACCGTGGCGGAGAACATGTGTTATTTCTTCGCAAATCTCATCCGGATGGGTGGTAACTATAGTAAACTTATAGGCTGTTTTTGCACCTTTGATAATGTAGTTCCCAACAAAATTGGATATAAAGCAATAAGTAATGCAAAGGGCAACCGGCTTATAGTCCACATAGCCTTTGTCAGAATAGACAAAGAGGGAAACTCCTGCAATAACTGCATTTAAAATAAA
The DNA here is from genome assembly GCA_017521985.1 of Lachnospiraceae bacterium. Taxonomy (GTDB): domain Bacteria; phylum Bacillota; class Clostridia; order Lachnospirales; family Lachnospiraceae; genus RGIG6307. Next base: position 52,950 of record JAFXAZ010000001.1, read on the forward strand.
AGTCACCATAAAGAAATTCGTCTCCGGTCTTATTTTATTGATATACTTGGAAATCAGGTCCATCCCTCCGGTTGACGCATTATTTTTGAGACAAATACCACTCACAAATCCGGTAATTACACCACTGATAATAGCCGGAAAGATAGTATCATGCCCTTGAGCATTGTACTTTAAAGAATCTAATCCCAGTTCCTGCAAAATCAAATATACAAAAGAATATACAAGCGTAAACAAAAGTGTTTTTACGGAATATCCCTTTTCCACAAGAAAATAAGCAAGTACACAAAGCGGAATATTAATTATAAGAGACATATAGCTGATACTGAACCCGGTTTTATACTGTATCATGGTAGCAATACCATTTAGCCCTGCCGGTGCAAAATGATTTTCCACAATAAAAATATGATAATTTATTGCCAGTAAAACGGCCATTAATATTACAGCAGCATTGGAAAATATACCATTCATTATTTTTTTCATTCTGAAAACTCCTCATTTTTGTCATTTTTTAGTATTTACATGGATAGTATAATGTGTTACTGTCAATTTGAAAAACGAATGTTTTCAATATATATCATCAAAAATATTGATAATAGGAGTTGCAATATGGACATCCGAAATATACAAACATTTATCCGAGTGGCAGAACTTAAAAGCTTTACTAAGGCTGCCGATGAATTAAACTATGTCCAGTCCACGGTCACCATGCAAATACAGCAGTTGGAAAAAGAACTTGGTTATCCCTTGTTTGACCGCATTGGCAAAAAAGTATCCCTAACCTCCCTTGGTATGGAATTTTTGACTTATGCATACGAGATTCTGCACGCAGTAGAAAAAGCAGAAACTCTGGGACGAGATAACGACAGCATCCACGGCATCCTGCGCCTTGGGGTATCCGAATCTATTTTATTCGGGGCACTGGCCGACTTTCTTCCGGCCTTTAAGGGCAAATACAAAAACCTGGACCTTCGCATCAAAACAGGACATACAACCGAGCTTCTGGAACAGCTAAAACAAAATCAATTGGATATGCTGTATCTCTCCGCCAATTTAAACACCGACCCGGATTTGCGATGCCACTACGTACATCGGGAGTACATGGTTTTTCTAAGCGGTCCGGGGCACCAACTAATCAGTCAAAAGAACATTCCTCTTAAAGAACTGATACAGCACGATTTTCTCGTAACAGAGCGAGAAGGTATTTGCTATGGCAGACTTAAGGAATTAACAGCACAATATAACGTGATGCTTAGAGACTCCGTAGAAATCGACAATATATCCATGATAGCCGATTTGGTTGAAAAAGGCATGGGACTTGCTTTTTTACCTGAGTATGTTGTAAAAAAACGATTGGAAAAGGGTACTTTGTTTAAGCTTGACGTGGATGTTCCTCCGCAAATATATTATAGCCAGGTTCTTTGCCATAAAAACCGTTGGATGTCGCCTTTTATGACCGGTCTCCTTGAAATGATAAAAGAAGTAAGGCCGGCGGAGGAATGACTTGACAAAACACTCTATATAAAGTATAGTTAACTTCCGTGAGTTCGAAACCTTCCTCACGTAAAACAAAACTAAAGGAGAATTTCATATGAAAAACAAAAAGGTAATGTTTGTAACTCAGGCCGCTATGATTGCGGCTATCTACGTGGTACTCGGAGTAGTGTTTGCAGCATTTGGCTCCAAGGCAATTCAAGTCCGCCTTGCGGATGCACTGACCATTCTTCCACTATTTACCGGAGCTGCTATTCCGGGACTGTTTGTGGGATGCTTTCTAAGCAACGTCCTTGCAGGCGGCATTTTGCCGGACGTGATTTTTGGCAGTCTGGCTACTTTAATAGGTGCTTTCGGCACTTATAATCTCAGGAAAGCCCACCCGGTACTGGGAACACTTCCGCCAATTCTTTCTAACACCATTATTATTCCCTTTGTACTCCGTTATGGATACGGCGATCCTCTGCCGATTCCATACATGATGCTGACCGTAGGTATCGGCGAAGTTATTTCCTGTGGTGTGCTGGGCATGATTTTATTCATGGTGCTGAAACCTATGAAATCCAGGATTTTTTAAAAATTCTTTTTCAAAGTTCTTTCAATCTATTATGGTTTCTTGTTGAAATATTTGGAATACAGTGTTATAATTTTTTCGTAATTTATATGTCAGTAAAAGCATATAATTAGTGTGTTCCGCACAACATGCATTTGGAGGATTTAAACTATGATTATTTGTCGTGCAAAAGATTATGATGAATTAAGCAGAAGAGCTGCAAATATTATCGGAGCTCAGATTATTATGAAGCCGGATTGTGTACTTGGACTTGCAACAGGCGGTTCCCCGGTTGGTACTTACAAAGAACTGATTAAACGTTATGAAATGGGTGACTTAGACTTTAGTCAGGTTTCTACTGTGAACTTGGATGAATACAGAGGTCTTTCTCCTGAAAATGACCAGAGTTACCGTTATTTTATGAACACCAATTTATTTAACCATGTAAATATTGACAAAGCCTGCACTCACGTTCCAAACGGTTTAGAACCGGATGCTGACAAAGCTTGTGCGGATTACGATGCTATTATCGATGAAATGGGCGGTATTGATTTACAGCTTTTAGGTCTTGGTCATAATGGCCATATCGGTTTTAACGAACCTGCTGATACCTTTACATTAGGAACCAACTGTGTTGACTTACAGGCAAGCACCATCGAAGCAAATACACGTTTCTTTGCGTCTGCTGATGAAGTTCCGCGCCAGGCTTATACCATGGGTATCGGAAGCATTATGCAGGCAAAGAAAATCGTTGTTGTTGTAAGCGGCAAGGACAAGGCAAAGATTTTACGCGAAGTAGTTGCCGGTCCTATCACTCCTAGAGTACCTGCTTCTGCATTACAGCTTCACCCGGACGTAACCATCGTTGCTGACGAAGCTGCCTTATCTTTATTAGATGCTGAATAATTTTTATAACATTTTAGGGCTGTCGTGTGACAGCCCTATTTTTTGAAGCTTTTGGGTGTTTTTTGGGCATTTTACTGCCTGTTGCCCACAAAATGCCCAAATCCACATTTACAATTTACACTTACCCAAGCATATAATAAATGCTGGTTCCAACTCCAATTGGAAGTCCCAAAAGCATCCAAACAATCAAAAGTAAAATCCATCCAATCAAAAATGCCACACTGTAAGGTATCATAGTGGCGGTCAACGTGCCTACGCCTGCGTTTTTATCGTATTTCTGTGCAAACATCAGTATAACCGCATAATACGTCATCATGGGCGTAATCACATTGGTACAAGAATCCCCGATACGATAAGCAAGCTGACAAAGCTCCGGACTATAGCCTAAAAGCATAAACATTGGCACAAAAACCGGCGCCAAAATATTCCACTTAGCGGAAGAAGAACCCAAAAACAGATTCATAAAGCTGGAAAATAATACAAATATTACCAAAAGAGGTATTAAACCAATATTAATCTTTTGAAAAAAGTTAGCGCCGGACAGTGCCACAATGGTGCCAATCTGAGTGTAATTAAAGTAATTAATAAACTGGGCAGATACAAAAGCCAGTGCCAAGAAAGAGCCCATGGAACTCATGGACTTTGACAAAGCACCACACACATCCTTATCCCCCTTGAACTCTCCGGTAGTCAACCCATACGTAATTCCCGGAAGCAAAAACAAAAAGGTTATTAAAATGACAGCACTGTCAACAAGAGGGGATGTAGGTCTGCCCAACAACCCACCATTTTCATTTCGAAATAAGGAATTCTGCGGAAGGCATGCCACTACAATAATTGCCACGTACAGAAATGCCACCAGGCCGGCTCTTTTCATTCCACGCTTTTCCTCCGGTGTAATCGTGGTTAACGATACATCCTCTTCTCCAACCACGTTCCCACTAAATGCAGCAAGTCGTGGTTCTACAATTTTGTCCGTTACCCATGCTCCCAGGATTGTTACCAAAAAAGTGGATGCCGCCAGGAAAAAATAATTTCCCATGACTGCCACTTGATAGTTCGGGTCAATAATCGTTACTGCGGTCTGGGAAATTCCTGCCAAAAGTGCATCCAATGCTCCTACCAGCAAATTAGCGGAAAATCCACCGGATACTCCTGAAAAAGCCGCAGCCAGACCTGCCATGGGATGTCGACCATAGGCTCTAAAAATCATAGCTCCCAAAGGGATTAAAATAACATAGCCCGCATCATTTGCCACATTAGCCATTACTCCAAGAAATACCACCATTGGACTAATAAATCTGGCAGGTGTAATTTTAACCACACTTTTTAGAAGTGCATTAATTAATCCTGACCGCTCTGCCACACCTACGCCAAGCATAGCTACCAGAGTCATTCCCAGCGGAGCATAATTGGTGAAATTGCTTACCGCATGGGTCAACATATACGTTATACCCTCCTTTGTAAGCAGACTCACTACAGACACCGTGGTTTCCTTTAACTCCCCGCCGGACACCAGCTCACCTGTAGCAGAAACCCCCGCGGCTGATAACACTGCCGAAAGCACTATTACCGCACCTGCAAACAACGCAAATAATGCGATTGGATGCGGCAGCTTATTTCCTATTTTTTCTATGGTATTCAGCCAGCGACTGTATGCGCCACCCTTAGCTTTGCCTCTCTCTTTGCCCTCTGACATGATTTGCTCCTTACTTTTAAAATATATAAGTAGAGTGCGCAAAAAAGGGGCGGATTATTCCACCCCAAAGTATATTTCATACCAAACTAAAAACGTATAAATCGTCCAAATCTTTCTCCAGTTATCGGAATTACCGCCAACGTAATCATCCCAAATTGCCTGCACCTCGTCCACATGGAAGAATTTCTCACAAACCTTGCTGCGAAGTGTCTTTTGTACGTGCCGGTTGTAACGCTCATCTGCCATCCAAATACGAATTGGCACGATAAAGCCCAACTTTTTGCGGAAGGCAATTTCTTCCGGCAGCACCTTTGCAGCAGCCGTACGAAGGGCGACTTTGTTCTGCTCTTCGTTGACCTTATATTTGGAAGGCATACGGGAAGCAATGTCAAAAATACGACGGTCTGTTAACGGCATACGAATTTCCAAACCGGCAGCCTCGCTCATCTTATCCACATTTAAATAAATATCACCCTCCAGCCAAATCTGAATATCCACGTCACTCATTTTGCTCAGCGGATCCAGACCTTCGTTTTCTTTGTAAATTTCTTTTACCAGACAAATTGGAAGAACCTCTTCGTAGTAATGTTTCAGAAGTTTTTTCTTTTCGTCTTCCTTCATAATATTAGTATTGCCTACATAGAAGGTCTTTAAATTGTCACCATAACGCTCTGCATTACGATACATATTATAGCCGCCAAAAAATTCATCTGCGCCTTCACCGGAGTAACAAAGCTTGGTACTTTGGGCAGTTGCCTTACAGCCCAGTGCAAAGGCAATGGCCGATGCATCGCCCAACGGCTGCTCCATATGCTCCATTACCCACGGAACAATTGCAAAATATTCTTCCGGTGTAATCAGGCAGCGATGGTTTCCTCGTCCCAAAATTTCTGCTGTCTGCGCAGCAAGCCCGGACTCGTCAAAACGCTCTTCTTCATATCCACAGGAGTCTGTCATCTGTACATCCGACATCGCCAGTACATAGGAAGAATCCACACCTCCGGATAAGAAAGATTCTGCGTACTCATCTTCCTCCTTGACCTCCGGCATAATTTCCTGAATCGTCGTATGAATTTCATCTGCCCACTCCTGTAAAGACTTGCTGTCATCCGGATAAAACTCCGGTCTGAAATAACGGGTAATTTCTATTTTGCCATCCTGCCATACCAAAAAGCGACCTGGCAAAAGCTTTTTTAACCCCTTAAAGAACGTATCTTCCCCGGCCACATAGGTAAGGCTCAAATATAGCTGAAGCATTTCTTGGTTTAACTCTTTTACAAAACCGGGCTGCTCCAGAATCGGACGAATCATGGTCCCATATAAAAGTTCGCCCTCCGACGTCCGGTAATAATAAAAAGGTTTTGTTCCAAATGGGTCTCTTAAGCAAAACAGCTTCTCTTCTTCTTCATCCCACAATGCAAAGGCAAACATGCCATGCATATGCATTGCCATATCCTGTCCCCAAGTTTCGTATGCTTTTATCAAAATAGCCTCTTCGCGTGCCTCACGGGAAAGTCCCTCATCAATGTCCAACTCCCTGCAAAGAGCCTTCCAGTTACGAATGTGACCTCTGTATTCCTTTACTTTTATCATTATCGTATCCTCCTCGCAACTAGCAATAACCGATTACCAACCCCACTAAAAGCAGTCCACTGGTTAAAGCCAGATTCATTAGCTGGAACTTTCCGCTCCACTTTGCCCAGGTGCCATAGTTCACATCTGCAAGTCCCAGACTGATTAAGAGCACCGGATTGGTTGGATAAAAGGCATTGGAAAAACCATCTCCAAATGCGTAGGCCAGTACGCACAACTGTGCAGAAATCCCAAACACCTGCGCCACAGGCACAATTAACGGCATCATCAAAAACGCCTTGGCAGAACCGGACGGAATAAAAAAGTTCATTCCAAGGGTAATCATATATATAAATAAAATAACTGCCCATTTTGGCAACGCAGCCGCAATATCCACTGCCCCATTTAAAATTACATTTAAAAGGCCACCCTCCGTCATCGTATACTTAATCGCATTAGCCATCAAAATCATAAGCACCGCAGGCAGCACACTTATCAGACCATTCCAAAAGTCAGCGACAAGCACTTTTACGCCGGTTCCTGCCAAAAGGGTCGCAGATACTCCTGCCACCAAAAACATCAAGGCCGCAATAATTATGGTATAATCTTGTAATACCGTCACAAACACACTGCTCAGTATCAGCGCAATACCAATTCCTACAATGAACACAAAACAAATCAAGGCCTTATCCGTTCGCTTATCTGCTATAAACTGCTTGTCATCCGTTTTGTCCACAGGCTGCTTCTCGATTTTACGGGCATATCCACATAAAAAGGTTATTAACAGTGCATAAATCAATCCAAAACTAAGGACACGATACCACATACCTGAAAACATAGGAAGGCCAGCCAGCTGCTGTGCCACACCTATGGTAAAGGGATTGCAAATACCGGCCGCAAAACCACATCCCGCTGCCAGCAAGCTCATACCAATACCGACTAATGCATCCCAGCCAAGCTTTATTGCCAATGCCACCACAATCGGTACCAACGGAACACACTCTTCAAAAGAACCTATAAAGGAACCCATAGCCATAAAAAACAGGGTTACTACTGCCAATAACCGGTATTTACTATTACCAAAGCGGGCGGTAATCTTGTCCAACATATACTTCATCAAACCGCACCGGTCCAGACCATTGAATACTCCACCCAATATAAGTAAAAAAGCAATAATTGCAATCAGTGAACCACTTCCCTCTGCCCCCAGCACCAAGATAGGAGACAGCGCCCATTTCCAAAGCGGCAACTTACCGCCCGGAATCAAACATGTTAATCCATAGGTCAACACCATCAACACAAATAAAATTACAATTGCTGTAACAAAGGATTTTACGCTAATGTTAAGACCTTTATTCTTATTTTCTTTCATCTTTCGCCTTCTATATATGTCTTCTACTCACTAAGTTGATATTTATTAATATCATACTTTGCTTCGTACTCCTCAAAACATTGCTTGTATGTATAATCTTTTGTTTCACGTAATTTTTTCAAATATTCGTGTGGATCATAAAGCTTCAATTCCATTTCAATCAACGCTATTGCAACGTTAGAGCAATGGTCTGCAATACGCTCCAGGTTATTCAGCAAATCATTAAATGCAAACCCCATTTTCAGTTCACATTTACCTGCTTGTAATCGTTCAATATGACGCATTTTCATTTCATCACAAAGAATACCGATTAATTCTCTAAGCGGCTCAACCCTTGCCGCCTTTTGTGAATCACCATTTTCAAAAGAAGTTACAGTTATCTCAATAATTTCCTTTATTGCACTCTTTAATACAGAAATTTCATACTGTGCCTCTTTTGAAAACATACTGTTCTTTTCCCGAAGCTCATTTGCCACCTCTGCAACATTTACCGCATGGTCGCCAAGTCGTTCAAAGTCCCCGATGGTATGCAATAATTTAGACACCTCTTTAGTCTGCGTGGTACTCAGTGCTTTACTTGTCAACTGCATCAAATAAAGCCCTAGCTTGTCCTCATATTTGTCAATCACATTTTCTCGTTCCTGAATTTTATTATAACTCGTCCATGAAAATTCTTCCAAGAGCTTCAAAGAACATGCAATGTTTTTATGTACTTTTTTGACCATGCCAAGCATAGCTGTATTGCTCTGGCTGATTGCAATATCCGGATATACAAGAAAACGCTCTTCTAACAAATCAAAATCCTTGTCATCTGCTTCATCTTCAACCGTGTCTTTAACCAGATAAAATACTAATTTCTCTATGTATTTAATAAAAGGTACTAGTACTATAATGGTAGCTGTACGGAACACCGTATTCATAAGTGCAATGCTTACCGGATTCATAATACTGTCCAGGAAATCGAAATGAACAAATGCATTTACAGAATAAAATACAATGGACCAGAAAAGCATACCAAGCAAGTCATTTAAAAGATAAATCAATGCAGTTCTTTTACCATTCTTGTTGGTACCGATTGCAGACAACAATACCGGACACGCCGCACCTACACCGATACCCATTACGATTGGCAGCGCGGATGCAAAGGTAATACCTCCGGTTACGGAAAGAGCCTGCAAAATACCTACTGCAGCAGAAGCACTTTGCAGCACAGCAGTAAACAAAATACCAATTAAAATACCCATAATCGGATTGGAAAACATGGTAAACATATTGGTAAATGCTTCATTTTGCTTTAACGGAGCTACTGCACCACTCATAGTCTGCATTCCCACCATCAAAATGGAAAAGCCCAGTAAAATATCGCCCACATTATGGAATACGTCTTTTTTCAGAAACATCTTAAAGATAATACCCACAATCGCAACCACTGCTGAAATGGTAGCGGTAGACAAAAGCTGAGCAATACCGCTTGAGCCCTCAATATATGACAGACACAAAATCCAGCCTGTAATACTTGTACCGATATTGGCGCCCATGATAATACCAATAGACTGTGCTACCTTCATCATACCGGAATTTACAAAGCCCACAACCATTACCGTAGTCGCAGAAGAAGACTGAATAATGGCCGTCACAGCCGTACCAAGCAAAACACCCTTAATAGGGGTACTGGTCAGCTTATATAAAATCAATTCTAACTTGTTTCCGGCCACCTTTTTCAGACCATCTCCCATAAGAGACATACCGAACAGGAAAAGTGCTACGCCACTAAGCAGGGATAATATCATTGTAATTGCCATAAACTGATTTCTCCTTTGTACATAAATCAAAGTATCTCCCGGGCAGATTCGCTGTCCGGGAGTCCATCTGTATTATTAGATATTTAATAAATCGCTGTATGCCTTCAGTGCACCGTCTGTATCATGTGCAAGAACTTTCTTTGCTAAAACTTTACCAAGCTGTACGCCTTCCTGGTCAAAGCTATTGAGATTCCATACAAAGCCCTGATACATGATTTTATTTTCAAAGTGAGAAAGGAGTGCACCAAGTGCTGCAGGAGTCAACTGCTCACCAACGATAATGCTGGACGGACGTCCGCCTGCAAAATATTTATTGCGGTCTGCATCCTCTTTACCACATGCAAATGCTACAATCTGTGCTACTACATTTGCAGAAAGCTTCTGCTGGCTTGTGCTGTCCTGAATTACAACGTCTCTGCCCATCTGGCTATTCTTAAAGCCGATAAACTGAAGCGGAATAATATCTGTACCCTGATGTAATAACTGATAGAAGGAATGCTGTCCGTTTGTACCCGGTTCACCGAAAATAACAGGACCTGTCACATAATTTACAGGCTCACCAAAACGGTTTACAGACTTACCATTGGATTCCATATCTGCCTGCTGTAAGTGTGCAGGGAAACGGCTGAGTGCCTGAGAATATGGCAATACGGCAGTTGTCTGGTAACCCAAAACATTACGTTCGTACACACCAATCAATGCATCCAACATGGCCGGATTTGCAAGAATGTCTTTGTTCTGTGCAAGCTTGTCTTCTGCTGCTGCACCCTCTAAGAACTGCGCAAATACTTCCGGACCAAATGCCAAAGATAATACGGCACCGCCTACGCCGGAGGTAGAGGAATAACGACCGCCGATATAGTCATCCATAAAGAATGCTGCAAGATAATCATCACTCTTTGCTAAAGGAGAAGTCTCACTGGTAACTGCAATCATATGCTTGGATGGGTCTAAACCTGCATTCTTTAATGCATCCTTCACAAAAGATTCGTTTGTCAACGTCTCTAAAGTAGTACCGGATTTGGATACTAATACGAAAATAGAATGCTCTACATCAATCGTAGCTAATACGCCTGCTGCATCATCCGGGTCTACGTTACTGATGAACTTTGCTTCCATCTTGAATGTGTCATTTACCTTAGCCCAGTTTTCCAAAGCTAAGTACATCGCACGAGGACCAAGGTCACTGCCGCCGATACCAATCTGTACCACCGTAGTAAACTTTTCACCTGCTGCATTTGTGATTTCACCATTATGTACCTTATTTGCAAGCTCTGCAATCTTCTGCTGCTGTTCTACATAGAAACTGCGCTTATCCACGCCATCCGCAACCACTGCCTGACCTAACTGTCCACGTGTCATATGATGAAGCACCATACGCTTTTCGCCGGTATTAATCACAGCACCATTGTAAAGAGCTTCAAACTTCTCTGCAAGCTGCATTTCCTCTGCCAACTTTGCAAGCGCTGCAAGTACATCCTCATCCACCTGCTTTGCAGCATAGTTAAATGCCATCCCTGCTGCCATAGGCACGCTGTACTTTTTAACACGGTCTGCACCGTTCTCTCCTGCCATCACCTCTGCAAGATTTACAGGTGCTACATCAAACAGCTCCTTATACGCGATAGTGGTGTCCAAATTATTCCAATTAATCATATATTTATGACCTCCTAAAAATAGTTCAAATATGTTCTTTCGTAAATTTAAATACTTTGTCTTAATATTATACTATTTAATTTCTTTCAATCTGTCAATCGCCATTTCTACATCCAGGGTGTGAAAACCGAGATAAACGGTTGCCATCTTTTCTGCATCGGCTATAGCATATATTTCTTTACTGTACTCCCCGGTATAATAGTGCCAATAGCGGTAGACATATCCCGACCAATACATAATTTCGTTGTGGTAGGAGATGCCTCCTTTAGGTATGCCACCAACCTCCTCGTTTAATTCTTCAAGGATATATTCCTCGCCGGCCCACTGCAAACGATCATACCTTTCATCCAAAGCGGCAGCCGTCTTACTGTTCATAAACTTTTCAATAAATGCTTTACAGTTGTATCCTTTTCTTAAAGCTAATTCAAACAACCTGCCTTGAATATCACAGAGTCCGAATTGTTGTGTATTAAGTTCTGTCATATCATTCACCGGCTTTCAATATTTCATCAAAGAAGCGTCCTTCGCGGCGATATTGACGACAAATTTCATCTGCCAGTGCAATACCTCTGGAACGATGGTCCTCGCTCTCAACTCGTAATGCTTTACGGTCCGCTTCGGTCAACGCTTTTTCTTCTACAATTTTAATTTGCTTACAAGCATTTGTGGTAAGCGCAACATACTGCTTGCCCAACTTTAATGCAGAAAGGCTATGGATGAGCGCTTCGTCCGTGATTTCCCCTTTAAAGAAGCGGTCGAGCACTACGAACATTCTGTCATTAGCAATAAAGCCAATCAGTATATCGCATCCATCAGCCATTTCTGCAATTCGGTTATAAATTGCAGTGCCTTTTACCGATTCCATTTTTCCTCGATTATATGCAACAAGAAGTGCCCAATCAATACCGACTTCAATATCTAGAACTTTTAATCCCGACAGGTCAACCTGGAGGGTATATAACTTTGCATTTTCATAATTGCATATCAAAGTTAACGGCTGAGATTTTTCTGTCCCCATATAGAAGCCTTTGCCAAAATCGCAGCGTTCACGGCTTGTAGGGGCAATCTCACCAACAATACCACTTTTTGAACTATGATATAAAGTAACCATAGGGACCTCCCGTATCTGCTATACCATAGAAAATTACCTTGCACAAATGTCCACCATATATTTTTTACACATTTTGCTATTGATTATATTATACCTATTTAATTTAATTTGTACAACTATAAAATTTCTTATCCTTTAAAGGACATATCTCTACTTCCTTTTTGCTCGTTTCGGGGTTACTAAATTCATGTCTTGAATTCTTCTGCCAAATTCATCATCTTGTGCCACAAGCTCTAAGTCTTTATCCATACCGCCCAAAGCATGTAACACTGCAGCATAAGTTCCTATAGCCACTGTTGGAGTGCCTTTTTCCACAGCCCACAACGTAGCTCTACTAATGCCTGCTCTTTCCGCCACCAATTCTGTTGAAAGATTACGACGCAATCTAGCCATTTTTATTTGTTCACCCATATTTTCTAAAACTTTTTGTGTATCCGGCATAACTATTACTGATTTTTTACCCATAATTCCACTCCTTATGTTTAATATAATAAACAAATTGTTTTGTTTTGTCAATTTAATTAAACATTATATTTAAACTTTAGGTCTGAATAACTCAAAATTAAGTATGCTCTCTATTACCGGATAATAAATCCTCCCGAAGGAATGACTGCATAAAAAAGTGCTAAGCCATAGCTTTTAATCCTTGGCTTAGCACCATATTTTTTATTCAACTCCCATTTGCTATAGCATCTTTATGACGTTTATATCCATTCTCACCCAATGCATGAATTTCCTATTTCCTCTTTACGCTGCTCCATACAAAACCACTCCTTCTCTATGAATATTTGCATAAAACGGATAAGTTTCAATCCACTTCTTAAAGTGCTGCTCACTTTTAGCAATAGGTTTTATATCCAGCTCATTATCCAAATTAAAATCATAAGTCATATACGAAAGTTGCTGACTATATTCCTTCAATTCTAAATCAGAGATATCCAGTAATATCATAATATCAACATCAGAATCTGTACTAAAATCACCACGCGCATATGAACCATACAGAATTACCTTGCACAAATGACCACCATATATTTTTTTCACTTCCATTATATACTGCTCCAGCAAATCTATCATCGTCTGTGGCATACCGCACTTCCCTTCCTATAATATTCCTTACACATTTTGCTATTGATTATATTCTACCTCTTTAATTAAATTTGTACAACTATTTTTTAATCTGTAAACCCATGACCTCATCGTCTAAACTTACTAAAGCTTGCTGTTATTTATGGGGTAAGCACCTCTTGAAAGAGTACTCTTGTAGATTTTATGTGGCTGACATTAAATTTCAAAGACGCGTCTGCATAATAAAAACCTCCCGATTAAGTACATCTTATGATTTATAAGATACACTCAATTGGGAGAGTTTATTATACATACAATAACTTAAAAAGGTGCAGTTCTTTATTGCATGCTCGCCATTCCATTTGCACTTTTTATGAAACAAATATATAATTTATCTTCAGATATTCGATATTCCTTGTTGAATAGAGAACACTATCTCATTGACACCTGCTGTAAGTAACTGTTCTTTTCCCTGATACCGGAAGCGCGCGCAAACTTTTTTCGGTATTTCCATCGTCACGCTCATCTTTTCATGCGTCTTTTCATATTTTACAGAAATCATACCTTTAACCGTAGTTAGGTATCCCTCTGCTTGATTAAGTCCCTCTACAAATCGAGGTTCAATCAGAACCTTATCATAAGCCACTCCCTCATTCACAATACCCAACAAATAAATAAACAGATACTTTACCACTGCACCAAACATTGGGTGATTTTGGGAACGTCTAAACGTCCAGTACTCAGGCAATGTAGTGCTTCCGCTTATCATCCAGTTATAGAAAGAATATTTCCCCTTGGAAGTTAGCAACTGAAATGCTTCCCTGTCATATCCCGTTTCAAAAAGAACCCTAGTAACAATATCCGTCCCAAAGATACCGGTGTCGTACATGCCATAGCTACGATAACGTTCCACAATGTGATCCAGCGTCCGCTCATCTCCAAGCCCCAAATCTACGGCAAAGGCATTAGCACCCTGTATATTTTCTGCGAAGTCACCTGTTTCTGCATTATAATAATGACTCATCAAAGCATTGATTTTAACTGCTTTTCTTGATTCCAGTTCCGGAATCAAGGCATTCTTACCTAGTATTCTGCAAACCTCAATAGCACGCTTTAGGCTTTTTATATAAAAATAGTTATTAACAAACGGAGCCGGAATGGCTATTTTCTCTGGGGTACACCAATCCCCCAGACACCACAATCCCGGCTGGTCACTCGTTACCAGTTCTTCCTCGCTATGAGCTTCCAAATAATCAAAGTAACGGAGCGTTTTAGGAAGAAATTCCTCCAGCACAGATATGTCACCATACATTTGATAATATAGGTAGGGGACTTCTATGATGGCACACCCCCATCCTCCCGGCCCACCACCAGAATGAATGTAAGGTGCACAATACTGCACATGCCCGGATATAATGTCTTGACAATCAGAAATATCCCGTAACCATTTATCATACATTTTTCGAGCATCCAGAAGCATCATGCAACACTGAGCTGTAAGTTGTCCATCACCGGTATAACCCTGTTTTTCCAAATGAGGACAATCGGATGGAATACAACAGTGGATATTATCAAGCTGGGTTCGGATATAAGCCTCGTACAACCAGTTTAGTATATTCGAATCACTATAAAAACCAGAGGTCACCGTTACATCTGTATGAATCACTTCACAGTCAATCATCACCGCATTCTTGCTGACAGATACATAGCGGAATCCAAACCAACTGAACTGCAACCGATAGTCTCGATCCGTCCCATCCGTTATAAAATGCCCCTCCTGCTTGTGCATGGTATATTCTTCAATAGTATTGTCGGGATTTAAACGTTCCGAACATCGGAAGATGATTCTCTCAACCGCATCTCCTCGTTGCTTTATAACAGGTGTACCGGTAATATTCTCACCCACATCATAAATAAAAGTCTCCTTTGTCTCATGGATCAACTTTGGAGCAATATGTCTAATCACTCGATCTGGCAAACAATCTTGAATGTAATACTCCGTTTCAGGAGCTTCTACAATTTCAACTGTATGCCATTCTTTATCATTGAAACCGACTAAATTCCACCCACTCATCCGAATTCTGTTATAATCATACTGCTCTCCATATCGTAAATGATAATGCACCAACGGACTCTCGGCCCATTTCAACCCTTCTCCTGAAAGAATTTCTTCCGTTGTTCCATCTATATAGTAAAGTTCAATGCGATAACAAAGTTTTACATAACCGTATGAATATCCCAATCCATATGTAGTATCTGAAGGATCCGTTTTATACCATCCCGGAGCAAGAAATACGCCAATGCAGTTTCGTGCATCTTGACCTACAGAAAGATATTCGGTAATATTATATTCCATACAATAAATTCGATGAGATAGCATTTCACCAAATTTATCACTACAATACATACTCGGACAATGGTGATAATCCGTATTGGCAGGAGTAAAAAGCTCATCTCCCACTTTCTTACCATTTAAATAAAGCATAAACCAACCCAAACCACAGATGGTAATCTGAGCTTTTTGAATTTCTTTTGGTATTAAAAACTCTCCTCTGATATAAGGAGTATCACATTGGTCTATACTAGACACCCACCTAGCTTTTCCGAATATTTCTGATACTTTCATATGCTTTTCCTTTCGTCTGTACTAGTAGTGCAAAAATCAACCTCTTTTTTTTGCCAAATCACTTTATTCACTACAGATTTATTTATATGCATATTCTATAAATAAGTTCCTCCACAGTATCTGCGGTCACTTCAAAATTTCTACCATCTAAAATTTTTACATATGGTGCACCATGTACATTAGGCAAAACAGTTCTCTCAGTCACTTCGACCCGGCATTTTAAAGGCTTGTCAAAAGAGAACGGCTTGCAGTTATTAAAATTTTGCACCGCTTCTATACTCTTTTGATAAATAAGCTCATGTGCAGCATGAGGCGGCATCAACATAGCACCATATGTATTTAATCCCTTTTTCACCTCTGCACAGACCACCTCCGGCATCAGTGCTTTTGCCTCTGCGCAGGTATTGTCATCCCCGCTGATCATAATTACCGGTTTTCCATATTCACCGGCTGCTGCCGCGTCCATAGCCAGCTCTCCTACCTTTTCTTCGTTAATAAAAACATTTTGAACATTCGAACTGTTCCAAGAATGCTCTAAAATACCATGGTATGTTCCTGCCATAGAATGATATCCAAGTAATATAACCGCATCACAATCTTCAATTCCCGGAAAGCGCTTCCCTGCAGTATTACCACAAATATAATAATCTGCATCATCACTTACCTCATCCCAGATTATGCTATAACTGCCGCCATGACAGTCGTACACATATATCTTGTCCACACCCGCAGCCTTAAGTCCGCTTGTACAGGCATTTATGTCCGCTGTCATATATTTTCTGCCCTCTTGAAAACGTCTCTGGTCTGCTACCACCTGCTCCTTAGCATAAATACCACTAATTCCTTCAATATCCACCATTACTAATACATTCATCTTTTTCTCTTTTCTAACCACGCTTACAAGTACACCATTATGGTTACATCTCTATCCCGAAACATTTCTCCAAATCAACATCTGCCAAAAAAACCGCCGCATATGACATTGTTAAATGAAATAATGATGTATTCCACTTACTATCCTTTCCCCAACCCTCAAAAGTGGTTGTTCCCCCTTCTCGAATTGTTCTTAACCATGCGTCTTCATCTAATAACATTTCTTCAATTAATTCTTCCCATCCATTTACTATCAATCCTTTCAAGGCTGGGAAAGTACAAAATAGAGATAATGAACTTATTTTTCGTTTTTTTAGCATCTGAACAAAGTTTTCTTTGTATTCTTCATCTGGGCAGAGACCAAAAGCAAAAGGGAATACATTTCCAACAATACTAATATGTTCAGAAATATTGCTATCCTTAAAAAGATGTAATTCTTTATTGTAAAACTCTTCATAAAATTGTTCCACACATGGTTTTATATCTCGGTATGCCTCTTTATTTAATATGCGCGCCATTTCATTAGCACTTTTTATTGAACCAATGTAATAGGCATTTATAGATACATGTGTTTCGTAACAGCCTTTTCCGGGATCAAGTTCTACGTCATACCCATCTCTAAAGTTTGGTGGCCACTCCACCAAACATGCCATATCAGTATGACGGATTAAACAATTCTCTTCATAATCACGGCGAAAAGCTTCCAGCACATTAATAATCTTAGGATAATTTTTCTTTAAATATTCAATATCCTTTGTTAATCTATAATGCCATAATATCAAGTCTGTTAGCATGAGTGAAAACTCTGCCATTTCCTGCATGTATGAACCATTCAAACAAACCATCATAGTATCCGTAATAAAAGTACTTGCAAATGCGTCGTCTATGAGCTTACGAACCATGGTATCATCACCAGATAAAAGCATATGAGTTAATGAAGTATAACATCCATCACCCAAATAAAATCCTTTTTCTCGTTCCATACAGTCCTGAATCACTTCCTGAACTCCATATCTTTGAGAATTTACACATAATTCCCATATCTTCCGAAGTTTTTCATTTTGCGCAAATTCAGGTTTCATTCTTACTTTTAACTCAAATGGGTAATGTCTCGCCACAAAATAAACATCTAATATTTCACACTTATCAGGAATCACTATTTCTGCATAACGAAAAGCTTTATAATCAAACCAATCTAGTTCGCTTTTCCCATTATCCAGAATCCATGTTTCTTCATAATTACAATTTGCCCTTAACTTGTAACGAATACTTCCGTCTTCATTTAACTCCTGTGCACAGCGGATAATCACAACATCTTGCTTATTCCCTTTAACTTTTACATAAAGATATCCAACATATATAGCTCCAAAATCGAAAAACCAATAATTTCCTTGCTCACAGCTTATGATCGGCTTAATATGTTCAAATTTAAGCATTTTCGATGTTTGTTCAACTAAGGTATGATCCGCCTGCATATTGATTTTTGCATATTTCCAGTCTTTATCATCAAATGTAGCTTGTTCAAATCCAACTTCTAAAGCAGTTGAATCATATTCTTCTAAAAACTGGGTGTCGTATCCTACTGTCCCAGTTTCTTTATATCCGGAATGTCGTGCTGTTTTAAAAGATTCATCGCTACACACCACATTTTTTCCGTCTGCCTCCAAATCCATAATAAGACCATGTCTATTATCACCGCTTTGCCATACACGATTGATAAGTCCCTGATACAGTGTGTGAACTGCAATTATATTCTTTCCTGAAACTAAATAATCGGTCACATCAATCACATTATAATTATATCTAAAATGATATGACGGAGCAGGTCCCTGTGACACAAAGCTTCCATTAATATAAAGCTTATAATAATCATCAGCTGTAATATATATTTTAGCTTTTCCAGGCTTTTCATCCATGTAGAATTCTTTTCGGAACAGAATATGACAATTCCTATGTTCTTTACAGGATAGTTCTACGACATCCTTTACTTGAAAAAACACATTTCTAGGCGACAGATTACAAAACTCCTCATCTGTTATCCATTTCCCCGTAAAATTATGCATTATAACTCCTTTAATTTACAGTCTTTGTAAATATCACAAATAAGCCTCTGCGTCTTCAAAGCTTCTTTTCCACTGATTTCCAATTTCTCTATACCCACTAATGCTTTGTAAAACTGATGAATCTGCACTGCATGCTGTGTTCCCCAGTAATCCGCTCCGCCTGTATACGAAACTATCTTTTGTGGCTGATTTTTTACTGTTTCAACAGTACCATCATTGTATGTAATCACCGCTTCATCATAAGAGAGAATTGCCGATCCATTTTCACACAATAATCTAATCTCAATCGGTTCATTTCTAAGGTAATTGTTCATTGCAAAAAATGAAAGAATTGCTCCGTTTTCATATTTTACTAAACCTTCTGCGGTATCTTCTACTACCATATTCGGATGGTTGCGATTATGAAGAGAAGACTGTACTTCTATCGGTGTACTATCAATAAACCAATTTGCTAAGTCTATGGAATGAATGGCCTGATTTATGATAACACCGCCACCTTCTTTATCCCACGTTCCCTTCCAATCGGAGTCTCCATAATAATCGTTTGGACGATACCAAGTAAGTGTAGTTCTTCCACACTTTACTTTACCTAATCTTCCATCTAAAATTCTTTCTTTTACTAATATAGATGGTGTGTTGTATCTGCATTGAAAAATTACAGCATATTTTACGTTACATTGTTCTGCCAAATCTACTGCCGCAACTGCATCTTCGTAATTAATGCTCATTGGTTTTTCACATATTACATGAATTCCGGCACGAAATGCATCCTCTGCTACAACTGTATGAAGATAATGCGGCAAGCAAATATGAACGGCATCCAATACTTCGTTTTCAAACATTTCATGATAGTCTGTGTATGATTTCGCATGGTACATTTTAGCTGCTTCTAATGCACGTTCTTCTCGTATATCACAGACCGCTACAAGCTCTGCCTCATGAAGAGCTGCAATAGAATCTAAATGCATACCAGAAATAATCCCACAGCCTATGACTGCTGCTCTGATTTTTTTCATTACATTTCCTCCACAATTGCTCTAAATTTATCAATTGCATCTAAGAAAGCAATTTCTTTCGTTTCATATTTGTACGGATTTTCAAAACTTTTACCGATCAGCATATTTATTCCATCAAAAGTCTGTAAATGAGGTTCTAATGTAACCAACACATCTTTTCCCGTAACGGTCATGTGATGTTTTAAAATTTCTCCTATAGAACCATTTCCACATCCTGGTGGAACTACTGCGCCTTCGTATAAAGCATCTTTAATATGGAAATATTGGATATAATCCTTTAACATATCATAAGCATCCGGAAACGGTTTATACCCACCAAGAACAAAATTTCCCATATCAAAAACACATTTAAATTTGCCGTTGAAGTTCTTTAACAAGTCTAGACAATCCATTGGAGATTCTCCATAAATTTCAGCCTCATTTTCATGGCATAAAATAATATCATATGACTTTGCCAACTCAATCATACGTCCTAATTTATAAAGTACCTCTTCACGGCATTCTACTCTTGTTCTCCCTTCATGCAAATAAAAACTAAATGCTCTTACATTCTGCGTGCCAAGAATATTAGCTGTTTCAAATACTCTTTTTGCAGTCTCTAAATGCTTTTCAAAATCATCAGAAAGCTTAATCTTTCCCAAAGGAGAACCAAGGGAAGACACCTTGATTTCTCCTAATTTTTCTTTCAACATCTTTGCATCGGTCACAGAAAAATCTGCAATATTTTTTTCGTTAATAAAACGTGGTTCCAAATATCCGATACCATTGTCTCTAAGCATCTGAAGCTGCACATCAATATCTCTATCATATTCATCCGCAAAAGCGGAAAGTATTATTTTTGCCATAACTATTCCTCATATTTATTTACATATTCTTCCAAGCCACTTTTTAAAGAACGGTTAATTGCATTTAATACATAAACAGGTGCAAAGAAATCTTTGTAACTCTGATGTTGCCCTTTACCTTTTAATAAATCATAGAATTCCATAAATTCTCTTTCAAAGCATCCACCAAAATCGTATTCAGCACCTACATAGGCTTTTTCACAACTAATTCCTGCATAATACAAATAATTACCTTCTACATAAGCTATAGTTACATCATACTCTTCATATCTAACTACACATGTGTATGTATCACCATTTCTATACACTCTAACGCTCTTTGGATAACATCCAAAAATTTCTGTTAAAACCTGTGCTAAGTGCTGAGAATAGAAGAAAAATCCGCCATACTCGTTTTCCATGCTTATTGGAGCCCTTAAATATCCGCCAAATACTTTTCCATATTCTTCTTCTTTTACTGCCTTCTTCAGTTTCTGAACACGGTCTGTCAAAGCACATACAGTGCCTCCGCATACGGGTACTTTATGTGCTATTAATTCTTCCATAAATACTTTGGCATCTTCTTCTGTACATGTTATTGGCTTATCAATGAACATTGGAATTCCACTTTCTATATATGGCTTTGCATATTTATAATGATTATCTCCATGGCGAGCAGTAATAATGATACCATCCACTTGACCTACAAATTCATCATAGCTTTTTGCCACCTTAACACCAAACTCATCCTGAAGCTTCTTTGATGCTTCTAAGTCATCGCTATAAATTCCTACAAACTCAACATCATCTACTAATTTATCGTTGATTACCGCTTTCAAAAATGCGTTGGCATGAGAATTCTCACATCCCAGTATTGCTACTCGAAACATACAAATTTCCTCCATTTAAATTAGTATTTAATCGGCATTGGATTCTGTGCATGTACAGTTTCCATAACACTTACTACTTTTGCCATCTCTTCTGTTTTAATCTCTAAAGGTTCTCCAGTTGTTAATGTACGATAAAGCATCTGATAATATTTTTCTGTACCTACATCTATTGCTGTACCGCCAAATGAACCACTTTCTTCACATGTAATAAGCTCTTCTTTGCAATAAATTGGATATCCTTCTTCATTTCTCAAAGATTCGAAAACTACAGGTTTCTCAGGATTTACACCATCCGGAATATATTTCAGCTTGTAATCATTAATTGTACATTGGAACGTACCTTTAGAACCCTGTACTTTAAAATTCCAATCACTAAATGCATCAATGGAACTTACCTCAATATCCATTACCGGTTTATTTGGTGCAACCAAAATTATCTTTGCATAGTCTTCTGCATCTCCGCTTGTAAGAGCCTGATCTAATTTAGAATAAACAACCTTTGTTTCCTCATCATATTCTAATAAATCTAATGCAATTCCAATTGGATGTGGTCCTGTATTATAAACGCTGCCAGCAAGCTTACACTGTAATGTCTGCCAATCCCAACGTCTCGCCAAGCCATTATATCTAATGCTTACCTGCTTTATATTGCCAAGTACACCACTCTTCAATACTTCTTTCATTTTGTCATAAAATGGTGCATAAAAACTCTGCTGAAAAATTGCCAAAAGCACATTATGTTCTTTTGCAGTTTTCATCAGATCACAACACTCATAATAATTACGTGCAAATGGCTTTTCTAATAATACATTAAAGCCATGCTCCATTAAATCCTTGGTAATAGAATAATGCTGTTCTGAATATGACGCATTTAACACAATATCCAGATCACTTCTTCCAAACAATTCTTTATAATCGGCATATACTTGACAACCAGGATATTCCACTAATGCTCTTTCTCTTCGCTGAGTATCCTGCTCTACTACTGCTACAACTTCAAAAATTGTATTAGAATCTTTTTTTAAATATTCACCATGAATATCACGACCACTTCGTCCCTGTCCTATCAGAGCAATTTTTAGTTTATTCATATAACTTTCTCCTAGCAAAACATTTAAATATTATTTTCTTACTTAATCATTTGCTTTCCGTCACAAAATCATTTTTCAATGGGCGGATTATCCTCCGCCCATTATTTTATTTTTCTTGTTTCATTTTTTGTGCAACGAAAATACCTACTAACGCTACAGCACTCAATAACATCATCCATAACAACAAGTGACTGCTATCTCCAGTTTTAGGACTAGACGCCTGTTCTACTTCCGCTGATTCCACTTTATCTGATTCGGTCGATTCTCCATTACCCACTTCATCTGTTTTCTGTTCGTGGATTGTCAGCTGACTGTCCACACTAGTTCCGTTGGTAAATTTTATAGTAAATACATGCTGTCCTTCTGAAAGTGTTTCCACATATGCCGGATTAAGTGTCACTATAATTGAACCTTCTGTTACAGTATAATTGCTTGGATCTAATTCTTGATTATTTATCCATACACCAGCAAAGTCAGCCAACTCGCCTGTACAATGAATAGATACCTTAACACTAGTTCCTTTAGAATAAGCCTCAACAGTTCCCTGTTCAATGATTTCTGGAACGAACTCTGGTGTAGGTGTCGGATCCGGTGTAGGTGTTGGATCTGGTGTAGGTGTTGGATCTGGTGTAGGTGTTGGATCCACGTCTATTGTTTTACCATATATCTCAATTTCCCTTATCGCATTCCACTCATTTACAGAGTTACCATAACCTAAAAATCTAACATATTTTGCATTTGTCTTTGCAAATGAATATCCTTCAACACCTTCTGTTGAACCACTAGAAGCAGCACATCTTACAGTCTCCCAATTTACTTTATCTATAGATACCTGAACATCAAATCTACTGATACGTTTACTTCCCTGATTAAACGCTATACCCACAGCATATATTTCATATTCTTTATCTAATTCTAAAATAACCGCTTCGCCAGTGTCTCCTTGAATAGTAAAGTAAGTATCTAAATTTCCATCAATAGCATTTTGAGGTGGATATTGTACCTCATCCGTACGAGTATCAATTCCTTGAATAGAAATCTTATCTTCCTGAATACCTGAAATATTGATATCCGGTCCCGTTACCTTATATACATCCTCTTTAACCATGACTGTAATATGTCTCAAATCTGAATTATAAGAATAGTTAGCACTTATAATATCACATGCAGTATCTAAAAGAATGTTACCATTTGGTGCCGAAGATCTTAATTGACTCTTCATGGTTTCATCCAAAGCTGTATAATTTTCAAAAACAGCAATAAACTCTTCTACATCCACAATGATTTCATTATTTTCTATACTTAATTTTTCAAAATCCTGCAGTTTTCCGCTAATCTGCAGTGTAATGCTTTTACCTCCTATCGCATCTATTTCTTCTTTCGTCAATGGCTCTTGATCTTCCGGTTTATCCAGAATCTCTATATCGATTTGCTGATAGCTAATGGTATTACCATTTAATGTAATCACATCTGCCTTACCATCGTAATAGGAAAGTGTAATTGTTCCGTTATTAGGTGTCCCTGTGGTTTCTATTACCGGAGATAATTCTTCATAACCTCTTGCAGTCAATACACTTACAATACGTTTGTCCGCACCTGGAATGACAGCTTCTAATGTTTTACTATAACCAGATGGAATATAGTTACCTTGTGCTCCGCCCACTGTAATAGTTGCCCATGGATCGATATTAAGAAATACACTTTCCTCAAATGGGAATTGGATATCCATGACAGATCCTTTGTTAGAACCAATAATTTGTGCACTATTTCCTTCTACTAACAGCTTATTTGTCTTGCCAGTCTGCAGTAACCATGAATAATTAGATTTTACGTCGTTTGCTTTATCGATATCATCAATCACAATAATATATGGAATATTACCTGTACACACCAGCATTCTTCTGATATAAGAAGAGACACTTACTCTATCAGGATATGTATCTGTAGCATCACCTTCCACATAATAAATATTGTCTGCGAGCTTCTGACTCTTGATGATTTCGCCATAAATATCATATTGATCGCCAGGAACAGCCTGTCCTACACCGTCAACTAACAGGGCATTATGACTAAGTGTTTCAGATGGAGAATATCCAGGGTCGATTGCAAAATCTTCTCCCTTTGCATAGAATGCAAATGAATTTTCATCTCTTTGATTATGACCTCTATGAGCTGTTTTACCAGACACAAAACTTACTAATGTGTCAAGTTCATCATCCCATCCATCGCGATATACATTATATCCCCATTCAAATTCCTTGATATTGTCCTTACTACCTTCTGCCGGTGTCATTGGCTCTAATGTAGTATCTGCCCAAATCAGGATATATGCTGCTGATGCACCCTTTCCGGCACTTTCCGGCATACCATATAGCTGTGTTCCATTCTCTCCTGTCAATTCCAGATACTGCCATAACGAAACTGCATCCTGATACTTAGATATTAAATACATCCAAGCTCCCATAGGCGATAATGTACCTTCTGAATCTCCTATGGTTAGCACAGATTCTCTATCCGGAAGGAAATAATATAATAGCATATCCAAATTTTCTTCCATATAAGAATACTGTTCAATTAAATCTATATTCTTTGCTCTCTGGTACGCAGCGCTATACGTTACTGCTCCTAACGCACCATACATCATATAGTCCGTACCTTCGTTATAGAAACCTGTTTCATCCGAAGAATTCTGCAAGTATTCTGTAACGACTTCTGTTGCTTTTTCTATCCAACCGTTATTTTCTCTTACTAAACCAACTAAGCCAAGTCCACCGTATATAACCGCACTATGGTTACTTCCCGTTCCAGGAGCTGAGTCATATCCTGTTGTAAGTCCTGCAAGTTTTGTACCTAAACCATCTAATAATTCTACAACGATTGATCTTTCTTCCTCGGTCATAAACGGATAGAGCCAATCATAACCAATTGCATAAGCTTGTGCTGCATCTCCTAATGAAAGCCCTGCATTCATTGCATAATATTCGTCTACAGTATATTCGTTTGCAGATGCTAACATCATGTCAATAGCACGATCAATATACTCCATATCTTGTTTAATATATCCTGTCATTACCAGGTTAGTTAGATATGATTGTAATATTCGTCCACCTGTGGCTATATTAGCATGAGTCAAAGTTTCACTTGTTAACAAGGAATCCGCATATTCTTCCATTTTTGTAAATGTATACGCTGTATAAGAACTTTTGGCTTTCTGTCTAATACTAGCAATATCCTCATATGAGAATAGAAGCTTAGGATATCCGGATTCTTGGATTATTCTATCAAATTCAGAATTTTCCTGAATTACAAAATCACTCACCTCAAAAGAATCTGATTCTTTTTTAGTTACCACTACTTCACAATAATCTGCAATAGTTTTATCTTCCTTTGCAAAAACTGTAATAGTTGCAGTTCCTTCGCCTACAGGTACAACATATCCATCAATTACTACAGCAACGCTACTATCAGATGTGGACCAAACAAACTCTGTGGTTTCCTTCGCCGCCGCCGGTACAGTTATCAAATTGATGGTGGCATCACCTTCACCGAGAACTAAATTAATATTCTTTATATCTACCTTAACTTCTTCTACCGGTTCTACAATCTCTCCTGCGTTGACCACAATCTTACAGTAATCCGTTACATCCACGCTTGAAATAATCGTAGATTTCGTACAAATTTGTTCTGTTACTGTTGCAGTAATAATAGCTTCACCACTCTTTGTAGTAGACGCAGTTACTTTACCATTTTCATCTACAGTTGCAACCTTCTGATTAGAAGATGACCATTTGATAACTACTCCGTCTCTTTCCGGATATGGTACAGCACTTAACTGTAATTCATCTCCACCGGAAAGTGTAGCCGTATTTTGACTCATAGCAACGCTAACACAAGGTTCGTATTCCACTAGCGATAAGTCATCGTACCACACACTACCACTACCATATTCCATTCTACAGCTCAGATAAACTTGCTCTGTTCCTGGCGTAAAGATAATTTCTGTATATGTCCAGTCGTTAGTATTTTCTGTCCCCGCTGTTATAGGTATGCTGGAAACCCAGAACAAGTTACCTGCACTGGAGGAATCTATTCTCAAGACAGGGCCCACAGGTTTACTAACTGCTGCAGGATAATAATTTTCTGTCTTAATATAACCACTTAACTTATAATACTTATCTGGAACTAATCCATTAATCGTTTGACGGACAACTACTTGATCTGTTAATGCACCACCGCCAAGTTTCATGGAATATTCGCCTGAACGCTTCACTTCATTATCTAATTCTCGGATATTGCTAGTTCCCCAGTTACCATGTTTATTCCATCCATGAGCGCCCATACCTGTAAATCCATCACCCGGATTTTCATTTACGGTCTCAAAACCTGCATTAGTAATGAAGTTAGTAACTACACCGTCATCGCCACCGCCAGTAACACCCCCAGTGTAATATGCAACAAAGTTATCAATAGAGTATTTTGCTGCACTTCCTGCATTAGGGATATAAAACTGCATCTCATAAACATTTTCGCAAGTTGCATCAAATGCTGCCGACAAACTTGTATAACATACATTTGCATTATCTGTAATTGTTACCGTAATCTGCTGAGTCTCCATATCAAGCTCATACTTATAATGCGCCCAATTACCTGTAGTAACTTCATAATTTTCAATTACGTTATATACCGTACCTTCTGATTTATCCCTAAGTCTGAATGTCTGGTAACGTGTATCTGACAAAGAAAGTTCAGTACCAACAGAATCAAAGTACTTCATCTGCATATAGCCACTGTTATCCTCATCAGTGCGTTTCATATCAAATTCGATTGTATATTTATCTACTTCATCTATTTTACCAAAAGTAACTTTTGCAGTGGTACCTCCTGCAACTCCTGCAATATTTAATTGGTCCTTATCAGTATCTAATACAAACGCTCCGGTAAATGCTGTTGGTTGTGCACTTGCATTAAACGCTTCCTGCAATATCTTTGTCGCATCCGCAGGAATCTCAATGATGGTCGGTGCCCCATTATCTGTGGTGTCGCTATCGTTTCCATCACCTTCTGTACCATCACCTTCATTTCCTGAATCTTGAGGAATTTCATAGTACACCTTGAAATTATCTACACTATATTCTGCTTCATTCGTTGCATTTGCACCATTTTTGCTTGGAACCTTAAATTGGAACTTCGCCAAATCACTACCGCTTCCATAAAACGGACTTTGAGTCGCATTATTGTCTACATATACATTCCCTGCTCCATCTGTTACGGTAAGTACAATTGTCTTCTCAGCCACATTAACTTCATACTTGTATGTTGCCCATTTGCCTTTTTCTACAACGTATGTTGTACTATCGTTTTTCAACTCTCGATACTTTCTGGTTCCATCCATGTATGCTATTCTCAGATTTGCAAAGGATGTATTATACATACATATCTCGGTATTTGATGAG